>JAEPLS010000001.1:0-600000 GCA_017644325.1 Prochlorococcus marinus CUG1438 | reverse complement strand
CTCACGATCTGATCGTCAGGGCTAATTTTTTTAACTGAAGATCTGACCTTCATAAGGGTTTTACAAATAAAACATTGATACTATATTCTACATCATCGTCAAGCCATTTTTTGTTTGATATCAGAGGAAATGGTTTTTAAATCTCTATCGGCATTAATATATTCCAGCAAAGCAAGATCCTTAAAATATTGAATCAACGGTTCTGTTGTTTTTTTATAAATGTTAACTCTTGTTCTGATAGTCTCTTCAGTATCATCTTTTCTCCCTCTCAAAAGCAAACGCTTAATAAGAACTTCTTCTGGAATATCTAAGTAAAAAACTACTTCTAAAGGTTGATTTATTTCAATTAAAACCTCATTCAATGAATTAGCTTGAGATAAATTTCTTGGGTAGCCATCTAAAATCCAACCTTTATTATCCTTATCTAAATTTTGCCTTACTATTTTTAATACGAGATCGTCACTGACAAGTTCGCCCCGATTAATTACATCCTTTACCTGTCTACCAAGAATAGTATTCATTTCAATTTCTTTTCTTAATAATTCTCCTGTGGAAAGATGCAAATAAGAGTTGGTTTTACTAAGTAATTCTGCCTGAGTCCCTTTTCCAGCACCAGGAGCGCCTAAAAATAGTAAATGTTTTTTCATTAATTGTTAATTAATCCCTCATATCTTTGAGAAATAACATAAGTTTGAATTTGCTTTGCAGTATCAATAGCAACACCCACAAGAATAAGTAATGAAGTTGCTCCTAAACCTTGGAAAGTTTGGACATTTGTCGCTCTCTCTACTGCAGCAGGAATAATAGCTACTGAACCAAGAAATAATCCACCTAATAAAGTCAACCTATTTTGTATCCCTGATAAGTAGTTAGCTGTATTAGTTCCTGGTCTAACTCCTGGAATTGCTACTCCCCCTTTTTTTAAATTTGAAGCCACATCGACTGGATTAATCGTAAGGGATGCATAAAAATAAGAGAATCCCAAAATCAATGAGAAGAAAGTAAGAGCATATGGCCATGGATTTGAGGATCCTGGATTTAAACTACTAGCTAACTTGATTAGGACTGGATTACCAGTAACATTTGCAATTGTTATGGGTAAGAAAATTAAGGCAGAAGCGAATATAATCGGCATGACTCCACCTGCATTTAACTTTAAAGGTAAATAACTTTGCCTTGTAGGAAGTAATGTTGCATTTCCTATTTGCCTTTTTGCACTAACAATAGGAATACGTCTAGCCCCCTCCTGGACAAATATTATCCCGACAATTGTAAGTAAAAACACTCCAAGCAAAACTGCGATGCCCAAAACATCTCCTCTATCCCCAGTTTGAGCTTTTTCAATGGTTGAACTTAAAGCCTTTGGCAAAGTTGAGACAATATTCAAAAAAATAACCAATGAGGCTCCTTGTCCTATCCCTTTCTCTGTAATAATTTCACTAAACCACATCACTAACATTGAGCCAGTAACTAAGGCGATGGAAGTTTGCAAAACAAATGTGGTTTCGCTAATACCTTGAATTGCATATTGACGAAGGATTAAAGAAAAAATAATACTCTGTAGAAGCCCCCATCCTAAAGAAACATATCTAGTTATTTGCGCTATTTTCCTTCTACCCGCTTCTCCCTCATTTTTTTGCAAATCTTCAAGAACAGGTAATGAAGCTGTAAGAAGCTGAATAATAATTGATGCGTTTATAAAAGGAAGGATACCTAAAGCAAAAATTCCAAGTGTCGAAATTCCCCCACCAGTAAAAATGTCTAAAAAGCCAATTAATTGACCGCCTTGATCTATGAAACTCTTAAAAGCAACCCTATCAATACCAGGCATAGGAATATAGATGCCAAGTCTTACTAAAAGAAGGAGACCTAGAGTTGTTAAAACTCTACTCCTTAGCTCTTTATTTAAAAATAATTGAGAAAGTATTTCAGAAGCGCTAGGATTTCGACTTTTGTTAACAAACATTTTAAAGCTTAACTAAATTTTTGAATAAATTTATTTTTTATTTAAAAGCTCGCAAGTTCCACCTGCATCTTCAATTTTTTGTTTTGCAACTTTTGTGAATGCATGAGCTTGGACTGTTAGCTTTGCATTAACTTCACCATTACCAAGAATTTTCAAAGGAAACTTTGGCTTAAAAATAAGTCCTTTTTTCACTAGTGAATCAAGGTTAACAGTATCGTTATCTTTAAAATTATTTAATTTATCTAAATTAATGATTGAAAAGTTTTTTTGATTAATTATTTCAAAGTGCTTTAATTTTGGAACTCTTCTATATAAGGGCATTTGTCCACCTTCAAAACCTGGTCTTGTAGGTCTACCAGAACGCGACTTTTGGCCTCTCATTCCAAATCCGCAAGAAGCACCCTGCCCAGCAGCAATACCTCTACCCTTTCTTAATTTTTTCTTCCTAGAGCCAGAGTTTGGTTTAAGTGTATTTAATGTTGAGGTCATAATTTTTAAGAATAGAGTTGTTCGAGTGAGATTCCTCTCTCTCTTGAGGCAGATTTGTGTGTTCTTAATTGAGAGAGAGCTACCATGGCAGCTCTTGCATTATTTAAAGGTGTTTTACTACCTAATCTTTTTGCTAAAACATTTTTAATTCCTGCTAATTCTAAAACTGTTCTAATTGAACCGCCAGCTATTACGCCTGTACCTGGAGCTGCTGGTCTAATAAGTACATTAGCTGCACCATCTCTACCTTTAGATAAGGTTGGTATTGAATTGTTTGGAGTTAACGGAACCCTAACAAGATTTTTTTTACCATCTGAAACTCCTTTTCTAACAGCACCAATGACATCTCCAGCTTTACCAACTCCAACTCCAACTTGTCCTTTCTCATTACCAACAACAACAATTGCTCTAAAACTCATTTTTTTTCCACCTTTAACAGTTTTAGATACGCGTCTTATTTGAACAACTCTTTCTTGCCAATCAGAATCTCTATCTAGATTTTTTGAATCACCTCTTCTATTTTTTTTTCGATCATTACGATTATTCTTTTTTTGTTCTACAGGCATAGCTGCAGGAACATTATCGTTCTTGGACTCAATTTCTTGTTTTGTTGGAGTGTCAGTCATAGTAAAAATTAAGGGTTAAAATTCTAGGCCGGCTTCACGAGCAGCGTCTGCAAGTGCCTTTACTCTACCGTGATATAAATTACCTCCACGGTCAAAAATCACTTGCTTAATACCTTTTTTTATCGCTCTCTTTGCAAGTAATTTGCCAACAATTGAAGAAGAATTACAATCAGAAGGTAATTTTTCAGATTTTTCTCTTAGTTCCTTATCAACAGTTGAAGCTGAGCAAATAGTTTTTTGAGCGCTATCGTCTATAACCTGGGCATAAATATGGTTATTAGATCGAAAAACAGACAATCTTGGACGCGTTGCATCTCCAATTAAGAATCTCCTTAATCTTCTATGTCTTTTTTGGGTTTGTAATTTCCTGGAAAGTTTGGTCATTTTTTTAATTGGAATTATTTTTTGCCAGATTTACCAGCTTTTCTGAGAATTCTCTCATCATGGTATTTAATTCCTTTACCTTTATATGGTTCTGGGGGTCTAATTGATCTGATTTTTGCCGCTTCATTGCCAACAATTTCTTTATCAATTCCAGATACGGTAACGTTTGTATTACTCTCAACTTTGTATGTTATACCATCAGGGGGGATCATTTCTACAGGATGACTATATCCTGCACTTACAACTAGATTTTTACCTTTTACTTGTGCTCTTGATCCAACGCCAACAATTTCTAGTTTCTTTGAAAAACCTTGAGTAACCCCTTCAACCATATTTGCAATTAAGGCTCTACATAAACCATGTCTCTGTCTTGAGTATAGTTTGGTTGTACTAGGACTTACGATAATAGTATTATCTTTCTTATCAAAACTAACTCCCTCAGGCATGTGACGTTTTAACTCACCCTTAGGGCCTTTCACAGTCACTGTTAATCCATCAAAATCAACTGTAACTTTATCTGGAATAAGTACTGGTGTTTTTCCAATTCTTGACATGATTAAATCTCCTTAGTAAACATAGCAGAGGACTTCACCGCCAATACCTTGCTTCCTAGCATCGCGATCACTCATGACGCCTTTAGAAGTTGAAATTATGGCAACTCCGAGACCTCCAAGAACTTTTGGTAAACCTCTAGTATTTTTATAAATTCTCAAACCAGGTTTACTTACTCTTTGCATAGATCGGATAGTAGGAAATTTGTTTTTACCACTATATTTGAGGCCAAGTATTATTTGTGATTTATAACCTTCACCTTCCTCATTAATATCAGAAATGAACCCCTCTTTTTGAAGCACTTTAGCGATACTTAAGGACATTTTTGAACCTGGAATTGTTGTGGTTGTATGCTTTTTCTGACTCGCATTTCTAATTCGAGTTAGCATATCTGAAATAGGATCGTGATTTGACATAGTTTTAATTTAATTCTTACTAAAAGGCATTCCTAACTCCTGCAAAAGAGCTTTACCTTCTTGATCTGATTTTGCACTAGTGACAATAGTTATATCCATACCTCTTATTGAATCTATTTTGTCAAAAGAGATTTCAGGAAAAATCAATTGCTCTTTCACACCAACGGTGTAATTCCCTCTCCCATCAAAACTTTTTGGATTCACTCCTCTAAAGTCTCTTATTCTTGGTAAAGCTAGATTTATAAATCTCTCCAAAAAGGAATACATCCTGTCTCCTCTTAAAGTTACAGTACAACCAATCGGCATGCCTTCACGAATTTTAAAACCCGCGATAGCTTTTTTGGCCCTAGTTACTAAGGCCTTTTGTCCTGTAATTGTTGCCATTTCATTTAAAGAGGCTTCTAGAGCTTTCGAATTTGAAGCTGCCTCACCAAGACCTCTGTTAACGTTGACTTTGACAACTTTAGGTACTTGATGAATATTTTTAAGACCAAGGTCTTTTAAAAGTTTTGGTCTAATTGATTCTTTGTAGCGATTTTTTAGAGTCATAATTTTTTGTTAATTCTGGTCTTTGTCAGAATTGATAAATTAGAAAAAGTTGAAATCTAGTTTCTGATGAAAAATTAATCAATTACTTCACCAGTTTTCTTCAATCTTCTCTTCTTAACCCCCTCTTTATCAATAAAGTATTCAATCTTACTTATAAGATTTTTATCTTTTGAAAAGAACATTACATTTGATGCATGTAAAGAGGCTTCTTCAGTAAGTATTCTTCCAGTTTCTCCTTCCTGAGTTGGTTTTACGTGTTTAGTCCTAAGATTAATTCCCTTAACTACTACTCTATTTTCAAGAGGGATAGTTTTTAAAACCTCACCAGTTTTCCCTTTGTCCTTGCCATTAATTACTTTTACTAAATCTCCAGTTTTGATTCTCATTTTTATTCTATGAAAATTTTTCTTTTGTTTTAATGAATCCAACATTTAAATCACCTCCGGAGCAAGAGAAACAATCTTTGTATAATTTTTATCCCGCAGTTCTCTGGCTACAGGACCAAAGACTCTAGTACCTTTTGGATTCTTATCTTCATTAATTAATACTGCAGCATTGTCATCAAATCTGATTGAATTACCAGTATTTCTTCTTAATGTTGCTTTAGTTCTGACGATAACAGCTTTAACAACTTCAGATTTCTTAACTCCCATATTAGGAAGAGCATCTTTTACAGTTGCTACGATTACATCCCCAACATGTGCATACCTTCTATTAGAGCCTAAAACTCTTATACATTGAAGTCTTTTAGCTCCGCTATTATCAGCAACTGTTAAATAAGTTTCTTGTTGAATCATTTTTTAACCTCCTTAGCCTGACTTGTTTTATTGAGAATCTCTTCTATTGCCCATCTTTTGTGAGCGCTTAGCGGTCTAGTTTCTCTAATTTTAACTCGATCACCTAAGACACATGTATTTTCAGGGTCATGAGCCTTGTACCGTGTAGTTCTACTTACAATTTTTTTATAAGTGGGATGTGGAAATCTGTTAATAACAGCAACAACAACTGTTTTATCCATTTTGTCGCTGACAACAGTACCAATTCTTTCTTTAAGTGCCATAACTAATAATTAATCAGAAGTAGTTTTAGAAGCAGATTGACTCTTACTGAGAGTTAGTAATTGCGCAACTTGTTTCTTGATGATTTTAAATTTATGAGTTTCATTGAGCTGTCTAGTAGCTTGCTTGAATCTCAAATCAAAAAGATCTTTTCGTAATTGGTCAATCTTTTCGGTAATTTGATCAGAATTTAATTTTTTAAATTCTTTAAGAGACTCTGAGTTTTTCATTGTTTAACCTCCTCTTGAGATTTTTTACTATTTTTTGTATTTTCTTGGGAGGAATCTTCTAGATTTTTTTGAATGGAGATAAATTTAGTTTTTACTGGCAGTTTGTACTGAGCAAGACGCATAGCTTCCTTTGCAATTTCCTCAGTGATATCCTCACCACCCATTTCAAATAGTATTCTTCCAGGTTTTACAACTGCGACCCAGAACTCTGGATTACCTTTACCTGAACCCATTCGAGTTTCAGCAGGTCTCATGGTTACAGGTTTATCAGGAAATATTCTTATCCAGATTTGACCACCACGTTTGATATATCTTGTCATAGCTCTTCTACTTGCTTCAATCTGACGTGCAGTTACCCATCCACAGTCTTGAGCTTGGAGAGCAAATTGACCAAATGCGATAGTATTACCTTTTGAGGCTACCCCTCTCATTCTGCCTCTATGTTGTTTGCGGAATTTAGTACGTTTTGGACTAAGCATTTTTATACCTCCTATGAATTCTCATTTGAACGATCCTCAAATTGCTGAGGTCTTCTACTAGCTTTCCTTTTAGGGCTCGCACCCACAGGGATAGTTTGTTCTTCTTTAGGGAGAACTTCACCCTTAAAAACCCAAACTTTAATGCCGAGGACACCGTAAGTTGTATTAGCTTCACGTGTTGCATAGTCAATTTCAGCTCTCAAAGTATGTAATGGTACTCTACCTTCTCTCGTCCATTCAGTTCTAGCTATTTCAGCACCATTCAACCTTCCCCCTACTTGAATTTTAAGACCTAAGACCCCAGCCCTTTGAGCCCTTTGTAAGGCCATCCTTATAGTTCTTCTAAAGGCAACCCTTTTTTCTAGTTGTTGCGCGATATATTCAGCTAGTAAAAAAGCATCGGCATCTACGCGTTCAACTTCAACAACGTTTATTCTGACTTGTCTTGTCCTATCCCCTATAGTTTTTTGAATGCCAGATCTTAACTCTTCAATACCACTCCCTTGTCTACCAACTATAACTCCTGGTCTTGCTGTTTTTAATTCAAGTTCAAGTTGGTCAGCTTTTCTAGCTATTAAAACATCGCTAATACCCGCTGCTCCATATTTTTTTTGTATGAAAGTACGAATTTTGAAATCCTCTTGGAGAAGAATTGGATATGTTTTAGAAGTAGCAAACCACTTAGAGCGATGCTCTTGTGTAATTCCTAATCTCAGTCCAGAAGGATGTATTTTGTGTCCCATTAGTTTTGTACCTCCGCATTAGTTTGAATAGGAGCAGATTCTACAGAAATACTTATGTGGCAAGTCTGTTTTTTAATTGAAAAAGCTCGACCTTGAGCTCTGGGCCTATACCTTTTCATTACAGGACCATTATTAGCCCATGCAGAAGAAATCACTAAAGTAGATGGATCCATTCCAAGGTTGTGTTCTGCATTGGCGACCGCTGATCTTAGAACTTTAGTAATAGGGTCTGTAGATCTGTAAGGCATAAATTCCAACATAATCAATGCATCTCTATAAGACCTACCCCTTATCTGATCCAAAACTCTTCTTACTTTAGAGGCTGATCCGCGAACATAATTCCCATGTGCAACGGCTTTTTTTTGTGTTTCAGGTGTTTTTGTCATGATTTTGCTCCTTTCTTATCTCTTATATGACCTCGGTAAGTGCGCGTAGGAGCAAATTCACCGAGTTTATGACCAATCATTTGTTCAGTAATAAATACTGGAATGTGAGTCTTGCCATTATGTACAGCGATTGTGTGACCGATCATTAAAGGTAAAATCGTAGAAGATCTCGACCAAGTTTTGATAACAGACTTGTCATTATCAGTATTTTGTTTTTCTACCTTCTTGAGCAAGCTATCTGCTATAAAAGGTCCTTTTTTTAGTGAACGTCCCATGATTATGTAATAGAAATTGAAATAATAGATGAAGTAATCAAGAGTCTCTTCCTCCTCTACTCCTCTTAGAAACTCGACGACGTCTTCGAACTACTAATTTATTACTTGGTTTGTTCTTTTTACGTGTCTTTAATCCAAGAGCGGGTTTACCCCAGGGAGTAACTGGACCTGCTCTACCAATTGGCGCTTTTCCCTCTCCTCCTCCATGTGGATGATCACATGGGTTCATGACACTACCTCTTACTTGAGGCCTTCTTCCAAGCCATCTTCTTCTTCCTGCTTTACCTAAGCTAGTATTTCTTATTTCAGAATTACCAACTTCTCCAAGAGTTGCATAGCATTCTTTTCTTACAAGTCTTACCTCAGTAGATGGGAGTTTTAAAGCAACATAATCTCCCTCTTTTGCCATAACTTGAGCACTAGCTCCTGCGGATCTAACCATCTGAGCACCCCTACCTGCATATAACTCTACACAATGAACACTAGATCCCAATGGCATAACAGAAAGTGGCATTGCATTTCCGTCTTCAATTGGAACATTTTCTCCGGAAATAACATTTTGTCCGACTTTTACTCCTGCTGGCGCGATAATATATCTTTTTTCCCCATCTTCATAGAATAAAAGTGCCAACCTTGCATTTCTGTGAGGATCGTAGTGTATAGCTGCAATTTTAGCGTTAATGTTTCTTTTATCTCTTCTAAAGTCGACTAATCTATATTGCCTTTTGTGACCACCACCACGATGACGACAAGTAATAACTCCACGATTATTCCTACCTTTAACTCTATGTTTTGAAACTATTAGTGATCTTTCAGGTTTTGCACTTGTTATTTCACTAAAGTCAGTAACTACTCTCTGCCTAGTGCCAGGTGTATAAGGTTTAAATTTACGAATTGCCATGATTAAAACTCCTTAAGATTCTGGAAATAGTTGGATTTTGTCTCCTTCAGCAAGACGTACAATTGCTTTCTTGACCTGAGAACGTTTACCGGAAAATTTCCCGACTCTTCTTGTTCTCCTAGGAGGATTCATAGTGTTAACTCCTATGACTTTAACACTGAACAAGGCTTCAATAGCTGCCTTGATTTGTGGTTTTGCAGCTCTATGATCTACTTCAAAAGTATATTGATTAAGATCCAGTGCATTTGTAGCTTTCTCAGTAATAACTGGCTTCCGTATTACATCAGCTAAACGAGAATCAAATAATTTACTCATGATGCATAAACCTCCTGAATTTTATCTATTGCTGATTGACCTATTACCAATTTATTAGCATTAAGAATATCAAATACATTTAATTGATCGGCGGCGATTAATTTAACTTTTTCAATATTATTAATGGATTTTTTTATAACATCGGATGGACTATCAAGAATAACCAAAACTTTTTCAGTTTTTTGTATACCTAATCGAGCAAGGCCATTGATGATATCACTTGTTTTAGGCTTCTTTAGAGTAGATCCAAAATCTTCAACAGCCTTTATATCAGATACTCTGGACATAAGTGCCGTTCTTAGAGCTAATCTACGTTCCTTACGATTCATATCAAGATTGTAAGAACGCGGCTTCGGTCCAAAAATAATACCGCCACCAGGTCTTAAAGGTGTCCTTATTGATCCTTGACGAGCTCTTCCTGTACCTTTCTGTTTGTATGGCTTTCTACCTCCCCCACGCACTTCAGATCTTGTCAAAGTTGATGCAGTACCCTGTCTTTTATTAGCTAGTTGCCTAAGAACCGCTCTATGGATTAAATCTGCCGAAGAAGTTTCTTTAGCAACTGCTAAATCAATAGTAACTTTGCCGGATTTTTTACCATCCCACTTAAGAGTTTCAAGTGTTGTCATGATTTTTCACCTCCTTTTTTGCCTACAACATTGTTTGGCTTAATATTGACAATTGAGCCAGGCTTACCTGGGACAGAACCCTTTACTACAAGCAAGTTTTTCTGATCATCAATTTTTAGAACTAATAAACCTTTAGTAGTAATCTGTTTTCCTCCATATCTTCCTGCCATTCTTTTTCCAGGATAAATTCTGCCTGGAGTTGTACCTGCCCCTGTAGATCCAGGTGCTCTATGATTTTTTGAACCATGACTCATAGGACCTCTGCTAAAACCATGTCTTTTCTGGTAACCAGCAAAACCTCTGCCCATTGATTTCCCACTGATATCAACTTTTTGGCCAACTTCAAAGTTTTTTACGGTTATTTGATTTCCAATTTCATAGGATGAACTTTCTTCAACTCTGTATTCTTTTAGATGCTTAAGGAGTTCTACCCCTGACTTTAATAAATGGCCTTTCTCAGGCTTACTAATATGCTTATCTTTTGACGAACCATAACCTATCTGGACGGCAGTATAACCATCCAAAGCTACTGTTTTCAATTGAGTGACGCGGCATGGTCCTGCCTCGATGAGAGTAACTGGTACTGCGTTACCTTTATCGTCGAAAAGTTGGGACATGCCCAATTTCTTTCCTAAAATTCCAATAGACATAAAACTAAATTTGCTAGCTTGTAATGATTTTTCAATTAACTGGGCCTTTTTAGTTTGAGAGGTTAAGTTAACAAAAAAACTATTAATTAGGTTGAGACTTTTCTAAAATTAAGATAGTTTCCCTTGGGTCAAACCCACCTGAATTTTTTTAACGAAACGCTAAAAATGTGAAATTTTGTAGAGGCTCGGCTAGCTTAAGAGCTTAAAAAAATTCACTGAATCACAATTGTACATCATCAAGTACCATAAAATAAATACAATACAAATAAAAAAAGTTTTTATGCCATTACTGCTCACAGGAAAGAAATTTCATAGCGATTTAAAAACGAACAAATGTCTCGCAATTTTTGCACCTCTTGAGGGTGGTTATGAAACTCGTCTTTTGAGAAGAATGAGGGCTAAGGGTTTTAAAACGTTTATAACCTCCGCCAGAGGGCTTGGAGATCCTGAAGTCTTTCTACTAAAATTGCATGGAATTAGGCCACCTCACCTTGGGCACCAAAGTGTAGGAAGAAACGGAGCTCTCGGAGAAGTTCAACAAGTTATCCCACAGGCTTCAGAATTATTTAATGAAAATGATAAACATAAACTACTTTGGTTGTTAGAGGGGCAAGTATTGTCTCAATCTGAATTAGAGAGCCTAATAGAAATTTGTACTAAAGACAATAAACTAAAAATTGTTGTTGAAATGGGGGGGGCAAGGAAACTTGAATGGAAGTCATTAAATAATTATATTTTGGATGAATTTTAAAGTTAAATTTTTTGATTAAAACTAAAAATAAAAAAAATAAATGGATTAAATTAATTTGTGGCGCCAGTAATGAAGATATTGTTGCTATTGAAGACTTATGTGCAATTTATACTGCAGCTGGAGTCGATTACATAGATGTTGCAGCTGAAGAATCTATAGTTCATGCTGCAAAAAAAGGAATCGAGTGGGCAAAAGAATTATTTCAAAACTCTCCCGGATTAATGATAAGCATTAGTGATGGTAATGATATCCACTTTCGTAAAGCAAAATTTGATCCAACGAGTTGCCCACCCCATTGTCCTAGACCGTGCGAAAAAGTTTGCCCCACCTTTGCAATAGATAATTTTGGGATCAAAGAGAGTAAATGTTATGGGTGTGGAAGATGTATCAATAGTTGTCCGTTAAATCTTATTAGTGAATATGAATATAATTTGTCAAAACATGATTTAGCATCAAAACTTAAAAAAATAAAGCCTGATGCAGTAGAGATTCATACAGAAATAAATCGCATAGATGCTTTTGTAAAAGTTGCAGATATCCTTAAAAATTCTAAAACAAAACTAAAAAAGATATCTATCAGCTGCGGATTAAATCAATCGGAAACAAAATCGCATGGACCCAAAGATCTTTTGAAAGCTCTTTGGGAAAGATATGAAGTTCTTAATGATCTAAATATTCCCCTTATTTGGCAACTAGATGGAAGGCCAATGTCGGGCGATCTCTCTCGAAATACTAGTAGAGATGCAGTTAAGTTGTTTGAAAGAATCGGTTCAGATCTTCCACCAGGATTAATTCAATTAGCAGGGGGAACAAATGAAAAGACTCATGAATTTTTGAAATCAAATCATCTTCCAGATGGAATAGCATTTGGAAGTTCTGCAAGAAAAATTATGCAGCCCCTTATTGAATTTGCTCACAAAAATAATAAAAAACTCTACGAGGATCCTGAAAGGATGGCTATTGCAATCAAAAAAGCTCATAAATTCCTAGAGCCATGGAAATCTAACCAATTCAAATAATATTTTTCTTTTTTAATACCTGCTCATTGTTTATAAAAACTTTGTATTTTTTTGATAGAAAAAAATCTTTTCATGTATTAAACTAAAAGATCAATGGGCCGTCGCCAAGTGGTAAGGCATCGGGTTTTGGTCTCGACATTCCTAGGTTCGAATCCTAGCGGCCCAGTCCTAACATTCAATTAGTGTCTGATCAAAAAGTATTTTTATTTGATTTTGATGGAGTCATAGTTGATGGAATGAATGAATATTGGCATAGCTCTTTATTAGCCTGTGAAAAATATTTAAATTCACCAAACATCCAAGTTGATCAAAAACTTTATAAAAAGATACCAAATACTTTCATAGAAGTTAGACCTTGGGTTAAATACGGTTGGGAAATGGTTGTAATAGTTCACGAAATTATAAAAAAAGAAAATCCATTAAACAATTTTAATAAAGTTGATTACGTCAATAAATATCATCAAAATTGTCAGAGAATATTAAAAGATAATTGTTGGATCGCAGAAGATTTACAGAAAATTTTAGATAAGTCTCGGAAGTACCAAATTGAAAAAGATTTTAAGAAGTGGGTGAATTTACACAATCCATTTTTTGAAGTTATAAATTTTATGGAAGAATTAAATAAAAAAGAAATAAAAACCGGAATAATAACCACAAAAGGAAAAGTATTTGCTGAAAAAATTCTTAAAGAATTAAATATTTTTCCAGAATTTATATTTGGTTATGAATCCGGGACAAAAATAAAAATAGCAGAAGATCTTAGTCAAAATTATGAAATCATAGGCTTCATAGAAGATAGAAAAAAAACTCTAATTGATATCAAGGAGAATTCAGAAACTTCCTATATTCCTTGTTTTCTAGCTGATTGGGGATATCTAAAAGAATCAGATAGATATGATCTTAATAAAGGGATAAAATTATTAAAATTAGGCAATCTAAAGAAATTAGTTGCAATTTAAAGATCATCAGTTAGAGTACGGATGTACTATAACTTGTAATTATGAAGTTGGGTTTAAAAAAATTTATCCAAATATAAAATAATTACAAGAATTTTAATTGATAAGTCAAACAATGAGTCTTGAAGAAAAGAAAAAAATTGAATCAAAAGAAAAAGACAAGGCATTAAGTCTCGTCTTAGGTCAAATAGAAAGAAATTTTGGACGTGGTTCAATAATGAGACTTGGTGACGCTTCAAGAATGAAAGTAGAAACAATATCTACTGGAGCTCTCACCTTAGATTTAGCATTAGGAGGAGGATATCCAAAAGGAAGGGTAGTAGAAGTTTACGGGCCAGAAAGCTCAGGAAAGACTACGTTAACGCTTCACGCAATTGCAGAGGTCCAAAAAAATGGAGGAGTAGCTGCATTTGTAGATGCTGAGCATGCACTGGATCCAGTTTATGCAGCCTCCTTAGGAGTTGATGTTGAAAACTTATTAGTTTCACAACCAGACACTGGAGAAATGGCTCTAGAGATCGTTGACCAGCTTATAAGATCAAGTGCTGTAGACCTCGTCGTTGTTGACTCAGTAGCAGCACTAACTCCTAGAGCGGAAATAGAAGGCGAAATGGGAGATCACGTCATTGGAAGCCAAGCAAGGCTAATGAGTCAAGCTATGAGAAAAATAACCGGAAATATCGGCAAATCAGGATGTACAGTAATATTTCTGAATCAATTACGATTAAAAATTGGCGTTACATACGGAAATCCCGAAACAACCACAGGAGGTAATGCATTAAAATTTTATGCCTCAGTGAGGCTTGATATCAGAAGAATTCAAACACTTAAAAGAGGTACAGAAGAATACGGCATAAGAGCGAAAGTGAAAGTAGCAAAAAACAAAGTTGCGCCACCATTTAGAATTGCAGAGTTTGATATTCTCTTCGGAAAAGGTATTAGTACAACTGGATGCTTATTAGATTTAGCAGAGGAGACTAATATAATAATAAGGAGAGGGGCTTGGTATAGCTATGAAGGAGAAAATATTGGTCAAGGAAGAGATAATACAATTATTTGGCTTGATCAAAATTTAGACATCAGAAATAAAGTTGAATCTATGGTTAAGGATAAATTAACAGAAGGGACAGAAGTAAGCTCTAATTCAATGAAAGCCCTAAATAGTAATGCTGCTAATACGATCGGTGTTAATGATATAAAAACAGTTGCTTAGTTTTATAGAGAATCAGCCAAAGTCCACCACCCAACTGAAGGACCAATAAATCTGACTATAATCCATAAAATCACTAACCCTCCTATTCCAAACCAACTAGCTTTGATACTTAATTTAATAAGTTTATCTCGCTGATTAATTGTTAAAGGAAGCCATTGAAATAATCTTGGGGAATCATCAAATTTAGTTTTAGTATTATTTTGTTTTGGAGGTAAACCAAGTGTTTTTCGTCTTTTTGCTTCTCCCATATTTATTTGGTAATTTACAAAATCGTACCTTAATCAAAAGGTAGCATATAATAAATTTTTTTTGAGGGTTGGATGCTTTGCAAAAGTAATCTTCCCCAATTTCTTTTATTTGCTCTTCCATCTAATATTATTAATTTACCAGAATTTCTTCTTAACGGTGAAATTGATCTTTCTAGTTTTAATCTTGCTTGAGGGAGAAGAAAGTCTCGAAACCAATCTTGAGAGAGTTTTTTATTATGAGATACTGTAATCGCATTAATTGGTTCTGACATATTAGGAATAGGCAGTAGAGGAACAATAATTTGTTCTGGAATTTGAGTTAAATAAGAATTCGTAATCCACCAATCGTAACTAGAACAAAGAATTTCATTACTGCGAGAAGGAATTGTTTCCAAAGAGACCCTCTTACCGTAGTTAGAAGCTAACTCTGTAGCCAGGTTAGTTTTCAAATCAATATCGTCAGACAAAACTAAAGTTAAACCCTTTCTAAAAAGTATTAGCCTTTTACATTTATCTAAGATTGAATTTGTAAAAAGTGGGTTATTAGGAAGCACCTGTTTAGAAGGTAAATATAATAAAATCTTTTTCTCTTTAAAATTACTTTTAAAATTAACAACCAAGTCAATATATAAGCTATGCCTTTTGAGATACATTTGGAAAAAATTGTCTTTTCTTAAACTTGATAAGAAAACAAATTTATTGTTTGAAAAAAATTCCTTTATTTGAGAAAGTTCATCTATTGGCTGCAAATACAAATTCCAATCTAAATTTTCATCACTTAATTTTACCCAGCATGCCCAACCCTGAGATAAAGCTTTGTTAATGCTTAAGAATTTATCAGAGAAAGAAGAATTTTCTTGAAAAAAAGTTGAAAAAAAACTTATTTCTTTCTCATCTAGATTGATATAACAATTTCCTAATCCCCTTCTCATAGAGAACTTTTTCTTCATAGAGTCATAAACATTAACATTTTTTTGATTGATGGATTCAAATTCCTTAAGATTTTTTGTCCAGTCTTTTTTTTCTAAAGAAATCCTAAAATGATTTTCTAAATCTTGTTTTATATTCTCAACTCCAGAATAAACTATTCGATGATTTCTAAGATTAAAAGAATTGAGATCTTTAAGTAAATCTTGGATTGTTATTATGCGAACATTATGACCAGCGAATATGATTTGATCATTTTTGAAAATAAAATTCAAACCTTTATTTTTAAATGAATTAATCAGACACTCTCTGATAAATTGAATTTTTTTTTCAGATAAAATAAAAGTAGAATTTTCTTCTTTTAAAAATAGAGAAATCAAAACTGGGGGTAACCAATCATGAGTTGAAAAAATTTCTGAATTAATTAGATATGTAGAATTATTTTCAATACACTTAGAAAGTATTCTCCCAAAAGAATATATGTGTTCCCAATTAATACTTTTTTCTCTCAGAAAGTTTTTCAAATATTGATGACTTAAAATTTCAAGCATTTATAATTGATATAATTCCAAATATATAAAAAATTTATGCACCTAATATACAAAAAATTGGTATCAATATAAGGAAGTCTCTAATAAATAAATCCATGAAAATTGGAATAGTAGGATTAGGTTTAATTGGCGGATCATTAGGATTAAAACTCCAAAGTCTAAACCATACAACTTATGGAATAGCAAATAATGAACTTAATGAAAAAAAAGCTAAAGAAAAGGGACTTGCAAATTTTGTCAGTCGCGATCTGAACTTATTAAAAGAATGTGAGCTTATAATTTTAGCTTTGCCTATCAAAGATTTGATTAGTCCATCTCAACAATTAATATCATCAATACCAAGAGAAGCAATAATAACTGATGTAGGCTCTGTTAAAGAAGCAATAGTAAGTAAGTGGGAAAATTTACATCCTCTTTTTATTGGATCACATCCAATGGCTGGAACAGAAAAGAAGGGAGTTGATTCTGGTTTTGAAGGTCTTTTTAAAAATGCAAAGTGGGTTATCACCCCCACACAAAAAAGTAATTTAAGTGCATTAAGAATTATTTCCGAACTTATAAAATCGATGGATTGTGAAATTTGCCAAGCTTCACCAAAAGAGCATGATGAAGCAGTATCTCTAATTTCTCATTTGCCTATATTTTTAGCTTCTGCCTTAATTGAAACTGCACATACGCAAAATAACCAATCTTTATTAGATCTCTCACAAAAATTGGCGGCTACTGGATTTGCTGACACTTCGAGAGTTGGGGGAGGTAATGAAGAACTAGGCGTAGATTTAGCTATGAATAATCAAATAAATGTTTTAAAGGCCATTAATAATTTTAAAAATAAACTGAATGCATTGGAGTTGCTTATAAAAGAAAATAATCGGGAATTACTTTCTAAAAAACTTTCTGAGGCAAAAGAAATCAGAAAAGATTTTATAAATTAAAATTTTTTCTGCCTTTAGAAGCTAAAATTTGCCTGGAGACCATTAACGCAGATTGACTAACACCTGCAGTTCCCTCTCCTGGATAAATAGAATCTCCACAAAGCCATAAACCTTCAAAAGGAGTCCTACTTGATAATCCAAATAAACCGAAAATATCTGGATTTTGACCAAGCCCGCCAACTATTCCATTAGGTCTATTTGTCCATTTTTCAAACCCTAATGGAGTTGCTAATTCCCTATGCAACCAATTTTCAGGAATAATATTAAATTGGCTTTCCAATTCATGAGATATTTTTTCCATAAAATCCCTTTTTTTATTTAAGTAATTTTGTTTATCTAGTTCAAACCAATCTTTTGTCTTAGTAAAAATACTGGCTATTAAAGTAACTTCACCTTTTGGTGCTCTCCCATCACCATCTTCGCTAATTGAGACAAATAACGAACCAAATTCATGAGAAACAAATTGATAATGATTAGAGGAAATTTTTTTTATATGTTCCTTTTTTAAAGCCGAATAAAAAACTACAGCTCCACTTGGATCAGGCAAATTAGTAAGTCGATTTTTATAAGTTTGTTGTCTAATTAACGGTCCCTTCAATTGCTGCAGCAAAGATTGAGGTGGCGCGGTATAAACCAAATCTTTTGCTTGATAGACAAAAGAATTTTTTTTCGAATTAGCAGATAATGTCCAACACTGATTAACATCATCAAAATTTATAGAGTTCACTTTTTGGCCAAAAATTAGATTAACACCAGTTTTTTTTAATGAAATTTCTAATGCTTCACTTAAAGACTGCATAGATTTCTTAAGATGCCAAAGACCATGAGGCTGTTGACACATCTGTAGAACAGTAGATCCATACAATGCTGCAGTATTGTAGATATCCTCTTGAGAGTAAAGTTTAAGTTGAAGATTTAAGAATTTAATCAAGCGCTCGTTCTTGGATAATCCACATATACGTAATAAATCATAAATAGTAGATTTAAGTAAGATTCCTGTGAGAAGGTTTGAAGGAACAATTGCTTTAAGAAGTTGAGAAAAATCCCAAAAATTACTAATTGGCAATACTGGATTATTATTAGCAAATATCCAATTACTTTGATGTATTAGGGCACAAAGATTCCAAAATCTACTAGTTCCAGGAAACTGCATTTCTTGTTCAGCAATCCATTTACTTTTTTCATACCAAATAGATATTGGCTTCAAACCATCCTTTAAATCAACAATGCAAGCAGGGTCTAAAATAGTTGCTTCAGGAGGTGGAATATCTAAAAAATCAAAAATTTTTGAATGTATTCCTGCTTTCTCTAAACCCGCAACCTGGGTTGCACCAACGTCAAAAATATAATTCTTTCTTTTAAAAGTGCCTGCACATCCGCCTGATTGCGTATGAGATTCTATTAAAGTAACTGATAAGCCTTGCTTTGATAAAATTGCTGCAGAAGTTAGTCCTGCTATACCAGCGCCCACAACAATAACTTCTGAATTGCTCATTAAAAATGCAAAAATTATCCCTTATTGAAATTAGCGAAATTTGTGATGAATTAGGTGAACCTTATCCAAAAAGTATAGAACAAGTTCATGGGGGGGATATCCATAGTGCATGGAAAATTGAATTTACTAGTAAAAAAGTATTTCTTAAAAGAAACGATAGGAAGAGAAACTTTCTTGAATTTGAAAAATATTGTCTTCAAAATTTGAGGGAATATATTAATCAAGAAATCTTAATTGTTCCTGAAGTTATTGCATTTAAAAAATGTAGAAATACAGAAATTCTTTTAATGGATTGGATAGATATGAACAATTTTGATCAGAAAAAGCTTGGAAAAGGTTTGGGAGAAATGCACCTAAATTCAACTGAGTCTAATCAAAAGAATTTTGGGTATCCGGTTGAGGGTTTTATAGGATTAACAGATCAAAAGAAAGGCTGGAGAAATAATTGGACAGATTGTTTTTTAAACTTACGGATTATACCGCAATTATCAAATCTTAAATCAAATACTATAGATAAAGAGACAATAAATAAAGTTAAAGAGAAAATTAGAACAGAATTAATTAAGCATAAACCAATAAATTCTCTTATACATGGTGATTTATGGTCAGGGAATATAGGAGTTGATAAAAGTGGGAAGGGAGTTATATTTGACCCAGCATCTTGGTGGGCAGATAATGAAGTTGATATAGCGATGACAAGATTATTTGGAGGGTTTAGAAAAGAATTTTACGAAGAATATCATAAAATTTTTCCTATCAGAGAGGGGTTCGAAAAAAGAATTATTATATACAACTTTTATCACATATTGAATCATGCCAACATGTTTGGAGGATCATATTTTTGTCAAGTTGAAGATTACGTAAAAACTATAATCAATTTTTAATTTTCTACTATCCTAAATATGTCTTTTTAAGATTTTGAACTTTATCTATAACAGCTTCTCGATTTTCACTGGTGCGTAGGTTCTGCCAACTCCATTGTCCTACAACAATTACTCCAAGAAGTTCTAATAATCCTGGGAGAATTGGGAAAAAGTTTATTGTGTCAATAATAACTTTAATTATTATTTGAGCTATTACGACAACAGCAATTATGCCTGCTGCTTTGCCATATTTCCCCATTTGAGTCCAATCAACTTTACCAAGGGTCTCATTGATTTTTCCCATAGTATCGGAGTACTTTTCTGAAAAGCTTTTAGTTTCTGAGCTTGTAGCGGAGCCGGAGACTTGATTTGACTCTGGTGTATTATCACTCATGAAATCGGTAATCTCAATATAATGTCCAGACAATAACGGAAAAAACGTATATTTGCTAGTTTTTTTTCATGTGTAATTCCGAACCGACACATTTTGTATTTTTTTGTTCTATTGGTATAAATGAATTTTGAAGATATTATTGAAGAAATTTTATTTATAATTAACTTCCAATATTATCTTGTCATAACAAAAATATTAATAAATCCCACTGATAACAAACTTGAAAAAGGTTAATTTTTTTTATTTTAATTATCATATCTTCAAAGGATTATTTAACGAAATTAAAAATGACTGTCTCAAAAGATATCAAATTTAATTTTTTAAATACAGATGAACAAGAAAGATATCAAAAACATTTAACCCTCAAAGAAATTGGCTATGAGGGACAACTAAATCTAAAAAACAGCTCAGTATTATGTATTGGAGCAGGTGGGCTTGGTTCTCCCGTTTTGCTTTATCTAGCGGCAACAGGAATTGGAAAGATTGGGATAGTAGATAACGATTACGTAGAAAAATCTAATCTTCAAAGACAGATAATTCATGAAACAAATACTATTGGCAATCTTAAAGTACATTCTGCCCAAGAAAGAATAAAAAAATTTAATCCTAATTCTGAATTATTGACATTTGCTGAGAGAATTAATCCTAATAATGTTCTAGAAATAATTCAGGAATTTGATATTATTTGTGATTGCTCGGATAACTTTGGCACTAGATACTTAATAAATGATGCATGCCTAATACTGAATAAACCCATAGTATTTGGGAGTGTACAAGGCTTTGAAGGTCAAGTTAGTGTTTTTAACTTACATAAGAAAAGTCCTAATTTAAGGGACTTGCTTCCAGAATCACCTTCAAAAAATGCTGTCCCAAGTTGTGCAGAATATGGGGTTGTGGGTGTTTCAACAGGTTTAATAGGAATCCTTCAAGTCAATGAGATTATCAAAATTATTTTAAAAAAAGGTGATATTTTAGATGGAAAAATTTTGGTTTTTGATCTCTTGAATATGAATATGAAAAAATTACAACTAAAAAGTTCTCCAGTAAATAAGCGAATAAAAAATCTTTCTGAGTTTGTGGACTTTTATTGCGAAGATAAATGTCCTGATAAGAATAACGAAATCAACAGAATCAATGCTAATGATTTTTACAGCTTATATAAAGAAAAACCCAACAAAATTCTTTTAATTGATGTAAGGGAAACTGAAGAATTTTCTACATCAGCAATAGAGGGTTCGATATCAATTCCACTAAGTCATCTGGACCAAAAATTTGACTTAGAATTTATTCAAAAAGAAAGCTTAACTAAAGAGATTTTCATAATATGTAAATCGGGAAAACGTTCTGAAAAAGCTTCAGAAATTTTGTCTAAATTCAAAATCCAATCTAGATCAATTGAAGGTGGCATTGAAAAAGTAAAAAAATACTATTAAATTAATAATCTCTAAGGTATTTAGTAATCCACGCCTTTTTTCAAGTCAACCCCAACATTTGCGTAATGTTTATGACAGACCATTTCAGAGTAAATATCCGCGAGTTCAAAGTATGAAGGTTCATTCTTACATCTCCCTGTAATAACAACTTCTGTTTCTGCTGGTTTTCTTAAAAGCGTTTGATGTATTGACTCGACAGGTAACAGTTCTAAATCAACAGTTGGATTCAATTCATCTAAAATAATCGTCTTATAAAGACCACTCAAAATAGCGGCCTTAGCAATTTCCCATGCTCTTTCAGCCTCAACATAATCAATTGGTTGTTGCTGACCTCTCCAAACGATCGCATCTCGCCCTGAGCGCAAATGATCTACCAAATGTGGGTAACTTTCTCTCAAAGCCTCTATTGCTGCATCTTCGGTATAACCATTTCCGCCTTTTAACCACTGTAATATTAAAACTCTATGACTCTTATCTTGGGATATTCCTTTACCAATAGCTTGAAGAGCTTTACCAAGAGCACTTGTAGATTTTCCTTTTCCTTCACCTGTATAGATCTCAATTCCACCTGTAAATTTACTTTGTCTAGTAATTTTTGATAGGTCTCCTATTGAACGCGGT
Organism: Prochlorococcus marinus CUG1438; assembly: GCA_017644325.1. Classification (NCBI taxonomy): domain Bacteria; kingdom Bacillati; phylum Cyanobacteriota; class Cyanophyceae; order Synechococcales; family Prochlorococcaceae; genus Prochlorococcus; species Prochlorococcus marinus. The sequence continues at coordinate 577,946 of JAEPLS010000001.1, read as the reverse complement.
CTCATTTCTGAGTGGAGTTGCGAAATTCTGACCAAAGAAGGGGGAGCTGCCCTTCCGGTAATAATTATTTCCAGTCCATCAGGACGATTTTGAAGAGAATTAACTACCTCCTTAATATCAAGCATTCCCAAATCAAGGACTGGATTCAACTCGTCTAGTACAACAACAGAATAAAGAGAACTTGCAATTGCTCCTTTAGCAATATTCCAGCCTCTTTCAGCCTCACCAATGTCAAACCTTGTTACTTGGTCAGCATTAAAGAATTCAGATCTTCCTGTCCGTACATGGTCAATTAAGTGAGGGAATCCTCTTTGTAATGCTTCTATCGCTGAATCCTCATCATATGACCTCTCAGGACCTTTTAAAAATCTAAGAAGTAAAACTCTGGACTGTCTTTTTTCGCATATTCCTAATCCTATTGTCCTGAGCACAACACCCAAAGCAGCCTGACTTTTGCCCTTACCTTCTCCATCATAAATATGTAGTTGGCCTATTGATCGTTCTTGACTATCACTTGCTGTGACAATTCCAATTCCTTTATTTCTACTTGTATTCGTCAATTGAATAATGTAAACAAATTTAATCTAGGATATAGTTAAGAATATTATTAAAAATTTAATAATAAATTCAACCTATTCATATGTAATTTAAATTTTAAAGTAATTAGCATGTTCAATCAACTAGAAACCCTCTCTGATGAACAAAGTGAAAAGCTTTATACAATTAGAAGATACATTAAGAGTCTTGATAGTGTATGTATTGCTTATTCAGGTGGAGTAGACAGTACATTAGTAGCATCATTAGCATTCGAGCAATTAGGTGAGAAAGCTATAGCAATTACTGGAATTTCTCCTGCATTAGCCAGTACGCTACGTGAAGAAGCAAGAAGTCAAGCAAAATGGATTGGAGTGAAGCATCTGGAAGTTAAAACATCAGAATTAGAACAATCAAGTTACCGTGAAAATCCAAAAGATAGATGCTTTGCATGTAAAAAAGAGCTCCACAAACATACAACCTATTTATCCAATAATCTTAATTTCAAGTTTGTTTTAGATGGAGTAAATCTGGATGATCTTAAAGACTACAGGCCAGGTATACAAGCAGCAAAAGAAGCTGGTGTTGTGTCACCCCTTGCAAAATTTAATTTCTCAAAAAAAGATATCAGGGATATATCAAGAGCATTAGGTTTTCCTTGGTGGGATAAACCTGCCCAGCCTTGCTTGTCATCTAGATTTCCTTATGGCAATGAAATAACAAGTTATAGGCTTAAAATGGTTGAGAAGGCAGAAGCATATCTCAAAAAAGGTGGTTTATCAGAGGTTAGGGTTAGATGTCAAGGGCTAACTGCAAGAATAGAAATTCCACAAGATGATTTAAAGTATTTTTTTGAGAAATATAATTTTATTGATTTAGTTCAATACTTCTCTAAGTTAGGATTTAATTGTACAAGCCTAGATCTTGAAGGACTAATAAGCGGAAAGTTAAATAGATAAATTATGCAAGTTAAACAACGAATCTCATCTGTTTAAGTACTGTTGCAGGGGGATTTCTCTCAATAATACGAAGAGAATGTTCCTCTGCCTTCAAAGCTTCAATTAAATATTTGCTGGCTAGTTCTGGCATCATATTTTGACCACATGTAAAGATATCAATTGCTGAATAATTAGATTCAGGCCAAGTATGAATTGAGATATGTGATTCGGACAGTAATGCAATCGCGGTAACCCCTTGAGGTTCAAATTTGTTACTGATCAAATTCAGAACTGTTGCATTAGCTAATTTCGAAGCTCTATTTAATGAACAGCGCAAAAAGGATTCATCATTTAATTTTTCGTAATCACATCTATAAAGTTCCAAAAGAAGATGTTTACTTTGATGACTTAAGTTTTGATCATTAATAAATGAACTTAAAATTTGATTTTTCTTAGAGACTTCCATTAAAGAAATTCATATGAATATAAGATTAGCCAAAAATCGTGACTTTTAGAACTATAAATGAATCATTTGTGAGGAGCCTAAGAAAGACTGATTAAATTTATCTAGATGTGTCGCACTTATGAAACATTGACTATCTTTCCCAACAGAATTTAGTAACAAATTTTGCCTTGTTATGTCTAGTTCGGCCAGTACATCATCCAATATAAGTATTGGCGGAACATTTAATGTTTTAGTTAATAAATCTAATTCAGCCATTTTTAAAGCCAAAATAAAAGTTCTTTGCTGACCAGATGAACCATATTTTCTAACTGAAATATTATTAATTAAAAACTCAATATCATCACGATGCGGGCCAAAATTACATTTACCAGTCAATGCTTCCAGTGGACGCTGATTTAATAGTTGTTCTGCTATTTTTTGACTAATAACTTCTTCTTCTTCTTCTTCTTCTGGACTAATATTTTGTATCCCTGAAAGATAATTAATGCCTATTTGCTCTTTAGATTTACTTAAGTGATTATGCCAATATTCAACATATGGTTTTATTTTTAATAAAGCCCTTCTTCTGCGCCTAAAAATTCTGGTGCTAATTATTGATAATTGAATATCAAAGGTTTCAACAATCTCTAAGGATTGAGTATTTAGGGTATTTTCTGAACGCCAAAAATGACTTCTTTGTTTTAAGAGCCTATTAAATCTACTCATCAAGTTTAAATATACTGGTTCAAGCTGAAATACAACTTTATCAATCCATGTTCTTCTATAGCTTGGGTCACTTTTAACAATATCTATATCATTTGAACAGAAACATACGCTCCTAATATAGTTCTTTATATCACTATGCTTTTTCAAAATTGATTCATTAACGTATATTTTTTTTGATCCTTTTCGAAATAAATTTAATTTTAAATCATTTCTAAAATCTATTTGTCCCATCACTGAAGCCATCTCACTATCATTTTCTATTAAATCTTTATCACTTAATGCTCTACTAGATTTTAATTGACTAAGAATTTCAATAGATTCAAGCAAATTTGATTTACCAATTCCGTTACAACCTAGAACAATTGTTCTTTGCTCTTTGAGGTCAATTTCAAAACATTTATGGTTTCGAAAATTTTGAATTTTTAATTTGTTTAAAAAAATTTTTTTTGTGCATTTATTAATAAATTAGCTAAGTTAAAAATATTTAGATTCTCTTTAAAGAAATTGAAAAATTAAAGGGCATGTAGCTCAGTTGGATAGAGCATCAGATTCCGGTTCTGAGAGTCGGGGGTTCGAATCCCTCCATGCTCGTAAAAAGGATTTTTAGAGTTTGTATCCCATTACTCTTATACCATTAGGATCGAGTATGAATCCACTTTCCTCTAAACTTTTAAATGAGGATACTGGAGCTTGTACAGAAATACTGCATCCAGGCATTTCTCTATTAATTTTCTCAAGAGTTATTTGAAGCAATATTAAATAAAAAAGTTTCTGATTGCTTCCTTTGTCTGCGCATAAATTCCATAAGTTTGCATTTAACCCCCTATCAGATGTAACTCTTACAAATCCAAATAATTTATTTTTTGATTCATTTTGTATAGTAAAGAAAAAATCACTTTTCTGAATAGCTTCAGATAAAGGTTTTATTGGGAATGTCTCACATCCACAGCTAGCTAAAAGTTTGTTTACTTCTTTAGCTAATGGGATACTTGTAGAGTTAACAAAATAACCTTCGGGAAGAATAAGTTTTTTTTTAGAAAAATATTGCAATTATCAACCTGTATTTCTCATGCCAGCGGCTATCCCATTAATAGTTAAAAGTGCTCCTCTTAATAGTTCACTTCTACTATAAGCTCTACTAGATTCATCTTTCTCAAGAAGAAATTCGCTAATTGGGGGTTGTCTTGTTTGATCCCTTAGCCTTCTTAAAAGTGAAACCTGCAAAAATCCCAATGGAATTATTGTCTTATTTCTCAAGTTTACTGATGATTTTAAGTCTCTATCAGATTCGAGCAACTTATTTTTACCAGTGATTTCAAGTATTAAAGATTTTGTAAGATTATATTCTTTAGATATAACTTCAAAAATAACATCAAAAGACTCTCTATTTTCTTGACTGCCGAGAGTATCAACATAGTATTTAGCAACCTCCAAATCTACCTTAGATAATGTCATTTCTACCTTAGAAATGAGCATCCTAAAAAATGGCCATCTTTGATGCAAAACTCTTAATAATTCAATTTGTTGAGGGTCTGAATTTAACTCAGATGATAATGCAGTTCCTACTCCAAACCAACTTGGCAAAAGAAATCTGCTTTGTGTCCAGCCAAATACCCATGGAATAGCTCTTAAACTAGACAAATCTTTTGCACCTTTTTTTCTCCTCGCAGGTCGACTAGAGATCTGTAATTTACTGATTTCTTCAATTGGAGTAACCTCTTGAAAAAAATTTAACAAATCAGGATTTTCGTGAACTAATTTTCGGTAATGTGATCTTGATGTTTCTGCTAACCTGGACATTAATTGATTCCATTCTGGAGTAGCATCAAGCCTATTATTTACTAAACTATTTTGAATAACGGCCGTAGTCACAGTTTCTAAATTATACAAAGCAAGTTCAGGGAGACTATATTTTGAAGCTAAAACTTCACCTTGTTCCGTTATTTTTATTCTTCCTTTTAAAGTTCCGCTGGGTTGAGCCAATATTGCTTGATAAGCCGGTCCTCCGCCTCTTCCTACAGAACCCCCTCTTCCATGAAAAAGCCTTAGCAACAAGTTATTTCTATTTGCAAGATTTTGAAGAGCTATTTGAGCTCTATGAATTTCCCAGTTACTAGAAACAAACCCTGAATCTTTATTACTATCAGAATAGCCAAGCATTAATTCTTGAAGAGGTTTAAAAGATTCTCCAACTTTCGGTAGTAATGATCTATAAAAATCTAATTTAAATAATTTTTCCATTACTTCTGGAGCTCTTTTAAGGTCTTCAACAGTTTCAAAAAGAGGAACGACTAATAATTTTGACTTTTGTGAATTTTGATCGAGAAGTCCCATTTCTTTTGCTAATAAAAGAACTTCAAGCAAATCAGATGCACTATGACTCATTGAAATTACATAAGAGTGACAAATGCGACTTCCAAATTCTTGCTGTAGCCTCTTAACCATTTTAAAAACTGAAAAAGTTTCTTCTGTAGTTTTTGTCCAATTTACGTCGGAGGGAATTAGAGGCCTTTTTGTATTAAGTTCTTCTATGAGCCAGTTAATTTTGTCTTCTTCAGACATTTGGTCGTACAGCGCAGATAAATCAAGATAATTTGTAAGCTCGTGTATGGCATCACTATGTCTTGTACTTTCTTGTCGAATATCTAAACTTGCTAAAGAAAATCCAAAAATATGAACCTGAGTAAGTAAGGTGTTTACTGCCTCGCAATTTAAATCTGTACTGATCAGGCTATTTTTAATAAGTTCGAGATCATATGTAAATTCATTCACTGATTTGTAATATAAATTCTCAACTTTATCTATATTTTTAACATCAATATCCCCCTCTAAATCAAATTTCCAACCACTATCTGCTAATAAATTATTTCTTTCTTGAGTTAATCTCAATTTTTCTAATATGTAACTCAATTTCAATCTGTAAGGCTCTGATCTATATCTTGTCGCCCTAGCTTCATAAATTTCGGGAAACTTAACTCTATCTGTTTCTAATGACTCTAATAGAGAAGAACTTACTTGACTCCACTGCATAGATACACTTAATTGATCTCTAAGATTAGAAACTGCGATAATATATCTTTCCAACATTAATTGCCTTTGATAACAAGCCGTCCTCCAAGTTATATCTGGAGTCACCGATGGATTACCATCCCGATCAGAGCCGACCCAAGAACCAAAGTTACAAAAAGATTCAGAAGGCATTTGAACATCTGGATAGTTTTCGTTAAGTGCTTCAGCTATTCTGCCTCTCAATATCGGCATTGCATTAAACAAAACTTGCTTAAAATAATGCAAGGCATAATCAACTTCATCAAGAACTGAAGGTTTAAATTGATGTAATTCATCTGTTCTCCACCAAAGTCTTACTTCTTCTTTAAGTTGGGTTTTAAGAGAATATTTTTCTTCTTTTGTTAGAAATTGCTCAACCTGTATTTTTTTTAACAAATTTGCAACTCTAGTTTGCTTATGTCTAATCGTATGTCTTACTATCTCAGTAGGATGTGCAGTAAAAACTAGACGAATATCTATTTCCTGCAACAACTCTTCTAATTTTCCCGGCGGGACATTTAGTTTTCTAAGCCTATAAAACAATTCTCTAAAAGTTACTGGAGCATTTTGCCTCGCCAATGCTGGTGCAAAAGGATCAAGATTATCAGGAGATTTTTGAACATTCTGATTTGTAAAGCTTTGAATATATCTATCTTCTTCAACTCTTTGTTCTAAAATATTCACTAGTTGAAAATATAATGAAAACGCTCTTGCTGCTGCTATTGATTCTGCCAAATCCATAGAATTAACAATATCAACTATCTCATTTTTTAAATTTTTTGAACTATCACTATCAATTTGTTTTGAATAACTAAGTTCTTTAAGTTGAATAAGTCTCTCTGCCTGTTCCTCAGGGCATTCTTCTCTTAGCACAGATTCCCATAGATCTTCTATTAAAAGACGATTTTTATCAAGTGGATCATTATTACTTACAAGATCCACGTTATTAGTTTTATTCTTTTTAAAAGATTCCATGTATCCATTATGTCACAAGTAAAAATGTTCAGATCAAATGTTTGTTTAAATAATCAAATACCCCTATCTTCATTCTTGATCATATCACCGATAGTAATTTTCATTATTTGCTCAATAGAAAGACCTTTTTCATATTGATTTACCCATTTCATGGATTGATTACCTTCTTCAAGCACTTTATAGATAGGTGCCAAAAGATGTTTCATATGAAATTTTTCGGCTGTGGATGATAAATCTGATAATAAGTTTTTAATCCATTCTCTACAAATAACTTTTTTTCCATCTTGCCAACTAATTAACTCTGAATTTAAGCTATTCTTAGCGGCATTAATTTCATTTGTGTCACATATTTCAGATAATTCATCTAGAGAAAAAATACTGGCATTAAGGGGATCTAAAGTATTTATATTTTCAAAAAGCTGTAAAATCCTCAGTTCTAACATAGCAGTTATCCCCAACAGCAAATCAATGTCATGAACGTAATCACAAATTCTTAATTCCAAACGATCAAGTACTAAAGGCCTCTTGGGTCCATTTGGTCTGATTGAAGACCAAAAATGCCTGATATTCTGCATATTTTTATTAGCTATATTTTCCTCGATCCAATCTATATAAGAATTATGATTGATAAAAAATGGAACTTTACTTGGAGTTTTAGGAAACTGAATCCATCTCTGAGAGTGATTTTTTGTAATTATATTATTTAAAAAGGGTGAGCTGGCACTTATAGATAGATACAAAGCAGCCTCAGATCTTATTAGTCTAATAGCAGCAAAAAGCTTATCTAAGTTCTCTATTCCTATATTTATATGGACGCTTGAAGTGGCTATAGAGATTCCATAATTATCTTGTATAAATTGATGATAAACATTCTCAATTTCAGATCGTTGAAATTGAGTATCGTGTTTGAAACAAAGTGTGGATGAAGGAATAATTGTTAAACCTTTAGTTTTTAACCATTGTCTTAAATCTTTTCTTGGAGTTATTAATTTCTCGTATAAGTATCTATAGTCTTTTTCAGGTGTTGTTATATATTCAACATTTCTGTTATCTGGCTCTTTTACAAAATTAGAAAAAATTTTTGCAACTTCAGCTGATATTCCAATATGAGTATCAAAAGAACCTGTAAAAAGTTCCACTTCAAAACCCTTATAAAGATTATTTTGACTCATTTATTTATCCAAACAGGCTAATGCTTTGAGTATTCCCTTAGCTTTATTAATTGTCTCTTGATATTCATTTTCAGGAGAGGAGTCAGCAACTATTCCAGCCCCTGCTTGTACTGATACAGTATATTTCCCATCTTTTGAAGGTTCAACTATCATAGTTCTTATTGTAATTGCCGTATTTAGAGCCCCATTAATATCAATCGAGCCGTAAACACCAGCATATGGACCTCTAGCATCTTTCTCAAACTGTTTAATCAATTGCATAGCTCGTATTTTTGGTGCTCCAGTTACTGTTCCAGCGGGGAAACTTGCCTTTAACAAGTCCCATACATCAGTATTATTTTTTAAAATTCCTTCAACTTCACTCACTATATGCATAACGTGTGAATATTTTTCAATTACCATTAAGTCTTTAACCTCAACAGTACCAATTTCACAAACTCTTCCTAGATCATTTCTTCCAAGATCAATTAGCATTACGTGCTCTGCTATCTCTTTTGGATCTTTTAATAGATCCTTTTCTAGTTTTAAATCTTGCTCAGGATCATTACCTCTAGGTCTTGTTCCTGCTATTGGTCTTAAACTCGCAATAATCTGACTATTTTTATTTTTTTCTGCCTTAACCATAACTTCAGGACTGGAACCTATCAAATACCAAGATCCAAAATCAAAAAATGACATATAAGGAGACGGATTAACCATCCTTAAACTTCTATATAAATTAAAGGGATCATGAGCGACCTGAGTTTGGAATCTTTGACTAATAACTATTTGGAATATATCTCCTTTTCTTATATATTGTTTTGCAGAAAGGACTGCATCTTCAAAATCTTTTTTCTCCCAATTACTATTAATATTTAAATTCAAATTCTCATTCTCGTTCCAATCTAAAAAATCATTCTCTTTCAGAGGAACTTTCATTAAATTTCTAATTTTCTTGATTTTAGAAATTGAATCTAAATAAACTGACTCAACAGAAGATTCGTTTGAAGAAGCTGTATCCGCATATATTACTGCGGTTATACACCTTTTTATTTGATCAAAAACAACTAATTGATCAAAAAACATCCAGGAACCATAAGGTATATTACTTTCTTGTATTTTATTTATCGGAACGCTAGGTTCTATTTGATTAATTAGTTCATAACCCCAAGAGCCATATAACTGTCCAATTGATGGCAATTCATCAACCATAGATGACTTATATTCCTTTGTCCAATTTCTTAAAATATTAAAGGGATCCCCTTTCAATATTTCCTTTTTTCCAGTATTCCAAGTTTTGACAATTTCTTCTCCATGACAAACTGCTTCCCAAAGAGGTTTGGTAGCAACAATACTCCACCTACCCAAATTCTCACCACCCTCGACAGATTCAAGAAAAACCCCGTGTGAATCTTTTTCAGATAATTTTAACCATGTTGATAATGGGGTCTCCAAATCTGCTGGCCAAGTTTGAGTAATAGGTATAAAATTTTTACCTTCTTTGTAAGCCTTGAAAAAACTATCTTTCTGTGAGCTGATCATACTTGTAACGTCAACCCAAATTATAATTATATTTTTCCTTTATATCAACTTTAAGGAATTTAATCAAAAGTGTTCTTAGTAGTAAATTTCAAGCCAGCTGGATTAGGATTCTCCCCTATTCTTCTAGGGTTATGGCCGACTTTTTCTCTTCCCTCATTTACTTTCTCAGGGAAAACACCATCCTTGGGATGCAGGAATTCAACATCACCACCTGGAAAAATTCTATAGATCTTAAAGTCCTCAATCCTTGGTTTGAAAGCTCTTAATTGTGTTCCTAGTGCAAGACACTGTTCTTTTCTTGCAAAGTACATTAAGTTATCGCCTTCATGCATTATGGCGGCGCCCCCAGTGGGTAATTCAAATGCTTGTTCTTTTGAACTTTTCCATACAATTGCATATTTTTCTTCGGTTTCTGCTGAGTTTAATAAACCACCAGTACTTCCTATATGCTTTGGAAATTGACCAACTAAAGTTTCAGTCATCCTAAATTTTGAGTTATTTCTAATAAGAAATTAGCATTCATATTTTACAAAATTCAAAATTGATAAGGTTTTTCTACATTATTTAATAAATGCAAAACTTTTTTGATTTCATTTTTAAACAGAAATCGGAAAGAATACTGTCAAACCTGTATCCCGTCTATTTGTGACATACCCTCCTAAACTTGCTAATAACTTTTGAGTGGCGTTTTGACTTAGTTGTAAACTACCTGTTTGAGGATCCCAATTTAAAACAGGACCAATATCAGAACCATTATCTTTTTTTTGAATTTCATTTTGATTACTACCTAACTTTTGTACTTTTAGTTGAAGCTTGAGTTTTTGACCAGCTGGTCTTAATTCTAAAATTAATGTACTTCCTTCTTTTAATCCTCTAGTATTTTTATCAATTAATCCCCTCAACATTAATTCTAATTTTTCAGAATTACTTAAAATTTGCGGAAGTTGATTCGGAATGTCAATTTTTAAAGAAATCCCACGTCGATTTAATTGTTTATTCCACACAGGAGATAGTTTTTTAAAAATTTCAACTAAATTTATTTTTGCCAAATTATTCAATGAAGGGACTTCATTACTTACTAACTCTGCTGCATTAAAGATCAAGCCAAACCTATCAATTTGTTCGTTACATTCATTGTCTATCTCAATTAAGCGATTTCTCATTGATTCATCCATATTATATTTTTTTAAAGTAGAACTTAAAAGAGTTCTTATTGTTGCTAAAGGTGTTCTTACTTCATGAGAAATTGCACGTAATAACTTAGCTTCAGAAATTTGCACATTTTTTTCGTCGTTTTTAACGGAATTGTATACGTTACGGCTCGGGGCCAGCTTTGCAAGTTTTGTAGAAAGTATTGGCCAAAAGTTTTTTTCAAATTGATTATTCATATTTAGATTTCCTAACTTATTGATTGAAGTGCGAAATTTAACTCCTTCCTCGTAATTCTCTTGATTTAATTTCGCATGTATTAACTCAATTGATATTTTTAAGCTCTCTTCATCACATTTCATTAATAAAATTTTCTTATCTTTTTCTCCTAAAATTGATAATATGCACTGAAAATTCGGGGTAATTATCATCAAAAAAGGGGCATAACCATCTTTTTGGCTAATATTTAAAACTTTATAATTAGTAATTAAATCAACATCTTTTTTTATCCTATCTGAATTATTGGTTGGTAAAAAACCTGCATTTTCTCTTTTGAAATATGGAAACCCCTCAGGTGCCCAAAGCCATCCATGAAGTTGATTAAAAAATCTTTTATCATTAAGAGCTGGCAGAGGGGAAGAAACCCAAACACCGCCGTATTTATAATTCTGAGATAGAAAATCTTTTTGAATAACTTCTAGAGAGGCCCACCACATTCTTTTTGAGGTTTCATCATCCACATAAATAGGTTGAACTCCTTTAATCAAAAGGTCTTGAATTTTTTTTATAGTTATTTGTGATTGCATCAATTTTTCAGTGATCTAGAGCGTTTCATAATGGATAAGACCAATCCAATAGAAATAAAATTAATTAACAAAGATGTTCTACCATAACTCATAAAAGGAAGAGGAATTCCAGTAACTGGTCCTAATCCTATTGTCATAAATAAGTTAATAATTATTTGGAATAAAAAAGTTGTCGCGATTCCAACAACAATTAGAGATTCGAAATCACTCCTAGCACTTTTTGCAATATTAATAAGTTTTTTAATAAGTAAAAAGAACAAAAATAAAACTATCGTGCATCCCAAAAAACCTAACTCTTCTCCTAAGGCACTAAATATAAAATCAGTATGTTGCTCTGGTATAAATTGCAAATTAGTCAGCTTGCCTCTTAACAAACCAGTGCCAAAAAAACCTCCAGAACCAATTGCAATTTTACTTTGTATTAAATGATATCCACCTCCTAAAGGATCTCTATTTGGATCTAAAAACAAAACTAATCTATCTTTTTGATATCCTTTTAGACCATATTGCCACAAAATTGGTGTTAGTTTCGCAACCAATACATGAAAAGAAATAGCTAGAAAAGAACAAATAATTTTCTTTTTCGAAGATCTATAGGCGAGATATCCTACTAATGGGATCCAAAAAATGAGAATTTTGGGCAAGGTTAAATAAAAAATAGAAGTAAAAATACAAAAAACTAATATCAAAATCCACTCTATCGGCATTTGCGACCAATAAAGCATCACACCCGTCAAAACCAATAAAACCAAAGAGGTACCTAAGTCTGGTTGAAAAAAAATTAATATCCAAGGTAAGATGACTACCAACAATGGCAGTAATAAATCTCTTATTGATGAAATTATTTTTTTGTCGAGAACTAGAGCAAGAGTTAATACTGTACTCAATTTAGCTACTTCTGAAGGTTGAAATGAAAAAATTCCAAAATTTAACCATCTTTGGGCTCCAGAAATTGTAATCCCAAAAAAATAAATCAGAAATAAGGATATTAAAGTACATATATAAAATGGTATTAAATACTTTTTAATTCTCTCCAAAGGTATATAAGAAATAAAAAATGCCAAAAAATAGCCAATGAAACCAGTTAATATATGACTAGAATAATTAGATACTAAGAAATCTTCCTGAATACTTTTTATTAATACCCCTGAAATAATAACTAAAAATAGAGGAATCAATAACAGTGGAGAAAATAAAAATCGTCTACCAATATTATCTTTTTTGGGGATAAACCCTCTAGTTTGTGATGAAGAAATCCCCTTAAACATCAATTATTTATTAAGAAATTGATTTTTAATTAATTGAGCTAAATTACCAAATTCAATCGAACTTTCTTTATCAGGCTGGCTTATTGATATTGGTATTCCTTTATTGCTTTCATCAACAAGAGGAATCTCAATAGGTATTTGGGCTAATAATGGTAAGTTATTTTCATTGGCTAAAATTTGTCCACCACCTTTACCAAAAATTTCATATTTTTTACCAGGCATATCTGGCGGAATAAATACTGACATATTTTCAATAATGCCCAATAAAGGAATACCAAGTTGTTTAAACATTGCTAATCCTCTCCGTGCATCTTGCAAAGAGACTTGTTGTGGAGTCGTAACGATAATAGCTCCAGAAATAGGAACAGATTGTGAAAGTGAAATTTGAGCATCTCCTGTTCCTGGAGGTAAGTCAATTACTAAGAAATCCAGATTATTCCATTCAACTTGGTAAAGGAATTGTCGGATAATACTATTTAGCATTGGTCCTCTCCAAATAACTGGCTGACCTTCTTCTATAAGAAAACCCATTGATACTAATGAAATTCCATATTTATTTATTGGTATTAACCTTTGATCATTACCACTACCCTCTGTGACTTTTGGATTCTGTTCGGCAACTCCCATCATAGAGGGAGTATTAGGACCATAAATATCCGCATCCAACAAACCAGTTTTTAATCCTAATTTAGATAAAGAGCAAGCAAGATTAACTGCTATTGTACTTTTCCCAACTCCACCTTTACCACTACTAACAGCAATGATATGCCGAATTCCATCAATCTTTTGCAACTCAGGGGCATTACCTTGATTTTGAGATTCTGTTGTGGAAGGATTATTATCTATCTCTATTTGGACATCATCAATATCATCAAAATCCAGCAGTACTTTTCTAACCTCTTGAACAATCCTATCTCTCTGAGAATTTGCAAATGATGGTAATGATAATGTTACGATTACTCTCGGTATAGTTACTCTTACGTTTTTAATCCAAGCTAATTCAATTACATTTTTCTGAGATCCAGCATCTAGAACTTTTTGTAAAGCAAAATTCGCATCTTCTATTGTGGTCATTAAATTTTTAAATATTTTGACAGGGTAGTCGACTGTTTAAAAGATTAAGAACTATGTCGAACTATCAAATAATAGGCAATAAGGACCCCTTAAGAGAAATTATAAAGGGAAACTTATAATTAACAAAAAATTTTTTCTTCAAGATTCTCTAAATACATGTTCAAAGAACCTCCTACAAACTCGAGAGAAAAAACTAAAAATCTCTTATTAACTCTACAAGACAAAATTTGTTCAGGGCTTGAAAATGTAGATGGCAAAGAGAAATTTATAGAAGAATCCTGGCTAAGAGACGAAGGTGGTGGTGGAAGATCCAGGGTATTAAAAAATGGTTCTATTTTTGAGCAAGCAGGAGTAAATTTCTCAGAAGTAGAGGGAAAAGAATTACCTCAATCTATAATCTCTCAAAGGCCCGAAGCAAAAGGTCATAAATGGTTTGCTACGGGAACTTCAATGGTGTTGCATCCTAAGAATCCTTATATTCCTACAGTTCATCTGAATTATCGATATTTTGAAGCTGGTCCTGTTTGGTGGTTTGGAGGAGGTGCAGACTTAACCCCTTTTTATCCTTATCTTTCTGATGTGAGGAATTTTCATAACGAGCATAAAAAAGCTTGTGAGAAAGTTGATAAAGATTTGCATAAAGTTTTCAAACCTTGGTGTGATGAATATTTCTTCTTGAAGCATAGAAATGAATCTAGAGGCATAGGAGGTATTTTTTATGATTATCAAGATGGTTCAGGCAATATTTATAGAGGAAATAATCAAAATGGAGAGGCATCAAAAGCTTCAGAAAATATTGGCAAAACTAATTTAAACTGGGATAATTTATTTTCTTTAGCAGAAAACTGTGGGAATGCATTTCTCCCTTCATATTTGCCAATTATTGAAAAAAGAGATACTCAAAACTATACTTCTGAACAAAGAGAATTCCAGCTATATCGAAGAGGTAGATATGTCGAATTCAATTTAGTTTGGGATAGAGGGACGATTTTTGGACTACAAACAAATGGTAGAACTGAATCTATATTAATGTCCTTACCGCCTTTGGCTAGATGGGAATATGGATATAAAACAAAAAAGGGTTCTCGAGAGGAATTGCTCACGTCAATTTTTACAAAACCCCAAGATTGGTTAAATGATAAAGAGTTAGAGAAATTCTGTATAGAGAATAATATTTTTGATTGAAATCATCGAATAACTTTTTAGAATATCTTAAATAGGTGTTTTAAATAAAGAACCGTCACTTTTTAATTGAAGTTTTTCTCCAAGTTCATTTTCTAAAGAGATTAATTCATCCCTATGCGCTCTTAGTCTCATGAAAGTAGAATCATTTTCATTTTCGTTGATCAACCTTAATTCAAATTTCTCCTCTCTTGCTGATTTTTTAAAATAAGCAATTCCAGACAAAGGGCCACCAATTAATCCCAAAAGAATAGGCCACCAACCTAATTCAGGATATATCTGTATTATTACTAATCCCAAAGCACAAGAACCAAAACCACCAAGAAAACCTAAAAAAATTGCTAAAAATTTACTAGAAACAACTTGACCCTTAAATATTAAAATTCTTTGTTCAAAATCTCCACCTGTTTGCTTCCATCCCCTCAAATTAAGCCATTCACATAAACTATTTAAAACCTTAACTGGCTGCTGAGATGATGAAATCTCAACGATAGTTGTTCTATCTTTACTGGAAGCCTTAAGAAAAAAAAATAATCCTATGGCCAAGAGAATTGTTAGCAATAATGTTGAATTTAAGGAATAGGACATTAAATAAATTTTTTCTAGTAACTCGAGAATAAAAATTAAAGTTACATCATATTATAATTTTTTAGAATTATTCTGTAAAATAAATTTATTAGATAAAGATTCTTAATTAAATCAAATCTTAAGTAATATTCTAAATCTTAAATTACTTTGAATAATTATTAAAAATGACTATTGAAAATAAAAATATTGATCTTCTTTACAGCGATTTAACAGCAGATTTATACAACCTTTATAAAAAATCATCCTATCTAGCTATTGATACTGAAGCAATGGGTTTAATTCATGGAAGAGATAGACTTTGTTTAGTACAAATATGTAATGAATTTAAAAGAACATCCTGTATAAAAATCGAACTTAATACATCTTCTTCACCTCACTTAAAAGCACTTCTTGAAAATGACAAAATTACTAAAATATTTCACTATGCGAGGTTTGATGTAGCAGCTCTAAAATGCAATCTTGAAATTAATACAAAAAATATTTTTTGTACAAAAATTGCTAGCAAGTTGGCAAGAACTTATACAAATAAACATGGTTTAAAAGATTTAATTAATGAATTATTAGGTATAGAACTGGACAAAAGCTCGCAAAGTAGTGATTGGGGTAGCAACGAAGATTTAACAAAAGATCAATTAGATTATGCTGCAAATGATGTTAGATATTTAATTGAAGCTATGGATAAATTAAAAGTTATCTTAAAAAGAGAGAATAGATATGAATTAGCTCAAAAATGTTTCGAAACAGTCTCTGTACATGCTGATTTAGACATACTAAAATTCTCAAATATATTTGAACATTAAGAATCAATCTTCAGTTAAAAAATTATCTTCACCATCAAGAGTTTCCATAAGCTTATCAAGTATTCTTGAAGAACTTAATTTATCTTTATAATTTTCTTTACAAATTTTTAAGACATTTTGCGCAACTTTTATTTTTTCTTGAATAGTTTTCGAGCCTTCTTTTGCAATTTGAATTTCTACTTTCTTCTTAGCAGAAGATAAGCTTATACTCATAATTTTTGCAATCTCTGCACAAATTTTTAGATATTGCCGATCATTTATTGGATACATAAAAGAATTAATAATTAATAAGCTAGTGCCATTTACTAAGATAACAAATGGAGGTTTATGGCATCCACGATTTTCTTACTTGCTCCGGATTTCCCCATTCTTTTTTTTCCAATTTTTGATTGTTCTAACCTAACTAAGTTTCCTTTCAAAAGTAAACTTAAACGTTCTAGAAGAATTTTTTTGTTCTTGCAAACTAAAACACTACCTCCCAATAATCTTGATTGCCTTTTTGCAAATGATTTTGTAAATTGTGGTCCAGTTCCCGGTAAAGAAAGAGATGGAATTCCAAGGCCAGCAATTTGCTCTGTAGCAGTTCCTGCATTAGACAAACCAACTTCTGCCATATTGGCCCATGAATTGAATTTACCTTTTCCAATGACTAAGTATTGATCTTTGTTTTTCCATACTGAATCTTCATCAATTAGAAATTTAACTTTACTCTGTTTTACAAAACCATATTTATTTAAATAACTTTGAATTTGAATCACATTCGCATTAATGCTCAAAGGCAAAAGTATTAACAAGTCCTTTGATAAATCAAAATCTTGCAAACAATTAAGAAAATTTTCAAGATTTTTAAGGGCTTCTGGGTATCTACTTCCAACTAATAAAATAATCCTTTTAAAAGAAATAATATTTGAAATCTTCTCATTTTTTTCATTAACAAAATCCATCATTGGATTACCCAAGTATTTTGCATCAATATTTTTTCTATTCAAATTATTAGCTGTAATTTTATCTCTCATAATTAAATTTTTACATCTTGGAGATTTCATTAAAAACATTTCCCATGGATCCCATTCAGAACCTTTCAACTTATGATAAAAATCGCTTAAATCCCAACCTGGGCCACTGCTCCAAGTATGATCACTTTTTGGAGTTCCAATGAAACTAAATTCGCATTCTGAACTCCAAGCATAAAATAATGGCAATAAATCGCCTACTGCGATAATTTTGCATTTATGTTTTGACTTCTGTTTTACAAGTAGAAAATTTCTTAAATTATCAATTAAAAATCCTGCAAATAAATCAAGCACAAATCCCTTCAGACTTTGATTACTAAAACCTCCACTAGGCAGCTCTTTTAAATATCCTATTTTACGAAAATTCTTTGTTTTTATGGAATTAAACACATCCCCATTTCCTACTAACGGCAAAACTTCAATATTTTTATTTTTTATTTTTTTTAGTAATAATTTTATTATTTCCGATGCTATTACATCTTCACCATGTCCATTGCATATAAATAATAGAGAATGAGACACCTTACTGTTAAGATCATAAAAAGACTCAATCGAATCTTTTTCGGCGGCATGGCCAAGTGGTAAGGCAGAGGATTGCAAATCCTTTATCCCCAGTTCGAATCTGGGTGCCGCCTTATTTAATTTTTTTACGCATTTAATGATGAAGTTTTCCAAAAACTTCAATTTCAAATAAAGGTTATCAAGTTTCAATTACTTATTAATATATAGAAAAATAATCTTTTTTTATTATTGATAAATAATACCTTATATTTATTAATAAATAAAATCAATTGGATTTTTTAATTATTTTCATCAATTTTTATATATAAATTTGAATTATTTTAGTAATCATTATCTGCTACACACATTCCTAAACATCTAACACCATTGGATGCAGTCCTTTTGCAATGATTACATAAAATGGGATCTGTCTCTAAAGTAAGGTTAATTTTTGAATTATTATTGTCTTTAAAGCTTATTAACTCTTGTGTTGAATCAAATAGAGTCATTCTTGGTATCATCTCTTGAGTCGATATTAACAACAAGGGAAGCATTTGTGTTGGAAGAGGGTATATCCATAATTTTTACAGTTTCTCTAGGCTCATCAATAACTTGATTTTCTTGAGTACTTTCATCAACTGCACAAGCTTCAAGAGCCTCTCGCAGTAGTGAATCAAAAGTTGCCCCAGGTAATCTATGTCTAGCAACCTCAAGAAAAGTTCTAGGTAATGATTCGGATGCAGCATCTCTTAAAGCAGGATTATTCTTTCTATGTTCTTGTTCTTCTTCTATTGATTTAATAAACCTCAGTGTGACATCTCTTTTGGTAGAGGCCTTTATCAGCGTATCGTTTTCAGGATTACTAACATTAGGTTCATTTTCAAGATCATTAAGTCTTTTTTCCAAACTATTTAAAACTTCATTAGCTTCCTTACTTATATGCGCCAATTGACCATCGGACAAATTAGGTAAATCAGCAACAAATACTTTCCCATGATCTCTTAGGGTCAAGAAAGTTGGTCTTGGGCCTTGAGCCTGTCTACCAAATGATTCAGAATTATTACCTATTGGTCTTTTGGGAGGTGTAGGGCCTGCTGAACTACGTCTACGTGTAATTCTTTGATTATTTGCAAAGGGCATTGAATAAAGGTTAAATCTTAATACTTAAACTTCCGATATAATTCGGCGGTAATTTTATTATATTACACCTAACTTTTTCATTTGGGTATAAAAAATAATTTTTTAAAACTCATTTTAAAAAGGTAAAAAAATTTAAGTTAAAATTTCTGGCAAAAAATTACTAATTTTTGAATCATTTTTTCGAACTATCTTTCCAATTTCCCAACTATCTATGTCATGATCTTTACAAATACTTAATACGGCCTCCTTAAATTGTTTATCAATAATTAAACAGAATCCTACTCCAAGATTGAAAGTATTCCAAAAATCTTTTTCAGGAATCGATCCTTTGCCTTTAAGGAATTTAAATAAAATAGGTATTTCCCAAGAACTGGTATTGATATAAGGAATAAAATCAGAAGGAATACATCTTGGTAAATTTTCTGGAATTCCTCCTCCTGTAATATGAGACATTGCTTTAATTTCTATATTTTCAGATAACATTTGGTTAACCACATTATTGTAGATTTTTGTAGGTTTCAATAACTCATCATAAAAATTTAAGTGAGAAACTTTCTCAAATTCTTTATCTATTTGATTATTGTTTTGAATAATTTTTCTTACTAAACTGAAGCCGTTACTATGAACTCCATTACTTTTTAAAGCAATTATTAAGTCATTTTCAGATACTTTTTTACCATTAATAAGCTTATCCTCATCAACTATTCCAACACAAAATCCTGCAAGATCATACTTATTTTTTGAATAAAATCCTGGCATTTCGGCAGTTTCTCCTCCGAGTAATGAACAGTTATTTTCTCCGCAGGCATGTGAAATTCCCTGGATAACCCTCAATAATTGTTTCTTATCAAGTTTACCAGTAGCAATATAATCCAGAAAAAATAAAGGTTTTGCCCCACTAGTAATGATATCGTTCATACACATAGCAACTAAATCAATACCAACCTCAAAATGAAAGTTTTTATTTTGGGCTAATTCTAATTTTGTTCCAACACCATCAGTTCCTGAAACAAGAACTGGTTTTTTAAAACTATCCATAGGAATTCTGAACAAACCTCCGAACCCACCAATACCATCAATCACATTAGATGTATGAGTTCCTTCAACTGCCTGTTTAATTTCCGAAACAAATTCTCGCCCAGCTTCTATATCAACACCTGATGTTTTGTAATCCATGAAATAAAAATGATAGACTTTCCCTATATAGATATTCCTCCTAAGATTGCTTTTGTCCAGTAATTATTTATCAAATAGATTTATTTTTTAAAAACAAGGTGAAAAAAGTAATCATAAGGAAAACTGAAGAAATAGAGTATTGGAGAAGAAATTTAAGTAGTGAAATCAACTTCATTCCAACCATGGGTAATCTTCATAATGGGCACAAAAAACTAATATCAACAGCAAAAAATGATAACTCTAATACTAATTTAGTAAGTATTTTTATTAATCCACTTCAATTTGATAACAAGGCTGATTTAGAAAATTACCCAAAATCAATTGAAAATGATATTGATACCTCTTTTTCAAGTGGAGCAGATGCCATCTTTATTCCAAGTACTGAAGATATATATCCACCGAATAATAAGAATATTAGATTCCTAAAAGCTTCAGTAGAATTATCTTCAGCACTATGCGGATTAACTCGAATTGGACATTTTGATGGAGTTTGTACAGTAGTTTATAGATTACTTGATCTCATCAAGCCAAAAAATCTTTACTTAGGAGAAAAAGATTGGCAACAACTTTTAATTTTAAAAAATCTTATCCAAAGAAAAAAATTAAATGTTGCTATTAAATCTATTCCTACACAAAGAGATTTTGATGGAATTCCTTTAAGTTCTCGTAATGTACATTTATCAAAAAACGAAAGAAAATTGATTAGGTTTTTTTCAAGTGAGTTATTAGAAGCAAAAAAAATTTTTCAACAAGAAAAAAAGATCAATTTAAACGAAATAATTAAAAAGCTATCAGCAAAAAAAATTTCCATTGAATATTTAGAACATTTACACCCTTATACACTCCAAAAAGCAAGACTCGAGGATAACATTTCGTTACTTGCTGGTGCGATAAGATGTGGAGAGACAAGATTAATTGATCACATTTTTCTAATGAAAAGAAGGCCGATTATCGCAATTGATGGTCCTGCGGGGTCAGGTAAAAGTACCGTAACAAAGTTAATAGCGAAGAAACTTAAACTTTTATATCTAGATACTGGAGCAATGTATAGGGCATTGAGTTGGCTTATGATAAAAGAAAGTATTGATTATAAAAAAGAAAAAAATTTACAGAATATTCTTAAAGATATATCTATTGTTTTCAAGTCGAATATAAATTCGCATCAGGATGTTTATGTAAATAACTACTGCGTTACTGAAGAAATTAGGTCGCAAAAGATAAGTTCCATCGTTTCTAAAATCTCCTCAATAAAAGAAGTAAGAAAATTCTTAGTAGAAGAACAAAGAAAAATTGGAGAATCAGGCGGACTTGTAGCTGAGGGAAGAGATATAGGTACTACTGTTTTTCCTGATGCAGAACTTAAAATATTTTTAACTGCTAGCATCGATGAAAGAGCAAAAAGAAGAAAATCTGATAAAAATAGTAAAGACTCACAAGAAATAGATCTCCATACATTAAAAGAACTTATAAAAAAAAGAGATTTTGAAGATTCTAATAGGGAAATTTCACCTCTAATAAAAGCAAATGACTCAATAGAAATTATTACGGATGGATATTCAATTAATGAAGTAGTGGATCAAATTATTAATCTTTATAATGACAGGATTCCTAAAGAGACTGAGATCAAATAAATTCAAGAAATACTTTCCAAAAAACCTTTTACAGAGTCTTCTAAAATATCAAGGACATAATCGAAGCCCTCATCACCTCCAAAATATGGATCAGGAACTTCTTGCTCATTAAAAACGGATCTAAAATCTTGTATTTTTTTAATTGATGCAAAATCAGTTGAAGCTGTTCTATTTTTAAGATCTTGAATATTTCTAAAATTTGAGTGGTCCATCGCAAGAATATAGTTAAATTCGTCGAAATCTTTGCTAGTAATTTGACGAGCCCTACTTAAGATATTTATATCTCTTCTTTCTGCTGCAATTCTCATTCTAGAGTCAGCTTTTTTTCCAATATGCCAACTGCCTGTTCCAGCAGAATCTACAATAAAGCCATCGGTTAATCCCTTCCTTTCAAGTAAACTTATAAAGATAGCTTCTGCTGCAGGAGACCTACAAATATTGCCCAAACATACAAAAAGAACAGAAATTTTTTTCATATGATTTCAAATTTCCTTGAATTATAAGACTTTTAAGTAGTAAATAAAACTTCTCTAATTAAAGATTCAGTAAATTCTTTACCAAACAAACTCGTCAACATGGGTCTTGCTGGATCGTTATCTCTTCTATATTTTAAATAATTATTTTGACCTTTTATTAATTCTTTTTGCAGTTCTATATTGGCTTCTTTGCTTTCGAAAAGAATTTCTAAATACAAATCAAGATATCCCTTAAATGAGTTATAAAGATGATTAGCAATTAGAAAATCACTTCTTTCTTCTTTTGGTAATTTTGACCAGATTACTCCTGGAGAAAAAAATCTAGCTACATCTGCAGACATTTTTTCAGCTAATGGGAGTGACGAATGACAATGATTTTTGAGTTTTATAAGTTTTTCTAATAACTGATTATTGTATTGATTGTGTATTTTTAATGAAGGCTGAAAATCTAATACTAATAAATGACTATTAGGAAGAGAAACAAAATCTACTCCAAAAAATGGGACATTATAAATAGTATTAGGAATAATTAAAAAATTTAAAACAGAATAATTTGGACTATTTATACACACTGCTCTTGCGAATTGAATTCTTTTTTTATGCGTTACACCCCAAGTAGAGAGATTTACATTTTTTTTTGATTTTTTTGAACCATAAGTTGAATCTTTATAAGAATATTCCGAGGGTATTATTTTTTCTAAACAATTATGTTTGCTTAAGTTATTAGTTAAATATTTTAGAAAATTATGCCATCTCCAATCTGGCCTATAAAAAATAGTATCTTTTATTAACATTCAATGAATAATCTCAGTATTTAATGTAAAAAGAAATTTATTGATAAATTTTTTTGTCCATTTTTCTCCAAAAAAAGATTTAAACAGTTTATCTGCAGGGTCTTTTTCAAAACTATACTTATCGTATTTAATTTGATTCATCTTTATTTCTTCTGCATTTAAAAATTGATTAACAGGATTCGATTTGTAAATATTCAAATAGTTGTTTACAAATGAATGGAAAATATTATTTAAATCTCTATCAAGATTTAATTTATTTCCTCTACAAATAATCACCCATGGGGAAAAATACTTTTTTGAATCATATATATTCTTCATTTTATTATTATCAAATGCAGAATATTTTTTCTTAATACTACCTAAACTTGAACAGTATGTTTCAAGATAATTACCTTCTTGAATTAAAGGTTGATAATCAAGTATTGCTAATAACTTTTGAGAAGTTCCAAACCATAAAATATCAGCTCCTAAAATAGGCATTTCACTATCAAAATTTGGATATGCGACCGTATTAAACACTTGCAGTTTTTTGCCACCATCTAATCTTGTTATTCGCCACTTTCGATATTCAGGAGATGAAAAAAGCCAATTTTTAATTATATATTTTGAGTCTTCATTATGATGTTCTTTGAATTCGCTAGATATTTCTACTTCATGACCATTTAATTCATCAATATTTGTTTTAAGGAAATCAACTAATGAATCAAACATAAATAACTAGGTCTCGGTGCTTCCTTTCCTTACTTTTTTTGTAATGTAATTAAATACAATCTTGCCTAAAACAGCAATCAAGTTACCTTCAAGCTCCTTAAACATTTTCATATTGTAAGTAAAAGCTTGATTAGCTTCATCAATTATTTGATCAGCAGTCTTTTGATTAATTGGAAGTTGGTTCAAAGTAAGAGAATATTCTTCCTTGAATTTCTTTTCATCAGCAATTAATTCAAACTCATAAAAATTTAAACCATCATTTCCTTTCAAATTTAATGCTTTTTTAGCAATCCTTTTCAAAATTTGTCCCCCAGATAAATCTCCTATATAGCGAGTGTAGTGGTGACCAACCAATAGCTCTGGTGAATTTTTTGAGACTTCTCGGATTCTTTCAACATATTCTTTTGCTGAGTGAGAAATATTAATTTCATTCTTCCAGTTTTCACCAAAATAAAATTTAAGATCGTTTACAAGGGTTTCTTTCCTGTATAACGATTTAAAACCTATAGGTTTTATTACGGGATGTTCCTCATTGACCAGTCTTTCAATTTCTTCTTCCATAGCTTCATAAACAAAATATAAATCACTAATTAATTTTCTATAAGATTTTTTTTCAACAACTCCTTTTAAAAAACAAGCTACAAAGCCGGTATTTTCTGCCATTGTGTGGGATTTTTTTGTCCCTTCTCTTAATTGTCCTGCAAGAGCGACTGCCATATATCTTGAATGATTTTTGTAAGTGTATTTAATCTACAAGGAAAATACATAAAACAGCTAATTTTTGTTACCAGCGGATGTTGTAGAGAATAGCTTATAGAGTTCTTTACAAACCAAAAAAAGGTTATCTTTTTGTTCCTTTTGCGGAAGATGAGTGCCAGTCATTTCCCAATCACCGATTGTAGCAACTCTCCATCTCTCGGATGGAACAATCATACCTCGCATTATTATTCCCAACAATTTCGGAACTCTATCATTATTATCATTTTCAATTCTTAATTGTAGGAGTATTGCTCTACATTCAATAAGAGGACTCCAACCAGGGAAATGAAACGCAAAATCAATAGTATCTCGCATGTATTCATTATTTGAATTGTCCCAGGGACTAAAGTTTACGCTTGCATCCGGAAAATATTTCCGAAACAAAGCTGCAGTAGAAGCAATTTTATTAGCTATTTCAACATTACTTACATTTGAACTTGCATTCATAAGTAGCTGAGTATTTTTTTGAAAATGACATAATTTGCTTTAACTTGCTTATTAACTACTTTTTCTTTTAATAAAGATGTTGAAATGCTGATCAATAACGTATTCTCTATTCACATTTGGATAATAAATTTCTAGGTTTTAAAGAAAATAACTCTTCGCAAATTACAATACGAGGAAATTCAATGAGTTATCTTTTATTAATTCAATGCTATGCCAAAATTTGAAAAATTAACTTTACCTAATGAAGGCGAGATAATAACTTTCAATCAAGGCAAACCAAATGTTCCTAATAATCCAATTGTCCCATTTATTAGGGGTGATGGTACTGGAGTTGATATTTGGCCTGCTACTCAAATCGTTCTTGATTCAGCGATTAAAAAAAGCTATGGGGATGAAAGAAAAATTAATTGGTTTAAAGTCTATGCAGGCGATGAAGCTTGTGAACTTTATGGAACATATAATTATCTCCCTCAAGATACTATTGAAGCAATTAAACACTTTGGTGTAGCCATCAAAGGTCCTTTAACTACTCCCATCGGCGGAGGGATTAGATCTCTTAATGTTGCATTAAGGCAAATCTTTGATTTATATAGTTGTGTTAGACCATGCAAATATTATTCAGGAACTCCAAGCCCTCACAAAAATCCCCAAAATTTAGACGTTATTGTTTACAGAGAAAATACTGAGGATATCTACATGGGAATTGAATGGGAAGCAGAGGATAATAATTGTCTTGAATTAATTGACCACTTAAATAACGTTGTCATACCAAAAAGTAAAAATTTAAAAAATAGATCCATACCAAACGGATCAGGTATTGGAATAAAACCGGTGAGTAAATCTGGTAGCCAAAGGCATATTAGAAAAGCTATTGAACATGCTAAAAGATTATCAGGAGATAAACGGCATGTGACTCTTGTACACAAAGGGAATATTATGAAATACACAGAAGGTGCATTTAGAGATTGGGGATATGAATTAGCAGTAAATGAATTTAGAAAAGATTGCATTACAGAAAGAGAAAGCTGGATTTTAGATAATATTCAGAAAAATCCAGAAATAACAATTGAAGATAATGCACGAAAAATTGAACCCGGTTTTGACAAGCTTACAAATAACAAAAAAGCATTCATTTGCGAAGAAATTAAAGAAGTTATTGCATCAATATCAAATTCTCACGGAGATGGAAAATGGAGAGAACTTATTCTTATTGATGATCGTATAGCTGATAGTATATTTCAACAAATTCAAACTAGACCTCAAGAATATTCAATTCTTGCAACATTAAACCTTAATGGTGACTACGTTTCTGATGCAGCTGCAGCAATTGTTGGGGGCCTCGGTATGGCTCCCGGTGCAAATATTGGAGATAATGCAGCAATTTTCGAAGCTACGCACGGTACCGCTCCAAAACATGCAGGCTTAAACAAGATTAATCCAGGCTCAGTAATTCTTAGTGGTGTAATGATGCTTGAATATTTTGGTTGGAATGAAGCAGCTAACTTAATTACTAATGGTTTAAGTGAGGCAATAGAGCAAAAAAAAGTCACCTATGATTTAGCACGCTTAATGGAACCAAAAGTAGAGCCCTTATCCTGTAGCAATTTTGCTGAAGAAATTATATCTAATTTCTAATTTTGAAAATTATTGTTATTTTCAAAAACTTTCCAAATATTAACCAATGAATCTTTTGTACCAATGTTTCCAGGATGAGTAACAATAGGAAGTTTTTGGCCATTTTTTAGGTTGTAAGTTACTACTGAAATGCCTGCTAAAATCTGTCCTTCAAGATAAACATAATCTGCATTAAGTCCATTACTAAGAATCAAATTTGTTGTTATTCCACCTTTCGAAATCAAATATCCTATTTCATACTTCAAATCTGCGACTATTTCAGCAATAAAACAAGCTAGTAAATTATAAAAATTAAATAGTTCATAAGAATCTAAGGACATAAACTTTCTTGAAGTAAACAAAACAGGAGTTTTTCCTTTCTCGAAAGAATATCTAATTTCTCTCAAAAATTTATTTTTAAACAAATTTCTTCGCTTCTGATTATTATCTGATGAAGTAATTCTAAAGAATTCGAAAACATCTAATTCAACTGGATAGCAATTACTTGTCTCTAATAAATTATTCAATTGAATTGTTGAAAGTTCTACATAAGATCCAACAATTATTAGTCCTGGAAGAAAACTCTTTTCTTTATTTCTTATTCTTAAACTAGAGAAAAATATTTGCCCCTGAAAGAGACTTTTTTTCTCAGAAATTGAACTTATAAAACTTGCTGCAGTTCGAAAAAGGAATTTTTTGTGTTTAATTAATTTTTTAATTACTAGAGAAAATTTTTTTAGTTGAAAATAATTTTCTACGTCTACGATTACATGTTTATTATTCTTCAAGTTTTTTAATATTTTAAAAACAATATTATTTTCTTCATCATTTAGCATTTCGATATCTGATAATAAAAGATTTTGAATATCTTTAAAATTTATTTGAGATTTACTCTGCTGAAATAAAAGATTCTTTATATTACTTGTCTGATATCCAAAAATTTTATCTTTTGCAAAAATTGTTTGACTTATAGGGACTTTATCTACAAAATGAGATCCATTAATTGTTAATCTTTTACCCTCTATGAAAGCTGGAATATGAAAAGTAGCATCAAAAGGACCTAAGCAACTATTTAGAGTACTTGGCTCTAAAAAGTTATGCCCTCGAAGAGTAGAGTCTCCTCTACTTATAAAAATAATTTCTTCATACGCTTGTGAAGCAATAACAGTCTTTAGATTTTTGCAAATTTCCTCTATTGTTAATTTCGCATCATTTTCAGAAAGTGACCTTGTATTAGCCAAAATAAAAAATAAATTAGATTTAGATTCAAAACCTTTGACTAAAGTTGAGTAGTCCCATTTGAGCAGTAATAAGCAATCGTGAACAGTTTGAGAGCCTGTTGGATCATCATCTATAACTACAAATTTCATAATTATTGCATGATTACTTAAGTGATTTTATTTGTATTGAGGCATTTAACCTCTTTCTATCATTTGAAGGAATCATAATTTTTCTAAATCCATCAACAAAAGAATTTCTTGGACTAGTCCAGGGTTCGAGACATATCATTCTTCTTGGAGGATCACTCCAAATAACGCCTATATCGAAAGGATATGGATGATTTAAAGTGACCTCTCTTTTAAAAATATTATCTCGAAAAGAGCTTCTACCGGAAGTATACATAAGCAGATCAACTCCTAAATTAATTTTGTTTAATTCATCAAAAGTATTACTAATAATGTTTCTTTCTTGATCCTGACAATTAAGTGGATTATCAATAAAATCTAAATTCTTTAAATCTGAAACATTAAAATAAGGATGCAAACCAAAATTTATAGGCATAGCAAAGTCTGTTTTATTATGGATTGTAATTTCAAATTCTAAACAGTTAATCTTTAAGATAACGTCTATTCTAAGTTCAAAATCGAAAGGATAATATTTTTTGGTCTTTTTAGATGCATTTAAGAATAAGCATAAAAACTTTTCATTTGCGTTGAAGGCGTATTGCCATTGCAAATCCCTAGCGAAACCATGTTGTGGTAATTGCAAATAATCATTTCCAAATACTGAACTAGAGGTATTGAGACTTCCACATATTGGAAACAAGATTGGAATACCCCCCCTAATACTTTTTGTCTTGTCCGTAAATCTTTTTTCATCGAAATAAAGTATTTCATTACCATCCGAAACCCAATTTGTAATAACGCCTCCTCTTTCTGGACAGAATTTAATGTAGTTATTTTTATCTAATTGAAAGACAAAAATACCTTGGTCTTGATTAGATAATTCAAGTTTCACAATTATTACTTAAAGAGAATCAACCCAATCCAAAATATGCTTATTAACTAATTCAGGTATCTCATCATGAGGGCAATGTCCTGCATCAAGAATAATTTCTTTTGTATTCTTTGGTGTAAATTTTTTATATAGATTCCTTTTTTTTGGAGTATTCATCCATGGATCTTTCCCTCCCCAAAGAAGTAATAATGGTGCATTTAGCTTTGCGAATAACTTATCCAACGGCAACCCCTGAGGACCTGATGGGTTAAATACACTTCTAAAAACATTAAAAGCTCCGAAATCTAGCGAAGGCTTCCTTATTGACTCAACTAAAAAATCATCAACATTTTTTTTATCAACATAAACTTGATTCAAAGTTTTTTTAATATTTTTTGGATTCCTCATATTCTCAAAAATCAAACGTTGAAAAACAATATTTTTCAAAAATATGCCGGCAACTGTTTCAATTGAAGTTTGCAACATATTCTTTTTGATAGTTTTTTCTTCGCTAAAATATCCAGCAGCATTAAGTAATATCACTCCTGCGTTTAGCTCATTTAATTCTGCACCAGCTGCTAATGCTGCATAACCACCTAATGAATTTCCAACAACAATTGTAGGTTTTTTTATTTTCTCTTTTACATAAGCGACAACCTGGTCTTTCCATAAAGATCCTGAGTATTCGACGTCTTGAGGCTTAGGACTTTTTCCAAAACCTAGTAAGTCCATAGCATGAACTTCGTATTTTGTACTCAAAACAGGGATATTAAATCTCCAATGCTCCGTAGAAGCACCGAAACCATGAATTAATAAAATTGCGTAATTATTTGATGTTTGTTCAGGGTTGGCTGAGACAGTATGTATTGGGTAATTTAAAAAATTCCAGTCATAATTTACATCACTATCTATTAGAGCTGATTTTTCCATTTATTAAAATCTTTTGTTCTTTGATTCTAATAAACTTATTTCCTAAAGAAGACCTACAGGATCAGCTGCAACATCATCTGAAATTTTATTACCATCATTTGGGGGCTTATCTTTTAAAACAATTCTCAAGAGAACAGGTGCAAGGAATGTAGTTCCTATAACCATTAATAAAATAGCTGCTTCAAGAGAAGGAGTTAACAACTTAGCGCTTGTTCCTAGTCCAAGAAAAATTAAACCCACCTCTCCTCTAGGCATCATACCCAAACCTACAACTAATCTATTTGTAGGTTTGTCACTGGAAAATACCCATCCTGCCGCAATTTTTCCAATAATTGCTACAACTAATAAAAATCCTGCGACTACTAGAGCTGACCTACTTGTTGGATCAAGGGGATTAATAACTGATAAATCCATTCCAGCTCCTACTAATACGAAGAAAATTGTTGCGAATAGGGATACTAAAGGTAAAACAGATTGTTGTATTGCATGATTATTTTTAGAACTACTAAGAATCAATCCAGCCGCAAAAGCACCTAGAGCGGCTTCTAATCCAATGGCTGTTGCGACAAAGCAACATAAGACAAGTATCACAAAAGATGCTACTACTACAGCCCCAGGTGCTTTTAGTCTATCTAATAACCAATCAAATCCTGGCGCTGCTGTTCGACTTAATGCGATAGCAGCAATAACAAACACTACAGCTGCTGCAACTAATTTAACAATAGGAGCAATCTCTAAAGAACCTCCCGAAGCAAGAGCTACAACTACTGCCAAAATAACAATTCCCAAAATATCATCTAGCACTGCCGCCCCAATAACAATCTGTCCTTCCCTAGTTTTCAAATATCCTAATTCACCGAAAACACTTGCAGTTATTCCTATACTTGTGGCTGTCATAGATGCTCCAGCAAAAACTGCTGGGATTAGATCTACTTGAAAAATAAACATTAATCCTAGAGTTCCAAATGCAAAAGGTAAAATCACCCCAGCCATTGCGACAGTAAAAGCCTGCGCACCCACAGCTACCAATTCCTCTAACTCACTTTCTAATCCTGTTAAAAATAAAAGTGCATATAAACCAAGAGTTGCTACTGCTTGAAGAGAGGGAAAACTTTCGAAATAAACATCAGGTACAGCTTCAGGGGGGATTGAAGCTAATGAACTAATAACATTTACAAGTCCCTCATTTAATTCAGTTCCAGCTGTAGGAGGTATTAATAAATGGAATCCTGATGCTCCTATAACAACTCCTGCAAGAAGCTCACCTACAATCGTTGGCAAACTAAGTCTTACTAATACTTCTGCTAATGCTCTGGCTGCTAAAAAGATCAATAGAAATCTTATAACACCGATCAAGGTTTCAGCGACTTCTAAATCATGTGCACTTAATTCAGCAATTAAAGAGTACATCGTAAGTGTAAAAAAATAAACTTCCTATTTGGAAGATAGTTTATTGAGGGCCCACTTAGAGAAATATGTAAGAAAAAAGCAAAAATACTCAACAAGTGTGGATCTGAAGTTACAACAAAGAAATTTTCAAAAAAATGGCTATTGTCTGGTATATGGCTAATCCAATGAATTCCAACGAACCCTTTGATCTACGTTTGCCTACTCCAGGATGCTACTTAGATCCTGAGAAAGCTGGCATGGATTCTGATGCAGTTTTCCAAGGAATGACGGCTCATTTATTTTATACTCTTGGAAAATTAGCAACCTCTGCAAGTCCTCACGACTTGTATATGGCTTTGAGTTACGCAGTGAAAGATAGGCTAATGACAAGATATTTAGCTAGTCAAGAAGTTATAAGAAAAAAACCACAAAAAACAGTCGCCTATTTATCAGCAGAATTTTTAATAGGCCCTCAATTAAGTAATAATCTTCTCAATCTTGGAATAACTCAAGAGGCTGAAGATGCTTTAAAGAGATTTGGCATCGAATCATTGTCAACAATTCTTGAAGTTGAAGAAGAACCTGGATTAGGCAATGGTGGACTTGGCAGACTTGCAGCATGCTATATGGAATCACTTGCATCTCTACAAGTTCCTGCTGTTGGTTATGGTATTAGATATGAATTTGGTATATTCAATCAATTAATTAGAGATGGATGGCAAGTTGAAGTAACTGATAAATGGTTAAAAGGTGGATGGCCATGGGAACTTCCACAACCTGACGAATCATGTTTCGTTGGTTTTGGAGGCAGAACAGAAAGTTATAGAGATGATAAGGGAAACTACAGATCAAGATGGATACCTTCAGAACATGCTATTGGAGTACCTCATGATGTTCCAGTCTTAGGATACAGAGTAAATACATGTGACAGACTAAGATTATGGAGAGCTGATGCAACAGAAAGCTTCGATTTTTATGCCTTTAATATAGGAGATTATTATGGAGCAGTAGAAGAAAAAGTTGCGTCAGAAACCCTTTCAAAAGTTCTATACCCAAACGACGGCACTGATGAAGGAAGACGATTAAGACTGAAACAACAACACTTTTTTGTAAGTTGTTCTCTGCAGGATATGTTGAGAAGTCTTGAAAAAAGATCAATACCAATAACAAAATTCTCTGAACATTGGACAGTTCAACTAAATGATACTCATCCAGCTATTGCAGTAGCAGAATTAATGAGACTTCTCATCGACCAATATCAAATAGGTTGGGATAAAGCTTGGAACATAACAACCTCATCAGTTGCTTATACTAATCACACTTTACTTCCAGAAGCTTTAGAGAAATGGGATTTGGGTCTCTTTAGTGATCTCCTACCAAGACATCTAGAAATTATTTATGAAATTAATTGGCGATTTCTACAACAATTAAGATTACGTTATCCAGGCGATGACAAAATCCTTCAAAAGCTTTCAATAATTGATGAAGAAGGCTCTAAATCAGTAAGAATGGCTCATTTAGCCACAATCGGAGCTCATCATGTAAATGGAGTAGCTGCTCTCCACTCAGATTTAATAAAAAGACAACTTCTTCCTGAATTTGCAGAATTGTGGCCAGAAAAATTTACAAATGTTACTAATGGAGTCACCCCAAGAAGATGGGTCGCCCTCTCAAACCCATCTTTATCTAGCCTTCTAGAAAAAGAAGTTGGTCCTGATTGGATTACCAATATGGAACTTCTCAAGCGATTGGAAGAGAAAAAAGATGATAGCAACTTTTTACAGAAGTTTGAAGAAACCAAATTAAACGGAAAACGAAAATTATCTAGTTTTATCCATTCAAAAACAGGAATACTTGTTGATCCATCAAGTTTATTTGATGTTCAAGTAAAAAGAATTCATCAATATAAAAGACAACACTTGAATGCTTTACAAATAATTGCTCAATATCTAAGAATCAAAAATGGTACAAATAACTACGAAGTCCCAAGAACAATAATATTCGGAGGTAAAGCTGCACCAGGTTACTTCATGGCCAAACTAATGATTCGATTTATTAATGGTATTGCTGATGTAGTAAATTCTGATCCAGATATGGACGGGCTATTAAGAGTTGTTTTTTTACCTGACTATAATGTAAAGCTTGGTGAAATAGTTTATCCTGCAACAGATCTTTCAGAACAAATTTCAACTGCTGGAAAAGAAGCATCTGGAACTGGAAATATGAAGTTTGCTATGAATGGAGCATTGACTATTGGAACCTTAGATGGAGCTAACGTTGAGTTAAGAGATCTAGTGAAAAAAGAGAATTTCTTTCTTTTTGGAAAAACTGAAAGTGAAATTATGGATTTAAAAAATAATAATTACTCGCCAAAAACTTTCATTGATCAATGTCCAGAACTAAAAGAAGTATTACGTTTAATTGAAATCGGACACTTTAGTAATGGCGATAAAGAATTATTTAAACCTTTATTGAATAGCTTAACCGGTCATGATCCATTTTTTGTTATGGCTGACTTCGAAGACTATTTAAATAAACAGGATGAGGTCAGTAAATGCTGGAACAATAAAAAATCTTGGAATAAAATGGCATTATTAAATACTGCAAGATCTGGTTATTTCTCATCAGATAGATCTATTAGAGAGTACTGCAAATCAATTTGGAAGGTTTCTCCTATGCCTGTAGAGATTGTTTGTGATGTCGAAGAATTAACTAATTAATATTTTTCTTATCTGGGAAATCAGGAGTCTGATGAAATAATCTATTTAAAATTAGTCTATCTACATTTAATGGGTCAGGTGCTAATTCGTTTGCAATTTCTTTAAATTTTGATTCAATATTGTTTGAAATTTTTGTATCAAAAATTCGTTCCATCAAAGCCTCAATTGCATATAAATATGCATTTACACTTTCAAGTTCATCTAAGGCCTCAGTAATTTCAATGTCAGAAATATGGTTTTCATCTAGAGCTTTATCTTCATTAGATTCTCTTTCAGATAATTTACTCTGCAACTCATCAGTGACTTTGCTGCAAAGGGTTCTGAAAGACTGAATAGATGTCCAGTTTAATTCCTGTTGCTGCTTAAAAGTAGGAAATTCTCTAATTAGACGATCATGTTCACTATAAAATCTCTGACAATCAGGACATTGACAAGGTTCTTCAGTCAAAAGAAAAAATAACTCTTCTTATATCATCTCATTATTTGGGCATAATTGTAGGGCCATCCAATAATTCGTCATTTTCATCAAGTGAATCTGGACTATCAGGCAAAGGTATCTCAATACTAGTAACCAAATTAATAACATCTCTTAATCTCATAGAATCAGCAAACCAACCCATTGCCTGTTCAGCATCTCCTCTTTTTTCAGCATCATTTGCTTGGTCTTCATGAGCTTCTGCCAATAAAGCAAGCCAACATAAGCATCTTGCTTGAACTATTGAAAGGTCTAAATCATTAGGTTGGGATTTAGTAATACGTTCGTGCTCTTGTTGAATTAAGAGTTTTAAGCGCATATCATGCAACTTAGCCATAAAAGATTTATTACTATTTATACGCTAGCTAGAGAGTAGCAAGTTTGCACATATACTACATATAGTTTATTACTTTAACGGGACTGGCGGGAGTCGAACCCACGACCTACGGTTTAGGAAACCGTTGCTCTATCCTGCTGAGCTACAGCCCCAATAGATGATTTTTGGAGTAATAAGCATTATGCTAAATGAAAGCAGGAGAGGCAATCGCAAAAAAGTTTTATTTTGTTTCCAAAATAAAACTTTTTTGAGGAAAGTCCGGGCTCCCACGTGGTCAGGCTTGCTGGGTAATTCCCAGTGCGGGTAACCGTGAGGATAGTGCCACAGAAACATACCGCCTAATACTTTATGTATGGCAAGGGTGCAAGGGTGCGGTAAGAGCGCACCAGCAACATTGAGAGGTGTTGGCTAGGTAAACCCCGGCTGGGAGCAAGGTTTAGGAGATCTATGACCACTGCATGATCAACTTATAAGCGCCGCTTGAGACTGTGAAGTAATTCCAGCCCTAGATAGATGATTGCCCATCTTATAAAAGATGAACAGAACCCGGCTTATGACCTGCTTTCTAATTGTTGTGATTATTAAAATCATATGACAAATAAGATAAACGAAACGAGAATTAATCTAATAATTACTTTTTTAAAGTCTTTAAAAATTAGATCAAAGAGATTTTCTGAAATAATTAGAACAGAGAATATTTCAGTAATTCAAGATTTTAATCAGGCATTAATCCATTCTTCAGCTGACAAAATAATAAATTACGAAAAATTAGAATTCTTTGGAGATGCAGTCCTCAGATTAGCTGCATCAAACTTTATTGAAAAAAAATATCCTCAAATGAGCGTAGGCGAGAGATCAGAGCTAAGAGCTCAAATTGTAAGTGATGAATGGTTAACTAAATTAGGAAAATCAATTGGAATAGAGAAATTAATAATTAAAGGACCTAAAGCTCTTGGTGATGAAAATTCAAAAAACACAATTATTGGAGAAGCCACAGAAGCTTTAATCGGTGCACTCTACAAGTGCTTTAACTCAATTCAAGAAGTAAATATATGGCTAGATGATTTTTGGGAAGAAGATTCAGAAATATTTTTAAAAGCTCCGTATAAATTCAAATCTAAGACAGTGTTACAAGAGTGGTGTCAAAGTAAAGGTTTTGATTTGCCAGTCTATAAAATTATCGAAGTTTCTAGAATCAATGGAGATCCTAAAAGATTTTCCTGCGATATTTTCATCGAAGGGAAAAAAGAATCCTCGGCAGTAGGCAAATCTCATAAACAAGCCGAAACAAATGCAGCTAGAGTTTTAATAGAAAAATTTATAACTATTGGTAAAATCTAATTTTTATACTATTTCTAGATTAGTTAGCTGAAAAGTAATGAGTTTATCCCAATTACCTCCTTCAAACAGAACAGCTGCTCTTTTTTTTGTAACTCTCTGTACAAATCCTTTATATCCTCTATAAATGGAAGTAACATCTTTTACAATTACCTCAGAACCAGGAAGTATTGGTTTGCTTTTAATTTCCATACTAAATTGATACTATTATCCTAGTTTATGTTAAATAATGATGATTGGTTGGTTGTTGGAGTAATAACATCTGTACACGGATTAGATGGAAAACTAAAAATTAAATCATTAAGTGATTTTGATGAAAGATTCACAAAACCAGGCCAAAGATGGTTACGCAAAAATCAAGAAAAGCCTATATTATTTGAATTAATTTCAGGATTTAAGCAACCGGGTAAAGAAATTTTTATAGTTAAATTCAAAAATGTCGATAACAGAACGCAAGCCGAAAGTCTAAAAAATTATAAATTTCTGATAAAAACTGATGATATTCCTAAATTAGAGGAAGGAGAGTTTCATATATCTCAACTAATTAACTTAAAAGTAAAAATATTTGAAAATAAGGAATACAAAGTAATTGGAGAAGTCTGCGACTTTGATAATGAAAAAAATAGTTTATTAAAAGTAAAACTTATTGACACAGATAAAGAAGTTTTAGTTCCTTTTGTGTCTGAAATCGTTCCAGAGGTAGATATTAAAAATAGATTCTTGATAATAACCCCCCCCAAGGGGCTTTTAGAACTTTGAAATTTATATTTTTCGTAAATTATTTTATTTAAATTAGGCAAACCAGCTCCAGGAATAATTTCATCATCATCAGATTAATTCAATTTAAAAACATTATTGGATTTATCTTGTTTTTTCAAAGAACTAATAGTCATTGATCTTATTCCACAGTTACGCTTTTTGCTAAGTTTCTTGGTTGGTCAACATCAAGCCCTCTGTGAGCTGCAATATGATAACTCAATAATTGAAGAGGAATTATATTAAGTAAGGGTGTAACCCATTCATTAGCAGAAGGAATCTGCATTAAATAATCAAAAATTTCAGTTCCATTACATTCAGGTGCAACTCCAATCAAATATGAATCTCTAGCTTTTGCTTCTTGAGCATTACTAATAACTTTATCAAACACCTCACCAGGAGAAGCAATAGAAATTACTGGCACTTTTTTATCTAACAACGCGATTGGACCATGTTTCATTTCACCAGCTGGATATCCAGCTGCATGTATATAACTAATTTCTTTAAGTTTTAATGCCCCTTCAAGAGCAATTGGATAATTTATGCCTCTTCCTAAAAAAATAACATCTTTAATATTAAAAAAGTCATGTGCTAACTTTTCAGATGATTGATCATGTTTTTCTAGAAGATCATCTAGTAATGGAGGGAGTTTTAGAAGCTCTTTTATTAATTTTTCTATTTCATCAGGACTTTGACTACCTTTAATCTGCGCAAAGTGTATAGCTAATCCATAAAAAGAAAGTAATTGTGCAAAAAAAGTTTTTGTTGCAGCAACACCCACTTCTATCCCTGCACAAATATCGATTATGTTTGAAACTTGTCTTCCTATAGAGCTCTCTCTTCTATTGGTTATTGCAATAAGATTAGGTCTAAATTTTTCATCTTTAATCTCGGACCTCCGTTTGATTTCCATATCAATAGCCGCAATAGTATCAGCAGTTTCTCCAGATTGAGAAACTCCAATAGTTAATGTATTTGGCAGCAGTGGGGGTGGTGAGTAACGAAATTCGCTAGCATAAAAAACATTTGTAGGGATTCCTGAGAATTGTTCTAGTAAAAAGCTACCCACCATGGCAGCGTGCTTACTTGTTCCACAAGCAATAATTTCAATTCTCTCGATTGAGTCAAAAAACTTTGTATCAAAGGGGTAGTTGATTTGATATTGACCATTTTCTGAATTTTGTATTAAATAATTTTTCAACCAATTTTTTGCAGTTTCCGGCTGATCGTATATCTCTTTTAACATGAAATGTTTGAAATTCATCTTATCAATGATTTGCTCTGAGACTTTCAGGGAAACAGGATTTCGATATTGTCTCTCATTGTTTGAGTCGTATATTTCTATTCCAAGAGGAGTTAATAAAGCTATTTCATCATCCTCCATAGGAAGAATAATATTTGTAAAATTGGCAATAGCTGGAGTATCACTTGCACAAATAAATTCTCCTTCACCCAAACCAATAATCAAAGGTGCTTGTTTTCTTGCAACTACAAGTGATGTTGGGGCACCAGCCCACAAAACTGCTAAAGCATAGGACCCTTCTAAATCAGATATCACATTTCTCACAGCTACTAATAATGTTGAACCGTTATTTTCAAGTTTCAATTTACTTAATGTCTTTAATTCTCTTTGAATTAAATGAGGAATTACCTCAGTATCTGTATCAGAATTAAAAGTTATACCCTCTTTTTCTAATTTATTTTTCAAATCTTGGAAATTTTCAATAATTCCATTCTGAACAACTGCAATTGCTCCTGTACTATCGATGTGAGGGTGGGCATTTTTAACTTCTGGTTTTCCATGAGTTGCCCAACGAGTATGAGCTATTCCGACAGTACCAGGAATCTTTTTTTCGTTAAGATTAACTTTTAAATTAATAAGTTTTCCCTCTGCTTTGTTACAACTTATTGAATTCGTCTCAGGATTAATAACTGCTATTCCTGCTGAATCATAACCTCTATATTCAAGTTTTTCTAAACCATTCATTAATAATGGTAAGGCTTTTTTATAACCAGTTACAGCAACTATTCCGCACATATAGTAATTTTTTTTCAATTATATTGAAAAAAAACGCGTATTTCTTAAAGCATGGACTCTCTTAAAACTGCACTATAAATCTAATATGCTAAGCCCATACTCCTAGAGGTTTCATCTCCTAAATAAACACGAATACTCAAGAAATCCGTTGGACAAGCAGTTTCGCATCTTTTACAGCCTACACAATCTTCAGTTCTAGGTGATGAGGCAATTTGGCCAGCTTTACAGCCATCCCAAGGAACCATCTCTAAAACATCAAGTGGGCAAGCCCTTACACATTGGGTACATCCAATGCAAGTGTCATAAATTTTAACTGCGTGTGACATGTAAAAATTGTCTTTTGAACCTGGTTATATAATACTATTGTCTTACAAAGAAATTAAAAAAATTAAGATATGCTTCACTCTTGTTAACTCTAGGGCATAAAATCTTATAGATAATTAGTAATTTCCATAAACTATGTCACAAGAAATCCTCGAAAAAGTCTGTTCTATTGTTTCAGAGCAATTAAGCGTTGAAGCGGGAGAAGTAAAATCAGATTCAAATTTCCAAAATGATTTGGGTGCTGATTCTCTAGATACCGTTGAATTAGTAATGGCTCTAGAAGAAGCATTTGATATTGAAATTCCTGACGAAGCCGCTGAAGGTATCGCAACAGTAGGCGACGCAGTGAAATTCATAGAAGAAAAAAAAGGTTAATCAAGGATGCCAAATTTCCATCGAGTAGTTATCACCGGTATCGGAGCAGTTACTCCAATTGGTAACAACATTGATGAATATTTACTCAGTCTTCAAAAAGGTATGAATGGAGTTTCGGGTATCACTCTCTTTGATCCTGAAAACCATCCTTGCAAATTTGCAGCAGAAGTTAAAAATCTTCAATCTGAAAATTTTATTGAAGCTAAGGAATCCAAAAGATGGGATCGTTTTTCCCAGTTTGGAGTTATTGCAGCAAAGCAAGCCTTTAGTGATTCTGGACTAGAAATTACTGAAGCTAATGAATCAAGAATTGGAGTGATTATTGGCTCTGGTGTTGGAGGCTTACTAACTATGGAAAGTCAAGCTCAGATTTTGAGTCATAAAGGACCAAAAAGAGTAAGTCCATTTACAGTTCCAATGATGATTCCAAACATGGCAACTGGACTAGCAGCCATAGCCTTGGGTGCAAAAGGACCAAGTTCCTCTGTTTCCACTGCTTGCGCTGCTGGTTCTAATGCAATCGGCGATTCATTTAGATTACTCCAACTAGGCAAAGCAGATGCAATGATCTGTGGAGGTGCAGAAGCCAGTATTACTCCTCTTGGAGTAGCTGGTTTTGCTAGTGCTAAAGCTCTTTCTTTCAGAAATGAAAGTCCCGAAACAGCGAGCAGACCTTTCGATGCAGAGAGAGATGGATTTGTTATTGGAGAGGGATCTGGAATTCTTGTTTTAGAAACCTTAGAAAATGCACAAAAAAGAGATGCAAGAATTTATGCTGAAATTATTGGATATGGAACAACTTGTGATGCTCATCACATTACTGCTCCATCACCTGGCGGGGTTGGAGGCGCAGAAGCGATCAAACTAGCAGTTGAAGAAAGTTCTCTAAGCCTTGACAAAATTGATTACATTAATGCTCATGGAACGAGTACATCAGCTAATGACAAAAATGAAACTTCTGCAATTAAATCAATATTTAGAGACAGATCTTACCTTATTCCTGTAAGCTCTACTAAGTCGATGACTGGTCATCTTCTAGGAGGTTCAGGAGGTATAGAAGCAGTAGCTTGTATACTTTCTTTGACACATAATTTTATCCCTCCTACAATTAACTACGTCAATCCAGATCCTGATTGTGATCTTGATTATGTACCAAATAATGCAAGAGAAGCTCAAGTAGGAGTTGCTCTTTCTAATTCCTTCGGCTTTGGTGGTCATAATGTTTGCCTTGCTTTCAGCAAAATGAATTGATGACAACCAATTTTTAGTATCCAACTTATCTCATTTTAAAACAATGGTCGCTGCGTCTATTTCATTAGAATCACTTTGTGTAAACAGTATAAGAATGCTTGCTGTAGATGCAGTAAATAAATCTAATAGTGGACATCCTGGATTACCAATGGGGTGTGCTCCAATGGGTTATGCACTATGGCAAAACATTCTTAATCATAATCCTAATAATCCAAAATGGTTTAACAGAGATCGTTTTGTATTATCGGCTGGTCATGGCTGTATGTTGTTATATTCTTTGCTTCATTTAACAGGATACAAATCAGTTTCAATAGACGATATTAAAGAATTTAGACAATGGGGATCCAAAACTCCTGGTCATCCAGAAACATTCGAGACTGAAGGAGTTGAGGTGACAGCTGGACCTCTTGGAGCCGGAATTTCTAATGCAGTAGGTTTAGCAATAGCTGAAACTCACTTAGCAGCAAAATTCAATAAGCCTGATTGTAATATTGTTGATCATTACACTTACGTGATAATGGGAGATGGTTGTAATCAAGAAGGGATCGCATCAGAAGCTTGCTCATTAGCTGGCCATCTTAAACTTGGAAAATTAATTGCGCTATATGATGATAATCAAATTACAATTGATGGCCGTACAGATGTTTCTTTTACCGAAGATGTTTTAAAAAGATATGAAGCTTATGGATGGCATGTTCAACATGTCGAAGATGGAAATCATGATGTTAAAGGAATAACTGAAGCTATAGAAAAAGCAAAATTAGTATCAGATAAGCCTTCAATAATAAAAATCTCTACAACCATAGGTTATGGATCACCTAATAAATCAGATACTGCTGGAATTCATGGGGCAGCAGTTGGAGAAGAGGAAGCTTTATTAACGAGAGAATTTTTAAATTGGGAATATCCTCCATTTGAAATCCCTAATGAAGTATATGATCACTTTAGAAAAGCAGTTAATAAAGGTGAAGATTTAGAAAAAAAATGGGACTCTAAATTTGAAGAATATCAGAAAAAATATCCCACTGAAGGCGCAGAGTTAGAAAGAATGTTAAAAGGACAATTACCTGCGAATTGGGACTCAGATCTGCCCTCTTATTCACCTGATGACAAAGGTTTAGCCACCAGAAAACACTCACAAATATGTTTAGGAGCTTTAGGACCTAACCTGCCTGAATTAATTGGTGGATCAGCAGATTTAACTCACTCTAACTACACAGATATCAAAGGAGAAACTGGATCATTCCAACCTCATAGTCCTGAAAAAAGATATTTACATTTTGGCGTACGTGAACATGCAATGGCAGCTGTTCTTAATGGTATTGCTTATCACAATAGTGGTCTTATTCCATACGGAGGTACCTTCCTTGTTTTTGCCGATTACATGAGAGGTTCAATGAGGCTTTCAGCACTCAGTGAGTTAGGAGTAATCTATGTATTAACCCATGATTCAATTGGTGTAGGAGAAGACGGTCCAACACATCAACCTATTGAAACTATCCCTTCTCTTCGTGCTATGCCTAACATGCTAGTTTTCAGACCAGGAGATGGGAATGAGACAAGTGGAGCTTATAAGCTTGCTATTCAAAATCGGAAAAGACCCTCTGCCCTTTGTTTAAGTAGACAAGGTATGCCAAATCAAGAAAATACTTCTATCGATAAAGTTGCTCTAGGAGGATATGTGGTTTCTGATTGCGAAGGAACACCAGATCTAATATTTATTGGGACCGGAAGCGAACTGAATCTTTGCATTGAAGCAGGTAAGGAAATTTCAAGCTTAGGTAAAAAAATTAGAGTTGTTTCTATGCCTTGTGTAGAACTTTTCGAAGAGCAAGAAGAAAGTTACAAAGAAAGTGTTTTACCAAGTAGTGTGAAAAAGAGAGTTGTAGTAGAAGCTGCCCATTCCTTTGGTTGGCATAAATATACAGGTTTTGATGGGATTTGTATAACTATGGATAGGTTTGGTGCTTCAGCACCAGGTGGAGAATGTATGAAAAATTTTGGATTTACTGTCGAAAACGTGGTCAACAAAACAAAAGAAATTTTATAGCAATTAATTTCTCATTATACTGAAGTATTACATTGCTCCAGTCTATCCTTAAGTTCATCAAGAGATTCATCAGAAATTTTTGAATTCATCGGGCAATGCTTAGGACCACACATTGAACAAAATTCGGCCTTTTTAAAGATTTCTTGAGGTAATGTCTCATCATGATATTGCTTTGCTCTTTCTGGATCTAATGAGAGTTCGAATTGTTTATTCCAATCAAAGTTATACCTTGCATGACTAAGTTCGTCATCTCTATCACGAGCTCCAGCTCGATGTCTTGCTATGTCCGCGGCATGTGCGGCTATCTTATAGGCAATTAATCCTTCTCGTACATCTTCTGCATTTGGAAGACCTAAATGTTCTTTTGGGGTTACATAACACAACATAGAAGTTCCATACCAGCCTGCCATAGCCGCCCCTATAGCACTTGATATATGATCATATCCAGGAGATATATCTGTTACTAATGGGCCAAGTACGTAAAAGGGCGCTTCTGAACATTCTTCCATCTGCTTCCTCACGTTAAACTCAATTTGATCCATAGGTACATGACCGGGACCCTCAACCATTACTTGAACATTATGTTCCCATGCTCTTCTAGTAAGCTCTCCTAAAGTCTTTAATTCAGCAAGCTGAGCATCATCAGAAGCATCATGCAAACATCCAGGCCTAAGTGAATCACCTAAAGAAAAAGTGCAATCATATTTTTTAAAAATCTCGCAAATATCATCAAATCTTGTATAAAGAGGGTTTTGCTTAAAATGATGTAACATCCATTGGGCCAAAATACCTCCCCCTCTACTTACGATTCCTGTAATTCTTCCTTTAACTTTTGGCAGATGCTCAATCAATAATCCAGCATGAATAGTTTGATAATCAACGCCCTGCTGACAATGTTTTTCAATAATATGAAGGAAATCGTCTTCAGTTAGTCTATCTATTGAACCATGTACGCTTTCTAAAGCTTGGTAAACAGGGACAGTTCCAATAGGTACAGGGGATTCATTAATAATAGCTTGGCGCACTTCATCTAAATTTACTCCTCCAGTAGAAAGATCCATAACCGTATCAGCCCCATATTTAACGGCCAGCCTAAGCTTTTCTACTTCTTCATTAATATCACTTGCATTAGGAGAAGCACCAATATTTGCATTAACTTTACATCTAGAAGCTATACCAATAGACATTGGCTCAAGATTCAAATGATTAATATTAGCTGGGATGATTAATCTTCCTCTTGCTACTTCTTCCATTATTAAAGAGGCAGGTAGATTCTCTTTTTTAGCAACAAAACTCATTTCTTCAGTGATATATCCGTTCCTTGCAAAGTTCATCTGAGTTACATTGCTTTTCCCAAGCCTAGGCTTAATCCATGAACTTCTCATAATTGATAAATTTTAAAATTGTTATTACTAAAGTTTGATCAAATTTCCACTTCCCTGCATCAAAA
This sequence comes from Prochlorococcus marinus CUG1438, assembly GCA_017644325.1. NCBI lineage: Bacteria > Bacillati > Cyanobacteriota > Cyanophyceae > Synechococcales > Prochlorococcaceae > Prochlorococcus > Prochlorococcus marinus. The sequence continues at coordinate 533,808 of JAEPLS010000001.1, read as the reverse complement.
TAAATGATTCAGGTTCAAAGGGTATGATCTCAGCTAAGGTTAAATTCTTAGCACCCCTAGTATTAATCTTATTAATAGCTCTTTTCCAAAAAATAGTCATCACATATTGCGTAAAATAAATAAAATAATGTTTATTCAACTTTTCGATAAGATTTTATTTTTTTTAAGATGTTTTTCCTATCCCATCTTCTACTTACATCTTTCTCCAAAATAATAGAAATCCCCATTAAGCCGATAGGTAAATAAAAAATCTTTCTGGAATTATCCCTCATTACTATCCCAATTACTGATATAAAGATCATAAAAGGGGACACAAGAGATAGAAAAAATCTTTTATTAATTTTCATTTATTTACTGTATTAACCTTTTCATTATTCAATTTTACTATGGATGCAGTTATCACCTTAATTCCAATAGCGATAGCTCTTTCATCCGGATCAAATTTAGAACTATGTAGTGGAGCGCATCCATTTGAACCAGAAACACCAAGCCTAAACATAGCTCCAGGTATCTCATTCAAGAACTCAGCAAAATCTTCTGCGCCTAGTGACGGTTTTTGCAATTCAATAACATTTTCTTGCCCTAACACCTTAATTCCCGAATCTCTAAAAACTCTATTAATTTCAGAATTATTATTAACTGGTGGAGCAATTTCTCTAAATATTACTTTTGCATCAGCTCCGCAACTATTTGCTATAGAAGAAATATTTTCATTGAGCCAATTACCAATATTTTTAAATAATTTAAGATTGGTACATCTAACTGTACCAATTAAATTAACCTTTTCTGCAAGAACATTGAATGCATTTCCACCATTTATTTTACCAAAAGTTATTACTACAGGATCTAGAGGATCTAACTTCCGTGTTATTGATTCTTGAATTCCCGAAATAACTTTAGAGGCTACCCAAATAGCATCGACTCCTTCATGCGGTCTAGCACCATGTCCTGACTTTCCTATGATTTCTACTTTGAACTCTCCAGCAGCTGCAGTTAAACTTCCCTCCTTAATCCCAATAGTCCCTACAGATAAATCTGGGTAGACATGTACCCCTAAAATATGGGTTAAACCATTGGTTGCACCATCCTTAATCATCCATCTAGCTCCGCTTGCAATTTCTTCAGCAGGCTGAAAAATAATCCTAACACCAAAATTAAGTTTTAGATCTTTTATAATTTTTGCGACTCCAAGCCCAATCGATATATGCAAGTCGTGTCCACACGCATGCATGACACCATCTACTTTCGAAGAAAAGCTTAATTTAGTTTCCTCAAGTATTGGTAAAGCATCCATATCAACTCTTAAGCCTATGATACCTTTATCTAAAGGGCCAAAATCAGCTATAACTCCTGTCTTACCAACAGACTCTCTGACATTCCAACCAATATTCTTTAAATAACCAGTTATCAAAATCGCCGTTTGATTTTCACATCCACTTAATTCCGGATGTGCGTGGATATATCTTCTTAAATTAATTAATTCATCATTAAAGGAATCAACTTTTCTAAACAACTGATCTATATTCATTTCTTATTTTAAATCGATAAAGTTCATTAAATCTTTAATCGGTATTGGGGGCCATCTTCTGATTCTTTTTAACCATTCTTCATCACTATATCTAGAATCTAGTTCAGTCACTGCTATCCAATTACTCTCTGCTTTGCCAGATTCACCTTTAGACCAATTCAAAGCTGTTAAAGCGGCCCTAGCATCTGCAAAAGTTGGATAACGTCTAATTAAGTTTTTTAATTCCTTTTCAGATGCATCAATATTTCCCAACTGTAAATCTGCTAAAGCCATACTCGACCTAGCCATTGCAAAACCAGGATTATATAAAGCAGCTTTTGAAAATAAATCTCGTGCTTTTTCCCATTGTGATGTAGAACCTTCAACATTAGCCAAATTATATAATGCAGAAAAATTTTTACTATCTTGAGAAATAACAAACATATAATCTTTTCTCGCTTCTGACCATAATCCCATTGCTTCCTCTGCTATGCCTCTATTAATATAAGGGTCTATTTCATTTGGATTTAAACTTATTGCCTTATTTTGATCATCTATTGATCCCTCCACATCTCCTATGACAAGTCTAACGTTTCCTCTATTACTGAAACCGGCAGCATCATCAGGGTAGGAATCAAGATAGTTATTCCATTCTTGTAAGGCGAGATTAAATTTTCCACTTGCACTTAAATCTAATGCATTTTTAAACAAATCCTCCCTGAAAGATAATGAATAGCATGGCGAAACATAACAAATACTTATAAAAACAAAAAGTAATAAAAAACAAACTTTAACTTTTTTAAAAGTTGTCATTATATGAATCAATGTACTTTTTCCCTAAAAGAGTAAGCAATCTTCCTCTTGGAGTTCTCTCAAGGAAACCAATTTGAATAAGATATGGCTCAACCACAAATTCTATCATTGAAGATTCATCACCTAATCTAGCTGCAATTGAATCGAGGCCAGTTGGGACATTATTATTTTGGTTTAAAAAAAATAAATATTGTCTATCTAAAGAATCCAATCCTTTTTCGTCTATTTGATATGAATTTAAAGCTTTTTTTATTAAATTCACAGAAATGGAATTAGTTTTTTTGACAACTTGAGCATAATCTCTAACTCGTCTCAATAATCTCAAAGCAATTCTTGGAGTACCTCGAGATATCTTTGCTAAATTATATGATGCTTCATCATCTAAATTAAGATTTATTAATCGGGCGAAATTAACAATAATTTGTTTTAATTCATCGTATGTATAAAATTCAATTTTCTGGGATATACCAAATCTATCTCTTAGTGGGGCACTAATTGAGGCTAATTTAGTCGTCGCCCCAATAAGAGTAAACTTTGGAAGATTAATTGTTCTACAACGTGTTCCTCTATTAGCTCCCATAGTTAAATCTAGTCTAAAATCCTCCATTGCAGAATATAACAACTCTTCAGTTAACCTATTTAAGCGATGTATCTCATCGATAAATAAAACTTCACCTTCTTTTAATCCAAGCAGCAACCCCACAATATCTCTAGGTCTTTCAATCGAGGGTGCAGTTGCTATCCTACATTTCGTATTCATTTCTTGAGCTATCAACAAAGCTAGGGTGGTTTTACCTAAACCAGGTTGCCCATATAAAAGAATATGCTCCAAAGGTTCTTTTCTATAAATTGCAGCATTTATAGCAATTCTTAACGACGACTTAAGTTGTTCTTGACCAATAAATTGTTTTAAATTGCAAGGTCGAGCTAAGTTCAGATTATTTTTTCTTTTTTCTTCTGGAATGACCTTTGAATTAACTAACCTTAGTTCTTTTTTACGTGGAGAAGAATCATTATCGCCTATATTGGAGGAAATTATTGCCATAATGAAAGGTTAATTGCAATTGTTCTGAGTAGAAAGATTTTTTACAAACAAAATGCCAAAAAATTCAAACAAAAATCAAAAAATTATTAACAAAGAAAGTAATTTTAAACGTCTAGCTGAAAATAGATATGCAAAGTTTCAATATGCAATATCTGAAACAATCGAAGCTGGAATTGAACTTTTGGGGACTGAAGTGAAGTCTATTAGAGACGGAAAAGCAAATTTAAGAGATGGGTACTGTTCATTCAGAGATGGTGAAATTTTATTATTAAATGTTCACATTTCACCACACAAAAATGTGGGTTCTTATTTTAATCATGATCCATTACGCAATAGAAAGTTATTACTACACAAGAAAGAAATAATAAAACTTAAATCCAATACTGAAAAAAAAGGAATGACTATTGTTCCGTTATCTCTTTATTTAAAGGGGTCATGGATAAAACTAACTATTGGAGTTGGTAAAGGGAAAAAATTACATGACAAACGACAAGATGAAAAACAAAAAAGCATAAAAAAAGAAATCAACTCTGCACTAAAAAGATAAAAATATTATTTAAAGTTTTGAATCTATGAGTCAAGATTTACTGAACTTGGCGGAGGGGAAGGATCTGGATCTGCAATTAACATATGCTGTAAAACAGTTTCAGGTCTCTCACTATCTCTCCAGCGGATTTTATAAGCAGGCATTTTTGTGCCCCTGCTTGTAGTTTGCTCAACTGGTTCAATAACCCATCCTCTTCTTGATCGGCCTTGAGGATTTCTTTTCACTACTGCATCCGCGTGTTTAAAACGGAAACCAACACGTTCACCACTCATTTAAAAAATTTCGTATTGGATTAATTCTTTTATTTTACTTCATTGCAAGGATAATTTTTGATTTTTATTTAGAAGTTATCTCCGGTTTTAACAATGGGAAAGGGATCACGTCTCTAATTGATGGACTATCAGTAATTAACATAATAAGTCTGTCAATTCCTATGCCTAGTCCTCCAGTAGGAGGCATACCAATCTCTAAAGCATTCAAAAAATCTTCATCTATACAATGAGCCTCTACATCTCCTTGATCTCTAAGAGATTGTTGTATTAGCATTCTTTGTCTTTGATCTATAGGGTCTATCAACTCACTAAAAGCATTTGCCAATTCTCGTCCAACAATGAATAGTTCGAATCTCTGAACCATTTCTTTATCATCATCATGAGTCCTAGCTAAAGGAGAAATTTCAACAGGATAGTCAATAACAAAAGTAGGCTCTATAAGATTAGACTCTACTTTTTGCTCAAAAACTTCATTTAAAAGTCTTCCAATAGAATTTACTTTATTGGATAAAACAACATTTTTACTCTCCACAACTTGTTTTGCCGCTTTAAAGTCTCCACTGAAAGAATCAAAATCAATACTCGTATATTTTTTGACTAGATTTTTCATGGATATCCGAGACCAAGGTTTAGAAAAATCAATTTTTTTATTTTGGTAATTTATCACTAAAGAACCACATACATCCGCTAAAATTCCTTTAATAAGTTCTTCAGTTAAATCCATCATATCGACATAGTTAGAATAAGCCTGATAAATTTCCACTGAAGTAAATTCCGGATTGTGCTTCGTACTAATCCCCTCATTACGGAAGATTCTTCCCAATTCATAAACCTTCTCAAATCCTCCAACAACCATCCTTTTTAAATGTAATTCTGTAGCTATTCTTAGATACAAAGGAATATCTAATGTATTGTGATGGGTAATAAATGGCCTTGCCTCAGCACCCCCAGCTTCAGATTGAAGAATAGGAGTCTCTATCTCTAAAAAATTTCTATTATCTAACCATGTTCTTATAAAACTTATACATCTTGCTCTTGTTTTAAATACATTTTTAGAGTGAGGATTAACTATTAAATCTAAGTAACGTTGTCTATATCTTTTTTCAATATCAGTCAATCCATGCCATTTATCGGGTAAAGGCTGAAGTGATTTGGATAACATTTCCCATTTTTCAACTTTGATTGAAAGTTCACCTTTATTTGTTTTTTTAATAGTTCCGTAGACACCTATCCAATCACCAATATCTACTATTTCCTTAAGATCTTCAAAAGAAAGTAATTTTTGGTTTTCTAAATCGCAATTTATAATCCTTTGATCTAGATAAAGCTGAATCTGACCTTCTTGATCGCTTATTGTAAAAAAAGCAATTTTACCCATTACCCTTTTTGCCATCACTCTGCCAGCAATAGAGACAATGAAGTCAACTTCTTGACCATTTTCTAAGTAATTAAATTTGTGAACAAGAAATTTAGTGTTATGAGAAATTCTGAAACTTTCTGCATAAGAAGCAAATCCTTTACCAACTAGTGCATTAGCTTTATGTAAGCGGGATTCTCTGATTTCAGACAAAATTTAATCTAATGAATTTGTTTTATTTAATAAAATTATCAGAAGAAGTATCAACTTGCCAAAGATGTTGCTGTTTCGCCAACTCTCTGAGAAGCATAACCTATACCTCGAACAGTTAATATCAATTCTGGATTTCTTGGATCTGGTTCCAGCTTACCCCTTAATCTTGCTACATATACATCTACAACTCTTAAGTCTGCCGCTCTCCTGGGAGGATAACCCCATAACTGTTCAAGAATTTCAGCTCGTGGAACTACTTTACCTGGCTCATCAAATAATAATTCTAAAAGACTAAATTCGGTATAAGTTAAGCTAATTCTTTCTCCAGCCCTAGAAACTTGTCTTCTATTTGTATCAACAACTAAACTTCCAAATTTCATAACTCCTTTTCCAGATGGAGTTTCTTTTGTTTCAGTAACCGAAACGGTTGGGCCCATTCTTCTCAAAATAGTAGCAATTCTAGCTTCTAGCTCTTTTGGGCTAAATGGCTTTGATAGATAATCATCAGCTCCTAAATCCAAACCTGCAACTCTCTCAGAAATTGCCTCGAGTGCAGTCAGAAATATTATTGGTACAACTGATTCAGCCCTAATTCTTCGGCAAACTGCAAATCCGTCCATTTTTGGGAGCATAACGTCAAGCACAATCAAATCAGGAGAGTCCCTGTGAAAAGATTCAAGAGCTTCTTCTCCGTTAGTGGCCGAATAAACTTGATATCCCGCTAGCTGCAGTCTTGTAACTAATACCTTCAAAACTGCTGGTTCATCGTCAACAACTAAAATTCTCGCTTTTGACATAGTTAAAAAAGATTTTCAGATATTTCAAAGCAAAGATTTATTGCTATTGAATTTACATTCTAACAATTAAAAATATAACATCACGATGCCACAAAGAGATATTCTCAAGATTTACAAATATCCGAAATATATTGAAAAAATATGAATTTTCCGTAAACTTATTATTTCTTTGCGTAATTAATTATTCTACTTTTACCCCTACAAGATTTAAATAGCCTTAAAAGTTGAGAACAAACTAAAGGGGCAAGCAAACCTGTAAGAAAAACTTCAGCAATTATATTTTTAATACTTGGGATTAAAAGTAAAAAAGTACTACCTAAAAAATTTTGAACCAATATCTGTACAAAATGCAAAAAACCACACAAAAAACAACCCAACGAGCAAACTAAACCATATCTAAAATGTCCTATCAGAATATCACTATGAATTTTTATTCTCCCAAACCAAATTCCACATAAAATTAAACCAGGTATTTGAGTAAAACTACTATCAATACTTACAGAATCTAAAATAAGACCTAAAAAAAGACCAAATATTAATCCATTTATTGATCCATTAATCATCGACCATGGCAATAACCAAAATAAAGGCCAATATGGTTGAATTCCTAACATTCCAAGCCAATTTGGGTGCCATAGAAAAATAATTGGAATAAAAATAAAGCATATTATAGATAGTTTATTAGTGAAAAATTTATTCATTAAATTTTTACTTTTAAAATTTGAACCCAATCTATTACATGAGGTTTTGCCAAAAGCAATATTTTGGCCGTTTTTTCTGCTTTTAGTGACTCGTTTATAGATTGGACAATACCAATAGGAATATTTGAGGGTAATAGAGTGCTAGCTGGAGAAGATGAAACAAAATCTCCAACTTTTATGTCGGCATCTTTTGAGTAAAGTATTAAATCAGGATTATCATCTCCTGTACCAATAAGTAGTCCATTAAGTTGAATTCTATCCAACCATACACCCACTTTACTCTCAGGAGAGGTTAACAATATGACCGAGGAAGTAAAAAAAGAAGTACTTTTTACTCTTCCTAATAATCCTCCCGGGCCCATAACAACACTACCAACTTGGACTCCATCATTTGAACCTTTATTTAATATAATTTGTCGCCACCAACTACCTGTTTTTCTAGAAATAACTGCAGCCGAAATATATTCACTATTTGATGATTCTTGAAGATTTAAAATTTCCCGTAATCTTGCATTATCTTTTTTAAGAAGATTTAATTTTATTAGAGATTCTTGGTCAGAGCTTTTAAGAATAATTTCTTTTTGAAACTGACCAGGCCAAAAAGGCTTGGAAATAAAATAATAAAAATCCTTATAAATAGAACCTTTTGATATCCTTACGAAAATCAAAAACAAAAATATTGAGAACAATGTCCAAGTTTTCTTTTTGTGCCACCAACGACTAGTAGAAATTCGTCGGATATCTAACATAGTATTAATCTCTTATCGCGTTCTTTATAAAGTCTGGAGTATCAACAACCTTTTTGAGTTTTCTAAAATCATCTAAAACCTCTCCACAACCATTAACTACGCAAAGCAATGGGTTTTCTGCTACGTGAGTGAAAATTCCCGTTTCGTTGCTCAACAAATCGTTTATACCTCTAATTAAAGCTCCACCCCCTGCAAGCATAATACCCCTATCAACAATATCTGCAGCAAGTTCAGGGGGAGTTCGCTCTAAAGTTCTTTTTACAGCATCAACAATTTTGGTTAGTGGTTCAGCCATAGCTTCTCTAATCTCTCCTGCTGTCAAAGTAATTGATTTTGGTAAACCAGATACTAGATGTAAACCTTTTACCTCAAGAGAAGTTTTATCAAAATCATTATCTGGAAATGCAGATCCAATTTTAATTTTAATATCTTCAGAAGTTCGTTCTCCTACAACTAAATCGTGAACTTTTTTAAGATATAGTTCAATTGATTCATTAATTTCATCACCAGCTATTCTCACAGATTCACTTAATACAGTTCCACCAAGACTTAATACTGCAACCTCTGTAGTACCACCGCCGATATCAACAATCATTGTTCCAAGTGGCTCAGTCACTGGTAATGATGCTCCTATTGCCGCTGCCACAGGTTCGTCAATCAAGTGCACTTCTCTAGCTCCTGCTAATCCAGCTTCTCTGACTGCTCTTCGCTCAACACTTGTAACTCCGCTTGGGATACTAATAATGATTCTAGGTGCTACTAAGCCATTACCTTCGTTACATTTTTGAATAAATGTTTTTATCATTTGCTCTGCCGCATCAAAATCTGCGATCACACCATCTCTTAGTGGTCTTACAGCTCTTATGTTACCAGGAGTTCTTCCTAGCATAAGCTTTGCTTCTTCACCAACTGCCAATGGAATTCCTGCCTCTAAATCGATTGCAACCACTGAAGGCTCTTGTATCACAACCCCCTTTCCTGAAAGATGTATCAAAGTATTGGCAGTGCCCAAATCTATACCAATATCTCTAGAAAACTTTAATCTGTTGAAAATCACGATAAGAAATTATTTAAAAATATTTTTTTAAATAATATATCTATTTTTTGTTGAGCTCTCACTATTCTCCCGTTTAGTTATGAATACCACGTAAAACTTTGAGCAAAAACTCAAAATATGAGTAGTATTAAAAAAAAAATTCATGGAAATTAACACTATTAACCTTGTTGGCAGAGCTGGAAGAGAACCAGATGTCAGATATTTTGAATCTGGTAGCATTGTAGCGAATTTTACTTTAGCAGTGAACCGCAGAAGCAGAGATGAAGAACCAGATTGGTTTAATCTAGAGATATGGGGAAAACAAGCCCAAATAGCAGCAGATTACGTCAAGAAAGGATCTTTAATAGGAATTACAGGAAGCTTCAAAATTGATAGTTGGAAAGATAAAAATACTGGTGAAGATAGATTTAAACCAGTTGTTAGAGTAGATAGATTAAATTTGCTAAGCTCAAGAAAAGAATCGGAAAATAACGAATATTCTAGTAGTAATAATAACTCTAGTGAAATCCCTTTTTAAGCTCTATTTTTTTTTAAAAATCTAATAATTATTCTTATAAAAAAATATAAAAAAATTAAAATTAAAATTGGCTTTACAACATATTTGATTTGATCTAAATAAGTTTCAATGATTGAATAATTTTCACCAAATAAATAACCTGCATAAGTAAGAAGTGCCACCCAGATCAAGCTCCCAAATGTAGTCCAAATCAAAAATTTTCTTAATGGCATAAGCTCTATTCCAGCGGGAACAGAAATCAAAGTTCTTATACCTGGTACTAATCGGCCCCAAAAAACTAAAGAAACCCCGTACTTATCAAACCACCTTTTACTTTTACTTAAATCATTAGAAGAAATACCCAGATATTTTCCTTTTTTATCTAGAAAATTTGAAAGTCTTTTTTCATTTACTAATCTTCCTAAATAATACCAAGGCAATGATCCTAAAATAGTTCCAAGTAATCCCCAAAAAACTAAAATATAAAAATTTAATTTTTGTTGATAAACGAAAAAACCTCCCAAGGGCATAATAATTTCTGACGGTATTGGGGGTATTATATTTTCTAAAAACATAGCCAAACAAATAGTGAGGTATGCAATTATTGAATTCTTTTCAACAGCCAAACTTATATAGTCGGGGATTGAAGTAAAAATATTTACAAAAATTAGGCTCAAACTTAATATCTATAAAGCTCTGGTTTATAAGGTCCATCAACAGAAACATTAATATAATCAGCTTGTTGCTTAGTTAATTTTGTTAATTTTGCACCAATTTTATCAAGATGTAATCTAGCAACCATTTCATCTAAATGTTTTGGTAAAACATAAACCTCCTTAGCATATTTTTCTGACTTATTGAAAAGTTCAATTTGAGCTAGGACTTGATTAGTAAAAGAATTACTCATAACAAAACTTGGATGTCCAGTGGCACAACCTAAGTTAACTAATCTACCTTCAGCTAAGAGGATTATTTTATTGCCACTAGGTAAAGTTATGTGATCAACCTGCGGCTTAATATTTTCCCAAGGATAATCTTTCAATGAAGCCACATCAATTTCATTATCAAAATGGCCAATATTGCAAACTATGGCCTCATCTTTCATCTTGACAAGATTTTCCTTTGTTATTACCTGATAGTTCCCAGTTGCCGTAACAAATATATCTATATCCTCAACAACATCGTCTAATGTAACGACGCTAAATCCTTCCATTGCCGCTTGAAGAGCACAAATTGGATCCACTTCAGCAACTTTTACAATTGCACCAAGTCCTCTTAGAGATTGGGCTGACCCTTTACCTACATCTCCAAAACCCATTACTAAAGCAACCTTACCAGCAATCATCACGTCAGTGGCACGCTTTATGCTGTCAACTAGAGATTCTCGGCAGCCGTATAAGTTATCAAATTTGCTCTTAGTTACTGAGTCATTAACGTTAATGGCAGGGAAAGGTAGAGCATTTTGCTTTTGTAATTGATAAAGTCTTGCAACTCCCGTCGTAGTTTCTTCAGTGACACCAATAATATTACTCTTAATTCTAGAATAAAAGTTACTATCATTTTTCAACTTAGATTTTATAGAATTGAACAAAGCAATCTCTTCTTCATTACCAGGATTAGCTAAAACAGATAAATCTTTTTCTGCTTTACTGCCAAGTATCAATAAGCCAGTTGCATCTCCCCCATCATCAAGAATCATATTTGGAGAGTCGGGGCCCCAATCAAGAATGTAGTGAGTATATTTCCAATATTCATCTAGAGTCTCACCTTTCTTTGCGTATACAGAAATCCCTTGATCTGCGATAGCTGCAGCTGCATGATCTTGTGTTGAAAAAATATTACATGAAGCCCATTTCACTTCTGCGCCAAGGTCAACAAGAGTTTCTATTAATACTGCTGTCTGAATAGTCATATGAAGACTTCCAGCTATTTTTGCACCTTTTAGTGGCTTTACGGATTGATATTTATCTCTAAGCGCCATTAATCCTGGCATTTCTGTTTCGGCAATTTTAATTTCTTTACGGCCAAAATCAGATAAAGAGATATCGGCAATTACGTAATTAGGTGAAGAGGTCTTAACTGAATTTGCGATAACCATATCTAGTAAATACTTTTTCTATTAAACTATAAATGATTTTTGTGTAATTTTGTGTTTGTTGAGAATTTAAAAGAGACTTTAAATTTAGGAAAAAAACTGTCAAACAAATTAAATCCCCAATCAATTGTTTTATTGCAGGGTCCAATTGGAGCTGGGAAAACTTCATTTGTTCAAGGGATTGCTAAAGGCTTATCAATCACTGAGGAAATTACAAGCCCTACATTTGCTTTATCGCATCACTATAACTCCGGAAAAATTCCACTAATTCACATAGATTTATACAGGTTAGAAAATGTTTCTTCAGCAAAAGAAGTTTTTTTTTCAGAAGAAGAAGAGGCAATACAAAAACAAGCTATTTTAGTTATTGAATGGCCGGAATTAATAGAACCAGTTATTGATAATTTCTGGAAAATAGAAATTAGTTATGCCAAAAATTATGGGCGAAACTACGAAATAAGAGATCCCAAAAATTTTTTAACCTTTTCATAATATGGCTGTTGCTCGATGGCGCCTTCACCAAGACAAGTTATTAATCCACAAACACCTGCGAACTTAATGTAATCTTCTATCTCTGGTTTACTTGAAGGATAGCCAGAAGAAATTAATTTTGAAATTAAGCCAGCTAAAAAAGCATCTCCTGCCCCAGTTGTATCAACAATTTTTTGTGATGAAGGGGTCTCGGTAATTCCCTGTATTCCATTGATATACCATAATACTGGATGTTCACCATCAGTTATGATTACGTCTGGCCTATTAGCTAATTGTTGAGATATTAGCAAGGGATTTTCATCCTCAAAAAACAAAGTTGCTTCTTCCTTAGCAAGTTTTAAAACATTTGCATGATTTAAAAATTTTTTGATTAAATTAACTCGTGTCGCTTTACTAATTTCTGATGAAAAACTGGAATGATCCCAAAAGACCTCTCTCCAATTCAAATCAATAACCACTTTGACTTCCAATTTTTTAGCCTGTTCAAGAAGAAAAAAAATAGTCTCTGCTGATTTTGGAGATGATAATAAGATCGTTCCTGTAACCAAATATCTTGACTCTAGAAAAGATTTCTCCAAATTTAAAATTTCTTTTTCGATTAATGCCTTACAAAGAACTTCGTCTGCAAAGAATGAATGAGAACTTTCCTCAAACCCTGAAAAAAAACGATCTCCAAATTGGTTTCTATCTACATTAACCACACGAGTAGATGAATCTTTATCTATTTGCAAGAAATCTAAATTAACGTCCAATTCATTAAATTGCGTAATAAATTTTTTTCCATATTCATCACTACCCAAACTTCCTATAAATGTTGAATCTATTTTTAATTTTCTTAATGCACAAGCAACATTAGCCGGCGCACCTCCCAAAAAATCTGTAAATCCTTGATTTGATTTATTTCTGATTCTGTCGATTAAAGCCTCTCCAACGCATATGACCTTTTTCTTTTTCATAAAATGGACTCTTTTTCTTAACTAAGAATAATTTATAAAAAACGAATAATTTTTTTTTGAATTAAAGTTTAATTAAAAGCATATTCATGGTTTCTTTAAATAAGTCTGAAACTTGGAAGTGGAAAAATTGGGAAATTTCTTGGTCTTTATCAAAAGAATCTACTTCTGAAAAAAATACTAAAATTTTATTAGTTCATGGATTTGGGGCATCAAAAAACCACTGGAGACATAATCAAGATTTTCTAGGTAAATTTTCAAAATGCTACGCAATTGATTTATTAGGATTTGGGAAAAGCAGTCAACCTAGTGCTTTATTAAATTACGAACCTGATAAAGAAAACTCTATTAAATATTCATTTGACTTATGGGGTAATCAGATATCAACATTTTGTGAAGAGGTAATAAAATCTCCTGTTTACTTGGTAGGTAATTCAATTGGTGGTGTTATTGCATTGAAAGCTGCTGAAATTCTCAAAGATAAATGTAAGGGGGTCATTTTGATTGATTGTGCACAAAGAACTATGGATGATAAACGTTTAAAAAAAAGTGATATCTTAATGAATCTACTGAGACCCGTTCTTAAAACGATAGTCCGACAAAGAGTAATTAGCAATACACTTTTTACAAGAGCTGCTAATCCAAAAGTTATAAAGAAAATACTTGAACAGGCTTACCCTTCAGGAAAAAATATCGATAATGAATTGATTGAAATACTTTATAAACCTTCTCAAAGGCAAAATTCTAAAGAAGCATTTCGTGGATTTATCAACTTGTTTGATGATTATCTTGCTACAGATCTTTTCGATGAGATTGATCATCCAATCCAATTGATTTGGGGAGAAAAGGATCCTTGGGAATCTTTAAGTGAGGCAAAAGAATGGAAGAAAAAATTTAGGAATATAAAAAGATTAGATATTATTGAAGGAGCTGGACATTGTCCTCATGATGAAGAACCTGAAAAAACAAATAAATTAATATTCGAGTTCCTTCAAGAAACAAAATAAGCTTCCACGTTATCACTGAGTCTTCTCAAACCTCGTAGTCCATCTCTTTCTAGATTTCTTACACGATCTCTACTTATTCCCAATACCCTTCCTATACCTGTAAGAGACATTGGTTCATCACCATCCATGCCGTATCTCATCCTTAATACTCTACATTGCAGATCAGGTAACTGATGTAAAAGAGAATGAAGATCTCCCCTCATACAATCCATTTCTATTTGTTCGTCGGGTAAATCCTCACCGCCTGCTAATAAATCTAGTAGAACAGTATCCTCACCATCACCAACTTTTGTCTCTAGACTCACTGGTTGTCCAGCTTTACACATCAAATCTTTAACATCTTCTTCAGGAAGCTCCACGTATTTCGCAAGTTCACTTACTGTTGGGGTTCTAGACATTTCTTGACTCAACTCCCTTTGACCTTTTTTCAACTTATTTAACATTTCAGTTATGTGAATTGGAAGCCTTATTGCACGACTTTTTTCAGCGATTGCTCTAGTGATACCTTGCCTAATCCACCAATATGCATATGTTGAAAACTTATAGCCTCTGGCTGGATCAAATTTTTCAACCCCCCTTACCAGTCCTATAGTTCCCTCCTGTATTAAATCTAGTAATTCCATATTTCTTTTAGTATATTTTTTTGCAACACTTACCACCAACCTTAGATTTGCTGCAACCATTCTCTCTTTAGCTCTCTGTCCAGCTCTTAATCTTTTTTTTATAATGGAAGTAGATAAATTTAATTTGTTTGATAATTCCTCCAAACTTGGTTTGTCCCCTGTTAATTCTGTAATTTCCAATTCTGCTCGTTCTACTTGCATATATTCTTGTACCTGTCTTCCAAGCGTAATTTCTTGTTCATGAGATAATAGTGGAACTCTTCCAATATCTCTTAGATAGGATCTTACAAGGTCAACATCGTTACTAGCTTTTAAACTTGATATTGTGACTAATTTATTCTCACTTAATGTTTCTGAAGACATAAAAATGAATGTTGTTTTGTAAACAATACCATTAAGAATTGTAAAGTTAAACAAAAAAATCCACAATTTTACAAAAATGAGAATAAATACCTAGTGCAATTATATTAATGAAGAACTTAATAACCATTTTGCTGTGCTTAGATAAATAAAAACTCCTGCAATATCAGTGACAGTTGTTATGAAAGGCGAAGACATTAAGGCTGGATCTAATCTCATTCGGTCAAACATCAAAGGAAGAATAGCTCCTGTTGTGGCAGCTAAAGTCGTTATAGATATTAAACTTATGCCTACTGCATAGGCAATTAATGGACCTTCTCCTTGCCACCAGGCGAAGGGGAATATTACCAGCATCATTAAAACACCTAAAAGAGCGCCTGTTATTGCTTCCTTAACAACAGCCCTAAGTGCACCAAGAGACTTCAATTTTTGAGTACTTAAACCTCTAATAACAACTGTTGAGCTTTGAGCACCAACATTTCCTCCCGTACCTATAAGCAGCGGAATAAAAGCAGCCAATAAAACTATTTCTTTTAGTATTTGATCATTCATGGCAATAACTTTTGTCGTCAAACCATTTGCCAAAACCAAAATCAACAGCCACAAAATTCTTCTTCGAGCTATCGTAAATAAACTACTCTGAAAATAATCATCTTCATCACCAGGCTGAACCGCACCAGCCGCATAAATATCTCTTGTTGCTTCTTGCTCTATTACGTCAATTAAATCATCAACAGTAACTATCCCGACAAGCCTTTTTTCTTTATCAACAACTGGAAGTGCTAAAAAGTCATACCTTTGTATTGCTCTTGCGACCTCTTCTTGATTGGTATTTGTTGAAATATTAACTACATCTCTTGTCATAACATCTCCAATTGGCTTAGATGGATCAGCAGTTACAAGATCTCTCAAAGAAAGAATACCCGTTAAGTGTCTTTCTTTATCAGTAACATACAAACTATAAATTGTTTCTGTAAATGGAGCTCTTTTTCTGACCAAAGAAAGAGCCTCAGCTGCTGTTTGCATCTCTTTTAGATCTATGTATTCAGTTGTCATTAATCTTCCAGCAGTTTCAGGCTCATATCCAAGCAATTCAGCTGTTACTTTCCTTTCACCAGGACTAAGAGCAGATAAAAATTTACGCACAACTTTTGCAGGTAACTCATCAAAGAGTTGAACCCTATCATCAGGAGACATTTTCTCAACAATTTCTAAAACTTCTCCTGAACGAAGTCTGTCTAATAAAGTTTGTTGAACTATTGGATCTAAATATTCATATACCTCAATTGCCTCATTTTTCTTTAACAATCGAAATGCTAATGCCTGCAATATTAATGGAAGACTTCCAATAGCATCTGCTATATCGACAGGTTGAGAAGGTTCTAAAAGTAATTTTGCTTCATCATAATTCCCTGCGACGAGCAATTCTTCAAGTTGAATAATAATATTTTCCCGAGTACTTAGATCTGGAGATAAGGATGTAACCGTTTCAAGATTATTGTCATTCATAATATATAATCCTTGGTCTGAGTTACAACACTATTATATGAATTCTAAGTAATTTTTCTACTGATCCAAAAACCAAAATACATTGTAAAAATATTTATTATAATTATTAAGTTTAAAAAAATCAGAAATTTTATCCAGTCCCCCTGATTAAGAATTTTATAAACAAAATATACAAAACCACTGAAGGATGTAAAACAAGAAAAAAAACCACTAAATATAATTTTTTTACTTGAAGAGCTTAATCTTTTATCAAAAATAAAACCAACGAAAAATGAACCAACTATTGAAATAATCAAGTTATTATTTATTAATAATCGAAAAAAAGTTGCTAAATAACAAGATATTAGAATATAAAAAAATATTTTTATTTGCACTTTAAAAAAATTGAATAAGACAATAACCTAAATAAAAAAAAATGAAAGAAATAACTATAACCTCGAAATAATGACAAAATAACTTCAGGAATTTTCTTTTCCTTAACAATACGAATAGCTGATATATGAAGGATGAAAATGTGCTAAAAGAGCCTAAAAAACCTGTATAAAGTAACAATAAAAGGTCTTTATTAATGAAATTTAATGCTACAAGAATTCCTAAAAAAAAAGAAGCTACATAATTAATTATTGTAGTATTTTGAATATCAAAACCTATATTTATTTTTAAATTTTTTTGTAAGAATAGTCTAAGTATTAATCCAAAAGTACTACCAAATAAAATAATACCTATTGAAGAAAAATCCAAAAGTTACATTCTTATCCAACCTTTTGTAATCTTATTAGGGTTATCAAAAAATTTATTAGAAGCTAGTTCAACCCTTACCCAGATTTTACTTTTACTATCTTTCCAACTACGCAAAACTGATAAAGTTGTACCCATATCAAGAACTAATAATTCCTTAGCATGAATTTCAGGAAAAGAATAAAGATAAGTATTAGAAGTCAATATAATTTCATTTATGTTATCGGAAAACTTAGTTTGATTTAAAGTTTTTTGGATTCCACCAGCAGGTAAAGTGATTGGAGCAATTAATGCAAAAGTAATTAAGCAAAAATTCTTGAGAAAATTATTAATCATATATCTAAAGTTGCCATATCTAAGTTGCTACTATGAGTTTCAATAAATTCTCTTCTTGGTGCCACTTTATCACCCATTAAAATATTAAAAATTCTGTCAGCTTCAAGAGCATCTTCAATTTCAACCCTCTTCATCATCCTAGTTTGAGGATTCATAGTTGTGTCCCACAATTGTTTAGGCATCATCTCACCTAAGCCCTTAAATCTTTGGATATTATAATTTGCATTTTCTCCAAAACCTGCAATTGTATCTTTCAATTGATTCTCGTTATAGCAGTACTTATGATTCTTCCCCCTTTCAACTTTATAAAGAGGAGGACAAGCTATATATATATAACCGCCTTCCACAAGTTCTCTTTGATATCTGTAGAAAAATGTTAATAATAAAGTTCTTATATGAGCACCATCAACATCAGCATCCGTCATAATTACAACTCTGTGATATCTCAAAGTGCTTACTTCAAACTCCTCTCCTTTTATTCCTAATCCAAGAGCCGTTATTAATGATTGAATTTCTGTATTTTTATATATTTTGGTATCATCTGTTTTTTCGATATTTAGAATTTTTCCCCTGAGAGGCAGAATGGCTTGGAAGTTTCTATCTCTTCCTTGTTTTGCAGACCCTCCAGCAGAATCTCCCTCAACGATATAAATTTCTGTTTCTGATGGATCTCTAGAACTACAATCTGCTAATTTACCAGGCAAAGTTGAACTTTCAAGAACACTTTTTCTTCTGACTAATTCTCTAGCCCTTCTTGCAGCTTCTGCAGCATTAAATGATTGAATTGCTTTTTCGAGAATTAAATCTAAAATTCCAGGATTGAATTCCATGTATTTTGTCAGAGCTTCTCCAATAAGAGAATCAACAATCCCTCTTACTTCAGTATTTCCTAATTTTGTTTTTGTTTGTCCTTCAAATTCAGGATCTGGAACTTTAACGGATAAGACTACCGTTAATCCCTCTCTGATATTTTCGCCAGCTAAATTTTTTTCAACATCTTTTCTTTTGCCTCTCTTTTTAGCAAGATTATTAAACGTTCTTGTTAAAACTGTTTTTAATCCTTCAATATGAGTGCCTCCATCAATAGTTCTAATATTATTTGCAAAACCTAGAATGTTATCTGAATATACATCTGAACACCACTGTAAAGCTGCCTCTACGTAAACATTTTCTTTCTGTGAGTCAACATAAATTATTTCAGGATGAATTGGATCCTTTTCTGCATTCATGTACTGGACATATTCTTTAATCCCTCCTTGATATAAATATATTTCTTCTTTGAAAGAACCATCTGACAATTCATTTCTTTCGTCTCTAAAAACAATTTTCACACCACCATTCAGATAGGCTAACTCTCGTAACCTAGATGAGAGCAGATTATATTCGAATTCGATTCCTCCAGAAAAAATTGTTTTATCGGGTTTGAAACATATGGTAGTTCCTTTTTTGAAGGGTTTTGTAGACTGCTTTTGAGAATATAATTCACCTTTCGATACCCCTTTTTCAAATCTTTGATTAAACTCAGTTCCATCTCTAAAAACAGTCACATTAACCCATTCGCTTAAAGCATTAACTACAGATATCCCTACTCCATGTAAACCTCCCGAAACTTTGTAACCACCACTACCGAATTTACCTCCCGCGTGAAGAACAGTTAGGACAGTTTCTAAAGCACTTTTCCCAGTTCTTGGATGAATATCTGTTGGTATACCTCGTCCATTATCTGCAATTAAAGCTGATCCATCTGCTCGAAGAACTATTTCTATATGATCACAATGTCCTGCAAGCGCTTCATCAACTGAATTATCAACTACTTCATATACCAAATGATGCAAACCTCTTGGACCTGTTGAACCTATATACATACCAGGACGCTTACGAACTGGCTCCAACCCTTCTAAAACCTGAATCTGTTCCGCACCATAATCATTTGAGATTTTATTAGATCTTTTGTCCTCGCTCATTTAGTATAAAAAAAATTAAACTTTTAAAATTGTTATTTTTAAAAGGCCTTTCATTAAACTTACCACTGCAATAAGATAAAGGCTCGCAGTCTATGAAAAATTTAATCTCTTTAAATTATATAGCGAATAAATTTTTCTTCAGAAAATAATATGTCTTCTAATCCGCCTAATATATTAGTTTTAATTGGGCCCACAGCAAGTGGGAAAACAGAATTAGCTATTGAAATTGCAGACTATTTTAAAACTCGAATACATAATATTGATTCAAGACAAATTTATAAATACATGGATATTGGCACAGCCAAGCCATCTTTGAATCAACAAAACAAAATAAAGCATTATTTAATAGATATTGAAGAACCTATTCATCCAATAAATGTCAAAGAATTTCAAGAAATTGCTCAAAAATCAATAGAAAGAGAAATTAAAAAAAGTCACCTACCGTTTCTTGTTGGAGGAAGTGGTTTATATATGAACGCAATAACAAAAGGGTTTTTTGTACCTAATGTCCCTCCACAAAATAATTTTAGAAAACAATTAGAAGAACTAAATCAGAAAGCATGTTGGGAACTTTTAAAAAATTGTGATCCAATATCAACAAAAACAATTAATGTTAATGATCGTATTAGAACAATAAGAGCTTTGGAAGTTTTTTACGTAACAGGTAAACCTTTATCTTCTCAAAAAGTACAAAATCCTCCTGATTGGAGGATAATAGAGCTTGGATTAGATAGAGATGATTTAAAAAAAAGAATTTTGCAAAGGACAAAAAATATGTTTTTGTTCGGAATTATTGAAGAAACAAAATACCTTATTTCTAAATATGGATCCGATTTGCAAATATTAAAAACTATTGGTTACCGCGAAGCTAAAGCAGTATTAAATAATCAACTTACTATTGACGAGGCGATTGAGTTAACCACTACAAAAACTATACAATTTGCAAAAAGACAAAAAACATGGTTTCGTAATAAAAATAATCCTATTTGGCTTAATAACAAAAACCTTCTAAAAGATGCAATAATTAAAATAGAGTCTTTTTTAGGCTAACTTTGTAATGTAAGAGATTTGTTCATCCAATCAAATTATTAACTAAACTGAATGCCACCACGCCCACGTTTTGACCGCCGCGCTCCAGTTAGAGAGCTCCCAAATATTAATGAAAGAATAAAATACCCTCAACTGAGAGTTGTTGATTCAGATGGAAAACAATTAGGAGTTCTAGATAGATTGAAAGCATTAGAAATAGCTTCTCAAAGAGAGCTTGACTTGGTTTTGGTAAGCGAAAAAGCTGATCCTCCTGTTTGTAGAATCATGGACTATGGAAAATATAAATTTGAACAAGAAAAAAAAGCAAAAGAAGCAAGAAAAAAATCTCATCAAACAGAAGTTAAAGAAGTAAAAATGAGATACAAAATTGCTAAACATGATTATGACGTAAGAATAGGCCAAGCCACTAAATTTCTAAAATCGGGAGATAAAGTAAAATGCACTGTAATTTTTAGAGGTAGAGAAATTCAACACTCGAATTTAGCGGAAACACTCCTTTTAAAAATGGCTAATGATTTAGAAGAACAATCAGAAGTACAACAAAAACCAACCAGAGAAGGAAGAAACATGATTATGTTTTTAAGCCCCAGAAAAACTCCCCTAATAAAAAAAGATGAATAATTAAAGATTATTATCGAAAAACTATGACAAATGTTAAAGTGTCACTACATGTAAGTATTAATTAGTCAGGACCTTTTAAAAGTGAGATTCCATATTCAACAAGAAAGTGATATCCCTGCATCTACTCAACTGTATAATCAGATTTGCTTTGCAATAGCGGCAAGACATTACCCTCCAGGACACAGGCTTCCAAGTACTAGGCAACTTGCAATGCAGACTGGACTACATAGAAATACTATAAGCAAAGTTTACAGACAACTTGAAATAGATGGAGTTGTGGAAGCAATTGCTGGATCAGGTATCTACGTAAGAGATAACCTTACTCAAAGAGAATTCAAGAAATCTGTTTATTCAAGAGACAAAATCAGTAAGCCACCAGAACAAGAAGCGAAAAAAGCAATTGACAACTTCATAAGTATTGGTTGCACTTTACAAGAAACAAGAGAAATATTAACGAATGAAATTGATTGGCGTATAAAATGCGGAGCAAGAATTATAGTCAGTACTCCTAGAGAGGATATAGGTGCTTCAATGCTAATAGCAGAAGAACTCTCTCCACAAGTTAATGTTCCAGTAGAAGTTGTTCCTATGGAAGAATTAGAGAAAGTTTTGAGTAGCTCAAATAACGGTACCATAGTCACAAGCAGATATTTTTTACAGCCTCTAGAAAAAGTTGCCAAACAACATGGGGTTCGAGCTATTGCAGTTGACTTGAGCGACTTTCAAAAGGAATTAAAATTCCTTAAAGAATTAAATACTGGAAGTTGTGTAGGTATTGTGAGCATAAGCCCTGGTTTGTTAAGGGCAGCAGAAGTCATCATACACAGCATGCGAGGTAGTGAGTTAATGCTTATGACTGCGATCTCAGATAATAACAGTAGATTACTATCGCTTTTAAAAGCATCTAATCATATTGTATGTGACGGTCCTAGTTTATCAGTTGTAGAAAACACTTTATTAAAGAATCGCTCCCAGCTTATGAGATTACCTCAAATAATATGCGCAAAAAACTACTTGAGCATCGAAACAATCAATCAATTAAAAAAAGAAATTGGAGTTATTAATTAAAAAATGATACTAAGAAACTTTAAATCTGATATAGATATTATCAAAGAGAGGGATCCCGCTGCTAGGGGCATAATAGAGATTTTTCTTTGTTACCCAGGCTTTCAATCAATAGTTATTCATAGGTTCACTCATAAATTATGGCAATTAAAAATACCCCTAATTCCCCGAGTTTTAAGTCAATTCAATCGAATGATTACAGGTATTGAAATCCATCCTGGGGCCAAAATTGGTAAAGGAGTTTTTATAGATCATGGGATGGGAGTAGTAATTGGTGAAACAGCTCAGATAGGAAATAATTGTTTACTTTATCAGGGAGTTACATTAGGAGGTACTGGAAAAAATCATGGAAAAAGACACCCAACATTGATGGAAAATGTTGTAGTTGGAGCAGGTGCAAAAGTTCTTGGATCAATCACTGTAGGATCTAATACCCGTATTGGTGCAGGCTCAGTAGTCGTTCGTAATGTTGAAGGGAACAGTACAGTGGTTGGAGTTCCTGGCAGAGTAGTACATCAAAGTGGAGTTAAAGTTAATCCATTAGCTCATTCCGCTTTACCAGATGCAGAAGCTAATGTGATAAAAAATTTAATGGATAGGATAGACTTTCTGGAAAATGAAATTCTCAAATTACAAAAAACTCTTCAATGTTTAGTTAATTCAGAATCTGTTGATATTTCTAAACTAGGTGACGCTCAAAATATCAAAGATAAAGAAATAATAGAATTTCTTGGTGACGATTAGGTATTTATTTAATTTTTTTCATTAACATCAATTTTAGGTTGAAACATAAACATTGAATAAATAACATTTCTCCGCATATTAGTCATCATTTCGAGGAACATATCATATCCTTCATTTTTGTATTCTATTAAGGGATCTTTTTGGCCATAACCTCTCAATCCAACTGATTCCCTTAAGGAATCCATGGATTGGAGATGTTCTCGCCATAAATTATCGATTTGTTGCAAAATGAAAAATCTTTCAGCTTCTCTCATTAATCCTGGACGAATCTTTTCTATTTGTGATTCCTTTAAGTCATAAGATATTCGCAACTGCTCTTGCAAGTAGTTTTTTAATTCTTCTATTGAAAGTAAATTAATATCTTCCACTTTAAGATCGTCTAATAAATATATAAATTCTTTGACTTTAGAAATTAATTGATCAATATTCCATTCTTCAGGTGGAAGATCAGGATTAATATAAGCCTCTACAATTTCGCTCATTGTTCTTTCTCCATATCCAATTACTTGCCTTTTTAAATCAATTCCCTGTAAAACTCTTAGCCTTTCACTGTATACAGCTTTTCTTTGATTATTCATTACCTCGTCATATTCGAAAACTTGTTTTCTAATATCGTAATAATAGGTTTCTACTTTCTTTTGAGCACTTTCCAAAGATCTAGTAAGCATCCCTGATTCGATTGGCATATCTTCGTCAACCCTAAATGCATTCATGAGGTTTGCTACCCTATCTCCTCCAAAAATTCTTAATAGATTATCTTCCAAAGATAAAAAGAATCTCGTACTTCCAAGATCACCTTGTCTGCCGGCTCTACCTCTAAGTTGATTATCCACTCTTCTTGATTCATGCCTCTCAGTACCGATAACATGTAAACCGCCAGCTTCTCTCACTTTTTTCTCTTCATTAATCAAAACTTGTTCATATTCTTTTTTTACATCCGACAAAGATTCTCTTAAAAGCTTTATCAAATTATCATCAGTTGGCGCTTTTTCTGCAGCTGTAGCTATTCTGTCATCAAGCTCCAATACAGAGAGTTGTCTGTCTCCCCAGTTCTTAACAAGTTGATCAGATAAAAGAGAAAGTTTCTTTTCAATTTCTTCATCAAGCTTGCAAGGAAAAAGACTAGTTGAAGAGTGTGAAATGTTCTTTTTCAAACTTGAACCAGCTTTTGTAGAAAAACCGCCCTTGGACTTTGAATTTCTTTGCTTAGGTATTGGTGGCTTATGTTCGTTATCAGGCTTTACTAACAAAGGAATTAAAATTTCTTTTAACTTAAGCCTTGCCATGTAATCACTGTTACCACCAAGAATTATATCTGTTCCCCTTCCAGCCATATTAGTCGCAATAGTGACAGCACCTGCTCTTCCTGCCTGAGCGACAATTTCTGCCTCACGTTCAACGTTCTCTGGCTTAGCATTTAACAAATTATGTGGGATTTTTTCTTCAGATAAAAGTGAGCTTAATAATTCACTTTTTTCAACACTTGTTGTACCAACCAAAACAGGTCTTCCTTCTCTATGAATTTGTGCAGTTTCTTTAGCAACAGCTTTCCATTTACCAATCTCTGTCTTAAATACTTGATCAGACCAATCTTGTCTCTTTCTGATTTGATTTGTCGGTATAACTGTTGATTCTAATTTATAAGTTTTTTCAAATTCAACCTCCTCAGTTTTTGCAGTTCCCGTCATTCCTGCTAAACCAGGATATAAAAGGAAAAAATTCTGATAAGTTATGGATGCTAATGTCTGCGTCTCAGGCTGAATTTTTAGCCTCTCTTTTGCTTCTATTGCTTGATGTTGTCCATCACTCCAACGCCTTCCAGGCATTACCCTACCTGTAAATTCATCTACTATCACAGCCTCATCATTTTTAATAATGTAATTTACATCTTTAATAAATAATTCTTTAGCTTTTAAAGCGTTAGTTATATAATGCGCCCAAGGATCTTTAGGATTATATAAATCATTAACTCCCAAATACTCTTCACATTTAGCGAAACCTTGATCGGTCAATATGCAACTCCTCTGCTTTTCATCAACTTCATAATCCCCTTCAGGATCAATCCCATCTTTACTTAACTCTTTTGCTTTAACTAATGCCAAAGCTAATTCGGAAGCTTTTTGATATTTTTCTTGAGGTCTTTCAACTTGACCGGAAATAATTAGAGGTGTTCTAGCTTCATCAATTAGTATGGAATCGACCTCATCAATTACACAGTAGTTGAATTTTCTTTGCACCACTTCATTAATATCAGTAGACATATTATCCCTTAAATAATCAAATCCTAATTCTGAATTTGTGGCATAAGTGATATCACATTCATAATTTTTCTTTCTCTCAACTGGGCTCATATCTTGCTGAATCAAACCAACAGATAAACCTAAAAAACGATGAACTTGTCCCATCCACTCAGCATCTCTTCTAGCTAAATAATCGTTCACAGTAACAACGTGAACCCCTTTTCCAGTTAGGGCATTTAAAAAGCAAGGTAATGTTGCAACGAGGGTTTTGCCTTCTCCAGTCTTCATCTCCGCAATTTGACACTCATGTAAAACCATCCCGCCTATTAACTGAACATCAAAATGTCTCATATCAAGAACACGCTTACTTGCTTCTCTAACAATTGCAAAAGCTTTAGGAAGAAAATCTTCTAATAGTTCCTTTTGTTTCCTAATATCTAATTCTGATGAAATCTTTGATTTAAGATTTTGAGTTTCTTTTCTTAGCTCATCATCATTGAATTGAGAAACTTCCTCCTCTAAAAAATTTATCTCTTCCACTATTGGTTGATAGCGCTTTAACTTTCGTGTATTCGGATCTCCCAACAAAAGTTTTAGCATAAGTCAAAGTCCTTAAAAAATTCATCTTATTACAAACATTATAAATTAGTGCGTTACAACTGAATGAAGAAAACTATTATCTATTTATTTTAAAGAAACTTTCGATTATGGTATTTAGATTGAAGTCACAAAAATAATCTAACTGACATCACTTTTCAAAAATCTTTTTAATAAATGAAAGAAATATCTCTAATCAAACATGCCAAAGGAGCTTTGGGGTTAAGGGTTTTTGGATTAGGTCCTAATCTTAATCCAACCAATGGATTAATTAAACTACAAAAATTACTTGATAACAATGCTTTCTGGGCAAAAAATAGAACACTTAATGATCTAAAAAAATGTCTTGCTAACAGTGATGTCATAATCAGTCTTTGGGTTGGTAAGGAAATAGTTGGTTTTGGCAGAGCTTTAACCGATGGGATTTACCGCGGAGTGCTATGGGATATTGTTATAGATCAAGATCACCAAGGCAAGGGGTTTGGTACATTAATTTTAAAAAATCTTTTATCATCTAAGAAAATTAAAAATACAAAAAAAATATATTTAATGACAACAAATAAAAAATTGTTTTATTCTCAATTCGATTTTGAAGAAGTTAATTCTCAAAATTTATTAATTCGTGAAATATAAAGCACGCTATTTCTAAAGAAAACAAAATTAAGATACAAATTTACTGTAGAGCCATCTTATAAAAGTTCCTAAAATAGGAACTGGTCCAAAAGTTGGACCGCAAAAATCAAAGTAATCTCTATGCTCTTTTATTAATCCATTTTCACCAAATAATAAACGTGTAGTACCAGGATAAATAAATTCTTTACCCATAATTTTTAAACCCATTGTCCATTCAACAAATCCATAATTCCCAGTTATGGATATTGCATGTGTTTCTAAAAAAACATCATCACATCTTTTAACTAGCTTTTCTTGGGCTTTTACATAAGAATCTAAACCCTCTGTTTCCTGCGTTGGGTCTGTAAAAATAACATCCTCATTATAAAATTCAGCCCATTTTTGTTTTGTTGGTGCATCTGTACCATAAGGTTTCGTAAATAATCCTTTTAAATCCTCAATTGAAATTACTTTTGTCATTACAAAACTAAAGCTAAGAATATTTTAAAAGATACAAATACTAAAAGCGGATGAAGAGATTCGAACTCTCGACATTCTCCTTGGCAAGGAGATGCTCTACCACTGAGCTACATCCGCATAACTTTCTTATTTTATCTCAAAGAAGGGATCAATGATAGAAATAATTAAATTTTTTCAATTAATTTAAATTTTTAATTAATGATCCCATCTCAATTGCTTGTAAAGCATAATTCCAACCAAGATTATTTTTAATCCCAGCTCTTTCTAGAGCCTGCTGCATAGTATCAGTAGTTAAAACTCCAAAAATAATTGGAACATTATTTTCATTTGAAACTTGTGAAATACCTTTACTAGCTTCTGATATAACTACATCATAGTGAGAAGTTTCACCACGGATCACAGCCCCAAGAGCAATTACAACATCATAACTCTTATTTTTCATGAGGGTTTTAGCTGCGATTGGTAATTCGAATGAACCAGGAACCCAAACTATATCTACTTGATTGCTTAAATCAGAAGTATCTAAACCATGTCTTTTTAAACAATCAAGACAACCGGATAGGATTTTATTTGTAATTAAATCATTAAATCTTGCTATTACAATCCCAACTTTTAAAGTAGATGCATTAGTAAAAGATCCCTCAAAAATAGTCATTAAATCTTACTTCGTTATATTAATAGACTCTCACGAAAAGGTATTAAGTTCAAACTAATGAAGAAACTATCCCTGTAACAAAAACCAAAACAACCCAAACAGCAGCAATAGAATAGATTTTTCTCCTACTTTCTCGCTGTCCTTCCTCAGTAGAAGGTTGAGTCACATACAAAACGGGTACTCCAACTACCGCAATTAAAGAAGCAAATAAAAGAGCATTTACAAAGAAAAAGTTAACAGCCTGCATAATTCAGTCTTAGGTTTCAAATTATTATAAATACTATAATCTCATGAAAATGATAATTATTAGAGAAAATTTACATACTTTAGCCACTTTAAAATGCAAAAAAAGATTTTCTACCTAATATCTATTTAGGAATTAAAAAAGTATGCAAGAAGATACGATAATTCAAAAGAATTTATTTGCAGTTGATAATGAAAACGATGAGCAAAAAGAAATAACAAAAATTCCAGAAGATTTATCCTGGGAAGATCTAAAAAAAGAATCGCAAAAACGACCTAGAAAAAGAAAAAATTCAACTAATTTAATAAATAAATTCAAGACTGAGTTAATTTCAAATAATAAAAATGTTTGCATCAATGAAGAATCCTATAGCTATAAAACAGTTTCAAAAATGAAGTTAACTCCTGTAATGAAGCATTATGTAACTCTTAAAGAGGAAAATAAAGATAGGTTATTACTTTATAGATTAGGAGATTTTTTTGAATGTTTTTTTGAGGACGCTGTATTAATTTCAAACCTTTTAGAAATAACACTTACAAGTAAAGATGCTGGAAAAGAGATAGGTAAGATTCCTATGGCCGGGGTTCCCCATCATGCAATGGAGAGATACTGTGCTGATTTAATTAAAAAAAATTATTCTGTGGTTATATGCGACCAATTAGAAAAAAGTTCTGGAAATTATGGAACGCCAATTAAAAGAGGAATAACAAGAATAATTACTCCTGGAACTGTAATTGAAGAGGGGATGTTGATCGCAAAGAAAAATAATTGGATTACTGCTATTTACTTATCAGAAGAAAAATCAGATCAATCTTATGAATGGGGTATATCAAAAGCTGATGTAAGCACAGGAGAATTAATAACTTTAGAAGGTGAATCTCTGTCAAAACTATTTGATGAAATTAATAAATTAGATTCTTCAGAAATCATTGTAGGAAGCAACGAAGTAAGAAATTTATTAATTAAAGGAAATAGTCAAATTTCATATACTGTTTCTCAAGAGACTAATTTTGACATTAATGAAGCAAATTATCTAATAAAAAAATATTTCCAAATTGCAAACCTAGAAGGAATAGGACTTAAAAATTTAAACAATGCGACTAGATCACTTGGAGGTTTATTAAGTTACCTAGAAAAAATTAATCCTTCAAATTTAGATAAAGATTCTTCTGTAAAAATCTCATTAGAATTTCCACAAATTCAATTTGGTCGCAACAAATTAATTATTGATTATCAAACTCAAAAAAACTTAGAAATTAAAAATACACAACGAGAAAACAATTATGTAGGTTCGCTCCTATGGAGCATTGATAGAACTTATACTTGCATGGGTGCAAGGTGTTTAAGAAGGTGGATAGATTCACCACTATTAAACGTTAATGAAATTTATAAAAGACAAAATATAATTACAAACTTTATTGAATCTAAAGAATTAAGGACAGATACCCAAAATTCACTTAGAGCAATGGGGGATTTAGAAAGGCTTGCTGGTAGAGCTTGTGCTGGTCATGCAAGTCCTAGAGATCTAATTGCAATAGCGGAAGGTTTAAAAAAATTGCCTAGACTAAAATCCATAATTGAATTATTTAAATATGATCTCCCAGATTGGACCGATCAATTAAAAAATATTGATGAGGGACTCTTAGAATTAGCTGATACTATAAGTTTTAAACTAATAGAAAATCCTCCTCTAAATATAAGTGAAGGAGGCATGATCCACGATGGGGTTGACAGTATATTAGATGGCTTACGCAATTTAATGGATGATTACTCTGAGTGGCTCAATAAAGAGGAATTAAAAGAAAGGGAAATTAGCAAAATTTCAAACTTAAAAATTCAATTTCATAAAAATTTTGGATACTACATTTCTATAAATAAGTCAAAAGTTAATTTAGCTCCACAACATTGGATCAAAAGGCAAACACTTACCAATGAAGAAAGATATATCACCTCAGAAATTAAAAATAAAGAAAATAAGATTTTTCAAATAAAAAGTAGAGCTTCATCAAGAGAATATGAAATTTTCTGCGAATTAAGAAATATAGTTGCTGAAAAAACAAAACACATAAGATCAATTGCTAAATCCATATCATCACTTGACGCATTGCTTGGTTTATCAATCACTTCAGTAGAAAACAATTTTATAAAACCTTCATTAATACAAATAAATGATTCAAACACAAAAAATAGTACAAAAATTATCTCAGGAAGAAATCCAATTGTAGAGCAATTATTAAATGATAAAAAGTTTATAGAGAACGATATTTCCTTTGAGGATAACCAAAAATTAATTATATTGACCGGTCCAAATGCAAGCGGAAAAAGTTGCTTTATCAGACAAATTGGTTTAATACAAATTCTCGCACAAATTGGTAGCTTTGTTCCTGCTAATAATGCTGAAATCAAGATTGCAGATAGGATTTTCACAAGAATTGGGGCAGTTGATGATCAATCATCTGGACAATCAACATTTATGGTAGAAATGTCTGAAACTGCATCGATTCTAAATCAGGCAACTTCTAGCTCACTAGTTTTACTTGATGAGATAGGTAGAGGGACATCTACCTTTGATGGACTTTCAATAGCTTGGTCAGTAAGTGAATATCTTGCAAAAAAAATTAAATGTAATACTATTTTTGCTACGCACTATCATGAGCTGAATTATTTAAAAAATTCAAATAAGAATATACAAAATTTTCAAGTTTTAGTAGAACATAATAACGATCAGCTAATTTTTACTCACAGGATTGTAAAAGGGGGCTCAAACAAAAGCTACGGTATAGAAGCAGCTAAATTAGCAGGAGTTCCAAAAGAAGTTATAGAAAAAGCAAAATCAGTTTTAAATTCTTTAGAAGAAAATAATAAATTAAATAATGATTTCGAGTAGATTTTTGACATTTTAATAAGATGAATACTTTTTAAATAGTTTCCCTCAACAAGGCGTTAACAGTAGCAGCAGCCATAGCAGCACCTCCTCTTGTTGAACTCAAAACAATTCTTGGAAGATTTGAAGAAATTAATTTTTTTTTGCTTTTTTCTACTCCTATAAATCCAACTGGCATTCCAATAATTAAGCTAGGTAAATCTTTTGAATTATGTAGAATATCGATTAAATATGTTAGTGCTGTTGGCGAACTACCAATTACTACAATAGGAGATTTCAATCCAGAATTTTTTACTGATAATTCTTTCCAAGCCTCACTTAAGCCATATGCAGTTTTAGTTAATTTTGTGTGATTATTGTCACCAAACCACGTTCTAGCGGTAAACACTTTATTCCTAGTAGTATTTTCTGCCATGGATTTTATTGCTGCTGCTGCCATATCGGTATCAGTTAAAATTGGAGCCCCATTTTGAAGAGCTTGTAGCCCCTTTTCGCATGCCCCTTCACTAAAAACTATGAGATTTTGAACAGAAAAATCTCCAGAAGTATGAATCAATCTTTCTAAGACTTTTTTTTCTAAATAATTAAGATCATTGGCTTCTAAATGAGATCTTATAAAACTAATACTTTCTAAAAAAATTGGATGATCTGTTACCATTGGATTGAATTTATGTTAGAAGTAATCATAATTAATATACGATTTTTATTGAGCAATCATGCCAATACAAATATTATGGGGTAATGATCTAAATTCTCAAAATACATTTATCCAAAAATTAATTGATAAAGAAGTCTCTAAAGAATGGAAAGAAATTAATGTAACTAATTTAAATGGAGATGATAATGAACAAATCAATAAAGCCCTTAATGAAGTTCTTACTCCTCCTTTTGGAGAAGGTTCAAGAATAGTTACATTAAAAAATAATCCAATTTTTACTACAAAAAATGACGAACTAATAAATAAATTTGAAAAAATTCATAACAATATTCCTAGTAGAACTTTTTTCATTTTACAAAGTACTAAAAAACCAGACTCCAGATTAAAAAGTACTAAATTTCTGCAAAACCTCATCAAAAATAATTTAGCCAAAGAAGAATCATTTTCTTTACCAGAAATTTGGGACTATGAGGGACAAAAAAAATATTTAGAAGATTCAGCAAATTCAATGAATATCAAAATTGATAAAGATGCAGCTGAATTAATAATTGATTCGGTTGGAAATGATAGCTTTAAATTAAAAAATGAATTAACAAAAGCAAAAACATTCCTTACAGCTGTATCAAATGATTTGGATCCACAAATTGTTCTAACATGCAATGATGTTAAAAAAATATTTAGTGATCATCAACCCAATATTTTCAAAATAATTGATCATCTCCTTCATAAAAATATAAATGAAAGTCTAATTGAGATAAATTATTCCTTACAGAAAGGTGAACCTGCTTTAAAATTAAATGCGGGTTTAATTAGTCAAATAAGATTACATACAATTATAAAATTAGCAGTTAATTCTGATGATAATAATTCAAAAAAGATTTGTAATCTTGCGGGAATATCTAATCCAAAA
The DNA here is from genome assembly GCA_017644325.1 of Prochlorococcus marinus CUG1438. Lineage (NCBI taxonomy): Bacteria > Bacillati > Cyanobacteriota > Cyanophyceae > Synechococcales > Prochlorococcaceae > Prochlorococcus > Prochlorococcus marinus. The sequence continues at coordinate 501,417 of JAEPLS010000001.1, read as the reverse complement.
AGAATTTTTTTTATTAGAAAAAAAGTGAAAAATGTCTCGCAAGAATATTTGGTTAATTTAATGAGTAATTTATTAGATATTGAATCATTACTAAAAACAGGTAATAATCCAATGAATGTTTTTACCGAAAATTTAATTAATTTAAATTAATCAAATTATAAGTTTAAGAATTTACATTATGATTTAAACATGGCTTTACTAGTAAAAAAATTTGGCGGTACTTCTGTTGGAGATATTAAAAAAATTCAAAATATTGCAACTACTATTTGTCGAAGTAAAGAAGCAGGCAATGAAATTGTCGTTGTCGTTTCCGCAATGGGACAAACTACAGATGATTTAAATTTCTTAGCTTCATCAATAAGTAAAAATCCCAATCGAAGAGAATTGGATATGCTCCTTTCAACTGGAGAGCAAGTAACCATATCTCTTCTCTCAATGGCATTAAATGAATACGGCATACCTGCAATTTCCATGACAGGTAGCCAAGTAGGGATTATTACTGAATCAATACATGGAAAAGCGAGAATTCTAGATATTAAAACAGACAGAATCCAAAATTATATCGATCAAGGTTTTGTAGTAGTGGTTGCTGGATTTCAAGGAACAACATTAAGCCATACTGGATCAATGGAAATTACAACGTTGGGTAGAGGCGGTTCAGATACTTCCGCAGTAGCTTTATCAACGGCATTGGGAGCTGAAACTTGCGAAATATATACAGATGTTCCTGGGGTTCTTACTACTGATCCAAGAATTGTTCCTAATGCGAAACTCTTAGATGAAATTAGTTGTGAGGAAATGCTGGAACTTGCAAGCGTTGGTGCTTCAGTTCTTCATCCAAGGGCTGTAGAAATCGCCCGCAATTATGGAATTAAATTATGCGTTAAATCAAGTCAAAGCGACTCCAGTGGAACTCTACTAGAAAGCAAAATCAAACCCCTCTCCCTAAAAAGAGGAAGCCTAGAATTAACAAAAACAGTAAATAGTCTTGAAGTATTAGAAAACCAAGCGATATTCAGTCTATCCAAAATTCCTGATAGGCCAGGGATTGCAGCACAAATATTTGAAAAACTATCAGAAGCAAGTATCAATGTAGATTTAATAATACAAGCAACAAATGATGGTAATAATAACGATATTACATTTACTGTAAGCCAATTAGAAGTTAAAAAAACTACAGAACAATGTGAAATTATAACAAGTCAATTAGGTGGCGAATACAACTTAAAAACAAATATGACTAAATTAAGTATTCAAGGAGCAGGCATCATGGGTCGGCCAAGTGTTTCGGCTGATTTATTTGATACTTTATCTCAAGCGAATATAAATGTAAGATTAATAGCCACTAGTGAAATTAAAGTCAGCTGTGTGATTGAAATCAATAATCTTCCGAAAGCTATTAGATTTGTTGCTGAAAAATTTAAGTTATCCGATACACAAATATTCGTTAACCCCATCTACGAAAAACAAGATCAACCCGAAGTAAGAGGAATTGCATTAGACAAAAACCAAGTGCAAGTCAGTTTTCGAAAACTACCTGATCGTCCAGGTGTAGCCGCATCAATATGCTTAGCACTAGCTGAAAATAATTTACTTTTCGATACCATAGTGCAATCAGAGAGAATTTCCTCTCTAAAAACTAAGGATATTAGTCTTACAATGAATAAACAAGATAGAGAAAAAGCTAACTTAGTTTTTGAAGCATTAATAAAAAAATTGCCCGGTTCATACATTGAAGATGGCCCCGCTATAGCAAAAGTAAGCACCGTAGGAGCGGGAATGGCATTTAAGGTTGGAACGGCTGGGAAAATATTTAGAGCATTGGCTGACCAAAATATCAATATTGAAATGATTGCCACTAGTGAAATTAGAACTTCTTGTATTGTTTTAGAGAAAGATTGTGACAAAGCAGTTAATGCAATCCATAAACATTTCGAATTAGACAAATAAGTTCTTCTTAGCTATTTCTTGCCAATTTTTGTCTTAATTTTTTGATTCTATCCCTCAAATTTGCTGCTTCTTCAAAATTCAAATCTTTTGCGGCATCTTTCATTTTAATTTCTAACTTGTCTATTAAATCAGGCAATTCTTCAAGCAAATATTGATTATCGTTGGTATTGAGAATTGCGTCCGTTTTGTTATTAACTATATTAATTAAATCTTTAGATAAACCACTAGCATCTAATTTTCTGGAAAGCTCTAGAAAAGATAATATTGAATTTTCTATTTTTTTACCTGCAGGTTTTGGAGTAATACCATTGACCTCATTGTATTTTTTTTGAATAGTTCTTCTTCTTTCAGTTTCGGATATTGCTTTTTTCATTGAATCTGTGAAATTATCTGCATAAAGCAAGGCAACTCCCTCAACGTGTCTTGCAGCTCTTCCAATTGTTTGAATCAATGATCTTTCTGCCCTAAGAAAACCTTCTTTATCAGCATCTAAAATAGCAACCAACGAAACTTCAGGAAGATCTAGTCCCTCTCTCAATAAATTAACTCCTACCAAAACATCATATTCACCCATTCTGAGGTCTTGAATAATTTCAATTCTTTCAATTGAATGGATTTCAGAATGTAAATATCTAACTCTTACTTTATTTTCAGATAGAAAATCAGTTAAATCTTCAGCCATTCTCTTAGTTAGTGTAGTCACTAAAACTCTTTGATTCTTTTCAGACCTAATTCTTATTTCAGATAATAAATCTTCTATTTGACCTTCACTCGGCCTTACATTAATAACGGGGTCTAATACCCCAGTAGGTCTTATAACTTGCTCAATAAATTCACCATCACATTGGTCTAGTTCCCATTGTCCAGGAGTTGCACTTATAAATAATGTTTGCTTTGATTTCTCCCAAAACTCCTCACATTTTAGAGGTCTATTATCTGCAGCACTTGGCAATCTAAAACCATGATCTATCAAAACTTTTTTTCTAGATTGATCACCGTTATACATTGCATGAAGTTGAGGACATGTTACATGACTCTCATCTACTACCAAAAGCCAATCCTCAGGAAAGTAATCTATTAAGCATTCTGGCGGTGAACCTTCCTCCCTGCCTGATAAATGACGAGCATAATTCTCAACCCCATTACAATAGCCAACCTCTTTTAGCATTTCTAAATCATATTTGGTTCGTTGCTCTAAACGTTGAGCCTCCAACAATTTTCCTTCGTATGTAAATTTATCGAGTTGAGTTTTTAATTCACTTCTAATTGCTTTTATTGCACTCTCAAGTCTTTCTTTTGGAGTAACAAAATGCTTCGCTGGGTAAACACTAACTTGTTGCAAACTTTCAAGTATTTCTCCAGTAGTAGGGTCAACATATCTAATAGCCTCGACTTCATCACCAAATAATTCAATTCTTATTAATCTATCTTCATAAGCAGGACCAATTTCTAAAACATCACCTTTTATTCGGAATCTACCTCTAGTGATTTCAATATCATTTCTAGTATATTGATTTTCAACAAGCGACCTCAAAGAAGAACGTAAATTTATAGATTTTCCAACTTCAAATTTAACTGAAGCTTTTAGATATTCACTTGGTATCCCTAGACCATAAATACAACTTATAGAGGCTACTACAATTACATCTTTTCTCTCGAATAATGAGCGTGTTGCAGAATGCCGAAGCATATCTATTTCTTCATTAATTGAAGCAGTTTTTGCTATGTATGTATCACTTACAGGAACATAAGCTTCAGGTTGATAATAATCGTAGTAAGAAATAAAGTACTCAACAGCATTTTTCGGAAAGAACTCCCTTAATTCATTACATAGTTGAGCAGCTAAAGTTTTGTTATGTGCTAATACAAGAGCTGGTCTTCCTGTTTGTTGAATTACATTTGCAATAGTGAATGTTTTACCTGTTCCAGTAGCTCCTAAAAGAGTCTGAAACTCTTTACCACTATTAACACCTCTAACTAATTTTTTGATAGCTTCAGGTTGATCTCCATTTGGTTCATAGGGAGCTTGAAGCTTATAGTCGTTCATCAAGCTAATAGCTAAAGTTCTTATATATTAAGAAATTTTTTCTTTAATTACTGAATTTTTCAAAGATTCTTTTAAGGCCCTAACAACTGCAATCATTGATACTAAATCATCTAATTTATTCACTGCAGATCCAACACCAACTGCTGAGGCTCCACAAGATATTGCTAATGGACAAGTAACTTGACTTAATCCAGAGGCACTCATAATTGGTATATTGACAGATTGTTTCTTAAATTCTTGATGAATAGCATAAGTTGCTGCGAGAGTTGGTACTGCCTTTTCAAAAAAGCCTTGGATTCCGGATGAATAAGGATTAGAGCTAGTACCACCCTCTGTTTGAACAATATCAACATGTTCTTCAGCTAGATTTATAGCAAGCTCAACTTGTTTATCAATAGGCATAGTGTGAGGAACAGTTACTGATAGGGGAACATGAGGTAATAAATCCCTTGTCTCTTTGGTTATGTCTAAGACTTTTTCGTCTGAAAAATTAATGCCTTTTTCATAAAAAGTATCGTAATTTCCTATTTCAATTAATGAGGCTCCTGCTTTTACAGAATCTATGAAAGAAGTTGGCACTACTGAACTCACACAAACTGGTAATTTAAAATTCTTAAGTACCAGCTCTACGAGTTGAGCATTACAAGCAATATCTACAAGATCTGCACCTCCTAATGAAGCAGCCTCAACAATTGTTTTCACAGATTGAACATCGAAATTATTCAATCCTGAAATAACTTTGAGTAAAGATTTACTCCTTAACTCTTCTTTAATTTTTTGTGGCAAAAGATTAATCAGACTCATTTAATTAATGAATTTATTACCCGATTGTGACATTGTTTTAGTAAAACAGTGCATTTTTTAAAAAATATTATCTGAGCAACACAAAATGTCTGATAAAAAATTAACTCAGAAAAATTGGACATCATGGCATCATCAGCTTCATAAAGAGATTCTTGGCAAAAAAAAATTAATTCCCAAAGGATCGAATATTTTAATAAGTGTTTCCGGGGGACAAGACTCAATGGCCTTATTAACCCTAATTAATGACCTAAAGAAACTTCATAATTGGTCTATTAGTGTTTGGCATGGAGATCATCAATGGCACACAAAATCTTCACGATATGCTCTTGAATTAAAAAGTTATTGCGAAGATAAAAATATTTCATTCTATTGTGATCAAGCAAATAAAGAAAATATTTCTTCAGAAGAAAAAGCACGACAATGGAGATATAAAAAATTATGTGAAAGAGCCAAAACTTTATTAAATAAAAACCAGCATAATCATCATATTTATTTATTAACTGGTCATACCAGTAGTGATAATGCAGAAACATTTATCCTCAATTTATCTAGAGGGAGCAATCTTACCGGGCTGAGTAATATTGAGAGCAAAAGATTACTAGAAAATCAAATTTTTTTAATAAGGCCAATATTAATTTTCAGTAGAGAAGATACAAAACAAATCTGTAATGACATAAAAATCCCAGTATGGGAAGATCCTACAAATTCGGATCTTAAGTTAAAAAGAAATTTAGTAAGAAAAAAAATTATTCCTACCTTGGAGGTTATCTATCCTGGTTGTTCTGAAAGAATAAATAATTTTTCCAAAAAAATGAGCAACTACAATAATGAACGCAATGATCTTAGTGAACTAGCATACCTACATTGTAAAGATGTAAAAGGTATCAATAGAAATCTCTTAAATAGTATGTGTATTGAAGCGCGATGCACGATCTTAAATAGATTTTTAAAAGAAATATCTACAAAACAATGTAGTTCTAAAAATCTAACAAAATTAGCAACTTCTATTTATGAAAAAAATAAAGGCCAAATAAACTTTCAAGAGTTTTTAAAAATTGTTTGGAATAAAAACTATATAAACTTTGAAAAAGTTAAGATGTGATAGCGGATCTTCTTCTTCTTGTCCTACCTTCAAATGAATCTTCAGTAGCATTTTCAGCCGATGAATTCTGTGAAACTTTTGGACTTTTTTGGTTATTTTGCGGGTTAGTTACACTATTCGGATGATTATTGTTTGATTTCTTATGGAAATTATTATTATTTCTATTTCTATTAGAAAAATTTTGCTCTTCGGTAATTTTTGGAATATAAGCACGAGTTCCACTTGGAGCAGGTTGAACTAAACACAAAATAAGTGGTTCAACTTGTAATTCTCTTCTCATTCTTCTAGATAAACCATTTTCAATTTCTCTTTGTACACCAATCCAATCTACTTCAAAATTATTCGGCCCAGTCTGTCTGGATAATTGTTTCCATCTATTTTCTAAAACCCAGCTTATTTCACGTTCTGTCCACATAGACATTTTTCTTGGCTCTGCGGTAGTAACCACTCCTCTTAAATTAACTCTGGGAGGCGCAACCATCTTCCCATCTGTACTAATAGGAGCTAAAACAGTTACTACACCATCTCCAGCTAATTGCTGCCTTTCTTTTAAAACTCTAGCATCTACTATCCCATTTCTTGAGTTATCAAGCAGTTCTACACCAGCTTTTACAGGATCACCTTTTTGAATAGAGTTAGGCGTCAGCTCAACAACATCTCCATTCTCAATAATTAAAATATTATCCTTTGGAACTCCCATAGTTTGTGCACTTTTACCATGACAAACAAGCATTCTATGTTCTCCATGAACAGGGACAAAAAACTTGGGTTTAGCGAGTGCCAACATTAACTTTTGATCTTCCTGAAAACCATGCCCAGAGACATGTATATTTTCTCCCTTACCATAAACAACTTTTGCTCCGAGTTTCATTAATCTATCTATAGTATTAACAACAGAAATAGTATTGCCAGGAATTGGACTGGCTGAAAATATCACAGTATCAGTAGTCTTAAGACGAACATGCTGATGTTCACCACGGGATATTCTGCTTAATGCTGCTAAGGGTTCTCCTTGACTTCCAGTCATTAACAATAGAGTTTCTCTATCTGGTAAATCTCTAATTTGTTTTATAGGAACAAAAAGATCATCAGGACATTTCATGTAACCAATATCTCTGGCCTTTGCAATGACATTTATCATAGATCTTCCTAACAAACCGACCTTTCTTCCATGTTTCATAGCCAACTCTAAGATCATCGTCACTCTATGAACAGAACTAGCAAAAGTAGTTAGAATAACTCGTTCTTTTGCCTCAGCAATATGTTTTTCTAGAGAAGGATAAATAGTCTTTTCAGAAGGACAAAAACCTGGAACTTCGGCATTAGTAGAGTCACTGAACATGCATAAAACGCCTTTCTCTCCGTAATGCACCATTCTTTCAATATCAAATTGCTCTCCATCTACTGGCATATGATCAAACTTAAAATCTCCCGTAAAAATAATTGTGCCAACAGGTGTTGTAACTGCTAATGAAAAACTATCGCAAATAGAATGGGTATTTCGAATGAATTCAACAGAAAAATGTTGTCCAACTTTTACAACATCTCTTGGGTTTACTGTCTGTATAGTTGTTCTATCAGATACCCCTGCTTCCTCCATTTTTCCTCTAAGCATCGACATTGCAAGTCTTGGGCCATAAATAATCGGAATATTAAAATGCTTTAGATGATGAGAAATCCCTCCAATATGATCTTCATGACCATGTGTAACAATCATTCCTTTTATTCTTCTTTGATTTTCTTTTAAGAAAGTTGTATCCGGCATAACAACATTTACGCCATGCATACCATCTGATGGGAAAGCTAGGCCAGCATCAACAAGCATCAATTCATCACCATATTCAAAAACACAAGTGTTTTTTCCTATTTCATGAAGTCCTCCTAGAGGTATGACTCTTAATGCTGGCTCATTACTTTTTGATCTAGATGAATCATTAGTAGATCTATTAACAGTTGAATTTGTACTTGATTGCATAATTTTGAAATTTATGAAGGCCTGCTTGTAATCAAATAAGGTTTATTTAAATTTAATTATCAAGTTAAATATAATCCCTATTATAGGGATTTCAGGATAAAAGATAGTTGTTTTTTCATGTCAGGAGTTAATGGTGACAAAGGACTTCTGGGAATACCTACATTCCATCCCGATAGCTCCAAAGCAGCCTTAATTGGGATTGGATTTGTAGTCATAAAGAGTGCTTTGAAAAGAGGCTGAAGTTTTTCATGAATGGCAAGCGCATTGTAAACTTCCCCACTTTGAAAGGAATGAATCATTTCTTTCAATTGCAATCCAACCAAATGACTTGCAACGCTTACTACTCCTACAGCACCTACAGATAACATTGGAAGCAACAATGAATCATCGCCACTATATACAGAGAGTGTAGAGCCACAAATAGCTCTTAGTTCTGTTACTTCCTCTATTCTACCGCTTGCCGCTTTAATACTGAGAATATTTGAGAAATCCATAAGTTTCTTCACAGTATCAGGTAATAAATTGCACCCTGTCCTTCCAGGTATGTTGTAAAGCATTAGAGGCAAATCCTTTGCAGAATTAGCAATTGAACTGAAATGTTTATAAAGCCCTTCTTGAGGTGGTTTATTATAGTAAGGAACCACAACCAAAGCACCGTCGGCACCAGAGTCATAGGCTTTTTTTGTAGCTTCTACAGCTTCACTCGTACAGTTACTACCAGTGCCAACTATTACTTTACAACTGGAATCCAAAGATCCTTTTACTGCAATAAATAAATCATGCTGTTCTGCCCATGAAAGAGTCGGAGATTCTCCAGTAGTCCCACATAGCACAATTCCATCTGAACCGTTCTCAAAAAGAAAATTTGAGAGCTTAATAGCCAGTTCATAATCTACATCTCCATTTTCAGTAAATGGAGTAACCATTGCAGTTAGTATTCTCCCAAATAATGGATCATTACACTCAGTTTTGTCTGTAATCATTTTTTTGGAATTAATAACTCGGCTATTTGAACAGCATTAAGGGCTGCTCCTTTTCTTATTTGATCTCCACATAACCATAATTCTAGTCCATTATGCTGACTAATATCGGTTCTTAGCCTTCCAACAGCAATGTTATCCCTACCCATAACGTCAGTTGGCATAGGAAATCTATTGTTATTATAATCATTAATAATTTCAATTCCAGGAGACTTTTTTAATTCTTTAAGTGCAACGTTCGGTTCAACGACGCCGGCAAATTCAATATTGACAGATTCAGAGTGCGCTCTCAATACTGGAACTCGAACACATGTAGCAGAAAGCTTTAAATCAGCAATATTTAATATTTTCCTTGTTTCATTAACCATTTTCATCTCTTCTTCGCAGTAATTATTCGCAAGCATGGGTGAATTATGTAAAAACAGATTAAAAGCCAAAGAGTATGGCAAAATTTCACTTTTTTGAGGATTACCCTGGAGATATTTTTCAGTTAAAAGCTTTAGTTCCTCCATCGCCAATTGGCCTGCTCCACTCACAGATTGATATGTTGAGACAATAACTCTTTGAATAGTAGAAAGTTTATTTAACGGAGCTAAAACTAATGTCAACAAAATGGTAGTGCAGTTTGGATTCGCTATTACCCCATCATGATGGAGAGCATCACTAGCATTAACTTCAGGAACTATAAGAGGTACGTTCTTATCTAATCTGAAAGCACTAGAATTATCTATCAGTAAAGCATTTTGTTCCATAATGGTAGATAACCATTTTTTTGAAATACTTCCGCCTGCTGAAGCTAAAACTAAATCAAGATTAGAAAATTCTTCCTTAACAGTTTTTTTTGTAACTAATTCTTCACCTTTCCAAATAATTTTTTTTCCTTCTGACCGCTCCGATGAAAGCAGTACTAATTCTGATATTGGGAAATCACGTTGTTCAAGAATTTTGAGTAATTCAGATCCCACAGCACCTGAAGATCCTAAAACAGCAACTTTTAATGGCCTATTAGGCAAAAACGGAGATTGTCTCACACTTGAAAATGATTTTTATAAATAGATTTACTATTTTTTTTACTTTATCAAAAAATTTACTTCCAAGGAAATCACTTAATGTGAAATAATTAAGATTCGGCTCATAGTAATAATTACAAAAAAAACATGACTAAAGAAGCATTAATAGTCAAAACAACTACTCTGCCTCAAAGTAGAATTTCATTTGAATTAGAAATACCATCTGAGACATGCAAAACTTGCGTAAACGAAACAATCAGTACTATTAGTCGTTCGGCTAAAATTCCAGGATTTAGACTTGGTAAAATTCCTAAACAAGTCTTAATCCAAAGAATTGGAATAACACAATTACATGCTTCTGCTTTAGAAAAAATCATTGATAAATCATGGCAGGAAGCATTAAAAATAAAATCTATAGAGCCACTAAGTGAGCCAGAATTGGTAGATGGATTTGAATCTTTACTTGCAAAATTTAGTCCTGAAAAATCACTTAAGGTTACTCTTCAAACCGATGTTGCACCCAAATTAAAACTAAAAAAATCTAAAGGAATTAGTGTTGAAATCTCAAAAACTAAGTTTGATCCTAAGTCAGTGGATGAAGCGCTAGAAAAATCTAGAATTCAATTTGCAAATATTATTCCAGTAACCGATAGAGCAGCAAAATTAGGAGATATTGCTGTAGTTAGTTTCCAAGGGAAATACAAAGATTCTGGTAAAGAGATTGATGGCGGGTCAAGTGAATCAATGGATCTTGAATTAGAAAAAAACAAAATGATTCCAGGCTTCGTTGAAGGGATCGTAAAGATGAAAATTGGTGATACTAAGATACTTAACCTTAAATTTCCTAATGATTATTCTCATGAGGATTCAAGAGGCAAAGAAGCCATCTTTGAAGTGAATCTTAAGGATCTTAAGGAAAAAGAATTGCCTGAACTTAATGACGATTTTGCAAAACAGTCAGGAAATAAAGAATCATTAAAAGAGTTAAAGACAGATTTAGAAAAGCAACTTAAAGACAATTTTGAAAAAACTCAAAGAGATATCAAAATTGAAGCTTTATTAGATGCTTTAACAAACGAATTAGTTGCTGAAATTCCAAAATCTATGATTGATATAGAAGTGAGGAATAATATTGAACAAACTGCACAAAGATTTGCTCAACAAGGTCTTGATGTAAAATCTACTTTTACTCCAGAATTAGTTAAGTCATTAGCAGAGTCCACAAGACCTCAGGCTGAAAAAAATGTTCAAAGAAATTTAGCCTTAAAAGCATTAGCCGAAAAAGAAAACATTACAGTTACAAAAGATGAAGTTGATTTAAAAATGAAAGATTATGAAGATGCAATCTCAAAATCTTCAAAACAAATTGATATTGAAAAATTAACAGAAGTTATAAGTAGCGATTTACTTAAAGAAAAATTAATAATTTGGCTTGAAGAAAATTCCGAAGTAAAAGAAAAATCAACAAAAACTACTAAAACTGCCAAAACCTCCAAAACAATAAAAGCGACAAAAAATACAACTAAAACAAAAAAAGCGACAAAAACTCAAAATGAAAAAGAAAAAAAATAATTTATAAAATTTCCTACTAATTGAACAAAAAACCCTTAAATTATCTATAAGACAAAAATTTTTGTGAACTCAGAAAAAAAACATCTAATTCAAAGTTCAATAAGTTCTTTTGAAAGCACAAGCAAAATTAGTGCCGCTGTTCCTACTGTCGTAGAACAATCGGGAAGAGGCGAAAGAGCTTTCGACATTTATTCAAGACTTTTAAGGGAGAGAATAATTTTTTTAGGTACTGGAATTAATGATCAAGTTTCTGATTCTCTTGTTGCACAACTATTATTCCTTGAAGCTGAAGATCCCGAAAAAGATATTCAAATATACATTAACTCTCCTGGTGGCTCAGTTACTGCTGGAATGGCCATATACGATACTATGCAACAAATATCGCCTGATGTAGTGACAATATGCTTTGGGGTTGCTGCAAGCATGGGAGCATTTTTACTTTCTGGAGGTGCAAAGGGGAAAAGATTAGCTTTACCCAATTCTAGGATTATGATTCACCAGCCTCTTGGTGGTGCACAAGGTCAAGCAGTAGAAATTGAAATACAAGCTAAAGAAATACTTTTTCTTAAAAAGACTTTAAATTCCCTTTTAGCAGAACACACTGGACAACCTATAGAAAAAATTAATGAGGATACAGAAAGAGACTACTTCTTATCTCCCTCTGAAGCAGTTGAATATGGATTAATTGATAAAGTTATCAAAAAATAACAAGCTAAAGTTTATTTTTAAGAATATGATGACGAATCGAGTTTTATAAGCAATCCTAGTAAATAGGTAATATTTAAAACCTTTACTTTTAACTTTATAATCGATGGCTAAATTCGACGCCCATCTTAAATGTTCATTTTGCGGAAAATCTCAAGACCAAGTTAGAAAGCTAATAGCTGGTCCTGGCGTTTATATCTGTGATGAATGCATAGATCTTTGTAATGAAATTCTAGATGAAGAACTTCTTGATAATCAAGTTAATACAAATAATTCCTCGCAAGTAAAAAAGAAACTACAAACTGATCATTTAGAAAAATCAATTCCTTTAGAATTAAACTCAATTCCTAAACCATTAGAAATTAAAAGTTTCCTTGATAATCAAGTCGTCGGACAAGATTCAGCAAAAAAGATTTTATCAGTAGCCGTATACAACCACTACAAAAGATTAGCTTGGAAAGTTAAAGAAGAAAGTAAAAATAACAATTCAAAAGATGCACAAGCAACAAAATTACAGAAATCAAATATCTTACTTATCGGACCAACTGGAAGCGGAAAAACATTACTGGCACAAACTTTAGCTGAATTTCTAGATGTTCCTTTTGCAGTAGCTGATGCAACAACTTTGACAGAAGCTGGATATGTTGGAGAAGATGTAGAAAATATACTTCTAAGACTTCTACAAAAATCAGAGATGAATGTAGAGTTAGCTCAAAGAGGGATAATTTACATAGATGAAATAGATAAAATTGCAAGAAAAAGTGAGAATCCTTCAATTACAAGAGATGTATCTGGTGAAGGAGTTCAGCAGGCATTACTAAAAATGCTTGAAGGAACTGTTGCTAATGTTCCACCGCAAGGGGGTAGAAAACATCCTTATCATGACTGCATTCAAATTGATACAAGTCAAATTTTATTTATTTGCGGAGGGGCTTTTATTGGTTTAGAGGATATTGTTCAAAAGCGAATGGGTAAACATTCAATAGGGTTTACTACTAATTCAGATCAAAACAAAGTTGAAACAAAAAAAATACTAGACCCAAGAGATTCTCTTAAAAATTTAGAGTTAGATGATTTAGTTAAATATGGCCTGATTCCCGAATTTATTGGAAGAATTCCAGTTTGTGCTGTATTAGATCGTCTTACTAAAGAAACATTAGAATCTATTTTGACTCAACCAAGAGATGCACTAGTAAAGCAATTCAAGACCTTGCTAAGCATGGATAATGTTGAATTAAAATTTGACTCTGATTCTGTTGAAGCGATAGCTAATGAGGCATATAAAAGAAAAACAGGTGCACGAGCATTAAGATCAATAATTGAAGAACTAATGCTAGATATTATGTACACTTTGCCTTCGGAAGAAAATATAAAAGAATTCACAATTACAAAAAAAATGGTAGATAATTTACTTTCATCCAAAATTGTTAAACTACCTTCAGGATCTAAAAGAATCATTAAAGAATCTGCTTAACAATTTAAATTTAATTGTTGCAATTTAAATCTGAATTGTTCTTACTAATAAAGAATAAATGTCAAATATACATAAACCTTTTCATCAAAAATATAGACCAAACAAACTAGATGAACTGGTTGGGCAAGATTTCATATCTATTACTCTAAAGCAAGCAATACTAACAAAAAAAATTGCCCCTGCATATCTTTTTAATGGTCCGAGAGGCACTGGAAAAACATCAAGTGCAAGAATATTTGCGAAATCTTTAAATTGCCAATCATTCGAACAACCAACAATAAATCCTTGCGGTAAATGCGACTTATGTAGACAAATTTCAGATGGTGAGGCACTAGATATTATCGAGATTGATGCAGCATCGAATACAGGAGTTGAAAATATAAGAGAAATCATAGAGAGAGCACAATTCGCACCTACTCAAGCAAGATGGAAAGTATATGTAATTGATGAATGTCATATGCTTTCAACAGCAGCTTCAAATGCTTTACTAAAAACTATTGAAGAACCACCCTCAAGAGTTGTATTTATCCTTGCTACAACAAATCCCGAAAGAGTATTAAATACAATACAAAGTAGATGCCAAAAGTTTGATTTTAGAAGAATAAGCCCTGGTGACATTTTCAACCATTTATCTGAAATAGCGGAAAAAGAATTCATTAAATATGAAGTGCAAGCATTAAAAATGCTAGCAAAAAGATCTAATGGAGGAATGCGAGATGCTCAAAGCCTACTTGAGCAAATTAATCTATTGCCCGAAGGCATAACAGTTAAAAATATTCAAAACTTACTAGGAGAAGTATCAGAAATTGAATTAACAAATCTGATTAAGACACTAATTAATAATAAGCCAGAGTCATTAATAATTGCATGCAATAAATTATATGATGCTGGAAACGAACCTCATCAAATAATTGTTGGGTTATTGAACATAACTAGAGATTTACTGTTGCATACTACACAAAACAAATATTCAGATCTGTATTATACGTCGGATGAATTTCAAGATGAATTAGATAAGATCTCAAAAACAATAAATAAATCAACAATAATTAATTGGCATCACAGCCTAAGAAATATTGAATATCAAATCAAGACAAGTGATAATCCTAGACTTTGGTTTGAAATACACTTAACAAGTCTTTTAAATAACCAAGAAATAATAAATTCTGAAAATGAACCAAACAATAAAAATGATGCGATCAGAGAGAAGCATGAAATAATAAAAAACAAAGAAATTATCAATAAAGAAAATAGTTCTAATGAAATTCAAAATCCCAGTACCAAGGATCATATAAATGGAGAAGAATCACTTGTAAAAAAAGAAAAAAAATTAGAAAATTTTAACATTCTTAAAAAAGAAAGCACAAAAAATATACCTGCTAATAGCCTCAATGATCCCAGTCCAAATGATTTAAAAAACAAATGGGAATTAATTCTCTCTAAATTAGAGTTACCATCTACAAGAATGTTACTTTCACAACAAGCTGAGCTTGAAAGTTTTGATTCTGAAAAAATCACAATTGCATTATCTCCAAACTGGGAAAACATGATAAAGAGCAGAAAAGTCATAATTGAAAATACGATAAAAAAGATATTTGGAGATCAAATAATACTTAATTTTTCTACCAGGCAATTGACTAATAAAATTGACCCAAATAACTCTTCAGAAATACCAGCAAATGAAATAAATAACACGAAACCTATCAAAAAAATAGAAACAAAAACTAATTTTTCAAAAACAATATCTAAACAGGAAACTAATGATGATAGTTCAAAAAATTTAGCAAATTTCTTTAATGGTGAAATTATAGACCTCGATTAATAACTTAAACTCCAGTATGAAGAGTTTTTCTCCAAAGAATCTTTTTGGGAAAAATAGACATTTTAAATGTTACCCAAGGAATAACCAAAAACCAATGTGATAGATAAAAAACTGATAAACATATCATCAAAAAATTTCTCTTTTGTAATACAGGTACTTCGCTTTGGCAGGTAGAACCATACCAAAAAGCAATTCCAGATAATACAAAAGCCGTGATTGAAATAGGCCAGTAAATAGGTGATTCTAAAAAAGCGATACTGAGAACTAAATCAAAAATTGAAATTATTGGTAGTGCATATTGCAGTATGAAGAAGTAAGTTAAATCAAATTTCTGCAAATAATCAATTTTATCAGTAAATAATTGATCCCCATAATCAAAAAATCTTTGCAAGCCCCCCTCTGCCCATCTTTGCCTTTGTGCTAATAAAGCATTTAAATTCTCAACTGCTTCTTCCATAACTGGAGGATCCCACAAGATTCCAATCCTGGATTTTGACAATAATAATCTTAAACTTAAATCGAGATCATCAGTAACTGTGTCTTCATTAAACGAACCACATGCCATTAACGTCTCTTTTTTAATTAACTGGCCATTTCCTCTTAATTCAGAAACTCCAGCAACTGATAACCTTCCATATTGAAAAATCGTGTCCATAGCCATCTCCATCGACTGACATGAAGTTAAAAAATTCTTACTTACATTTGTTACTGATTTTCTTAATTGAACTGCAGACCAATGACCCTCCTCTACAAAACTAAATAACCTTGTCAAAGAATCTTTTTTTAATTGAGCGTCAGCATCCAAAACTAATATCCACTCACCATGAGTAAACTTCAAGGCAAAATTTAAGGCTCCTGACTTCCCGCCGCCCGCATTTGGAGAGCGACTAATTACTTTTAACTTTTGGAATTGCTTGGATAAACGATCTAAAATTAAAGGCGTATTATCAGAACTGCCGTCATCAATAATATAAATATTTAATTTATTTGTTGGATAGTCCAAATTAAATAACCTTTCCACTAATCTTGCTATAACATTCTCTTCATCTCTAGCTGCAACTAAAATATCAAGTTCAGGTAGCTCTTTGTTTGTAACTCTATTACTAAAAGTATTAGAAGCATTATTCCTTTTTAAATTTCTGGAAATAACAGTTAAACCATAAGCAGCAATAATAAAAGAGAGGATCAAAATAACATTAAAATAAACCCTGACTTTGTATAAATGAGGAATGATAGCTATTAAAAAACAAGCACAAAAAAATATGAAAGACTTTAATCTTCGATTTTTATAAAAACCATTGTTCATAAAAGTCAATTTTAATTATGTGTTTGTCATTGAGACAATATCTCAATTTTTTCGAGTTTTGCATCTCGATAGTAATGATTCAATATTTCTTCATAAGAGAATCCTAATTCAGCCATTTCAATTGCTCCTGATTGTGATAAACCTACACCATGACCGAAGCCCCCACCTTTCAAAAGCCATAAATCATCACTTAATTTATTAATAGTAAATAAATTACTAGGGATAAAACTTAATACTCTTCGAATATTATCTTTTTCTAAAATAATAGATTGATTACCTTTATTCGTCTTTATTTCTAATTTAGTTACTCTACCGCTTGGACCTCTTTCAATAGTATTTAAGTTTATAACACTATTATTAATATTTATAAGTTTGTTTTTAATTAACTTTTCTTTAATTCTGAGACTTGAAATTTTCTTTTTCCAGCGAAACAGATAATGATTGCTACCATAAAACTTTTCTTTCTCATAATCTAAAAAATTAGATAATTCAGATTCATTAGAGATAGGCATCTTAAAAACTTTATTTAATGATTTAGAACCATCTATTATTGAATGAAAATAAGGATAATTTTGCATTTGCCAAGACTCTCCTGCTATAGCAGATATCCCACCATTAGAGCCATGATAAAAAGCATTTATTGGTTTATTTTTATATTGGAGAATTAGATTAGACGTTGTTTGTATGGCTTTTTGGACTTTTTTATTTTTAACTTTAGGAGGCTTATAAACTTGGCACTGAGTACTTACACATAAGTGATATTGATCCATATTAAATCTTTCAGAATTATAAATTCCCCAAGTTCGTGCTATAACAGCTTGAGCTTTCAGTGCTTCTAAAGGGGAACTCGGTCCAATTTCATGTGGCAAAACACCTGCCAAATAATCATTAAATTTAATTTTTTGAATTAATGTCCAAGTTCCATATAAATCTTGTGCTAGATAAAAATTTTTGCCGAAATTAACATCATTTATTTTGATTTCTTCGTCAGAATAAATATGTATAGGTCCCTTAAGTTTCTTTGAAATATCTTGACTAAAAAGAAAAGGTGTAATTTGAGAATTTTTTATTTTTCTATAAATCCTATTTCTTAATTCAAACTTCGGAAGATCATCTTCAAATGGAATCCATACTTCCCAATTTTTAGGATAAGCAATAGTAGACTCAAACCCCTTAGCTTTTAGTTTTTCTGCCTGTTTTTTTGCTGATTCATAACTGGCAAAAGGACCAAATACAATTCTTTCTATTGTTTTAGGATTATTAATAGGAATTTCTCTCCAGATAATATTAATCTCATTTGCTTTAAATTGGATTCCGTTAGAAGATTGTAATTTTAAAAAGCCTTTATTAGTTATAAAATTTATATTTTTCTTGTTAGAAAAACTATCATTTTCCCCGCCAAGATATTGCTTTAGACCAATTAAAAATTTTCCTTTTTTAATTTCTGTACTGAGTTGAATCTCTAGTGCTTCTTCTGCGGATACATTAGAAGTAAATTTAGCATTAATTAATGATAAGGAAATAAAGCCTAAAATTAAATTTAAAAAGGTGTATTTAAATTTCATAAATTGGAACTTTCTTTATCAATTAAAAACTTTAATTTGCGCCAATGCATATAAAGGATTAGATTATCCTAATTAAACACATTTGACTTAAATGTCTAAACTAAAAACTCGTAAATCAGCCGCCAAAAGATTTAAAGCTACTGCAACGGGTAAATTCATGAGAAGAAGAGCTTTCCATAATCATTTACTTGATCATAAGAGCTCAAAATTAAAAAGACATCTTTCAACAAAAGCAGTAGTTGATGAAAGAGATGCTGATAATGTAAAATTAATGATTCCATACGCATAAGTAGTTAACCCCATTCCCAAATAATTCATGGCACGTGTAAAAAGAGGCAACATAGCCAGAAAAAGAAGAAACAAAATCTTAAATCTTGCAAAAGGTTTTAGAGGCGGTAACAAAAATCTTTTCAGGACAGCAAATCAAAGAGTGATGAAAGCTCTTTGTAATGCTTATAGGGATAGAAGAAGAAGAAAAAGAGATTTTAGAAGACTTTGGATTTCTAGAATTAACGCATCTGCCAGGATAAATGGTACAAACTATAGCAAGTTGATAAATGGCATGAAAAATTCAGAAATTATTATAAATAGAAAAATGCTTGCTCAATTAGCCTTAAACGATCCTAAGTGTTTTGAAAAAATAGTTTCTTCTATTAGTAAGTAGAAAAAAGAATATAATTTAGAAAAATAAATATAAATAATGGAAATATCTTCCTTCCAATCTTATTTAATAATTCTTTTTGTTGTATTAATAATAATTTCTATTTTTGTATTCAGACAATTTCTAAAAACAAGAAGTGAAGAACTAAATTTAGTAAAATTCGAGCAAAAAGGTTTAGATTCTCTCACAAAAGCTACAGAATTATATGAATTTGGGTCTATTCAGATAAAAAAAAGATTATATTCTGAAGCAACTAAAACTTTTTTAAAAGCAATTGAAAACTATGAAAATGAACCTGATGAAGCCAAAGCGATAATAAACAATGCTTTAGGATTCTCCTATGCCGCTCAAAATGAATTTAAGAAAGCAATTAAACACTATAACTCTGCAATAAAATCACTCCCAGAATATCCTATAGCCCTAAATAACCTAGCATCAGCACAACAGCGTTTACTTGAGTATGACTTGGCATATGCTACTTATCAAAAGGTTTTGGTGATAGATCCAAAAAACAAAACAGCAATTAAAAAAAGTAAGGAGTTAGAAAAAAGAAATAATTACAAACCTTATAAAGGTATTAAAGATAAGGGATTCTAAATATGGAAAATTATTCTTCTTTACTAATTGGTGGAAAACAATTTTCCAGTAGATTAATGGTTGGTACTGGCAAATACAGATCTACTCAAGATATGGTGGAAAGTTTGTCAAATTCTGAAACGGAAATTATAACCGTTGCTGTTAGAAGAATTAAGAATGATCAGACCGGAGAAAATTTACTCGAAAAGATCAACTGGGAAAAATACTGGATGCTGCCTAATACAGCTGGTTGTGTTAATTCCGATGAGGCAGTCAGAATAGCAATTTTAGGTAGAGAACTTGCAAAATTATCTGGTCAAGAAGAAAATAATTTTGTGAAGTTAGAGGTTATTCCTGACAAAAAGTATTTGCTACCAGATCCAATAGAAACTCTTAAAGCAGCCGAAATTTTAATAAAAAAAGGTTTCGCTGTACTACCTTATATCAATGCAGATCCTATTCTTGCAAAAAGACTAGAAGAAATAGGTTGTGCAACTATAATGCCATTGGGCTCGCCCATAGGCTCCGGGCAAGGTTTGTTAAATTTATCAAATATAAGGATAATTATTGAGAATGCAAAAGTACCAGTAATAATTGACGCAGGAATTGGGGTGCCTAGTGAAGCTTCTCAAGCGATGGAAATTGGAGCTGATGGTGTCTTAATCAATAGTGCAATAGCACAAGCTGCAAACCCTCCTCTAATGGCTCAAGCGATTAATTATAGTGTGAAAGCTGGCAGGCAAGCTTTTCTGGCAGGAAGAATTAAAAAACAAGACTTTGCAGTAGCAAGTTCGCCGGAAAAAAACATATCTATCTGATTCTCTAAATTGAGAAAAGTTTAAAAAGAAAGTAAAAATTTATTATTTGCTTTTATTTATCGTATTAAGAAAGAAGATTTGAAACTATTTACAATGTTTTTTCACAAAGTGGAAGCACACTGTAGTAATTTAATAAATATATTATGAATCTTTTAATTCTGGAGTTCTGAGTGAAAGTTATTGTTCTAGGTGGAGATGGTTTTTGCGGTTGGCCTTGTGCGGTGAATTTAGCAGAGCAAAATCATGATGTTATTATTGTCGACAATTTAAGTCGTAGAAAAATTGATATTGATCTAGAAGTAGAATCTTTAACTCCAATTGCTTCGATAACAGAACGACTTTCTGCATGGGAAGAGATTGGAGGTAAGCCTATGAGGTTTCTTAATATGGATATCTCTAAACAATATCAAAAATTACTCAATTTGCTAATTGATGAAAAACCAGATTCCGTAATCCATTTTGCAGAACAAAGGGCAGCACCTTACTCGATGAAATCCAGTTTCACCAAAAGATATACAGTGGATAATAATGTTAATGGCACCCACAACCTTCTTGCTGCAATAGTAGAGAGTAATTTAGATATTCATGTTGTTCATTTAGGAACAATGGGAGTCTATGGATATGGATCACATAGAGGAGCAACAATTCCAGAAGGTTATTTAAAAGTTGAAGTTCCACAACCAGATGGAAGCCGATTTGAAGAAGAAATATTACACCCTGCAAGTCCAGGTAGTGTTTACCATATGACTAAAACCTTAGATCAATTATTATTTCTTTACTACAACAAAAATGATCTTGTAAGGATTACCGATTTACATCAAGGCATTGTTTGGGGAACAAATACAGAAGCAACTTTAAAAGATCCTAGATTGACAAACCGATTTGACTATGACGGAGATTATGGAACTGTTTTAAACAGATTTCTAATGCAAGCTGCAATTGGATATCCATTAAGTGTACATGGGACAGGCGGACAAACAAGAGCATTTATTCATATAAAAGACTCTGTAAAATGCGTACAACTTGCTCTTGAAAATCCTCCAAAATCTGGAGAAAGAGTCAAAATCTTTAATCAAATGACTGAGAGTCATCAAGTTGGAGAACTAGCTAAAAAAGTTGCTTCTCTAACAGGAGCTGATATTAATTATTTACCGAATCCAAGGAATGAAGCGGTAGAAAATGATCTAATTGTTGATAATAAATGTTTTATAGAATTAGGTTTAAACCCAACGACTCTTGATAATGGCTTATTAGAAGAAGTTGTTGAAGTTGCCAAAAAATACTCCAATAGATGTGATCTTAAGCGCATACCTTGTGTTTCATCCTGGACTAAAAAACAAGCTGAGGCAATTAAGACAAATTAAAATTTCTAAAATAGTTACCTTAAGAAAGTGAAAATTGCATTGTTTACTGAAACTTTTTTACCTAAAGTTGATGGCATAGTCACAAGACTGACTAAAACGATTGAATTTTTAATAAAAAATGGTGATGAAGTTATAATTTTTTGTCCAGAAGGGTGTCCAGAATCATATATGGGTGCAACTGTAGTTGGAGTTGCTGCAATGCCATTACCCTTATACCCTGAGTTGAAGCTTGGTTTACCGGGTCCTGCAGTCTCAGATAAGTTAGAAAAATTTAACCCAGATTTAATACATGTTGTTAATCCGGCTGTACTTGGCTTAGGTGGCATATGGTTAGCGAAAACTAATAATATTCCTTTAATTGCTAGTTACCATACTCATCTTCCAAAATATCTGGAACATTATGGTATGGGTATGTTAGAGCCACTTTTGTGGGAATTACTTAAAGCAGCTCATAATCAAGCCTTGTTAAATTTATGTACTTCCACCGCTATGGTCAATGAGTTAAAAGATAAAGGTATTCAAAGGACTGCCCTATGGCAAAGGGGAGTAGATACTTTCAGTTTCAGACCGGATTTGAGAAGTGAGAAAATGAGAAAAAAATTATTTGGGAAATACAACGACGCTAATTACTTATTGATTTATGTAGGAAGATTATCAGCAGAAAAACAAATTGAGAGAATTAAACCAGTCTTAGAGAGTATTCCTAATGCTTGCCTAGCACTTGTAGGTGACGGACCATATAGAAACCAGCTTGAAAAAATCTTCGAAAATACAAAGACTAATTTCATAGGATACTTATCTGGCGATGAGCTTGCTAGCGCTTATGCCTCTGGAGATATATTTTTATTTCCATCTAGTACAGAAACACTTGGATTAGTTTTACTAGAAGCAATGGCAGCAGGATGTCCAGTTATCGGAGCCAACAAAGGGGGGATTCCAGATATTATTAGCGATGGGATTAATGGTTGTTTATATGATCCTGATGAAAAAGATAATGGGGAACAAAGTTTAATTGAAGCGACAAAAAAAATTCTAGTGAATGAAGATAAAAGAGAAGTTATGAGAAAAGAGGCACGAAACGAAGCAGAAAAATGGGATTGGAATCAAGCAACACTACAACTTCAAAATTATTATGCAGATACTCTCAAAGAAATAGAATAAAATTAATCTTAATTACGCTACGTGTGGAGGCGTGGGATTATTATACGAACTTAAAGGAAGTATTAGAGTAGCGATATTTTGATTCTTTTCAGGCCTTTTTTTCTTTGGAAATTTTTTACCAAAGGGTACTCTTATAACATTAGTTCCCTCAATGGAACAAATGCTTGAGTTATCTCCTGAAAAATTATTGACAAAATTTGGTAAATCTACGTTTTTAACTGGCAGGTGCTTAACATTACCAGATTTTAAATCTTTAGTCATAGCTTCAAATACCCCAAAAAATTTGATGCTCAATTATTTTAATAAAAAAATTTAAAAAAATTCTATAAGAAAATATTAAATTTTTATTCTCACTGATAATAACTAAGTAAATATAAGGACGCTAGTCCCTTAAGCACATTTTTTTTCTTCGAAAGTCTCGCCTTGATTTACATTGCAAGAACAAATTAAATTGCGATCGCCATATGCATTATTGATCCTAGAAACTGAAGACCAAAACTTAATAGCCGTTGGTGATTCATAAGGAAAAGAAGCTTTTTCTTTTGAATAAGGATAATGCCAATTATCAGCAATTAACTCTTTCAGCGTATGGGGAGCGTTACTTATTACATTATTATTCTTTAATGCAACATTTTTTTCTATTTCGCTGATTTCTTCTCCAATCAATAGCATAGCCTCGCAAAATCTATCCAATTCAACCAAACTTTCACTTTCGGTAGGCTCAATCATTATCGTCTCTGGAACAGGCCAACTTATAGTTGGGGCATGAAAACTATAATCTATTAATCGTTTAGCCAAATCATTTACACTCAAACCAGTTTTGGATTTTAAATCCCTAAAATCTAAAATACATTCATGTGCGACAAAATTATTTTTTCCTTTATAAAGAATCTTGAATTTATGCTTTAAAGAATGCGCAATATAATTTGCAGATAAAATTGCATGCGCAGTTGCTTTCCTTAAACCACTAAGACCAGCCATTTTTATGTACATCCAACTTATTGGAAGAATACTTGCACTCCCATGCTTGGCAGAAGATACGTAATTGGAACCAATGGATAAATTATTATCCATTAAAGAATGAGTAGGAAGAAATGGGCTTAAAGTTTCTGATGCAGCAACTGGACCTACTCCTGGACCACCACCTCCATGTGGAATGCAGAATGTTTTATGTAAATTCAAATGACAAACATCAACTCCATAATTCCCCGGTTTACATAATCCAACCTGAGCGTTCAAATTTGCACCATCTAAATAGACAAATCCTCCCACAGAGTGAATTAAATCACATATCTTTCTGATTTGTAATTCAAAAACTCCATGAGTAGAGGGATAAGTCAACATAAGAGCCCCTATTTGGTTATCAAATTTCTTGACCTTGGTTGACAAATCTTGAAAATCAATATTTCCTTCGTCATCACATTCAACAGTTAACACGTCAAAACCTGCCATAACTGCACTAGCAGGATTTGTTCCATGAGCACTTTTTGGAATTAAACATTTTTTTCTTAAGAGTTCACCTTTTGATTCAAAATAAGAATTTATTGCCAATAAACCTGCAAACTCTCCTTGAGAGCCTGCATTTGGTTGAAAAGAAACTGATTTCAAACCAACAATCTCACTTATCCATTTTTCTAGGTCAGATATAATTTTTGAATAGCCTTTAGTTTGATCTGGTGGGGAAAAAGGATGAATAGAAGATAAATTAGCCCAAGAGACTGGATTTAACTCTGCCGCAGAATTTAACTTCATGGTACAGCTTCCCAGTGGGATCATCCCATCTACCAAAGAAAAATCTTTTTCTGCAAGTCGGAATATATATCTCATTAATTCAGTTTCACTTTGGTAATTTGTGAATATATCTTGCTGCATCCATGCACTTGATCTCAAAGCTAAACTTTCAAAATGAAATTCTTTATCAAATTTCATATGCTCTAAATCTTCTTCTTTTTCTATAAGGTTTGCTATGAAAGTCAAAATATCTTTTATTTCTTTTTCATTACTAAGCTCATCTAATGAGATCCCAAAGCCAGTTGAATTTTCAATAGTTGACCCCAAAGGCAAAATTCTTAAGTTATAGCCATTTTTTAAAGCTTCATTATGGATCCTCTGGGAGTGCTCAGAATAAACATCAACACTATCAAATCTAATCCCATCAGGAATATCAAAACCTAAAGCAGCTAAACTTGATTCTAAATTTATTCTCAACTCAACTAATCTCTTAGCAATTTGCGTTAATCCAGAGGGTCCATGATAAATAGCATAAAAAGAAGAAATTATGGCTAATAAAGATTGAGCAGTACAAATATTACTAGTGGCCTTTTCCCTTCTAATATGTTGCTCTCTTGTTTGCAATGCTAGTCTTAGTGACTTTTCTCCATTTTTAGATAGAGTTTGCCCAACTATTCTTCCGGGTATCAGCCTTTTATATCTTTCGCTACAAGCAAAATATGCTGCATGGGGACCACCAAAACCCATTGGAACACCAAATCTTTGCATACTCCCCACTGCTACATCAACACCAAATTCAGAAATTGGTTTAATCAAAACTTGCACTAGTGGATCAATACATGCCGTAACAATAATTTCTGATCTATGTGCTTGGGATATTAAGAATGTAGGATCGTATAATTGTCCATTTTTACCAGGTAGTTGCAACAACATTCCAAAAACATCATCATGATTAGGAAGGTTGCTTTGAGTAAAGCGTTTTAGGGCTATTCCCAAAGGTTTTGCTCTGGTTTGTAGAACATTAAAAGTATGATCAAAAACATTTGACTCCACTAAGTACACTTTTGAAGATTTATTTTTTCTTGCGGCAAAACTCATAGCCATAGCTTCTGCTGCTGCAGTGCCCTCATCTAACAAAGATGCATTAGCAACAGGGAATCCTGTTAGTTCACAAACAATAGTCTGAAAATTAAATAGAGCTTCTAATCTTCCTTGTGCAATTTCTGCTTGATATGGAGTATAAGATGTGTACCACCTTGGATTTTCAAGAACATGTCTTTGGATAACTTTAGGCATATGATTGTCATAATAACCAAGGCCTATAAGTGATCTCATTTTAGTATTTTTATTCGCAATCTTTTCTAATTCGTTTAAAGCCTCAATTTCTGAACAACCTTGGGGCAATATTTCTGAAGATTTATCTTTAAGCTGAATATCTTCAGGAATAACTTGATTTATAAATTGATCAATATTATTAAAACCAAGCTTGTTCAGCATAATTCTTTCATCATTATCTCCTAATCCAAGATGCCTATCTATAAACAAATCTGTCCCAAATTTGGATATCATATTAAAATGTTTTTCTTTAAAATAGCTCTTTTTAAAAAGTTTGCCTTATTTTGGTACAACCTTTGATTGATATTCCTCAGAAGTCATCAAATCAGCAATTGATGCTCTTGGCTCTGGTTTCAAAATTACTAACCAACCGTCTCCAATCGGATCATTCTGTAAAAGCTCAGGGTTCTCAATAACACTCTCATTAACAGATACTATTTCCCCTGAAAAAGGCAGATAGACTTCTTCTACGGCCTTAACTGATTCTATTGTTCCAAAAGTCTCGCCTTTCTCTAAAGTCGCCCCTTCATCAGCTAATTCAACAAAAACAATATCTCCTAATTGATCTATAGCGAATTCACTAACTCCAATTTTTAATAATCCATTTTCTTCCAAGACATATTCATGAGTATCAGCATAGTTGAGGTTGTCTGGAAACTTGTAAGACATGATTAAGTAGATAAAGGAAATAGAGAATCCTTCGAAATTAATTTTTCCTCTAATAGTTCAGATAATAATCGAATTAATGCAATTTTGATATGAGCTATGTGAGAACCACCTTGAACAAAAATATTGTAAGGATCTCTTAGAGGGGCATCAGCAGAAAATTCACTTGTACTACCTTCAATAAAGGTGCCTCCTGCCATTAATAATTTTGAATCATATCCATCCATTGATGATGGAACAACATTCAGAAAAGAATCTACTGGTGAAGAATTTTGAAAAGATTGACAAACTTTTTGTACCAAATCAGGATTATTCAATCTTACTGACTGAATAAGATCAGATCTATAAGTTGTTGGCTCTGGTAAAACCTTAAATCCCAAATTTTTAAAGACTGCTGCAACCATATCAGCACCTTTTAGTGATTCGTGAACAATTTGTGGTGCTAAAAACAAACCCTGCAAAATTAATCTTCCTAATCCAAAATTTATTCCTGCAGAAGAACCAATGCCTGGTGAGGTTAATCTAGAACATGCCATCTCAACCAAATCTGCATCTCCTGCAACGTACCCACCAGTAGGAACGATTGTTCCTCCCAAATTTTTAATCAATGAACCAGCAATTATATTTGCCCCTTTAGAAATTGGTTCACTATCTTCAACAAGCTCCCCATAACAGTTATCAACAAAACATATACAATTAGGATCAAGGGAATGAATAAGACTACAAATTTTCTCTATCTGATGATTCGTAAGAGATTTTCTCCAACTATATCCACAACTTTTTTGTATGAATACTAATTTGCAAGAATTTTCTTCAAAAGAATGAACAATTTTTTCTTCAAAAGAATCAAAATTTTCGCAGATATTTATTTGCTTATATTCAATGTCAAAATCTTTAAGTGAGCCTTTTCCTCCTCCCCTTATTCCTATGACTTCTTCTAAAGTGTCATATGGTTGTCCTGTGAGAGATAACATTACATCTCCAGGTCGAAGAATTCCAAATAAGACAGAACTTATAGCATGCGTTCCACTTACAAATTGCATCCTCACAGCAGCCTTTTCAGCTAGAAAAAATCTTCGAAAAACCGCATCAATTTTTTCTCTAGATATATCATCATGACCACTACCAGAAGATTGATTGAAATGACTAGTAGAAACTTTTTCTTCCTTAAAAATTGTCAAAATATTTTCTAATTTATGGAAAACCTGATTAGACCTTTCTTGGAAAACTTTACTTAAACTCTCTTCGACAGAGAGAACAGCGTTTTCAGCCAGTTTTAAGTTATTGTCAAGAATCATTTATTATGAAAATTCATGTTATTTTTCAGAAGCTAAATTTCTTAATTCTGCGAGGAAAGCATTAGGTCCCCTACCATGAAAATAAGAAAGTTTTTTTGAAGCCTCATATAAATCAAGAAGTTCTCCATCTAATTCTTCTGCCGTATAATCTCTAATTCCTGCAATTACCTCAGCAAAACGTTCTCTGCGGGCAGATTTATTGACAGCATAGGCTTCCATTACCTCCATTTTACATGATCTCCAAGCCTTATTCTGACAAAAATGCACTGAAAGAGCATCACTTAAAGCAGAAGCTTCTTCATCTTCTATGTACCAGTCAAAAGATGATGGTAGAGGTTTTAATCCTGAAAATATCTCGAATAACTCCCCGGCCGACAATGGATTACCAGAATCATTTTTTAGGGGTAATGCAGACTCTTGCAAAGATTTCCATAACTCTGGGTAATCACTTTCAAAACGATCCCTGATTTTTTCAATACCTTGATCAAGAATCGTATTAACCTGAGCTAAAGCAAGAAAAACTTCAGGACCTGGCGAAGATAACTTTCCATTCCTAAGATTTGAAATTTGCGAATTATGAACTTTACCTAAATCAAGAACTTCTGAAAGTAATGGCAATACTCTGTGAGACCAACCATTTCTTTCATGCCAGAGGTGTATCAAATGAGCCATGGCCCTTCGACCTCTAGATAATTTATCGCGATATCCGAGACTCACAGATAATTAAACTTATCAATAGTATAGTATGATAATATTACATATCGGTAATTTTGAAAATAGCATTTCAATATCATGAATTCAGTAATTTTCCAAGAAACAGCAAAATTAAAAAAACCTGTTCCAGCTGAAAAAGTTATAGAACTCTCAGAAAAATTACTAGAACCTTCCAGTCATTCAAAAAGATATCCTCCAAGACTACATAAAACGTGGGGAACAATATTTTTTATGGTTGCAATTCATATTCTTTCTCTTGTAGCTATACAACCAAAATTTTGGAGTTTACCTGCAGTCACTTCATTATTATTTTTTTACTGGGTAACTGCTTGCTTAGGGGTCACCCTTGGATATCACAGATTGTTATCTCACAGATCTTTCATTGTACCAAGATGGTTAGAAAGATTTTTTGCTACCTGTGGAGCTATAAGTTGTCAGCATGGACCTATAGATTGGGTAGGTTTACATAGGCATCACCACTCTTTTTCAGATACTGAAGTAGATCATCACAATAGTAAAAAGGGGTTTTGGTGGAGTCATATGGGTTGGATGTTTAAAGACGTAGAAGCACTAAAAGCTGTTCCAAAACTAAGTGCAGATTTAATCAAGGATCCATACTATAGATTTTTAAATAAATATTTTTTATTCTTACAAATTCCTATTGGACTTTCATTGTACGCAATAGGTCAAAAATTAGGAGTTGGAGGATGGGCTCTTGTCCTTTGGGGAATTCCATTGAGGCTTGTGGTTGTTTATCATGTAACTTGGCTAGTCAACTCCGCGACACATTGTTGGGGTAAAGCACCATTTGAAAGTGGTGATTCATCTAAAAACAATGCATGGGTTGCTGCATTAACATTTGGAGAAGGCTGGCATAATAACCATCATGCATTTCCCAATTCGGCAAAACAAGGATTATTTAAGGGTCAGATAGACATAACATGGGAACATATTAAGATTCTTGCGAAATTTGGTTTTGCAAAAAAGGTAAAGTTACCCTCTAGGTCTTATTATTAACTATATTGCTCAATATTTTCATGGCTAAAAGAGTACAAGTCGCATTAACTGAATCAATCGCATCACTAGGTAAAGAAGGAGATCTAGTTGATGTAGCACCAGGATACGCAAGAAATTTTCTATTACCTTATGGCAAGGCAATGAATGTAACACCAGCAGTCCTTAAACAAATTGAGAGGAAGAAAGAAAAAGAAAAAATCGCTGCTGATAAATTAAAGCAAGAAGCTTTAGATTTCCAAACTGCATTATCTACAATAGGTAGGTTCACTATCAAAAAACAGGTTGGAGAAGATGGCGTCCTTTTTGGAACGGTTACCAATGGGGATGTTGCCGAAGCCATAGAAGCGGCAACTAAAAAAGAAATTGATAGAAGAAATATTACAGTTCCTGATATTCATAATTTAGGTTCCTTTACTGCAAAAATAAAATTACATCCAGAAGTAAATGCAGAAGTAAATATTGAAGTAACAAGTTAATAAATTTGTTGCATTATTTTGAAAAGTAGCCAGAGTATATATCTAAGCAATTAAAGATATGGTTTCCGTACCTTTTCCAAATAATGGGCAAAATAAAAATTTTAAAAAAGATTTTAATAGTGAAAACTCTGGATTAGTTCCTCCTCAAAACGTTCAAGCAGAGGAAGCTGTTCTTGGGGGCATACTTCTTGATCCAGACGCGATCGGAAGAATTGCAGACTTAATTAAACCTGAAGCTTTTTATATAAATGCCCATCAAGAGATTTATAGAACAGCATTAATGTTGCATACCCAGGGGAAACCAACTGATTTAACGTCAATGAGTGCTTGGTTAGCAGATAATGGATCACTAGAAAAAATTGGAGGAAACAGCAAACTGGTAGAACTAGTTGAAAATGTTTCCTCTACAGCTTCCATAGAACAAGTTGCTAATTTAATTAACGACAAATTCATGAGAAGGCAACTTATCAGATCTGGGAATGAAGTGGTTCAACTAGGTTTTGATCAAACTCAAGATACTAATGAAGTTCTAGATAAAGCAGAGCAAAAAATATTTGAAATCAGCCAAGAAAAACCTTCAAAAGGCCTGACTCAGGCAGCTGAAATCCTTACTAGCACTTTCAATGAAATAGAGTCCAGATCATTAGGTACTTCAGTAGCTGGAATTCCTGTGAATTTTTACGATCTTGATGCGATGACCCAAGGTTTTCAGAGAAGTGATTTAATAATTGTTGCTGGAAGACCTTCAATGGGGAAAACTTCAATAGTTCTTAACCTAGCTAAAAATGTTGCACAATCTCAAGATTTACCTGTGTGCGTATTTAGCCTTGAAATGAGTAAAGAACAGTTGACATATAGATTACTCTCTATGGAAGTTGGAATCGAGAGTGGCAGGCTAAGAACAGGAAGACTACAGCAAGATGAATGGCCTTTACTTGGAGAAGGTATCAATTCATTAGGTCAATTACCAATATTTATAGATGACAAACCTAACTTAGGTGTTTTAGAGATGAGATCACTGTGCAGAAGATTAATTGCTGAACAAAAAAAAGAATTAGGATTGATTGTTATTGATTACCTCCAGTTAATGGAAGGAACAACCCCTGATAATAGAGTACAAGAACTTTCACGAATAACTAGAGGTCTTAAAAGCATGGCTAGAGAATTAAAAGTACCAGTTGTAGCTTTATCTCAGCTTAGTAGAGGGGTAGAATCTAGAACAAATAAAAGACCAATGTTAAGCGATCTAAGAGAATCAGGATCTATTGAACAAGACGCAGATTTAGTATTAATGATTTATAGAGATGAATACTATAATCCAGAGACTGAAGATAGAGGTATTACAGAGATCATTGTCACTAAACATAGAAATGGACCCGTGGGAACTGTTAAATTATTATTTGAACCTCAATTTACGAGATTTAGGAATTTAGCTAATTAAATCGATCCTAAAAATGCAAGATCATCAAGCAACAAATGAATCTTTTGACATCATCGTTATTGGAGGAGGACATGCAGGATGCGAAGCAGCTATAACAACAGCAAAATTAGGATTTTCTACTGCCTTATTTACAATCAATTTAGATAGGATTGCCTGGCAACCTTGTAATCCTGCAGTTGGCGGACCAGCAAAAAGTCAGTTAGTTCATGAGGTTGATGCATTAGGCGGAATTATTGGTAAATTAGCTGATGAGACAGCTATACAAAAAAGAATATTAAATGCAAGTAGAGGACCAGCTGTATGGGCGTTAAGAGCTCAAACCGATAAAAGAGAATACTCAAAAAGAATGATCGAAATACTTCAAAATACAGATAATTTATCTTTGAAAGAAGCAATGATTACCGAATTGGATATTGCAAAAACTGAACAAATTGGATTGAACTCAAAAAAAATTGTAAAAAAAAGAATAAAGGGTGTAAAAACATTCTTTGGTAGTTACTACTCAGCGAAATCAGTTATCATCACAGCTGGTACTTTTTTAGAAGGCAAAATATGGATAGGGAATAAATCGATGTCAGCAGGTAGATCGGGCGAACAAGCAGCACAAGGCCTCACCCAAAACTTGCACCAAATTGGTATAAAAACAGAACGTTTAAAAACAGGAACTCCAGCAAGAGTTGACAAAAAAAGTATCATTTTTGATAAATTAGATATTCAACCTAGCACTGCAGCTGATAAATATTTTTCGTTTGACCCAGATATCAAAAATAATATGCCCCAAGTTAGTTGTCATATCACAAGAACAACTTCAAAAACACATCAACTAATTCGAGACAATTTACATTTAACTCCCATTTACGGCGGTTTTATTGATAGTAAGGGTCCAAGATATTGTCCATCAATTGAAGATAAAATCGTTAAATTTGCTGATAAAGAATCACATCAAATTTTCTTAGAACCGGAAGGCATTAATTCCCCTGAAATATATGTTCAAGGATTCTCTACCGGTTTACCTGAAAATATTCAATTAGAGCTTCTAAGAACCTTACCTGGATTAAATGAATGTAAAATGTTGCGACCAGCTTATGCTGTCGAGTATGACTATATACCTGCAACACAACTCCAAACATCACTCGAAACGAAAGAAATTGAATATTTATTTAGCGCTGGACAAATTAATGGAACTACTGGTTATGAAGAAGCAGCAGCACAAGGATTAGTAGCCGGAGTCAATGCGACAAGAAAACTAAACAAAAAAGATCCAATAATCTTCACTAGAGAAAGCAGCTATATAGGAACAATGATCAATGATTTAATTACCAAAGATCTCAAAGAACCATATAGAGTTCTTACCAGTAGGAGCGAATACAGGTTGACCCTTAGAGGAGATAATGCAGATAGGCGATTAACCCCTTTAGGTTATGAAATAGGGCTAATTGATGAGAAAAGATGGTCGCTCTATCAAGAAAAAATGAAACTCCTTGAAGAAGAGAAATTAAGATTACAAAACACTCGTTTAAAAAACACGGATGAAATATCAAAAAAACTAGAATTAGCCACTGGATCAAAAATCAAAGGTTCAACAACTTTAAAAGAACTCTTAAAAAGACCAAACTTTCATTATTCAGATTTAATTAAATATAATTTGACTGAAAAAAATATTGCCTCTTCAATACAAGAAGGTGTTGAAATAGATATTAAATACGAGGGTTATCTTAAAAGACAAAAAAACAACATTGAACAAATCAATCGTCAAAGCTCTAAATCTCTGCCTCAAGAAATAAATTATGAAAAGATAGATACATTATCTTTAGAAGCTAGAGAAAATTTGAATAAGATAAAGCCAAAAAATTTTGGTGATGCTTCAAAAATTCCTGGAGTTAGCAAAGCTGATTTAACTGCTTTACTTGTTTGGCTAAAAATAAGAGAGATAAAAAAAGATAAGGCAAATATTTTTGCTGAAAAAAAGTTATCATCTTAAAAGCACTCCGTCAGAGCACTGAATAATAAACTTTTTAACTCTCCAAAAATTTTATGGGAAGAAAAAGCCTCTATTTTTTTAGTGAAGAATTCACTACCAAAAATATCTGGGCCATGGAAATTAATGCTGCTTGGGGATGGAAGTCCAACTAGACATCTGCAGCTTTTAACTAATCAAGAGACAAAAATTAAATTAATTTCAATGCAATTAGATCCTCTATCCACTCAAGAAGGCCCTACAGAATTGAATCAGTTAAATGGCCCTTTAATTAGAAGACAAGTATGGATCAAAAGCAATAATAAAAACCTAGCATGGGCAGAAAGTTGGTGGAATGCAGATCAAGTGAGTGAAAATTTAAAAGCCAAAGAAGAGCCAATTTGGAAGAATTTGACACAAGACAGATCAGAATTATTTAGAGAAGTTGATCGTATTTCACTTGTCAATGCAAAATGGTTAGAAGATCAATTTTGCTGTAAAGGTCCATTCTGGTCAAGAAATTACAGATTTTTTCGAGACAAAAAACCCTTAACAATTATAAGGGAAGTTTTCAATCCAAATTTAGAAACTTTACTGGGTTATTCAGGAATTAAAGAATTTACCAAACTATACTCTTCTTCTTCTTGATCTGGGAAGATTTCTTGATTTTGATTTAACTTGTTGAATTGATTGATCTCTCGAAGTATTATTCTCATTTTCTGAAGCTCTTTGCCATCTTTCAACTTTGAAATCCATTTCATCTGGCCAATCTTCGTCCTTACTCTCTTTCGCATAAGGTAATTTTTTTTGCTCAGTTGTCTGTAAATTTTTTGGTTGCCTTAAAGATAATGCTTCTAAAGGTCTTTTTGAATTCTGTGTAGTAGATTCATAAGAATTTGATTCTCTGGAAAATGTCTTAATATCGCTTTGATCATCGTAAAAATTCTCATCATTCCAGTCATCATTTTCTTCATCAAAAAATAAATCCACTTTTTCAGATACCCATCTTCCTACTTTTTTAACACTCTTACTAGTTATTCCTTGAAAATCTGAGTTCCTTCTTTTACCTGGCCTAGCACCAGATACTCCATCAACGAATTGTCTTCCAGTTTCAAAAATTTTATCAACTTGTTTATCAACAATATTTCTATCAAAACTATTTCTAAGATTTCTAATTCTCCTTGAATCCATAGATTATTGTTCTTTTTAAAATATAAAATACATTAAAAAAATAAATAATTCCAAAGATAGAAACAAAAACACATCTAATTATTTCTAATCAAACAAAATTAAACACTTTTTATTCCATGATCCATTAAAGAAATTTACACAACATTTTTTACAGGCTATATTCTTTATTCTTTTTCTATAAAAAAATTTCTCACCACAATGTTGACAAGTTCCTATATATTTTAATTCTCTCCTTTCTATAGGAAATGAGTGCCTTACAGCAATTTGAAAATTCTTCTCTTTTGAATTAATTTCATGCATCTTTTCAAGGAAATTTGGGCCATGTATCTCATTTTTCTTTAATATCCTATCTACCCATGCATGAATCATTTCATGACATAAAGTACTGTTTATTTCAATAGTGGATAATTTACTCAAGATAGGTTTCGATAAGATAATTTCAGAATCTATAAAACCATTAATACGTTTTCTTTTATAAAAACCAGCAGTAGTTTTTAATCTATTATCACTCCATCTCACTTTTACTAAAGGCTGATTATTAACCGTTAAAGAATTTCCAAAATATTGGCTATTAAATCTATGAAATAAGGGTAAAAGGGGAATTACTGGCATTATGGATTAAAATTAGTATTATTTTGACAAAAAAAGCCATCAAAAACGATTTCTTTTCTTAAAGTAATAAAAAACCCAAATTAACATGGATGCAACACTAGTTAAAGATATCGGAATCAAAGCATTATTAGTTGGGGGAGCTGTACTAGTTTCTTTTTGGACTTTTAATGCAGTCAAATTAGTTATAAGCGCCAGAGGAATTAATCCATTAGTAAGAAAGTTTTTCGATCAAATAGCAGCAGGCAGAATTGATGCAGCTTATGGTTTGACTACAAAAACTTATAAAACTCATGTAAAACGACAAGACTTTCTTAAATTTTTAGCTGGTTTAAACCTCAATAAATACAGAAATTTAAAATCAGGAAGACCTAGAGTCCAAGAAGATCAAATAATAATAACTTTGAATTTAAAATCAGAAGATAAACAAGATGAGCTTCCATTAGATTTTACTTTTGCAAAGACTGACAATGATTGGAAAATAGACAGAATAGCTAAAGTGAATTAATAATTTCTTGTGAGGCAAAAAGAATTGTTTAAAGAAGAAATAATACATCAATTAGAATTACACCCAAGTAGATTAGATAAAGAAAAAATTATCTCCGAAGCAATGGAAGAAGGTCTAGATGATTTTTTTGAAGGTGTACGAATGGCACTTGATCCATTGGTAACTTTTGGGGTAAAAATTATCCCTCAGAAAGAGACTGAAAAAAGTCACAATTTTTTATGGGAGGATTTTAGAAAATTAGCCAATAAGCTTATTCAAAGAGAACTTACTGGTCACGCTGCTCGCGATGCAATTCTTACGGCTATGGAATCAGCAACAAAAGAAGAGTGGAATGGATTTTATAGACGCGTTTTAATTAAAGATCTTAGATGTGGTGTATCTGAAAAAACAATCAACAAGATAGCAAAGAAATTTCCCAAATATACTATTCCTATTTTTTCTTGTCCTTTAGCTCATGACAGTGCAAATCATGAAAAAAAAATGATAGGAAAAAAGCAAATTGAAATCAAATTAGATGGTGTACGTGTCTTAACTATTGTCAGACAAAATAAAGTTGAAATGTTTTCTCGTAATGGGAAACAATTCCATAATTTTGGTCATATTATTTCAGAAATAGAAAACGCCTTAAAAGAAGACCCAGAACCTTATGACTTAGTACTCGATGGTGAAGTAATGAGCGCTAACTTTCAAGATTTAATGAAACAGGTACATAGAAAAGATGGCAAGCAAACCAAAGACGCAGTTCTCCACCTATTTGACTTATGTCCCCTTGAAGACTTTCAAAAAGGGAGATGGAACACTACTCAAACAAAAAGAAGTTTATTAGTAAAAGAATGGGTAGCAAAACATTCTAGGCTTCTAAAACATATACAAACACTTGAATGGGAAAATGTAGATCTCGACACTATTGAAGGACAAAAAAGATTTGTAGAGCTGAATAAATCTGCTGTGGAAGGTGGATATGAAGGAGTAATGATTAAAGATCCTGATGCTATGTATGAATGTAAAAGAACACACAGTTGGTTAAAAGCAAAACCTTTCATTGAAGTTACTTTAAAAGTTGTATCGGTTGAGGAAGGTACAGGTCGCAACAAAGGGAGACTTGGGGCAATACTGGTAGAAGGAGAAGATGATGGGTATGAATACAGTCTTAGTTGCGGAAGTGGATTTAGTGATATCCAACGTGAAGAATATTGGTCGAAACGTAATCATCTCGTTGGTCAACTTGTAGAAATCAGAGCTGATGCAAAAACCAAGTCAAAGGATGCAGTGACTTTTAGTCTTAGGTTTCCTAGATTTAAATGCTTTAGAGGATTCAAAGATGGAGAAAAAGTTTAAATTTTAAAAAATAATATTTAACAAAGAAGTCAAAGAAAAATGTGGTTTTTAAATAAAAAAAAAATCTTGGCTGTAAAATATAAGAATAATTATTAGGACTTTTTGAGGGACTTATGGCGAAGAAAAAAGTTTTCAACTTCATAAAAACACCTTGTGGACAGGCAAAATATATCGAATTAGAAGCCAACAAAACTTTACTAGGTAAATTAAGACTTTTAGGGTTTATCTTAATTGCATCAATTAGAGATTGGAATATTAAAGAGTAAATACTTAAGATTTTTCAAAATATTCTCTGGAGTATTTAGCTGAGAAATATACAACTAAAAAAGTTGAAATAATTCCAATGCCTGTAATATATAAATTATTTGGTGATTGCATATTTTTCAACTCCTGAATACTTTTTGCCAAACTACCTATTGAGCAATAAAGAAAAGTTCCTGGAATTATTCCAAGAAGACCAAGAGCGAAATCTCTAAATTTAACATTATTCAAACCATAAAAATAATTAAGAATACTGAAAGGAAATATCGGCGATAACCTCGCTAAAAAAATTAATTTTAGTCCACCTTTTGCTACTACTTTTTCCATGACACTTAATTTTGGATAACGGCTAAAAAGATTTTTTACCTTTTTTGCAAAAAAACTTTTTGATACAAAAAAAGCAACTGATGCTCCTATGGAAGCGGAAATGAAAACGATAATTGATCCTAAATATGAACCATATAAAAAACCTGATAATAAAGATAACCAGGAGGCTGGAAGAATTAATAAAACAATTAAAATATAAATACAAACAAACGAAAAGATCCCAAAACCAGTATTAAAAAAAAAAGACAAATTATAAATATTTTCAAGAAATATATTCATTCTCAATTCAGAAGTTCGAGTTTTTTAGTAATTCTTTCCTTTTGTACCGAAACCTCATTTAATTTAAATCTGCATTCGTCAACAATATCTTTTGGAGCCTTATCAACGAAATTTTTATTAGATAATCTCTTATTTAAATTTTCTAATTCAATAGTCACCTTTTTAAAATCCTTGGTTAACCTTTCCTTTAATGCATCTATATTTACAAAATCCTGAAAAGGTAGGTAAACCTCTAAATCACTAATTATCCCGGAAAAAGATTTAGCAAACTCTTTTTTATCAACAGCATTAGTTTTAAAAATAAATACTTCAGAAGATTTAGTTAAGGTTTGAATATCATCAACTAAAGTTTTTAAAAAATCAATCAATTCATCATTGTCTGAAATTAAATATACAGGACCTTTTTCTGATGGCTTAAGACCTAATTCAGCTCTCAAATTTCTAGTCAACCTAATAATTTCAAAGAGTTGCTGAAAGGAATTATCAAGCTTATGATCAACAAATTTATTTTCGTGAGTTGGCCATTTTTGAAGAGATAATAATGCATTATCTGGTTTTAGTTGCAACACATGCCAAAGTTCCTCAGTAATGTGCGGCATAAAAGGATGAATCATTACCAAAATATCATTGAGCACTTTTATTAAAACTTTTTCAGATATTTGTCTATTTTTAGTCTCTTTATTATTAAACCTTTGTTTAGCAAATTCTACATACCAGTCACAAAAATCATTCCACGTGAATTCATATAAAAGTTTCGCAGATTCTCCCAATTTATATTCTTTCAATAAAGCAACGACTTTTATATTTACCTGATTCAATTTCGATAAAATCCACTTATCACATAACTCTAAAGAAGCTTCATCACTCTCATTAAGCGAATAATTATTATTAGAAGTTTTATTAATTAACACAAATTTAGTTGCATTCCATAATTTATTCGCAAAATTTCTTGAAGCTTCAACAGTTGAAGACGTATCTTTTTTCCTATCAAAATCAAGCCGGATATCTTGTCCTGCGCCTGCGACTTCTCGAATTAAAGCAAATCGTAGAGCATCAGAACCATATTTATCAATTAATAGTATTGGATCAATACCATTACCTGAACTTTTACTCATTTTTTTATTGTTTTCATCTCGAACCAGACCATGAATATAAACATCCTTAAAAGGAATATTATTTGTAAAAGTATTCCCCATCATTGTCATTCTTGCCACCCAGAAGAAAATAATATCGAAACCAGTAACAAGAACACTATTTGGATACCATTTTTTAAAATCCGGATCACTTATATTTGGCCAACCAAGGGTTGAGAAAGGCCATAAACCACTTGAAAACCATGTATCCAAAACATCTTTATCACGAACCAATTTAATATTTAATCCAAATTTTTTATTAGCTTCGATTAAGGCATCCTCTTCATTTCTTGCAACAATATATGGAGTATCTTGTTCTATTGAGTCTTGAGATTCATCTAAAACATACCAGGCTGGTATTTGGTGACCCCACCACAATTGCCGACTGATACACCAATCATTAATATTTTCTAACCAATCCTTATAAACTTTCTCCCAGCGTGATGGAATAAACGATGGTTTTTTAGAATCAATTTCATTAAGACATCCTTGTGATATATCATCCATTTTCAAAAACCATTGTGTTGACAATAAAGGTTCAATTGGCACCTTACCTCTATCAGAAAAAGGAACAGTATGTTTATAATCCTCTATCTTTGTCAAAAGGCCTAAGTTGTCCAATTCTTTGATAATTTTCTTTCTAGCCTCATATCTATCTAAATTTTGAAAAATACCGGCATTAATATTTAAAGTTCCATCTTTGTTCATTACATTAATCTGTTTTAAATTATGCCTTTTTCCTATTGCAAAATCATTTGGATCATGAGCTGGAGTAACCTTCACACAACCCGTACCAAAATCTTTATCAACATGTGAATCAGCGATAATAGGTATTTCTCTATTAACGAAAGGAACTTTTACTTTGACACCAATAAATTCTTTATATCTATCATCATCAGGATTAACTGCCACAGCAGTATCACCCAAAAGAGTTTCTGGTCTTGTTGTTGCAACTTCTAAGTACTTATCTAACTGTTCACCACTTTCAGAAAGTAAAGGGTATTTAAAATGCCATAAATGACCATTTACTTCTTGCATTTCAACTTCAAGATCACTTACCGCAGATTGAGATTCAGGGCACCAATTAACCAAATATTCGCCTCTGTAAATTAAATTCTTTTTATAGAGAATATTAAAGGCCTCAACAACTGCCTCATTTAATTTCTGATCTAAAGTAAATCTTTCTCTGCTCCAATCTACTGAATATCCAATCCTTTTTAATTGAGTTACAATTTTGCCACCACTTTGTTCTTTCCAGTTCCATGCTCTTTTAAGAAATTCATCTCTTCCAATATCCTCACTCGTTTTGCCTTCACTTTTTAATTGTTTCTCGAGAATAGTTTGAACAGCTATTGAAGCATGATCAGTACCCGGCAAACACAAAACATTCTTACCTAAAAGTCTTTGGAAACGTACTACAACATCTATTAAAGACGTATTAAAGGCATGCCCCATATGCAAAGATCCGGTTACATTTGGTGGCGGAATAACAATACAAAAGGGATCACCATCATCCTCAGGGTTAGGACTAAACGCTTTTAAACTTTCCCATTTTTCTTGCCACTTTTTCTCTACTTCAAAAGGTGAATAATTCTCTAAAGATAATTGATCATTCATCTCTGTCATGTCCAAATTTTATTTCAGTAAACTTTTTGTTTATTTTATCTTGATAGCAGCCAATTGATGAAAATAATATTAGTTTGCAAAAAAAGGGACATCAAATTTACAAAAGTTTAAAGCCAGAACCACAGGAACAACGTTTTGCATTTTTTGGTGTTGAGATAAGAAATCCACCACCACTCAAATCACCGTAATAATCTAATTTTAAATCTTTTAGTAAATTAAACTTTTTTACATCAGCATATAAAGTTACCCCTTCTGTTCTTGAAATAGGAGAACCATTAGATGAACCCGGCCTGAATCTAATATGCATCCAGCCTTCAGAACAATTTTTATCCTCTACCAAATCAATCGACATTTCTCCTGGAGAACCTCCAAAAGAAGCTTGCCTAGATAGTTCTGAAGCAGCGCTTTGACTGATTGAAAGATTAACAATCTCAGTCATTAGAAAAAAAAACAAATGGGCGATCCAGGGTTCGAACCAGGGACATCCTGCTTGTAAGGCAGGCGCTCTACCGCTGAGCTAATCGCCCTTATAATAATTCATTCTAATAGATGAAGTTGAAAAATTTATACTAAGTATTTAAATATTTCATGATTGAGGCAAAATTTAATTAATTAAATATATCCTATGTGCTCAAACAATAGATATAAATTGGAAAATAATTCCGATTTAGAAACTATACATAGTTTTAAAATTTTGATATCTAATATCAAAGCTTTAAAAGATAAAACTTGGGGTTGCCCATGGCAGAAAATACAGTCTCATATGTCGTTGATCCCATTTTTGTATGAAGAAAGCAATGAATTTGTAGATGCGATATATGAAAAAAATACAAATCACATATGTGAAGAGTTAGGAGATCTTTTATTACAAGTAATGCTTCATGCTGAAATCGGTTACGAAGAAAAAAAATTTGAACTAAAGGATGTTATAAAAAATCTAAACAAGAAAATTATTAATAGACATCCATATATTTTTAACAAAAAGGAAAAAGTATCATTAAAAAAATCACAAGAGATTTGGGTAAATATAAAAAATTTAGAAAAAGAAGCACCTCATATGAAATCTTCAATTAGTAGAAATTTAAATTTGAAAATTAAAAATTTACCGCCAACAGTTGGAACAGATAAAATCACAAATGTTGTTAAAGAACATGGTTTCAAGTGGGAAAGTACTGATGAGATTTTTAAAAAGTTAGAAGAAGAAATAAATGAATTAAAAGAGGCAATTAAAAGCAAGAATGATTTAGAAATAAAAAATGAATTTGGGGATATTTACTTTACCCTTCTGAATCTCTCAAACTTTTTAAAAATAAATCCTGAATCAGCTCTTCAAAAAACTAATATAAAATTTTTAGAAAGATTTTCAATTGTTGAAGAGCATGCAGGAGATAATATTAAAAAACAAACTCCTAAAGACTTTCAACGGCTTTGGCAAATAGCTAAACAAAAACTGGCGGGAAAAATTCCTAAAAGCAAATGACAAATATTACAACATGGATAGATGAATATCATAAAGGCTCAAGATTCGGCCTAAATGGGAAAATTCTAATCAAAAAAACCTCAAAATATCAAGAAATTATTGTCATTGAAAATGAATATTATGGTAAAGCTTTAATGTTAGATGGTTGCTGGATGACATCATTAAAAGACGAGAAATATTATCATGAGTGTCTTGTACATCCTGCATTAAGTAGTATTTACGGAAAATCTAATGTACTAATTATTGGCGGTGGTGACGGCGGAACTCTCAGAGAATGCGTTAAATATTCTCAAATATCAAAAATTGATCTAGTAGAAATTGATGAGGAGGTAATCAAAATATCTAAAAAATTTCTAAAAGAAATTGGAGGCGAAGCATGGAATGACAAAAGATTAGAAATACATATTGATGATGGTGTTAAATGGGTAAAAAAAACAAGAGATAATTTCTACGACGTTATATTTGTAGATTGTTCAGATCCCTCAGAAGTTTCAAATTTATTATTTTCAGATTCTTTTTATAAAGAATGTAAAAGAATACTTACACCAAGGGGGATATTAGCAACGCAAAGCGAATCTCCTGAATCCTTCAAAAATATTCACATAAATATTTTGAAAACCCTAAAAAATATATTTAAAGTTTCTGAAACTATGTATTCCTTTGTGCCCATATATCCAAGCGGGATTTGGAGTTGGACATTTGCTTCTTCAGAATATCTAAATTTATCAAAGCAAAATTGTGATGAAGTACTAAAAATAGAAAAAGGATGTGAAATTTGGAATTTAAATTTTCAAAATGCAGCATTCAAAATGATGCCCAATAAATTTGTAAAAGAACTAGATTCATAAGATGACAAAAAATTTATTTAATAACGAAAATGCAATTTATATGGGAGCAAAGAGAAGTCCTGAGAACTGCTCAATTGGTATATTTGGAGTTAATTATGACGGGACATGTTCGTTTAAACCAGGAGCAAGATTTGGTCCAGACGCAATAAGACAAGTCAGTTCTTGTTTAGAAACATATTGTCCAAATATAAAAAAAGACTTAGAAGATATTATGTATGTTGATTTTGGA
Source organism: Prochlorococcus marinus CUG1438 (assembly GCA_017644325.1). NCBI lineage: Bacteria > Bacillati > Cyanobacteriota > Cyanophyceae > Synechococcales > Prochlorococcaceae > Prochlorococcus > Prochlorococcus marinus. The sequence continues at coordinate 458,061 of JAEPLS010000001.1, read as the reverse complement.
TCAATAATAATTGATAAAAATGATTCAAAGTCCGTTATAGAGTCTGTTAAATCAGCAACAAATTTTTTAATTAGTAAACGCCTTAGTCCTATTATGCTTGGAGGCGAACACTCTATTACAAGAGGTGCTATTGAAGCATTAGTAAAAAAATATCCAGATTTGATATTGGTTCAACTTGATGCTCATGCAGATTTAAGAGAATCATATATAGGTAATGAACATAGTCATGCTTGTACTATGAAAAGATGCTTAGAAGTGCTACCTGAAAAGAGAATTTTGCAAGTAGGAATTAGGAGTGGAACTAAAGACGAGTTTGAAATTATGCATAACAACAACCAATTAGTTAACTTTTCTCCAGGCGGAAATGCACATGATTTAAAACAAGCTCTTCTACCTTACGCTAAGTCTCCAATCTATTTAACAATAGATTTAGATTGGTTTGATCCCAGCTTATTAGCAGGGACGGGCACTCCAGAACCGGGAGGATTTTTTTGGAATGATTTTGAAGAAATACTGAAAACTTTTAAAGACCTTAGAATTGTGGCTTCAGATATTGTGGAATTATCTCCAGAAATTGATAAAAGCGGAGTAAGTAGTATAGTTGCGGCCAAAGTACTTAGAAGCTTAATTTTGTCATTAGAAAATATGCAATAAAAAATTTCTAAACTAAAGTGTAAAAATACTAAATACAAACTAAATATTTCATGGATTTCCTAAAAAGTCCTCTTTATTCAAAATATGTTGAATCTAATGCAAAATTAGTGGATTTTGCTGGTTGGGAAATGCCCATATCATTTTCAGGATTAATTAAAGAGCATGAATCAGTTAGATCTTCAGCAGGATTATTTGATATTTCTCACATGGGTGTGATTTCTATCAAGGGAATCAATCCAAAGGATTATAGTCAAAAACTTTTTCCTACTAATTTATACTCCTTTTCTGAAGGTCAGGGGCTTTATACAGTAATGCTCAATGATAAAGGAGGAATAATAGATGACTTAATAATTTATGATCTTGGTATACAAGAAAATGACATATCAGAATTATTGTTAATAGTAAATGCAAGTAGATATGAAAAAGATTTTCAGTGGATAAAAAATAATTTAAATATGTCTGAAATATCGATAACAAACTTTAAAAAAGACAAAGTACTTTTAGCACTACAAGGAAAAAACTCATTCGATTTATTTGAAGAATGGATTGAATCTTCGATCTCACATATCCCTAACTTTGGTTGCGAATATAAAATTTTTGAACATATTTCGCCTAAAGAAAAAATTTTTTTTTCAAAGACAGGATATACGGGGGAAAATGGTCTGGAAATACTTTTATCTAAAAAAGCAGCAATTAATTTATGGGATTTCTCAATTTCCAAAAATGTCGCACCTTGTGGTTTAGGAGCTAGAGATACTCTTAGACTTGAAGCAGGCATGCATCTTTATGGTCAAGACATAAATGAAGAAACTTCTCCATATGAAGCAGGGTTAGGCTGGCTAGTACATCTAGAAAATAATCACGAATTCTTTGGAAGAAGATTTCTTGAAGAGCAGTCAAAATTAGGTGTTCAAAAAAAGTTAGTTGGTCTCTCTATAGAAGGTAAAGCAATAGGAAGAAAAGGTTGCGCTGTTCTTAAAGGTGAAGAAAATATTGGCACTATCACAAGCGGCAGTTGGTCTCCAACTAAACAACAAGCTATAGCTTTTGCATACATCAATACTTCGCATGCCTTCATAAATAATGAAGTTCAAATATTAATTAGAGGAAAAAAATTCAAAGGGGTAATAACAAAAAGAACGTTCTATATAAAAAATTATTAACTAAATTTACCCTTAAAGAATTATTATAAGTTATTGGTAAATAAATCATACTTAGATGAGAAACAAAATTTGCAAAGAACTGAATAATACAGATATCGGTAAATTAGTGAATTTATGCGGATGGGTAGATAGAAGAAGAGATCATGGTGGTGTAATTTTTATTGATTTAAGAGACCATAGTGGATTCCTTCAAATAACAATTAACCCCGATGATGGTGCAGATCTATTTAAACAGGCAGAAACTCTAAGAAATGAAACAGTAATAATGGTTAGCGGAATTATTAATGAAAGGCCCAAAGATTCCATAAATACAAATTTAAGTACTGGAGAGTTAGAGCTTAAGGTTAAAGATTTGCAAATTCTCAACCAAATTAAAAACAACTTACCTTTTCCAGTTTCTATACATGATTATGAAAATACAAAAGAGGAACTCAGATTAAAATATAGATACCTTGATTTAAGAAGGGGAAAATTACTAGAAAATTTAAAAACAAGACATAAGATTATTAAAGTTGCTAGAGAATTTCTTGATAATTTTGGATTTACAGAAGTAGAGACACCATTGCTTACAAAGTCAACTCCTGAAGGCGCCCGCGATTTTCTTGTTCCTTCACGTCTTTCAAATGGAGAATTTTTTGCTTTACCTCAATCCCCACAACTATTTAAACAACTTTTAATGGTCGGGGGCCTAGATAAGTATTATCAAATCGCAAAATGTTTCCGTGATGAAGACTTAAGGGCAGATAGACAGCCAGAGTTTACTCAATTAGATATTGAGATGAGCTTTATTAGTGAAGAAGAAATAATTTCTTTTAATGAAAGTCTCATAAAAAAAATATGGAAAGAAGTGTTAAATATTAATTTTAATAATGCGTTTCCAAGAATGACATGGCAGGAAGCAATGGATAATTACGGCACTGATAGACCAGATACTAGATATCAAATGTTGTTAAAAGATTTAGGAGGAGTATTAGGTGATATTGGGTTTAATATTTTCACCAAGGCAATTAAGTCTGGAGGTTATATAAAATCCATAACAGTCAAAGGAGGTAATTCAAGTATTAGCAACGTAAGAATTAAACCAGGAGGTGATATCTTCCAAGTAGCTCAAGATGCAGGAGCTGGTGGTTTGGCCTTTATAAGGGTCAAAGGAGATGAGCTTGAAACTATTGGGGCAATTAAAAATAATTTAAGTGAAGAGCATATAGCTGATATTTTAAAAATCACAGAAGCAAAAGATGGAGACTTAATCCTCTTAGGAGCTGGAAATAAACAAATTGTCAATCAGTCATTAGATAGGGTTAGACAATATATTGCAAAAGACTTAAATCTTATTGATAAAAGTAAATGGAATTTCTTATGGGTAACTGACTTCCCGATGTTTGAGAGAAATGAAGATGAAAATAGATATGAAGCTTTACATCATCCTTTTTGTTCTCCAAAAAATATAAAATCAAAAGATTCTGAAAACTTAAAAAGAGAAATTGAGAGCTCTACAGCAAATGCTTATGACTTAGTTCTCAATGGATTGGAGTTAGGAGGGGGCTCTTTACGTATTCATGAAGCGAACTTACAAAGAGAGGTTCTGAAAACGGTAGGACTTACTGATAAAGAGATTGATGAAAAATTTGGATTTTTAATAGAAGCCTTAGAAATGGGTGCTCCTCCTCATGGTGGAATAGCGTTTGGGTTGGATCGTATTACCATGCTTATAATTGGTGCAGATACAATCAGAGAAACCATTGCTTTTCCAAAAAATCAACAATCAAAATGTCTTCTCACAAATGCACCTTCAAATGTCTCTGAATCACAATTAAAAGAATTAGATATTGAAATAACAATTGATGAATAAGAATATATATGGATGTTCTAAAAGTTTTTTGTTTAAATAAAGTATGAGGAGGCTGTGCTTAATTAAAAATAATTAATGTCAAAATTTGTATTTGTCACCGGAGGAGTAGTTTCTAGCATTGGTAAAGGAATTGTAGCTGCAAGTTTAGGTAGATTATTAAAGTCTAGAGGATATAGTGTTTCAATATTAAAACTAGATCCATATCTAAATGTTGACCCAGGAACAATGAGCCCTTTCCAACATGGAGAAGTATTTGTAACCGAAGATGGGGCTGAAACCGATTTAGATTTAGGTCACTATGAAAGATTTACTGATACTGCAATGACTAGGTTAAACAGTGTGACAACGGGGTCTATCTATCAAGCTGTTATAAACAAAGAAAGAAGAGGTAGTTATAACGGAGGAACTGTGCAAGTAATACCTCACATAACAGGAGAAATAAGAGAAAGAATTCATAGAGTAGCTTCCAACAGCAATGCAGATATTATTATTACGGAAATTGGTGGAACAGTTGGTGATATAGAATCTTTACCTTTTCTAGAAGCAATAAGAGAATTCAAAAATGATGTCAACAGGAATGATGTTGCATACATACACGTAACATTACTTCCCTACATCAAAACCTCTGGCGAAATAAAAACTAAGCCAACACAACATTCAGTTAAAGAATTGAGATCAATTGGAATTCAGCCAGATTTACTTGTATGCCGAAGTGATAAAGCGATTAATGAAGGTCTTAAAAAGAAACTTAGTGGATTTTGCGGTGTCAGTATTAACTCTGTAATTGAAGCTTTAGACGCAGACAGTATTTATTCTGTACCTCTTTCTTTAAAAAAAGAAGGTTTATGCAAAGAAACCCTGAAATATTTAGAACTTGAAGATAAAAAATGTGATTTGAGAAATTGGGAACAACTAATACATAATCTAAGAAATCCTGGAGCTCCAATAAAAGTTGCTCTCGTAGGTAAATACATTGAACTTGGAGATGCATATTTATCCGTTGTTGAAGCTTTAAAACATGCATGCATTGAACAAAAGGCTTCATTAGATTTACATTGGGTAAGTGCTGAAATGATAGAAAAAAATTCAGCAGAAACTTACTTAAATGAAGTTGATGCGATTGTCGTACCTGGGGGCTTTGGCAACAGAGGAGTCAATGGAAAAATTTCGGCTATCAAATTCGCAAGAGAAAATAAAATCCCCTTTTTAGGTCTATGCCTTGGTATGCAATGTGCAGTTATAGAATGGGCTAGAAACGTAGCTAATCTTCCAGATGCATCTAGTTCAGAACTAGACCCAAAGACTCCCAATCCAGTTATACATTTATTACCAGAACAGGAAGATGTAGTTGATTTAGGTGGGACAATGAGACTTGGAGTTTATCCATGTAGATTGACAAAAAATACAACTGGGAAAAACTTATATGACGAAGATGTTATTTATGAGAGACATCGACATAGATATGAATTTAATAATTACTACAAACAAAGTTTTTTAAATTCTGGATACAAAATTAGTGGCACATCACCAGATGGCAGATTAGTAGAGTTAATTGAATTAGAAAATCATCCTTACTTCTTAGCATGCCAATATCATCCTGAGTTTTTATCAAGACCTGGAAAACCACATCCTTTATTTAAAGGCTTAATAAAGGCCTCTCAAGAAAAGTTAACTCAATCAAATTAATATTCCTTATTTTTTTGAATGAAAAAATGACAAATTTTTTACCCATAGTCGAACAATTTCATTCATTACAAGGTGAAGGCTATCACGCTGGAAAAAGTGCTTTTTTTGTAAGATTAGCAGGTTGTAAAGTTGGATGTTCGTGGTGCGATACCAAGAATTCATGGGACGAGAAAAAATACCCCTCTATATCAATTGAGAAAATAATTGATCGTATAAAAATTGCTAGAGGGAAAGGGGCATCTTTTTGCGTTATTACAGGTGGAGAACCTTTACAACATAACTTGGATAATTTTTGCAATGCAATAAAAAAAATGACTGTGGGAGAAGAACAAAACTCAATGAAAATACATATTGAGACAAGTGGAGTTAATCCGATATCAGGTAGTTATGACTGGATTACTTTATCTCCTAAAAGACACTTACCTCCAAAGAATTATTTTTTAAAAAGCTGTAATGAAATCAAAATAATCATAAATGAAGTAAAAGATATTGAATTTGCTATTCAAATAAAAAAAGAAACTTTAAAACAATATCAACTTTCAAAAAGCAAAGATGGCTTTAAAAAAGAAGATAAAATTTTTTATTTACAGCCAGCATGGAACAATGCAAATGGTTTTTCTCTTGCTATTGATTTCGTAAAAAATAACCCCGATTGGAAATTGAGCCTTCAAACTCACAAATACTTAAAAATTAAATAAAATCATATGACTCTTAAAAATAAATCAATAGTAGTTTTATTATCTGGGGGTTTAGATTCTTCTACAGTTACTGGTATCGCAAAAAAATCCGAAGCTAAAATTTTTGGCCTTTCATTTGACTACGGTCAACGCCATAAAAAAGAATTAAATTCTGCATCAATCATTGCAAAACACTTTGATATCCAAGAATTTAAAGTTATTAAACTTGACTTATCTTTATGGGGAGGCTCTTCATTAACTGATACCCAGAAAAATATTCCAATAGAAGGAGTACAAACTAATAAAATTCCTAATACTTATGTTCCTGGGAGAAATACTATATTTATTTCCGTTGCACTAAGTTATGCCGAAGCTATAGATGCTGATTTTATAGGATTAGGAGTTAATGCACTAGATTATTCTGGTTATCCAGATTGCAGACCTGACTATATTAAAAAATTTCAAGAATTAGCAGATTTAGCCAATAAAAGAGGAAGAGAAAATAACCCAATAAAACTTTGGACTCCACTATTAGATCTAAATAAAGAGGAAATTATTCAATTAGCTTTTGATAATCATGTCCCTTTAGATAAAACATGGAGTTGTTATTCAGGAAATTCAAAACCATGTGGTAAGTGTGATAGTTGCAGAATTAGAAATACCGCTTATGAAAAATGGCTAAATAACAATAACAAAAAATGAAAATAAAAAAAATAATTCTAGAAACATGGATAGATCCAGCGCTTATTACGTATCATCTAACAAAGAAATTTGGAGATAAAGGATTAGCTTGGCTAGACAGTGATGGTAAAGAAAATGGGGAATGGTCAATAATAGGAATTAAACCTAAAGAAATCATTCAATCAAGAGATATCAATAACTTAGACAAAACTAATAATCCCTTTAACAGTTTAAAAAATATTGAAAAAGGATTTTGGATCGGATGGTTAAGTTATGAAGCTGGAGTATACATAGAACCAAAAAACCCATGGCGACAATCTGATATGGCAACTTTATGGATTGCATCATATGATCCAATCATTAAATGTAATCTAATAAAAAAAGAAATAATAATCGAAGGCACAAACTCATCTGAATTGATGAATTACAAAAAAATAATCAACAATATAAACACTATTGGGAAAGAAAATATTATTAAAACAAATTTGAATTTTAACTTTTCAAAAATTAATTTAGACGAAATGGCTGAAAAATTTCAAAAAAATATTATAAAATTAAAAAAATTAATTTCCATAGGAGATTTATTTCAAGCAAACCTAACAACTAAATGCGAAATTGAATCTTCCAAAAACTATAATCCTCTAGATATTTATTTAAAAATAAGAAGTAAATTAAGAGCTCCCTTTGGAGGAATAATAATAAATAATAAGGATGACTATAAAGAGGCGGTATTATCTACCTCGCCAGAAAGATTTATAAAAATAGATAAAAAAAATTATGTAGAATCAAGACCTATCAAAGGAACTAGATCTAGAGATAATGATTTAAATCAAGATGCACTTAATGCTATCGATTTAATAACTAACGAAAAAGATAGAGCAGAAAATATTATGATTGTTGACCTAATAAGAAATGATTTAAGTAAAGTTTGCGAGACAGGAAGTATTTTGGTGCCAGAAGTATTAAAGCTTGAAAGTTTCTTAAAAGTTCATCATCTAACTTCAGTAATTAGAGGCAAATTAAAAAAAGACAAGAACTGGATCGATTTACTAAAAGCTTGTTGGCCTGGGGGCTCTATAACTGGAGCACCTAAATTAAGATCATGCCAGAGACTCTTTGAATTAGAAGAATGTGAACGCGGGCCATACTGTGGCTCATTTTTGAAGCTTGACTGGAATGGAGAGTTTGACAGCAATATACTAATAAGATCATTTTTAATTAAAGACAAAAAAATCAATATATATGCTGGTTGCGGAATAGTTATTGACTCAAACCCTGAAGAGGAAACTAATGAACTAAAGTGGAAACTTTTACCATTAATTGATTCACTAAAATGATTGAAACATTAGGCTGGTACAGGGATCAATGGCTAGATATTGATAGAATATTTATTGCTGCTAATAATAGAGGATTAAAATTTGCTGATGGTATATTTGAAACTATTTTGATAAAGGAAAACAAACCTGTTCTTTTTGATGAACACTTTAAAAGGTTAGAAAAAAGTAGCAAAATTTTAAATATTAATCTCAAAATAAATAAATTAACTTTGAGACAAATTATTCATGATGGAATTAAAAAGTTATCGCTTAAGACTGATCAATTTGCTTCAGTAAGAATAAACTATAGTCGAGGAACTAATGAAGGTCGAACACTAACAATTGATAGCACTTTAGAGACAAAAGATTTAGATAATTTATGGCTTGAGTTCTATAAAATCAAACCGAATTTTAATCCGATAAGCGTTTTTATTAGTCAAACAGAAAAAATAAATGAATTTAGTCTAATAAGTAAATGCAAAACATTTTCATATAATCAGGCAATACAAGTTTTGACAGAAGCTAATAAAAAATCATTTAATGACTCTATCCTATTGAATACGTCAGGTGAACTTTGTTGTGGCAGTACATTTAATCTGGTAATTAAAAGAAATAATCAATGGATAACTCCTAGAAAAGAGAGCGGCTGTTTAGAGGGGATTATGGTTTCTAAAGCTTTAAAATTGAAAATTGTAAAAGAAGAATTAATTCCTCCAGAATTTCAAAATGATGACATAATAGTTGCAATTAATAGCTTATCTTGCAGACAAATTAATCAAGTCAATGATTTAAAGCTTAAACCTAAATTCAATCCAATTTACTTTTGGGATTTATTATATAATTGAACTTTATTAATATCTGGTAAATAGACATCAGACACTTTAGTTATATTGTTATTAACCTTAAATTCAACAATTTTTCCAATAATGATAATAGATGGAGCTAAAAATTCTTTATCTTTAATTTTATTTGGAAGATTATCTAATTTCTCTATAAAACATTTTTGATTTTTCAAAGTAGCTTCCTGGATTACAGCGCATTTTGTATCCTTACATAAGCCTCCTAAAATTAATTCCTCTACAATAAATTGAATATTTTTTATACCCATAAAAATTACTAAACTATCTGAAGATTTAGCTAAATTTCTCCAATTTACGCTCTTTTTTTCTTTAGCTATATTTTCATGCCCAGTCACAAAAGTTACAGAACTCGCAGCATCTCTATGAGTAAGTGGAATACCAAAGTAAGTAGGAGCAGCTATACCAGAAGTTATACCAGGAACTATTTCAACTGATACGCCATTTTTTTCTAAAAAAGATACTTCTTCACCACCCCTTGAAAAAACAAACGGATCTCCCCCTTTGAGCCTCACAACATTTTTACCTTCTTTTGCCAATTTCAAAATAAGGGCATTAGTTTCAGCCTGAGGTACAGAACACTTCCCAGCTCTTTTACCTACATGGAAAATCTCTGTATTTTTTCCTGCCTCTTTTGTTATTTCATCAGGGATTAAAGCATCATGTACTAATGCATCACAATTTTTTATTAGGCGTAAAGCTTTTAGAGTTAAAAGTTCAGGATCACCAGGACCTGCTCCAACTAAATAAACAATACCAGGCACATTAATCTCCATTAACAAGTATGGTAGTAGAAGTTAATAGGATTGAAGGCAAATATTGTGAAAGAAGATTTATTGGAACCAAATAAAAAGTTTACACTCCTTAGTGCTTTTATCACTCTTCTAAATGATCGATTAAGTGAAAGTATCCTTCTACCTATTTTACCTTCTTTTGTTTTACTTTTTGACTCTAAAGCAAGTACATATGGATTATTATCTTGTACTTACCAATTATCTCAATTTGTAGCTTCTCCTTTTATAGGAATTATGAGTGATAGATTCGGCAGAAGACCTGTTACTCTTTTTTGTATTACTGGCTCAATAATAGGAATTTCAATATTATCCTTTACTGTTCTTTTTAATTGGTCAAATTCTATAGCTGCTATCCCTTTATTTTTATTATTTTTAGCAAGACTGATTGACGGTTTAAGTGGTGGCACAGCAGCCACAGCTACAACAATTCTTGCAGACATTTCAAGTCCTGAAAAAAGAGCAAAAACATTTGGACTAATTGGCGTAGCTTTTGGTTTAAGTTTTTTCTTAGGAAATATTTTCGTTGTAATATTTGCAAAAAATACAAACAATAATTTTATTATTCCAGTTTTGATAGCTTCAATCATTCCAATAATAAACTTTCTTTTAGTATTCTTCTACCTACCAGAAACAAAACCGAAAAATGCCTCAAATAAATTAAAAACAATTTTTAAAAACCCTTTCAAACAACTATTTACTGTATTCAAAGAAGTAAAAATTAGAAAATTATCCTTAGCATTTTTTATTTACTTTATTGCTTTTACTGGATTGACTAATATCCTAATATTTTTCCTTCAAGAGTCATTAGGCTGGTCAACCAAAGCATCAAGTGGAACTCTTGTAGTTGTTGGAATTATTGCAATTATTGTTCAAGGACTACTTATTGGACCTTTGGTAAAGCAATTAGGAGAAATGAAATTAACACTTATAGGATCAGGCTTCATTCTTTTAGCGTGTTCGCTTTTAATAACTGCTCCCAAAGAAAAGGCAATAGTTAATATTTATACAGCTGTTTCATTTTTAGCCATTGGGGCCGGTTTAATTACACCAACCTTAAGAGCACTTATATCAAAGAAATTAGACGTGGATAAACAAGGATCAATATTAAGTAATCTCCAGGGTCTGCAAAGTCTTGGAGGAGTTTTAGGTATAGCAATGGCTGGACGAGTTTATGATGGCTTTGGACCTAAATCACCATTTATTGCTGGTTCCATTATCTTAATTTTCATGATATACCTTATTGCAGAGGGTAAAAATAATAATTTTATTTATAATCAAAAATCGAAAGTTTCTTAATGGAAAACAAGGCTGATATTTATATTAATAGAGAGTTAAGTTGGATTGAATTCAATAAAAGAGTACTCCTAACTGGTATGGAAAAAGAGTACAAAACATTAGACAAGGTAAAATTTTGCTCAATTTTTAGCAACAATCTTGACGAATTTTTCATGGTAAGAGTAGCTTCTCTAAAGGCTCAAGTCGAAGCAGGTATTATCAAAAAAAGTATTGATGGACTTACCCCAAAAGAGCAATTAAAAAAAATCAATAAAGAAGTAAAAAATTTAACTACTCTTCAAGAGAACTATATAAATAATGAATTACATAATGAACTCAAAAAACAAGGTGTAGTGATAAAAAAATATAGTGATCTAAGCGAAAATCAAAAAAATTGGTGTAATAACTACTTTACTTCATCTATATTTCCTTTATTAACACCATTAGTCGTTGATCCTGCACATCCATTTCCATTTATAAGTAATTTAAGCCTAAACTTAGCAGCTTTAATAAAGGATGGGGAGAATTCTAAAAATCAATTTGTCAGAATAAAAATACCAACAAAAAATATCAATAGATTTATACAAATTCCGAATGAAATAATTGAAAGTGATGATATAAATTCCCACGTTTTCATAAGTGTTGAAGATTTAATTGGAAATAATATAAATGCTCTATTTAACGGAATGGAGTGTATAAATTATTCTTTTTTTAGAGTGACAAGAGATGCAGATTTAGAATTAAAAGAACTTGAAGCTGATGATCTCCTCTTAGCCGTTGAACAAAGTTTGCAAAAAAGAAGATTAGGTGGAGACGTAGTTAGATTAGAAGTCGATTCCGATATGCCAGAAAACATTTTAAAATTACTCATTAAAAGTATCTCAATACAAAAAGAGTATATATATTTTTGCAAAAGTTTATTGGGTCTTGATGATTTAAATCAACTAACAAAAATTAATAGAGATGATTTAAAAGAGAATCTACTAATTGGAAAAACTCACCCGCAATTAAAAAATTTAGATTTACCCTCTAACAATACTATTAATAATATTTTCAAGATACTTAGAAAAGAGGACATCCTACTTCATCATCCATATGACTTGTTTAAAACTTCAGTTGAAGAATTTATAAATAGTGCAGCTGATGATCCACTTGTTATGGCTATTAAAATTACTTTATATCGAGTATCAAAAGATTCACCTATTATTACGGCTCTAATGAGAGCCGCAGAAAATGGAAAAGAAGTAATGACTCTTGTTGAACTCAAAGCAAGATTTGATGAAGATAATAATATTCAATGGGCAAAACAACTTGAACAAGCTGGAATTCATGTTGTCTATGGAATTATAGGATTTAAAACACATACAAAAATAGCTTTAATCGTTAGAAAAGAAAAAGGAAGCCTAAGAAATTATTTTCATATTGGAACAGGTAATTACAATTCAAATACTTCAAGGTTTTATACAGATTTAGGATTACTTTCAACGGATCCTGATATTTCGTCAGATCTACTTGAATTATTTAATTACTTATCAGGTTTTTCTAAACAAAAATCTTACCAAAAATTATTAGTATCTCCCTCATGCCTAAGAGAAAGATTTATATTTCTAATAAGGAGAGAAATTAAATATGCTCAAGAGGGTAAAAAAGCTAAGATAATCGCAAAAATGAATTCTTTAGTAGATCCAGAAATAATTCAATTACTTTATTTAGCGTCCCAAGAAGGAGTAAAAATCGATCTCATCATAAGAGGTATTTGTTGTTTATATCCGCAAAGAAAAAATTTAAGTGAAAATATTAAAGTTATAAGCATTATTGGACATTTTCTTGAACACTCAAGAATTTTTTGGTTTTGCAATAATGAAAATCATGAAGTATTTATTGGAAGTGCAGATTGGATGAAAAGAAATCTTGATAGAAGGATAGAGGCTGTTACCCCAATAGAAAATTCGCAATTGAAATCACAAATATACTCACTATTGCAAACATACATTAAGGATGATCATTTTTCTTGGATAATGGATGAGTATGGCTCATACAAAAAATATGTAATTAATTCAACTATTAGTCGATCACAAATTGACCTCATAAATCAGTAATAAAATATTGATTTTTATAACATTTAAAAAAAATACTTAATATTTTAGAAAATTTTATATTTTTACAAATCCTTGTCGTGTCAATTAATCTCAAGAAATTTTGAAAAAAAAATCTTTTTTTGTCTTTAAAGTTTCAACGTAAAAGTAGTTTTTATTTCAATTTCAGTGCTAGTTTTTTAAAAAATCCATTATTAAGGAGGCCAGGGTGATGGGGATCCCTCTGGAATCTGCAAAGAGCTCTTCAGTTAATGTTGATGAGCCTAGATTACCAAACACCGCGGGTAATTCTCGCAAAGCAAAACCAGATTTAACAAAATCGTCCAAGAGTTCTTCGAAGAAGAACCCAGGGGTGCTTAAGTTACCTAATACTGGGAATGAATCGAGAAATGTAAAATCCCGAACAAATTCAAAGCAAAACCAAAAAAGATCAACACGATTCGTAACTGATTCTATTGGTCATTACTTATCTAGTATTGGAAGAGTTCCATTGTTAACTGGAGAAGATGAAATTGATTTAGCAAAAAAGGTTCAAACCTTAAAAAACCTTATTAAATCAGTAACTGAAAACAATGAACTCTCTGAAGCATTAGCTATTAAAAGTGATTTTAATTTTAAAGAAAATGTAATTACTCAAAATACAGAACAAAATACTAATCCCGAAAAATCCTTTAAAGATGATTTGGAAGAAAGTATTTATGCCGGCAAAGAAAACTTTAGTAAAATCGATAGTCAATCAAAAAATAATTTTGCAAAATTAATTTTATGCATCGAAAGATATTTTAAAAATTGCAATAAACAGGATGAATGGAAACAATTGAAAAGAGGTTTAAGAGCCAGAGACAAAATGATGGAGGCTAATCTAAGACTAGTTGTATCAGTAGCAAAGAAATATCAAAATCAAGGCTTAGAATTATTAGATTTAATACAAGAAGGAACAATTGGTCTTGAGAGGGCAGTTGACAAGTTTGACCCTAAAATGGGCTATAAATTTTCCACCTACGCCTATTGGTGGATTAGACAAGGAATGACTCGAGCGATAGATAATAGTGCGAGAACGATAAGACTGCCCATCCACATAAGTGAAAAACTATCAAAGATGAGAAGAGTTTCAAGAGATTTGTCTCATAAACTAGGTAGACAGCCAAGCAGACTAGAAATGGCAAATGCAATGGGCATTGAACAAAAAGATTTAGAAGACTTGATTTCACAAAGTGCTCCATGTGCATCTCTTGATGCACATGCAAGAGGAGAAGAAGATAGAAGCACTCTTGGGGAACTTATTCCTGACCCTAATAGTGAAGATCCTATGGAAGGAATGGACCGATCTATCCTCACAGAACATTTAAGCAGTTGGCTTGCTCAACTTAATGAAAGAGAGCAAGAAATTATGAAAAAAAGATTTGGCCTAGATGGAACTGAAGAATCAACGCTTGCAGCAATAGGTAAAGATATTGGTGTTTCTAGAGAAAGAGTGAGGCAATTAGAAGCAAAAGCACTGAAAAGACTCAGGATGATGTCAAATTATGATAAAGCAGCTTAATTAAATTGATAAAATTTGTAGTAGTTTTATTATATTTATTTTCAATTTTTTTTGTATCAATAATATTTAAAAAATTTAATGAAAATAGTAAAGAAATTATCAGAAAAATAATACATATTGGGATGGGGCCTTTAATACCAATTGCTCAATTTCTTCAAATTGATCAAAATTCTGCTCTAATTTTCACAGGAATTGTTTCTTTAATGGTTGTAATCAATTACAGCTATAAATTATTTCCAACAATCGAAGATGTTAAAAGAAAAAGTTATGGAACAATCTTATATTGTCTTAGTTTATTTATTCTAATTTGGCTTTTCTGGGATAAAGATCCATATGCTTTATTTGCTGGATTTTTGATAATGACTTTTGGCGATGGATTAGCTGGCTTAATAGGCAAAAGTTTTAATTCAAAAAATTGGATTATTTTTAAACAAAAAAAATCGTTGTTAGGCACTTTGACAATGTTTTTAGCAAGCCTAATAGTAGTTTGCTCACTAGGATACGCCCAACAAAAAAATGTAAATGTAAATTATTTTGCAATAGCTTTTTTGGCCACTGTTCTTGAACAATTTAGTATTTTAGGAGTAGACAACTTCATTGTTCCTATCTCATCAGCATTATTTTTTAATTTTTTTATTACTAATTAACTGAGTTGTACAAAATAGCTAGCAGTTCTTTTGTTGTTTCTATATCTATGCATGCATCTGTAATACTTCTGCCAAACTCAAGGTCCTCTTTTTTTGAAAGTTTTTGATTACCTTCCTTCAAATGACTTTCAAGCATGACTCCTAAAATATTTTTTTCTCCGTTACTAATTTGTGAAGCTATATTTTTTAGTACTTCGGACTGTTTTCTGTAGTCTTTATTGGAATTGCCATGACTACAATCAATCATCACTTTATGAGGAAGATTACATTGCTTTAATTCAGCTGAAATTCTTTGTACATGTTGATTTTCGAAATTTGGACCTTTTGAGCCTCCTCTTAAAACTATATGTCCATCTGGATTACCTGTAGTATTAACGATAGAAGCCATTCCATTTTCATTTACACCTAAAAAATGATGGGATTTTGAAGCTGACTGCATTGCATTAATTGCAGTAGTAAAAGAACCATCTGTTCCATTTTTGAAACCTATAGGCATTGATAATCCTGATGCCATTTCCCTATGAGTTTGACTTTCAGTAGTCCTCGCACCTATAGCTGTCCAACTTATTAAATCGGCAATATATTGAGGAACAATTGGATCTAGTAATTCTGTGGCAGAGGGTATTCCACGAGTTGCTAAGTAAGAAAGCAAACTTCTTGCCCTTCTTAAACCAGTATTAATGTCATAAGAATCGTCTAAATGAGGATCATTTATCAATCCCTTCCAGCCAATAGTTGTTCTTGGTTTTTCAAAATATACTCTCATGATTATTTCTAATTTATCTTTATAAATTTCTCGAAAGTTTTGAATATAATTTGAATATTCCTTTGCCGCCTCAATATCATGAATTGAACATGGACCAACAATGACTAAAAGCTTCTGACCATTATGATGCAAAATATTTTGTATCGATCTTCTTGTTTTAGATACTGTATTAGCAGAGGCATGATCTAAAGGTATATCATTATGTAATCTGCTTGGAGGTACTAATGGACGAGTTTCAACAACATGTAAATCTGATGTCTTTTCTAAAGCTGGATTATTTGGTGATGTCGTCATTGATAAGTTAAGAAGTTTGAATATTTAAAAAAGCATTTATGAATACTCTCCTTTTCAATATTAAAAATAACAATAGATTAGGCATTAAACCTTACTAATGAAGAATTTGGAAACATTGCTAAAAGATTATGCAGATCACGTTGCTGAAAGATCTGCCAAAGGTATACCTCCTTTACCTTTAAATGCTGATCAAACAAATTGTGTTACACAATTATTGGAACAAGATAGTCATGACGATACATCTTATTTACTTGATTTACTTATCAATAGAGTACCACCAGGGGTTGATGAAGCTGCTTACGTGAAAGCAAGTTGGCTAACTGCACTTGTTAATTCTGAAAAATATTGCAAATCAATCAATCCCCAAAAAGCAATCGAAATACTAGGAACAATGATAGGTGGATATAATGTAAATTCTCTCGTTGAAATACTGAGAGGGAAAAATAGTTTACTCAGTAAAAAAGCTGCAGAAGTTTTAAAAAATATTATTCTTGTTTATGACTCTGCTAATGAAATATATGAATTATCTCAAGATAATATTTATGCAAAAGAGGTTGTAAATAGTTGGGCAAATGCGGAATGGTTCAAAAATAAAAAAGTTCTAGAAAAAGAAATTACTTGTTTAGTATTTAAAGTTGAAGGGGAGACAAATACAGATGACTTATCTCCAGCTGTCCATGCAACAACTCGCCCTGATATACCCATGCATGCATTGGCTATGCTGGAATTTAAAAAACAAGATGGACTAAAGATTCTCGATAATTTAAAAAAACAAAATTTACCAATAGCTTACGTTGGTGATGTTGTTGGAACAGGTAGTTCTAGAAAATCTGCTATTAATTCACTCATTTGGCATATAGGCGAAGATATCCCATTTGTTCCAAACAAAAAAACAGGCGGAATAATAATTGGTAGCAAAATAGCACCTATTTTTTTTAATACTGCCCAAGATTCGGGAGCTTTACCTATAGAAGCTGACGTATCTCTTATGAAAACAGGAGATGTTATTAAAATTTATCCTTACGAAGGGATTATAAAAAAAATTGAAAAAGATTCGAATACTGAAGAATTAATAAGCAAATTCGACTTGTATCCATCAACTCTTACTGATGAAATTCAAGCTGGCGGAAGAATAAATCTAATGATTGGAAGATCTCTTACGGACAAAATCAGACACAAGTTAGATTATCAACCAAGTGAAATATTTATCCGACCACAAAATCCTACAAAGAGTAATTCTGGCTTTACTCAAGCTCAAAAAATAGTAGGCAAAGCATGCGGTCTGGATGGGGTTAGGCCAGGAATGACCTGTGAGCCTATTATGACCACTGTTGGAAGTCAAGATACTACTGGACCAATGACTAGAGATGAACTAAAAGAACTAGCTTGTTTAGGATTCACTGCAGATTTAGTGATGCAAAGTTTTTGTCATACAGCTGCATATCCTAAACCAGTTGATCTAGTTACACATAAAGAATTACCTGATTTTATATCTCAAAGAGGTGGAGTAGCTCTTAAGCCTGGAGACGGCATAATTCATAGCTGGCTTAACAGAATGCTTCTCCCTGATACTGTAGGCACAGGTGGCGATAGTCATACAAGATTTCCTCTTGGCATTTCATTTCCTGGAGGCTCGGGCATTGTTGCTTTTGCTGCTGCAATCGGATCAATGCCATTAAATATGCCGGAATCTGTTCTGGTTAAATTTAAAGGAGAATTATTACCAGGAATTACTCTTAGAGATTTAGTAAATGCAATCCCTCTCTTCGCAATAAAAAAAGGACTTTTAACTGTTGAGAAAGCAAATAAGAAAAATATATTTAACGGGAAAATTATGGAGATTGAGGGATTACCAAACCTAAAACTAGAACAAGCTTTTGAACTAACTGATGCTACTGCAGAACGCTCGTGCGCTGGTAGTACAATCCTTTTATCCCAAGAAACTGTTGAAGAATACTTAAGGAGCAATATTTGCCTGCTAGAAAAAATGATTGAGGGCAATTATGAAGACTCAAAATCGATTTCAAGAAGAATAAATGATATGAAAAATTGGTTAAAGAAACCCGCATTAATTCAGCCAGATAAAAACGCTCAATATGAAGAAATCATAGACATTGATTTAGCAAAAGTAACACAACCTATAGTTGCCTGCCCTAATGATCCAGATAACGTCAAGGAGATCAAAGATGTTGCAAATACAAATATAGATGAGGTTTTTATAGGTTCTTGTATGACAAATATTGGTCATTACAGAGCAGCCGCAAAAGTTCTTGAAGGTGAACGAAATTTAAAAGCTAAATTATGGATTTGTCCACCTACAAAAATGGATGAAGATACTCTGAAGTCTGAAGGATATTATAAAATATTTGAAAATTGTGGTGCAAGATTAGAGTTACCAGGCTGTTCTTTATGTATGGGAAATCAAGCCAGAGTAGATGAAGGATCTGTAGTATTTTCTACTAGTACTAGAAATTTTGACAATAGACTTGGAAAAAATGCGCAAGTATTTTTAGGGAGCGCTGAATTAGCAGCAGTTTGCGCTC
The DNA here is from genome assembly GCA_017644325.1 of Prochlorococcus marinus CUG1438. NCBI lineage: Bacteria > Bacillati > Cyanobacteriota > Cyanophyceae > Synechococcales > Prochlorococcaceae > Prochlorococcus > Prochlorococcus marinus. Next base: position 439,217 of record JAEPLS010000001.1, on the reverse strand, counting down.
TGCTTGGAAAAATACCTGAAGTAGAAGAATATCAGGATATTACTAAAAATAAAATTAATCCATATTCAGATAAACTTTATCGTTATCTTCAATTTGATGAAATGCACGATTTCAGCTTATCAAAGTAATCATGGATTATGCCAAACCTTATAAAAGAAAGTACTCAAGGAACAAGTAATAATTCTCCTAGTAGCATCAAAAAATTATTAAGACAAAAATCTCTTGTTGTTGCATTGTCGCTCTTACTGACAGGCTTAGGAGCTTCAATTACAAGTATATTTTTTAAAACTGGAATCTACTTTATTAACAATTGGAGATTAGCACTACTAGACCAATTACCATCTATTGCAGTGTTACCAATCTTTGGAGCTGTAGGAGGAGCCATTGCAGGATATTTGATCAAAAATTTTGCACCTGCTGCAAAAGGTTCAGGTGTGAGTCAAATCATGGGTTTTTTAAGGCATAAAAAAGTGCCAATGAATATAAAAGTAGGATTAGTAAAGCTCGTATCAGGAATTATTGCTATTGGTAGTGGATTCCCGTTGGGTCCAGAAGGTCCATCAGTTCAAATGGGAGGTTCTGTTGCTTGGCAAATGGCCAAATGGCTCAAAGCTCCTACAGCGTTCAGAAGAGTAATAGTAGCAGCAGGAGGTGGCGCAGGAATAGCTGCAGTTTTTAGCGCTCCATTAGGAGGATTTATTTATGCAATAGAAGAGCTATTAAATTCTGCTAGACCAGTAATTTTGCTATTAGTGGTAATTACAACTTTCATCGCAGATTCATCTGCTGACATTATTCAAGCCTTGGGTTTGGATCCTAAAGCAGGAGGATTTGATTTTAACATAGGATTTTTAATACAAAAAGAATATGACCCATCTGTTTTTTTCTTACCTATAGATTTTATTTACCTAGTGTTACTAGGAATAATTATTGGGATCTGTGCAGAAATGTACAGCAGATATGTTTTATTAATGCAAAATCTTGGGAAAAAGTGGTATAAAAATAAATTTGTTTTAAAAATGAGTATCTGTGGACTCATTTTAGGAAGTATCTATTCTTTTTTACCAAGTACCTTTCATAATCTAGATGAATTACAGAAAGTAATAGCTGAGCAAAATACAAGCATTGGGATTGCTTTGTTAGCAGTTTTAGTATTGTTTATCACGACGGGTTTAGCTGCAGCATCTGGAGCTCCTGGAGGATTGTTCTACCCAATGCTTACTTTAGGAGGATCAATCGGACTAATAATGGGGAGCTGGGTAGAAATTGCCACAGGACACGCACCAAGTACATATATTTTTGCCGGCATGGGGGCCTTTGTAGCAGGATGTTCACGAACTCCCATAACAGCAATGTTTTTAGCTTTTGCCTTAACAAAAAATTTATTAATAATGAAACCTGTATTAATAAGCTGCATTGCTAGTTTCTTAATAGCAAGAGCTTTTAATGAAGAATCAATTTATGAAAGGCAAATACAAATAGAATTAGAAGACTAAAAAATTATTTCTAATCAAAAACAGCAGTTTTGCTATTGTAAACAAATACTTGATGATTTAGATGTAATCTAACTGCTCTTGCAAGTGCGATTCTCTCAATATCTCTTCCTTTTCTAATCAAATCATCAACTTCGTCCCTATGACTCACAGTAACTGTACATTGCTCTATTATCGGACCTTCATCAAGATCTTCAGTAACATAATGGGCAGTAGCACCAATTAATTTGACGCCCCTCTTCCATGCTCGATGATATGGTTGCGCACCTTTAAATGCAGGTAAAAAAGAATGATGAATATTTATTATTGAAGAAAACTGTTTTAAAAAAGAATCACTCAAAATTTGCATATATTTGGCTAATACAACAAGATCAATTTCATATTCTTTTAGTAAATTTAAAAATTGATCTTCAGCATCAGATTTATCAATAGTAGAAGTATCAATATGAACAAATTTTGCATTAAAGTCGTTTGCAATATTTTCAAGATCAGAATGATTTGAAATTATTAAAGGCACTTTCATTTTTAGTTCACCATTTCTCACTCGCCAAAGTAAATCAAGCAAGCAATGATTTTGTTTGCTAACAAAAATAGCAACATTTGGAATCTCATCAGAATAATTTACATTAAATTTTCCATTTACTTCAGCTGCAATTTTTTCAAATTCGTTATAAATTTCCTCTCTATTAAAAAATGCATTTTTACTATTCCATTCAATGCGACTAAGAAACAAACCCGCATCTTGATCTGTATGATGATCAGAATGTTTTATGTTGCCTCCATAATTAGAAATCCAACTTGTAAGTATACTTACAAGCCCAGGACGATCGGGACAAACAATTTTGAATATAATTGAAGGATGTTCCAAAAATCTTTAAGTATTTATTCAAGTAAACAAGTATATCTAATATATCAATGAAAAGCTTAAAAAAGAATTTTCAAAAGGCACACATAGTTATTATTGGATCCGGGATTATAGGAAAATTTAATGCCTTAGAATTGTCAGAATTAGGCTTCCAGATAACAATAATAGATCCTGCTGAACAAGAAAATAGTAGCAATGCGGCTTTAGGCCTACTAATGGGTAATATGTACCAAAAAAGGAAGGGTAGAAGCTGGGATCTCAGGGAACAAAGCATTGAATTATGGCCAAAATGGATTAAATTTCTGCAAAAATTTAATTATGAATTAAACATCGCAAAACCATTAATACAACTAACTACAAATGAAGAAAAGTTTAAAAAATTAGAAAAATTTATTTATGAAAATAATGATCCGAATTTACGAATTTTAGAAAGTGACTCAATAATTATCCAAAATATAAATAAAATATTTCAAACAAAAAATTTAAAAGGAATGATATCTTTCAACGATGGAAGAATAAATGCTGTATCTCTACTAAAAACTTTAGGCAAATATCTAAAAAATAAAAAAATAAATTTTGTAAATGAAGAAATAATAAGAATCAGAAAATCAAACAATCAATGGATTTCAACAACAAAAACCAATAAAGACATCAAATCTGACATAGTTATTTTGTGTAATTCTATAAAAGCTGTTGATTTAATAAATAACCTCTCCCACAACATAAAATTAAAACCTGTTCTAGGTCAAGCTATGGAATTTGCCATAAATGATTCAGAAGTTGATTTATTAACACTTCCAAAACAATTCAATATAAATGGCAAAAATATTATTCCGATATCAAAAAACAAACTTATTATTGGTTCAACGGACGAATATAATACAAAGCCAGAAAAAAATATTTTTGAGAAACTTACAAATTGTCTAGATAAAAAGCCAACTTGGCTTATCAATGGTCAAGTCACAAAAACATGGTTTGGAGTAAGGTCTAGACCTGAAGGTGAGCCTTCACCAATAATGAAAAATTTAGGAAAGGGGCTAATTATTTGTACAGGTTTCTATAAAAATGGGATTTTACTTGCGCCAGCTTGTTCTAAATGGGTTGCTAATGAAATTAAAAATTACTTTTCCTAATCTTTTGATTCAGTAAAGTCTGCATCAATTACATCATCACCACCTTTATCACTTGAATCAGTCTGATCAGGGCCGCTTGCGGAACCAGGTGTTGGAGGCTGGTTACCTGGTTGCTGATAAACGGATGAGCCAACGGCATATAGTTCTTGTTGAAGTTCTTCAAGAAGTTTTTTCATTGATTCATAGTCCTCTTTTGAGGTTGCTTCTTTTAGAGCATTACTTTTTTCTTCAACTTTAGATTTTGCTGCAGCATCAATTTTATCTCCCAATTCACCAAGTTGCTTTTCTGTCTGATAAACAAGTGTCTCAGATTGGTTCTTTAAATCAATTTTTTCTCTTTTTTCTTTATCTGCCGATGCATTTGATTCTGCATCTTTAACCATTTTTTCTACCTCATTATCAGACAAAGTAGAAGCACCAGTAATAGAAATGCTTTGCTCTTTACCACTTCCTTTATCTTTAGCTGTAACACTAAGGATACCGTTAGCATCTATATCAAATGTCACTTCAATTTGGGGGACACCTCTTGGTGCTGATGGTATACCATCTAATCTAAAAGTTCCTAAGCTTTTGTTATCAGATGCCATTTCTCTTTCACCCTGTAATACATGTATTTCAACGTTGGTTTGACCGTCTACAGCAGTTGAATATGTCTCTGATTTCTTTGTAGGAACTGTAGTATTTCTATTTATCATTTTTGTCATAACCCCACCTAAAGTTTCTACCCCTAAAGAAAGTGGAGTGACATCAAGCAATAATATATCTTTAACTTCACCTGCTAAAACACCACCTTGAATAGCTGCTCCAACAGCAACTACTTCATCAGGATTAACAGTTTGATTTGGTTCCTTACCTATTATTTTTTTTACTAAGTCTAAAACAGCAGGTATCCTGGATGAACCTCCGACCATAACAACTTCATCAATTTCACTAGTAGAGATTTTTGCATCACTAATAGCTCTCTCAACTGGTGTTTTACACCTATCTATTAAAGAAGCTGCTAATTCCTCAAATTTTGCTCTAGTTAGGTTCAAATCTAAATGTTTTGGACCTTCAGGGGTAGCCGTGATAAACGGTAAATTTATTTCGCTTTGAGTGGCATTTGAAAGCTCAATTTTTGCTTTTTCTGCCGCTTCAGTAAGTCGTTGTAAAGCCTGCTTATCTTGTCTAAGATCAATTCCTTCGTTTGATTTAAAAGTACTTGCTAAATGATCTACGATACATCTATCAAAATCATCACCACCTAAATGTGTATCTCCAGATGTAGATAGAACTTCAGTTACTCCATCACCAGCTTCAATAACTGAAACGTCAAAAGTTCCTCCTCCTAAATCAAAAACAAGAATTTTTTCATTTTCTTTATCCAAACCATATGCAAGGGCTGCAGCCGTTGGCTCATTAACAATTCTTAGAACTTCTAAACCTGCAATCTTTCCTGCATCTTTTGTAGCCTGTCTTTGAGAGTCATTAAAATAAGCTGGAACAGTAATTACAGCCTGTGTAACTTTTTCACCGAGGTATTTACCTGCATCATCTGCTAACTTTCTTAAAACTTGAGAACTTACCTCTTCAGGTGAAAACTGCTTGTCCAAAATAGGACACTTTAATTTGACACTAGAACCAGATTTTTCTACTGAATAACTGACTTCCTTAGATTCTTCATTTACCTCATCAACTCTTCTACCAACAAAACGCTTTGCGGAATAAAAAGTGTTTTCAGGGTTCATGACAGCTTGTCTTTTTGCGATTTGTCCAACAAGCTGATCTTGGTTTTTTGTATATGCAACAACTGATGGAGTAGTTCTGAAACCTTCAGCATTTGCTATTACAGTAGGTTTACCACCTTCCATTACTGCGACACAACTGTTAGTTGTTCCTAAATCGATTCCTACAACCTTACCCATGGGTAAATTCTCATATTTGATATTCTCCATAATCGGTCATCAGCGTCATTATTGTTACTCAAAGACGGGGTGTGGTTCCCGAACAGATTGTTATTTTTTAAGAAAAAATTCTAAACATGATTTCAAGTAAGACATCTTTTATTGCATTAATCGGCAATCCAGTAAGGCATTCCCTGTCACCAATTATGCAAAATGCTGCCCTTCAACATTTAGGCTTAGATTTAATTTATATTGCTATACCTTGCAAAGATGAAGATCTAGAATTGGTTCTGAATTCTTTAAAAAAAATTAACTGCAAAGGTTTAAATATTACAATTCCTCATAAAGAAAAAGTATTTAACCTCTGTAGTGAAATTTCACCTATTGCAAGCAAGCTGAAAGCAATTAATACTCTTAAATTGAACTCTGAAAAAGAATGGAGCGGAACAAATACAGATGTAGAAGGATTTATTTATCCATTAAAGAATTTAAACTTAAACAAAAAACAAGCGATTGTCCTTGGCTCAGGTGGTGCAGCACGATCTGTTATTCAAGGATTAATAAATTTAAAACTTTCTGGAATTTCAGTAGTATCAAGGAACAAATCATCACTAAATGAATTAATAAAAAATTTTGAAAATCAAATTAAAATTCAGGGTTTGTTAAATAATGATAATCAAGCTCAAAAATTGATTGAAGAAGCAGATTTACTTGTCAATACAACACCAGTAGGCATGAAAACAGCTAATCATGAAATAAATGTAATGCCGTATGGGGAGTCTTTTTGGAGATCTCTTAACTCAAAAACAATTGTTTATGATTTAATTTACAACCCAGCTCCAACTCATCTATTGAAATTTAGTGCCAACAAAGGATGCATGACTATCGATGGTTTGCAAATGCTCGTTGCTCAAGGAATGAAATCATTATCATTTTGGACAAATGGCTTAGAAGTACCTTTTCATATTATGAATGACGCACTTAAAAAGTATATTTGATTGTAATTTTCAAGGAATTGCACATCATGATGTATCGTTAAATATGAACAGACGCTCATCACATCAATTTATGAGCCAAAGACCTTGTCTGAAACAATGAACGAACAGCAATCTTATTACGAAACCATGTACATCCTCCGCCCTGATATTGCGGAAGATGAAGTAACTAACCACATTGATAAGTACAATAAGCTTTTAGAAGAATTCGGCGGAACAATTCTCGACAGTCAAATGAGGGGGAAAAGAAGATTAGCCTATCAAATATCAAAACATAGAGAAGGTATTTACGTCCAACTCAGTCATCAAGGTGATGGACAACATATTTTCAAAATCGAAAAAGCTATGAGACTTAGTGAAGATGTCATTAGATATATGACCGTAAAACAAGAAGGTCCTTTGCCAACTCCAAGATCTTCTACAAAGAATTCAGCTCAAGCAGATAATAAAGAGAATCCAGAATCGAAAATTGAATCTAAGGAAAAAGAAACAGTAGTAAGCGCAAATACTTCAACTTCGGTAAAAGATGAGACTGAAACCAAAGAGAATGCAGAATCTTAAATATTAATTTTTCGTTTTTGAATTTAACTCAGCCCAAATTTTATTAGACATACCCCACATATAGATAAAACCTTCAGCTAGAGAATGATTAAAAACATCGTCTTTGCTATAAGTTGCCAAATCTTCCCTGTAAAGTGAATTATTTTCCGACATTCTACCAATTACTATTGCGTTCCCTTTATAAAGTCTAATCTTCACTTTTCCATTAACTGAAGTTTGAGTCGATGAAATAAAGGCGTCTAAACTATCCTTAAGGGGTCCAAACCAAAAACCTTGATAGACTAATTGACCCCATTTCTTTTCTACTATTCCTTTAAAATCAACGACATCTGGATTTAATGTAATACTCTCTAATTCTTTGTGAGCTTTGATTAAAAGTAAAAGACCTGGTGTTTCGTAAATCTCTCTACTTTTAATACCTACTACTCGATCTTCAATCATATCTATTCTTCCAAAACCATGAGCACCTGCAAGATCGTTTGCTTTTTGAATAATCTCTACTGGAGTTAAAAATTCATCATTAATTCCAACTGGAAAACCATTTTTAAAGCGAATCTCGATATCTTGAGGGGAATCAGGTGAATTATCAATTGATGATGTCATAGCAAATATATCTTCAGGCACTTCTTGCATTGGATCTTCTAAAATCCCCGCCTCAATGCTTCTACCAAGCAAGTTGACATCTATTGAATATGGTGATTTTTTAGATACTGGTGCAGGAATACCAAATTTTTCTCCATAAACTATGGCCTCTTCCCTACTCATATTCCACTCCCTTGCAGGAGTAATTATTTTCAAATCAGGCCCTAAAGCATTAATTGCCAAATCAAATCGAACTTGATCATTGCCTTTACCAGTACAACCATGAGCTACTGCATCAGCATTAATCTGTCGGGCAATATCTACTAAATTTTCAGCAATTAAAGGCCTAGCAAGAGCTGTAGATAAAGGATATTTATCTAAATATAATGCATTTGCTCTAATAGCTGGGAAAGCGAATCTTTCAACAAAACTATTAACTAAATTACCAACGATTGATTGAGATGCACCCGAATCTAAAGCTTTTTGCCTAATAAGATCCAAATTCTCGCCTTGTCCAAGATCTGCAACAAAAGTTACTACTTCTGAGATGCCATACTCATTCTTTAGATATGGAATACAAACGCTCGTATCAACGCCCCCAGAATATGCTAGTACAACTTTTTTTACCTGCTGCATTTAAATTTGCTCCATAAATTTAAATTTTTGACGTAATTAAGAATTTGAAAGCTTATTAAAAACTAATATTATTGTAACTAAAAGAGCTGGACCAAAAACTAGAAATAATATAAGAAAGTTATTAATTAACAAAATATTGGGATTTAAATATCCAATAATCTTAAATAATCCAGACAAAAATAATGAAATTGACCAAATAAATAAGAATTCTAAATTTCCTTTATAAAACAAAGTTTTTCGAGTGCATCATTATGTATTATCTTATATGTAGGACACTTACTTTAATGGATTCAAATAAACTAAAAATTAGATTAGACGATATTTCTGAAGTTAATCCCGCATTAACTTGTTACCACAGAGATGATCCGGCTCCAGTTTTGCCATTAAGAGACGAACCAGATCTATTATCTTGGCTTGAAAATACAGGAAGGCTTATTGCTGAAAATGCAGGAGATTCTCAAGAAATTAGTACAATAGAAGAGGAAGAACTTTCCGCACTTATGGGAGAAAAAGAAGACTACAAAACTGAAGAAGACCCTTCAGAAGATGATTGGGAAGATTAAAGAATTTAACTATAAATCGTTATTAATAATAAATACTTTTGCTTTAATAGTAACATCCTATTTTTTCAAAAATTTTATTTTTTTTGGAGTTTATACTTTATTTTTTTTTATTTCTTTATATACAACAAAGAATGGTTTAAAAATAATCAAAAAACTAAATTTACTTCAAAATATTAGGACTGAAGGCCCTTCTAATCACTTTAAAAAGCGTGACACCCCTACAATGGGAGGAATCTTAATGATAGTTCCTTTTTTAATTTTTCTATTAATATTAACTATAAATTTAAATTCCCTTAATTTATTCCTCCTATTTCTAGCTACTTTAGGTTACTTTATGATAGGTTTTTGGGATGATTTTTTAAGCTTTAAAAACAAAGAGAACACGGGGTTAAAAACAAAAGAAAAATTTATCTTACAAAGCATTATTTCAATAATTTTTATATTTTTAGCCTATGAAAAGAATTTAATAAATCCACTAATTTTAATATCAGACTCATGGGGAATAAATATGAATATTTTCATATTGCCCATTTCTTTTCTAGTGCTTGTTGGAATAAGTAATTCAGTGAATTTGACTGATGGACTAGATGGTTTAGCGGCTGGATGCAGTGGGATTATCTTTTTTGGATTAGGGACAGAAATTTTATTGAAAGAGCAACAGGAACTTATTGTTTTTAGTATCTTATGCTATTCAATGTCTGGCATATGCTTAGGATTTCTCAAATACAATAGTTACCCTGCAAAAATATTTATGGGTGACACCGGATCATTAAGTATTGGCGCAATTCTAGCTTCTATAGCGTTAATAACTAATAGCATTTTTAGCTTATCTATTTTCTCAGGAATCTTTATTATTGAATCTTTATCAGTAATGATTCAAGTGGGATTTTTTAAAATTACAAAAAAATTATTTCTCAAAGGTAAACGTATATTTTTGATGACACCACTACATCACCATTTTGAACTTAAGGGAGTAAAAGAAGAAAAGATAGTTGAAAATTTTTGGAAAATCAACATTTTACTTATAATTTTAGGTATAGTTTTAAAAATCAATCTTTAAAAATTTGCCATGAGTTTTTTTACATGGAAAGATAATGGACTAACAAGTGATTGCTCAAGTCTAGATGCAATGGCATCAAGATTTGAAGAAACCGCTAACTTAATGAAAAAACTATCTCAAAAAGGCTTCAAGCTTAAGAAAAAACATAACAACCAGCTTATTCTGCACCATGACCCTAAAGTATTTGATCAATGGGGTTTTATTAGTGAAGAACTTCCTTTTAAGCAACTCTGTTTAATATCTGACGAAGAATAACTATTTGAGTTTGAGAACTTTTCTTTAAGTATTGATAAATAACTGCTTACGTGAGTGTTCCAACTAAAATGTCTATTGACACCCTCAATTCCATTTCTACTCCATAATTTCCACTGATCATTATTTGAAATTCCCTGTTCAAGAATAACTTTCAACTTATTAATGTCAGTAACGTCTACTAAAAGTCCATTTTCACATTTCGAGCGAATTTCTTTTGGTCCTCCATCATTTGTTGATATTATTGGCAATCCACATGAAGAAGCCTCAAGAAGAGTTAAACCAAAAGGCTCTGTTAAAGCTGGATTTACAAATACACCACCTCTGCTGGCAGCCCACCGATAAATAGAAGGAATCTGACTTGGAAGATGTTTTTTTGGATAGGCTACCTTTCCGTATAAATTATATTTATCAATCATTTCAAAAATATTATGGAAGACATCTTTTTGTTGAAGGTCAAGTTTTGAAGTATTATCTCGACAACCCAAAATCAAAATTAAATTAGTTTTTCGTTTTAATTTTTCAGATTTTCCGTATGCCTCGATTAAAGAAGGAATATTTTTTCTTCTTACGGCTCTAGAAATTGCCAATAATGGAGGTTTTGAAGAATCCATTAGGAAAGGTTTCATCATATTGTCTATTTCAGCTGTCTCTGTTGTTGAGTGAATATGATGAAACTTTTTATGATCTACTCCAGGAGGAATTACTTTAGCTTTATGTGGTGAAAAAGAAGAATATTGGGAATATTGATAAATTGACTCTTGTTTAGTGCTGGTAACAACAATATCTGCGGACTTTAACGCTTTTTCTTCTGCCTCAATTCTTTGACTTATGAAATAAAGCTTTTCTATTTGATTAGTTTTTAGGCCAGTATCAAGCAATTTCCTCTTTTTTTCTCTTCCTAAAGAATGCCCCGTAAAAATAAGTGGTACTTTTAAAGATTTACTCAGTTTAACTCCGACATATCCAGCATCTGCATAATGTGCATGAATAAAATTAGGCTTTTCATTTTTTTTATAGTAAGAGATAAGACTTTCAGATAAAAAATCTAAATACGGCCAAAGCAATTCCTTTCTTATATATTTATTAGGTCCAAATTTAAATCTTAAAATTTTCACTCCAGGCTCTACAAACTCCTCTTCTTGTGAATATTCATCGTCTACTTTAGGGTCGTTGATTAAGCGAGTAACTAAATCTACTTGATCAACATCTGAAGTATTAGCCAAACTTTTAACTAACTCTAAAACGTATTGTGTTTGCCCTCCTGTATCTGCATCTTTACCTAATTCAAGATTTTTAGAGCGTATAAGACCATGTAAATGTAAATGTAAAAATTTAAACCTCATTCAGCAAATCCTCAGATCAACGCCTTTAATACAAATAAGCTGAATTTTCTAAGGAAATATTAAGAAAGGATTATGATTTTAAATGTTTTTAATCCAAAAGTTTTTTAAAAAGCAGGTACAGACTGATATAGTACTCATTTAAAGAGAACTCTTATTTTTAGAGGATAATTAAAATTACAAAGAAATACAACAAAAAAATTTTTATTAAAGAACTTTTTTAAGATATTTAGCGGTATGACTAGCGGGATGTTTAGCTACGTCTTCAGGAATACCTTCGACAATAATCTCGCCACCTTTATCTCCTCCATCAGGCCCTAGGTCAATAATCCAATCAGAGCATCTAATTACATCTAAGTTATGTTCGATAACAATTACAGAATTACCTTTATCTACCAAACGTTGTATTACATCCATTAATTTATGGACGTCATAAAAACTTAGACCTGTAGTTGGTTCATCAATCAAATATAAAGTTTTGCCAGTCGCCCTTTTCGATAATTCTGTAGCTAACTTAACTCTTTGGGCCTCTCCGCCAGATAATGTAGGAGCAGGTTGACCTAATTTGACATATCCTAAGCCCACATCTACTAATGTAGATAATCTATCAGCAGCTGCAGGTATAGCAGAAAAAGTTTCTGCCGCTTGTTCAACAGTCATTTCTAAAACGTCAGATATATTAAAACCTTTATATTTAACTTGAAGAGTTTCCCTATTAAAGCGAGCTCCTTTGCAAACTTCACATTGAACATATACATCAGGTAAAAAATTCATTTCGATAACATTAACTCCCTGACCTTTACACGCTTCACATCTTCCACCTTTCACATTAAAGCTAAACTGACCAGCCTGATAACCTCTTGCTTTGGCTTCCACTGTGGCAGTAAATATCTGCCTTATAGGATCAAAAGCACCTGTGTAGGTAGCAGGATTTGATCTTGGTGTTCGTCCTATTGGAGATTGATCAATAACGATAACTTTATCAATTGCCTTTATACCCTTTAACTCCTTTACACCTTGGGGAAAAGGAACTTTTAAACCTAAAGAATGACACAATGCAGGGTGAAGCAACTCATTTATCAAGGTACTTTTCCCACTACCACTAACACCAGTTACAGAAATTAGTCTTCCTAAAGGAAACTCTACAGATATATCCTTTAAATTATTTTTTGAACAATTATTTAAAATTAAACTCTTTTTAACAGATGATCTGCGTTCTTTAGGGGTAGGAATAGACCTCCTGCCACTGAGATAAGCCCCAGTTAATGACTTCTCAGATTGCAAGACATCTTGATATGATCCTTTAGCAATAATTTCACCACCATAAACACCCGCCCCTGGACCAATATCTACTAAATAATCTGCGGATTTCATAGTATCTTCATCATGTTCAACAACAACTAGAGTATTTCCCAAGTCTCTTAAACTTTTTAAAGTTTCTAATAATCTGTCATTATCTCTCTGATGTAAACCAATACTTGGTTCATCTAATACATATAAAACACCAGTCAGGCCTGCACCTATTTGAGTAGCTAACCTAATACGCTGAGCCTCTCCGCCAGATAAAGTCATGGCGGGTCTATCTAAAGTTAGATAATCTAAACCAACATTAATTAAAAATTTCAAACGTAAACGAATCTCTTTTAAAACTAATTCACCTATCTGCTTTTGTTTTTCTGACAACGATATATTTTCCTTCTTAGTCTTGCTTATACCCATAATGCGCTCTACATGAGTTAAGGTTTCAGAAACGCTTATAGAAGTTAAGTCAGTTATGTTATATGGCCCAATTTTAACTGCAAGAGCCTCAGGTCTTAATCTTTTTCCATTGCACGTCTTACAAGGAACTAACTCTAAATACTTTTCTAATTTTTGCTTAACTGATTCTCCATTAGCTTCATTCAATTGTCTTTCTAATATTGGCAAAATTCCCTCAAAAGGTCTTTCAAAACCACTAGAAGTTTTAAAACGGCTATCAGCTTGAATTAGTATTGGTTTATCTGAACCGAGAAGTAAAACTTTTTTTTGCAAATCAGTTAAATCTTTCCAGGGAGTTTTTAATTCAAAACCATAAGCTTGCCCTACAGAGTACAGTAAAGAAAAATAATAAGTATTATCTTTTTCGCTCCAAGGCGCTATAGCAGCATAAACAGGTAATGTTTTATCTGGTATGACTCTATCGGCAGTAAATTTTTTTAAAAAACCAATCCCATGACAATCTGGACATGCACCATATGGGCTATTAAAGGAAAATAATCTTGGAGAAAGTTCCTCAACAATAGAACCATGTTCAGGACATGCATAATTTTCTGAGTATAGTTTTTCTCTCTCTAGAGTAGAAGGTAATTTTTCTCCCTTTTTTGGAACAACTTCTACTATTGCTAGACCATCACCTCTTTTGAGACAAGTTTGTAAAGAATCATTCAACCTTTCTTGTATTCCATCTCTTGCAATTAATCGATCAACAACAACCTCAATATTATGAATTTGATTTTTATCTAATTCAATACTATCGGCAAGTTCTCTAACCTCGCCATTAATTCTTACTCTCGCGAAACCCTCCGCAGCTAATCCACTGATTAATTTTACATGAGTTCCTTTTTTACCTCTGACAACAGGAGCCAACAATTGATATCTTGTACCTTCAGGTAGTAAAAGAATTTGATCAACCATTTCATCAATAGTTTGAGGTGCTATTGGAATACCACAATGATGGCAATGTGGCTCACCAGCCCGACCAAACAATAACCTTAAATAGTCTTGTATCTCTGTTACTGTACCAACTGTTGATCGAGGATTATGACTTGTTGATTTTTGATCTATTGAAATAGCAGGTGATAAACCCTCAATGTTGTCAACATCTGGCTTATCTACTTGACCCAAAAATTGCCTTGCATATGCCGAAAGACTTTCAACATATCTTCTTTGACCTTCAGCAAAAATTGTATCGAATGCTAAAGAACTCTTGCCGCTTCCACTAACGCCTGTAAAAACTATAAATTTATTTCTTGGTAAAGAAAGATCAATATTTTTTAAATTATGCTGACGAGCTCCTCGGATATTAATTGCATTATCTTCTTCAAAACTATTATCAATTTTATTAACCATGTTTAAATCTAGTTTATGATTTAAAAAGGTTATTATAGTGGAATTTTTTTTATTTTATGCAGCTTCCCTATCAAGAAGTCTAGAAGCGTAATCATTTGCCTCGCCAGAACGACCTCCAATAAGTTCTATTAATTCTTGTTTTCTTTGTATTTTTGAATTTAATTTTGATATTGAAGTATAAGTTATTCCCTCGATTACATTTTTTTGCACTTTAAAATGTGCAGATCCTCCGGCAGCAAGGAAAGGTTGATGTGTAATACATAAAACCTGTTGATTTTTTGCTATTTCCTTTATAAGCTCCACCAAGGCAAACAGAGATTTACCGCTCAAACCATTATCTATTTCATCTAAAAAGAAAGTGTTTGGTTTTTTAGAAATACTAGATTTAATTGCTAATAAGAATCTCGACATTTCTCCACCAGAAATAACTGTTGATAAAGGCGCAAGATCCTGATCAGGATTGGCAGAAAATAAGAAATTTATATTATCAATTCCATAACAAGAAGGATTACATTCAGAAAATTGAATAGAAAAATTAGCATTCTCTAATCCTAAATTTCGCAAAATAGACATTACTGAATTTTGAAGCTGATTAGCAATTATTTTTCTTTCAGAGGACTGAATATCAAAGAAAGAATCTAAACTACTTTGTAATTTTTTAATTTGATCTTCTACCTTAAGAATCTCAATATCATGATCATTTTTATTCAAAAATGTCCTAAATTGATCTCGCTTTTCAATTAATTGAGGTAGATCTAAGGAAAAAGTTCTTTCAAGATTTTTTAAAAAAAATAATCTTTTTTGTATTTCTGGAAGATTAGATTCATGATTCTCTACATCTTGGATATATGAGTTTAAATCAAAAATTAAATTTTCAACATCAGATTGAATACTTAATAACTTTTCCCTAAAAGTTTGAATCTTTAGATCAAAATCCGCAGTTTTATTTAAACTTTTAATCGATTGATTTATCAAAAAGGCTATTGATGGTTGATCATGACTAAAATTATTTAAGTTGTCTAAAGAAGATTGAATTGAATTACTAATTTCGAGATTATTGACGAGTTTATTTTGTATTGACTCTAATTCTAAAATTTCATTTTTAGCGTTTAAATTAGCTTGCTCTAAAATATTTAACATTTCTGCAATTGCTAAATTATTTTCTTCTTGTTTCCTAGAAGCTTCTCTTTTTTCATTCAATAATCCTTTTAGATTTTCACATTCCGCCCATGTATTTAGAATCTTAAGATTAGTATCTCTCAATTCTTGCGAACATAAATCATCAATAATTAATCTTCTCTTGTCTTGAGAATTGAAAATAAAAGTATCTGATTGTCCAGCAAAATCTATCAACAAGCGCCCTAGTTCTTCTAGAGATTGTTTATTAATCGATAAATTGTTAAGAGTATATTTGGATAAGATTTTATTATTTTTTTTATAAGATTTCCTTTTAATCTTTAATTCTGAGAAAACTCCTTCAAATCCATTACTTATTAACCATGAATTAATTTGCAAAGAAGAAGAAAATTTTGCCTCAATAACACAATTATCTTTTCCTGGACGTATTAAATGTTTAAGAGGTATATTAGTTCCACCAAACAAAACGTTTAATGAATCTAAGATTAGTGATTTACCAGAACCTGAATCACCAGTGATGATATTCAAACCTTTTTCGAAATTAATTTCTATAATTTCAATTAAGGCAATATTTTCTATCTTTAATTGTATTAACATGATAAATCTTCCATATAAAGAAATTAACTTCTTTTTTAAAAAAATAAAGGTTTTTAATATATAAAGTTATGAATGAAGATTTTACCGATTTTATAGAAATATCTGGACTACTTGATTATGATCCAGAAGCAATTTCTAAGATTTATAAAAAAAATCCAAATAGACTGCTGAAAAGACTCTGGCAAACACTTATTCCAATTTTTGCATATATTTTTTCTATTGGATGGGATAAATTAACAGGAAGATTAAAGAATAAAAAACAAGCAAGATATAGAGCTAAAGAATTGACAAAATTATTAGTAGAACTTGGACCTGCATTTGTTAAAGCAGGTCAAGCTTTATCTACAAGACCAGATATTATTCCAGGAATTCTTCTGGAGGAATTATCTGAATTACAAGATCAATTGCCAGGATTTGATGGAGATAAGGCTATGGAATTAATAGAAGAAGATTTAGGTTCCAAAGTAGATGAAATTTATTTAGAAATTGACAAAGAGCCAATTTCGGCTGCTTCTTTAGGACAAGTGCACAAAGCTAAATTAAAAAATGGAGAGGTTGTTGCAGTTAAAGTCCAAAGACCAGGCTTAAGAGAACAAATAACTTTAGATCTGTACATAGTAAGAAATATTGCTTATTGGTTAAAAAATAATATTGGATTAATAAGGAGCGATTTGGTGGCATTAATTGATGAATTAGGCAAAAGAGTCTTTGAAGAAATGGATTATTTAAACGAAGCTGAAAATGCAGAAAAGTTTAGAAATATGCATAAACATAATCAAATGATCGCTGTACCAAAGATTTACAAAAAAATAACATCTAGAAGAGTTTTAACAATGGAATGGATCGAAGGGACAAAATTGACAAATTTAGAAGATGTAAAAAAATTAGGCATTGACCCAGATAAAATGATTGATATAGGAGTGCAGTGCAGTTTAGAACAACTTTTAGAGCATGGTTTTTTTCATGCTGATCCACATCCAGGTAATTTATTAGCCTTAAAAGATGGCAGGTTATGTTATTTAGATTTTGGAATGATGAGTGAAGTGTCAAGAGACTCTAGATCAGGTTTAATACAAGCAGTAGTACATTTAGTAAATAAAAATTTCGATAAGTTGTCTCAAGATTTTGTAAAACTAGGATTCTTATCCGAAGAGGTTAACCTTGAACCTATTGTTCCAGCGTTTCAAGAAGTTTTTATTAATGCTGTTGAACAAGGAGTTTCAAAAATGGATTTCAAAAGTGTCACAGATGACATGTCAGGAGTAATGTATAAATTTCCATTTAGATTGCCTCCATATTATGCTCTCATAATTAGATCACTACTGACACTAGAGGGAATTGCACTAAGTGTAGACCCAAACTTTAAAATATTAGGCGCAGCTTATCCATATTTTGCCAGGCGATTGATGGAAGATTCTGATCCACAACTAAGAGAAAGCTTGAAAGAAATGCTTTTTGATGATAAAAAATTCAAATGGGACCGTTTGGAAGACCTACTTTCTAACGCTGCAAAACAGACAAACCTCGACTTGGAAAAGCTTTTAGATGAAGTAATTAATCTTCTTTTTTCCCAAAAAGGTGGTTTTCTTAGGAATGAAATAATTGAAAGCTTAACAAATCAAATTGATTCATTAAGTTTAAAAATACTAAAAAATTTGAATAAGTACCTCCCAAACTCGATCAAATTAAATGTGACAAATGAAAATAACAATTTGAATGATCTTATAATGTATATTGAACCCTTAAGAAACTTTTTGGCAATTTTAGAAAAAATACCAGGTTATTCGATTAATATTTTTCTAAAAAGAGTTCCTCGACTCATAAACGAACCTTATACAAAGGAAATGGGCATAAAAATTGCAAAAAAAGTTACAGAAAAAGGAGTGGTGAGAATCGTAAAAATTGCAGCTGGTGCGAATATCTAGAATGAAGTTAAGAAAATTTTCGATACTTAAAGTATTTTTTATTTTTTTAAGTAGTCAATTAATTTTTAATATTTCAAAAGTCAAAGCTGCCGAAGAGATTAAAATCATATATAACATTTTTTCTAGAACGGTAAAAGTTGATTCATTAAAAACATTTGCTGAAGAGGGTTACTCAACTAAAAAATTAAAAAGAATTTTAAAAACAACAGGTTCCTCTGACCAAGAAATTAGATCAGTATTAAACAAAGATTTTGAGGTCCCTATTACTATTGCAAGCAAATTAGTATATTCTGAAATAGGAGATGTTTTTTTAACAAGACTTTCTTCAATAATTCATCCTACGAAAGCAGTTGATAAAAAAACAGGCATGTTAGCCCTAAGATCAAGTGTAATTCAAGGTATTAAGATAGGAGATGGGAAAATTAATCTAATAAATTTTTTTGAAGGTTATCCAACCAAAACTGTTATTTTAAATGTCAACGCTTTAAGCAAAGTTATGAATAAAGTAGAATCAATATCGGAATTGCTAGATTTTTTTTCAAATTCACCTTTAGATAAAATTAAAACAAACTAAACAGCTATGGGTTTTTTAAATAAGATTAAAAATAAACTACATATAAATTACAGAAAAAAAAGATGGCCAGGTTTAATCGAAGCTTACAAACAATATCTTCCAGTTACAAATAAAACGCCAATTATTTCCCTAAATGAAGGAAACACTCCTCTAATTCTCAGCGAATCAATTAGCAAATTAATAGGTAATGGAACAAAGGTCTTTTTAAAATATGATGGTTTAAATCCTACAGGATCTTTTAAAGATCGTGGTATGACAATGGCGATTAGCAAAGCAAAAGAAGATGGTCGAGAAGCAGTTATTTGTGCAAGTACTGGAAATACTTCTGCTGCTGCTGCTGCATATGCCTCAAGAGGAAGATTAAAACCATATGTTTTAATCCCTGAAGGGTTCGTTGCTCAAGGAAAGCTTGCGCAAGCTTTAATGTATGGAGCTGAGATAATATCTATTAATGGTAACTTTGATAAAGCTCTAGAAATTGTAAGGGATTTATCTTCTGAACATCCAATAGAACTTGTTAATTCTGTAAATCCTTATCGTATTCAAGGCCAAAAAACAGCCGCTTTTGAAATTGTAGATGACTTGGGTTTTATGCCTGACTGGCTTTGTATTCCAATGGGTAATGCAGGAAACATAACTGCATATTGGTTAGGATTTAAAGAATATTCAAAAATAAAAAGAAATTTAAAATTACCATTGATGATGGGTTTTCAATCTGAAGGGTCTGCCCCGTTAGTAAAAAATATAATAGTTAAGAATCCAGAAACAATAGCAACTGCTATAAGAATTGGGAATCCTGTAAATAGAGAAAAAGCGAAAGAGGTAAAAAAAGAAAGTAACGGAGATTTTCAGTCAGTAACAGATGAAGAGATCATTAATGCTTATAAAGTTTTGGCGAAAGAGGGGGTTTTTTGTGAACCAGCAAGTGCTGCATCAGTTGCTGGACTAATTAAAAATAAAAATAGAATTCAAAAAGAGTCAACAATTGTTTGTGTACTTACAGGAAATGGATTAAAAGACCCTGATTGCGCTATTAAAAACAACGATGCTATTTTTAGAAAAAATATTGAACCTTCGTTAAAAGATATAACAAAAATCTTAGGATATTAAAAACCAAAATATTTAGTGTCTGTGGAAATAAATTAAAAACTAATCTTTCCTGTTGAAAAAAACTTTAAAAGTAATTCTATTTGTTAAATAAAGAAAAATTTTTTGTAAACTTTAAAAATTATTCAACAAATAAAAAATTTTTTTCACATTTTTAAATCTTCAAAAAGCAAGTGATACAAATTTAAATTTAAAAATTTCCACAGATTTAACAGCAACTACTACTACTAAATTTTTTTTAATATTAATTTTTTATATTAGAAAGAAAGAAAAAAATTACTTTATTGAATTTAATTAACTAAAAAAGTATATTTAGTGTGTAAAGGAAATCCAAAATACAATGGAGATTATTTGTAATCAAAATGAGTTAAATAATGCTATTCAGTTAGTAAGTAAAGCAGTTGCATCTAGACCAACTCATCCAATTCTTGCAAATATACTTTTAACAGCAGATCAAGGAACAAATAAAATTAGTTTGACAGGTTTTGACCTTAATTTAGGAATTCAAACTTCTTTTGATGGGACTGTAAAAAATAGTGGTGCTATTACAATACCTTCAAAACTTTTATCTGAAATAGTTAATAAGTTACCAAACGAAACACCTGTATCTTTAGATGTAGATGAGAATTCAGATAATATTCTAATAAAAAGTGATAGAGGTTCTTTTAATCTTAAAGGCATACCTTCAGACGATTATCCCAATTTACCATTTGTTGAAAGTGGTACTTCATTAAATATTGACCCTAGTTCTTTTTTAAAAGCTTTGAAATCTACAATTTTTGCAAGTAGTAGCGATGATTCAAAGCAGTTGCTTACTGGAGTCAATTTTACCTTTAAACAAAATTATTTAGAATCTGCTTCTACAGATGGTCATAGATTAGCTGTTTCATTAATTGGAAAAGAAGAAAATATTCAAAGTAAAGACAACTTAAATTCACACGAAGATGATTTATCAGTAACTATTCCTACTAGATCATTAAGGGAAATTGAAAAACTAGTAACTTTAAAAAGCTCAGAAAGTTCAATAAAGCTTTTTTACGATAAGGGTCAAGTAGTATTTATTTCTTCAAATCAAATTATTACAACAAGAACACTAGAGGGTACTTATCCGAATTATTCACAATTAATTCCAGATACTTTTTCTAAAACTTTTAATTTTAATACAAAAAAATTAATTGATGCTTTAGAGAGAACTGCTGTTTTAGCTGATCAGCAAAGTAGTGTTGTAAAAATTAAATTGGATAATACAGAACTAGCTTCAATAAGTGCAGATGCACAAGATATTGGAAATGCAAATGAGTCAATACCTGTTGATTATTCTGGAGAAGATTTTGAAATTGCATTTAATGTCAGATATCTTTTAGAGGGTTTAAAAGTTATTAATTCTGAAAGCGTTCTTTTGAAGTGTAATCTAGCAACTACTCCTGCTGTACTTGTTCCAGAAGATAATCTGAATTCTTTTACTTATTTAGTCATGCCTGTTCAGGTTCGTTCCTAAGTTGAAACTACCTAAAGAAATTTTATTGAGTGAATTACTTAATTATTTCGTTAAGGGTAACAATATCCTTAATTACGGAAATGGTGAAAATGCTTGGATGCATCCTCCAGTTCATCGTATTTTAGGATGGTACTCTCGGCCTTCAAATTTTGATTTAAAACGAAATGTTTGGAGATTAAATCAAATTAGTCAAATAATTGATAACGAAATTTATGTGAAAGGTGATCCTGCTATTTCTGATTTAGCAACATTAAATAGATTTCCGACTTTAATTGAAGCAAATTTAATAAATATCAATGGCTCAAAAATAGGAGTTATTGCAGATTTTTTATTTGAATTGAAAACGGGTAAAATTAAATATTATTTAGTTTCTCGATCAAATCCTAAAATACCTGGCTCTAGTAGATGGCAACTAAATATTGAAAATATTACCGATCAGCAACCAGGTTTAGTATTTTGTGAAAATAATTCTTTAAATGATTTATCTTTGATAAAATCAAGTATTAAAAATGAATTCTTTCAAAAAGGAAAAAAAATAATTAATAAATTTGATGATATGAAAAATTTAGCTTCAAATAGATTAGAAGAATGGCTTGAAGAAAATGAAGATTTAAACCAAAACTTAGATTTTAAACAAAAAAGTTTTTATAATAGTGACAAATCATCAAGATCTCTAGGTGACAAAAAAGATGATGACCCTTGGATCTAAAGAATGATAAATCTAGACAATAATGATCTTTATGATCTTAATAAAGCACTCAAGATTGAAAATTTAACAATTAACGATTACGAAGAAATTTGTAAGAGATTAAAGAGAAAACCCAATAGAACTGAACTAGGAATGTTTGGAGTTATGTGGTCTGAACACTGTTGCTATAGAAATTCAAAACCTTTACTATCTAAGTTTCCTACTCAAGGAAAAAATGTTTTAGTTGGTCCAGGAGAAAATGCAGGAGTTATCGATGTTGGGAATAATCAAAAACTAGTTTTTAAAATAGAAAGTCATAATCATCCTTCAGCAATTGAACCTTTTCAAGGGGCGGCAACAGGTGTAGGAGGAATATTAAGAGATATTTTTACAATGGGAGCTCGTCCAATTGCTGTCTTGAATTCGTTAAGATTTGGAAATCTTAATAAATCATCAAATGTTGATTTGCTTCGAGGAGTCGTATCAGGTATCGCGCATTATGGTAATTGTGTAGGCGTGCCAACTGTTGGAGGTGAAATTGAGTTTGATGATAGTTATTCTGGAAATCCTCTAGTTAATGTTATGGCTTTAGGGCTTCTAGAGACTGAGGAAATTGTTTGTTCTGGAGCTAAACATGTTGGATCACCAGTACTATATGTTGGAAATACTACTGGTAGAGATGGAGTTGGCGGCGCTAGTTTCGCAAGTTCAGAATTAACTACTTCTTCATTAGATGATAGACCTGCTGTTCAAGTGGGTGATCCATTTCTTGAGAAAAGTCTTATTGAAGCTTGTCTAGATGCTTTTAAGACAGGAGATGTCATTGCAGCTCAAGATATGGGTGCAGCAGGTTTAACTTGCAGTAGTGCAGAAATGGCTTCAAATGGTGACTTAGGTATTTCTATTGATTTAGATTTGGTTCCCTCCAGGGAAGATAACATGTCTTCATATCAATATTTATTATCGGAATCACAGGAGAGAATGTTATTTGTCGTAAAAGAAGAAAAAGTAGATAACCTTATTGAAAAATTTAATAAATGGGGATTATATGCCAAAGTAATTGGTGAAGTGATTGAAACTAATGAGGTAATTATCTCGCATAAAAGTAAAATTGTTGCTCAAATTCCTACTTCTGCTTTATCAGATGATACTCCTGTTAATTTTCATAATGTTATTAGCACCCCGCCTGAGTATTTATTAAAGAAATGGGAATGGAAAGAAAATAATTTACCAGAAATTAAAGAGCAAAGAATATTTTCATTAAAGGATAATAAAAGTTTTTCTTATTCAGAAATTATCTTAAAACTTCTTGCTAATCCATCAATAGCATCTAAACGATGGATTTATGAACAATATGATTCTCAAGTGCAGTCAAATACAGTTTTTAAACCTGGAAAAGCAGATGCAGCTGTAATAAGACTAAGAGAACAAAATGAAAAAAACAAAAATAAAGTATTTTCTGGGGTTGCAGCTTCAGTTGACTGTAACAGCAGATGGGTTTCTCTTGATCCTTTCAGAGGAGCTATTGCTGCAGTTGCTGAATCTTCAAGAAACGTTAGTTGTGTTGGGGCCCAACCAGTAGCAATTACAAATAACTTGAATTTTTCTTCTCCTGAAAATGAAATAGGATATTGGCAACTTTATTCTTCATGTAATGCGATTACTGAAGCTTGTAAAGCTTTAGAAACTCCTGTAACTGGAGGAAATGTTTCTTTATATAATGAATCAAAAAATAAAGATAATGAAGTTACTCCTATTAGTCCTACTCCAGTCATTGGAATGGTTGGAAAAATTGATAATGTTGAAAAAGCAATAAGTAGTGAATGGAAAAATATTAATGACCAAATCTGGTTAATTGGTTCTTACAAATCAGAGACAACAATTTCAGCCAGTTCTTATTTGGAATATATTCATGGAGAAATCACAGGTCGGCCTCCCAAAATAGATTTGTGTGATGAAAAGTTTTGCCAGAGTTTTTTAAGAGAGGCGATTTTTAAAAGTTTTGTAGTTTCTTCGCATGATATTAGTGATGGGGGTTTAGCAATAGCTTTAGCGGAGTGTTCTATCATGTCATCAAAAGGCGTAACTGTAGAATTAGACGAGGATTTTAATAGAAATGATAAATTGTTGTTCGCAGAAGGCGGTTCAAGAATTATCTTTTCAATAGATAAAATGAAAGAAAAAGAATGGCTTAATTATCTAAAAAGAAATCAAGTAAATTCTCAATCAAGCGTATTTGTTAAAAAAATAGGGTATGTTTCTGGTGAAACACTTAATATAAAAATTCAAAATAAAAATATATGCAATATTGGGGTTGAGGAATTAGCCGAAAAATTTAATAATGGTATTTCAAGTTTCTTTAAAAAATGAAAAATATTTTTCAATTATTAAAATCCTTTAGTAATTAAGTTATGTGTGGAATAGTTGGAATCGTTTCTTCTGATGACGTAAATCAACAAATTTACGATAGTCTTTTGCTCCTACAGCACAGAGGTCAGGACTCCACAGGTATAGCAACAATGGAAGATACTATTTTCCATATACATAAGGCTAAAGGTCAAGTTAATTCTGCTTATAGAACTAGAGATATGAGGAACTTAATCGGAAAAATTGGACTGGGCCATGTTAGGTATGCAACAAAAGGATCAGCAGAAAGTGTAGAGGAAGCTCAGCCTTTTTACGTTAATGCTCCTTATGGAATTGTTTTGGTACATAATGGCAACCTGACTAATACTAGAGATTTAGAAAAACAATTATTTAATATCGATAAAAGGCATACAAATTCTTCAAGTGATACTGAGATGCTATTAAATGTGTTCGCGACAGAATTGCAGGAACAAATTCATAATCAGGAATTAGAGCCTGATATTATTTTTGATGCTGTTAAATCTTTACATAAAAGAATTCAGGGATCATATGCTTCAATCGCACTTATTTCAGGACATGGTTTATTAGCCTTCAGGGATCCATTTGGTATAAGACCTTTAGTAATTGGCAAAAGACTATCATCTATGTCAAATAAAGAAGAGTGGATGGTTGCTAGTGAATCTTTAGTTCTTGAGAATAATGATTATCAAGTAGTAAGAGATGTAGATCCTGGAGAAGCTATTTTTATAAACTTCAATGGCGAGTTTTTTTCTAAGCAATGTTCAGATAATCCAATTTTATGTCCTTGTGCTTTTGAATATGTTTACTTAGCTAGGCCAGATTCAATTATGAATGGAGTTTCTGTTTATAAAGCTCGTTTAAAAATGGGTGATTATTTGTCTGAAACTATAAAGCATACAATAAATGCTGGAGATGTTGATGTTGTAATGCCTATTCCTGATTCTTCTCGACCTGCGGCTATGCAAGTTGCACGACAGTTAGGTATAGAATATAGAGAAGGATTTTTTAAAAATAGATATGTTGGTAGAACGTTTATAATGCCTGGTCAGCAGCAACGTAAGAAATCTGTAAGACAAAAATTAAATGCTATGAGTGCAGAATTTAAAAATAAAAATGTATTAATTGTTGATGACTCGATAGTCAGAGGTACAACTTCAAAAGAAATTGTTCAGATGGCTAAAGACGCAGGAGCGAATAAAGTCTTTTTTACATCCGCCGCTCCTCCTGTACGTTTTCCCCATGTTTATGGAATTAATATGCCCAATAGAGATGAATTAATAGCTCATGATAGGACAATAACCGAAATTGCTAGTCAACTTAATATTGATAACCTTGTTTATCAAAGTGTTGAAAATTTACGGAAATCTATAATAAGTAATTCTAGTATTGAAGATTTGGAGATGAGTTGCTTTACTGGTTCTTATATAACAGGAACAGTAAATCAAGAGTACTTAAATTGGGTTGAAAACGAATATAAATCTTAGTCAAGTAAGCTTTCTAGTCGAAAACAATTCTCAAGATATTCGCCTTTGTCTAACTTTAAATAGTCAATTAAAAAACTTGTTTTATTAGACTTGAAATTTAATTTATCCAATTCCAACCTAACAGATCTATCTTTATTTGTTTCAATATCAAGGTAATGCTTGCTCGGCATGATTTTTAGAAAGTAGTCGTTTTTAAGATGTGTTCTTTCATTTAAATAACCCAAACTATATTCACTTGCAAAATAAATTTCATCACTATTTATACAAAAAATTCCTCCTAGCCTAGAGACTAAATAAATATTTTCTCCATTTTGATATGTACAACAAGATACAATCTTTTCTGATGGCAAAAGTTTAACAAGCATTAATCCTTGAGATTGTTTTGTAGTTGGATTTATAAATTTATTAGATAAATTAAAATTAAAAATTCTACCAATTGAGGTTAAAATTACTAAATTTTTTTTCTCATCATCATATATAAATGAATCAATTGTTTTTAAATTATTTTTTAATTTTGTTATTGCAAAAGATCTATTACTTTTACTCATATCTTCATCAAATAAAACTTTTTTAAATCTTCCGTCTGAATTTAAAATACAAATATAGTTTTTAATTCCTTTTTTAATTAAATGAAAGTTAATTATTTGATTTGGATTAATATTTCCAAAGGCTTTGTTATCTAATTTAAAGTCATTGTTAATATTAGATTCCCAATCAATATGAAAAACTTTTCCAGTAGAAGTTATTCCAATTATTTTTAAATTTTTATCTATATTACAAACAAATTTTTGAATATTTTTATTATCTATAATTTTATTTACATCTTCAAAAGATTTCTTATAGTTACTCAAAATCATCTTTCTTAAATAAAGTCTATTATCAATGTATAATTTTGTTTTTTTAGTGATAAAGTCTTTTAATATTTGATTATTAATTGTTTCTAATTCTTCATTTTGATCTATATTCTTAAGAAGTTTTGTTTTTCTTTTAACATTATATTTTTTCTTTAATATTAATAATTCTTCTATTAGTAATTTGAGTAACAATTCTCTCTCGTCTAGTAATTTTTGAAAATAATTCCTTTCATCCTTTAATTTTTTAATATCATTATCTATTTGATTTTTTTCCAGAGTTGTTAATTTTTTTAGAGGCATATCTAAAACTGAGTTTGCTTGTTTTTCACTTAAGAAAAAATAATCAATTAACTTTGATTTAGCTTCTGAAGTGTTTTCTGAATTTTCAATAATTTCAATAACTTTTTTTATATCTTTTGTTGCTTTAGATAATCCCTCCAAAATCTCAAGTCTTTCAATAGTATTTTTTAGAATATAATTAGTCCTTTTTCTAATCGTTTCTTCTCTAAATTTAAGAAAATAGTTTAAATATTCTTTTAGGCTTAGTTGGACTGGCTTCCCTTCAATTAAGGTCAAAAATATCGCGCCAAAATTTGTTTGAAGAGTTGTTTTTTTATATAAATTAGAGATAACGAGTTCAGCATTCGAATCTTTTTTTAACTCTATTACAATTCTCATTCCTTCTCTATCGCTTTCATCTCGAATATCAGAAATTCCATTGATTTTATTAGTATTAACAAGTTCTGCTAGTTTTTCAATCCATCCTGCTTTGCTAATTTGATATGGCAGTTCAGTAATAATTAAGGCATTCTTTTTATGTTTACCTTTACCTAAGTTTATTTCTTCTGTATTAATAACTCCTCTTATTGTTATTGAACCCTTTCCTGTTTCATAAAGTTCTTCAATAGCTCGACTATATAATAATTCTCCACCGGTAGGAAAATCAGGTCCTTTAATAATATTAGAAAGTTTTTTATTACTTATCTCTTTATTTTTTGTGAGCGCAATTAAACCATCAACTACTTCCCCCAAATTGTGTGGTGGTATATTTGTTGCCATTCCTACTGCAATTCCTGACGATCCGTTCAATAATAAGAATGGAAGTTGGGCGGGAAGAACATCTGGCTCTTTTTGAGAACCATCAAAGTTATTTGAGAAACTAACAGTGTCTGATCCTATTTCTTCAAGGAATCCTGTGTGAGCTATCGGTGCCAATCTGGTTTCCGTATATCTCATTGCTGCCGGTGGATCATTATCTACAGATCCAAAATTGCCATGGCCGTCAAGAGTAGGATATTTGGTCGAAAAATCTTGCACTAACCTAACTAATGCATCATATACTGCTTGATCTCCATGAGGATGGTATTTTCCAAGTACATCACCGACAACTCTTGCACACTTCCTAAAGGGTTTATCAGGTGTCAAGCCTAATTCGTACATCGCGAATAGTATTCTTCTCTGGACAGGTTTAAGGCCGTCTCTTGCATCAGGAAGGGCACGACCAACTATTACACTCATTGCATACTCCAGATAAGAACGTTTCATTTCTTTATGGAGAGAGATAGAAGTAAAATTTTTCTTATCCATCAGAGCGTAAAATTAGACATGTATTGATTAACTAAATTAAGACTAATAGGTAAACAAATATTTACCAGTATTGAAAATTAAGAAGAAGCATTTATTTTAGATTTTGCCAACATTTTATCTACTTGAAGCTGATCATTTTCAAGTAGGATTTCTGTAGCTTTTTGTAATTTTTCTCCCCATAATTGTTCTTTTCTATAATCATAGTTAACGTAATTATGATTTTTAGATAAAGCTTTTTTTGCTAGTTCAAGTGCCTTTGTAATATCTTCAGTTTTTAAACAAGAAGCAAGTCCTAGTAATGGTTCAGCATTTTCTTCAATTGAGATTGCTTGTTCAAAAAATTTTATGGATAAATTAATATTGTTTTTCTCAAAATAAGCTAAGGCTTTATTATTCATTGCTTGCCAGAAATCAGGTTTAATTTTTATGGCTTTATCAAATACCTTGATCGCTTCTGAGTAATTTTTTTCCATCAATAAGATATTTCCTAATTGAAAAATAGCATTTTGGTTATTTGGTTCAAGTTTTAATCCCTTTTCTAAAGCAGTTTTAGCTTTTTGTAAATGTGTAATTTTGAGATAAATATTACTTATTGCAAAGTATATTTCGCTATTTTTTGAATTTAGTTCTTGCGCTTTATTTAGAGATAATAATGCGTTCTTATATAGTTTATTAGCCACTTCTGCTTCAGATAAAATTAACCATAGTTTTTCATCTTTTTTATTAATTTGCACTGCTAATCTTGCCAAACCAAGACTCTGTTCAATTTGTCCAAGATATAAAAGTTGATATGCATTTGTACCAATAGACAAGCTATCCTTTTCTAAATTTTTTATTGTTGGTAAGTAATAATACGGGACTACTGATTGCACTTGATTTACCTTAAAAAAGTAAAAACCGATTAGAGAAATGCATATTATCTTTTTTAAAAAATTATTGAAATACATAGTTTTATTGATTTCCTAAATTTGCTTTTATATTTCTTCTCCACATCCATGGTTTGATTCTTTTTAGTGTGGTTCCTTTAAGATTTTCTTTCCACGTTTTATCATCCCAATTTACAGAATCTCTTGTAAGATTTTTAATCCATTCTTTTGGAGCAGTTTCAAAAGTATTGTTATAGGGCACTGATTTATTCCAAGGGCAAACATCTTGACAGATATCACATCCTGCAACCCATCCATTTAAATTTTTTTCTATTTTCTTTGGAAAAGCTTTTTCTCTATTCTCTATAGTGTGATACGCAATGCATAGGTTTGATTGTATTACGAATGGTTCTACTATTGCTTTTGTCGGACAATGTTCGATACACTTATCACATTTTCCGCAAAGTGATTGATGAGGTTTATCTGGTATTAAATCTTCTGTAAGGATCATAAAACCTAAAGAAAGCCAAGAGCCATATTTTTTGCTTATTAAATTGCTATTTTTACCTATCCACCCAAGACCTGATTCTTCAGCCCATGCTTTTTCAAGTAGCGGAGATGTATCAACACATATTTTCCATTTGCAATTAGGAATTGCAATACTAATCCATTTACCAATATTTTTTAATTTTTTGGAAATTACTTTATGGTAATCTTCGCCTTGACCAAACTTGCCTACTTTGAATGTTGTGTCTTTGTTATTGTTTTGTGAATTAATATATGTAAATCCAACACATAGAACACTCTTTGCTCCATCAAGCAGTAAGCCAACATCTTTCCTTTTTTCTGTTTCCATCCATTTCATTTCACCATGGTAGTTATTTGATAACCATCTGTCTAATGCATTAGTTCTTAATTTTAATCGCGAACTTCCTGGTATAGATGCAATTCTAGATATTGTAAAACCTTCATTAATTGCTTTTTCTTTTAATTTTTTACTTATTTCTTTTTTGTTTTTAAGAGTATTGATCATTTCCTTATTATGTATATTATTTTGTTGAAAGTTTATTTTTTCGAGAGAAACTAATAAATAATTTAAATTATTAAAGAAAAATATATCCTAACTAAGTAAAAACAGTTAAATTGTTAGTAAAATTAGTTTAGATAAAAACGTTATTTTGGTTGAATCTAATCAAAATCAAGATTCGAACCTAGGATCTAGGCTTCAACAGGATCTAAAAAATGACCTTATAGCTGGATTATTGGTTGTAATACCTTTAGCAACAACTATCTGGTTGTCATCATTAGTTAGTAAATTTGTTTTAACGTTAGTTACTTCTGTTCCTAAGCAGTTAAATCCTTTCATTACTTTAAATCCATTATTACAAGATTTAATTAATCTTACTTTGGGTCTAACTGTCCCCTTATTAGCTATCTTGCTTATAGGATTAATGGCTAGAAATTTTGTAGGAAGATGGTTGTTAGAATTTGGTGAAGGCACATTATCAAAAATTCCAGTTGCAGGGGCAGTTTATAAAACTCTTAAACAATTGCTTGAAACATTCTTAAGTAATAAATCTAATCGATTTAGAAGAGTTGTTTTAGTTGAATATCCTCGAGAGGGACTATATAGCGTTGGTTTTGTCACTGGTGATGTAGGCCCCTCTTTGCAACCAGATTTGGAAGAAAAATTGCTAAGTATTTTTATTCCTACTGCACCTAATCCAACTACAGGCTGGTATACATTAGTTCCAGAGTCTTCCGTAAGGGATTTGGATATTTCTGTTGAAGATGCTTTTAGAACAATAATTTCTGCAGGAATAGTTAATCCAGATGAGAAAAATAATACTACTAATCCTACATTTTCAAAATTATTTTCTCAATTACGTGCGTCCACTAATACTTCTTCTTAATTGATGCATAATAATAAATCTTTGTCTAGAGAATTATCTTTAATTTCTCTAGGTCTAATAAAAGATAAAGGCGATTTTAAATTAAATAAATTTCAAATAGATGAAATTTTTGAATCTGCTTTAGATTCCTTAATACATCATTGCAGAGATGAATTAGATAATTGTGAATCAGAGTTAGAAAACGCATCGCAAAAAATATTAGAAAGTGAATTGCATGAAGGAATCGATTCCTCTTTTTCAAATGTTAGAGATGAGTTAAAAAAGTCTTTAAAAAAAATTGAAACTGTTATGAATACGCTTTCAGTAACATTAGATTTTCCAAAATTAATAGTTTCTAGTGGACGAATTGATATTAGAGAGGATGTGAATCAAAGAATAATTAATATTATCAATAATCTCACAATCATTGATTCTGATATTGATAAAGCAATGGATGGGTGGAGATTAAAAAGATTACCAAGAATTGATCGAGATATTCTGCGTTTAGCATACGTGGATATTAATTTTCTCAGTACACCTGTTTCTGTTGCTTGTGACGAGGCTGTAAATTTAGCTAATAAATATAGTGATATGCAAGGAAGAAAATTTATTAATGGAGTTCTAAGGAGATTACAAACAGTTAAATCGCAATGATTATTTGATATAAATAAATAATATTTTAAAATTAATAAATACGTATTAAAAATATCAATGACTAATGCTGATTCAAATAATTCTAAAGAGTGGGCCGAGCAAGCCTATGCACTTTTAAAAAAACGACAAGAAGAAAAAAAACAAGAATTACAGAAGCAAGAAGAAAAAAAACAAGAATTACAGAAGCAAGAAGAAAAAAAACAAGAATTACAGAAGCAAGAAGAAAAAAAACAAGAATTACAGAAGCAAGAAGAAAAAAAACAAGAATTACAGAAGCAAGAATCAATTGATAGTTCTAGTACAGAAAAAATTACTAGATCACCTGAAACCATTAATCAAGCTCAATTGGGAGAATTTGATGATAATTTCACTTGGTCAGCAATGGTATTAGCGGCTCAAGGAAAAAAAGTAAATCAAATTACCATAGATGAAATTGATTGGTTAACTAAATTAAGGAAAGGTTTAGAAGAAACACGAAAAGGATTTGTCACTGAATTGTTGGATAAATTGGGAGATGATCCTCTTACTGCTGAATCTCTTGATGATTTGGAGACCTTATTAATAAGAGCAGATGTTGGTATTGATTCAACTGATAAAGTTATTGGTTCTCTTAGAAAAAAATTAAACGAAGAAGTTGTAGGTGGGGAAGCAGGAATAAAATTTTTAAAGAAAGAATTAAAATTAATTATTGATAAACCAATAAAAAATTCAGGTACTGATCTTTTAGTTCCTCAAAAAGGTAAGTTAAATGTGTGGTTATTGGTAGGAGTTAATGGAGTTGGTAAAACTACTACATTAGGAAAATTAGCATATTTGTCATCAAGAAGTAACTATAAAACTTTGATAGCTGCCGCAGATACTTTTAGAGCTGCTGCAGTAGAGCAACTAAAAATATGGGGTGAGAGAAGTAATGTTGATGTTATATCTAATCAATCAAAAAATGCTGATCCGGCTGCCGTAGTCTTTGATGCAATTAATTCTGCAAAAACAAGAAACGTTGATTTATTGTTAGTTGATACAGCAGGTAGACTGCAAACAAAAAATAATTTGATGGATGAACTAACAAAAATAAAAAAAATAATTGATAAGAAGGTTCCAGATGCTATTGTTGAATCATTACTTGTATTAGATGCGAGTCAAGGTCAAAATGGCTTAAAACAAGCTAAAAGTTTTGCTAAATCAGCAAATTTAAGTGGAGCAATTATTACAAAATTAGATGGTACTTCAAGAGGTGGTGTTTCTTTAGCTGTATCTGAAGAAGTTAATTTACCTATAAGATTTATTGGAGCCGGAGAGGGAATTAAAGACTTGAGACCTTTTAATAGTTATGAATTTGTGGAGGCTATGCTTGCAGATAAATAAATATTTAATTAAATTTTTTTAAATATTTAAATTTAATGTTAAAACATATTTATCTATTTAATTTGTTGTGAAAAATAATCATAAAGAAAAAATTTTTTCAAACAAATTTATCCAACAATTTTTAGATAAAGAATCTTCGCTATCTCCAAAAAAAATTAATAAATTTTCTGAAATTGCATCCTCGCTAGCATATTATTTAAAATCTTTTTCCAACATAAATAAATTATTGGATTATGTTTGCCTAATATTGAAACATGTTTTTAATGAAAAAATAATATTAATTATCCCCTTAAATTCCGAGGGTGATATATGGCATGAAAATATAAAAATTTCTGCCAGTACTGAATTTATAAAAATACAAGAAGAAATTAATTGTTTTTTTAATCAATTTAATTTTTCCAAAAATTTTAAAATAAAGGAAATTCAAATTTTTGAAAATAATTTAAAAAATAATTTTAGAGATTATAAAATCGAAACAGAAAAAATTATATCTAGAGGAAAATGTAGAGGATTTATTTATATTTTTAGTAATAACTCATCAGGGAAATCTATTACTGATGATAGTAACTTTACTTTTATTCAAAATTGTCTTGCTGTTGGATTAGAAAATTATTGTTTAATTAAAACAAAGAAAAAGCATGAAAATGTAGATAGAGAAATTTCTACTGGAGCCGAAATACAATCTCAATTACTTCCAGAATATTGTCCAATTATTTACGGTGTTGATGTTGCGGCACATTGTAGACCAGCACTTCAGTTAGGCGGAGATTACTATGATTTTATGTGTTTAAAGACAAATATCTCTGAAAAAAGAAAAGAGAAAGCTAGATGGGCTTTAGTAATAGGTGATGTTATGGGTAAAGGGATTCCAGCGGGTCTTCTAATGACTATGTTAAGAGGAATGTTACGCGCCGAGGTTCTGACTGGGTTACCTCCAGATCGAATTTTGCATGATCTGAATCAACTAGCCATAAACGATTTAGACCAATCACATAGATTTGTGACATTATTTTATTCTGATTATGACCCTAGAACTAGAAAATTGAGATTTGCCAATGCAGCACATAATCCGCCTTTGCTGTGGAAAAACTCAAATCAGGAAATTATAAAATTGGATGCAGAAGGTTTTGTTCTTGGATTGCAGAAAGAAGCCGAATATTGTTGTGGTGAAATCAAACTTAAAGAAAATGATCTATTGCTTTATTACACTGATGGAGTGATAGATACTTCTAATTCTTTAGGTGAAAGATTTGAAGAGGAAAGGTTAATAAAAACCCTTACAAAATTATGTAAGCAATCTTATACTTCCCAAGAAATTTTGAATAAACTATTTAAAAAATTGGATGATTTTACAGGACAAAATAGACATCTTGAAGATGATGCATCTATGGTTGTATTTCAATTGAAATAAGTATTTTTGTCACCTATAAAAAAAAATGCTTTATTAGAGATATAAAAAGTTACTAATTCATATGGCAAAAGTTTGGAGTAAAAGATTTGATAATACACTTAACCCTTTTATTGAAGAATTTAATGCTTCAATTGGTTTTGACAAAAAACTTATATTAGAAGATTTAGATTGTTCCATAGCCCATGCAAAAATGCTTGGCAAAACGCAAGTTTTATCTAATACTGAAAGTCTAAAGATTATTAATGGTCTTGAATCAATAAAAGTTGAGTTTTTGGAGGGTAAATTTTTGCCAAGTCTCCCTTCTGAAGATATTCATTATTGTATCGAGGAAAAACTAATTAGTTTAATAGGTGAAACTGGAAAAAAATTACATACAGGTAGAAGCAGAAATGATCAAGTTGGTACAGATATAAGATTGTGGCTAAGAAAGGAGATTGATAATCTTGATATTTTAATAACTGAAATGCAAAAGTCTTTTTTAAATCTTGCAAAATCTAATATTTATACTTTGATTCCTGGATACACTCATATGCAAAGAGCACAACCGCTGTCTTTGGCTCATCATTTGTTGGCTTATTTAGAAATGTTTCAGAGAGATCGCGATAGGTTTAAAGAAGTAAGATCAAGAGTCAATACTTCCCCCTTAGGAGCTGCAGCGTTAGCTGGTACAAAAATAAAAATTGACAGGAACTTTACGGCTTCGGAATTGGGTTTTGAGAAGATTTATAAAAATAGTATTGATGCCGTAAGTGATAGAGATTTTTCTATAGAGTTTGTTTCTGCATCGGCTTTAGCAATGTCCCATTTGAGTAAGATTTCAGAGGAAATAATTTTATGGGTAACTGATGAATTTTCTTTTGCAAAATTAACAGACAAATGCGCAACTGGCAGTAGCTTAATGCCGCAGAAAAAAAATCCAGATGTTCCCGAATTGATAAGAGGTAAAACAGGAAGAGTATATGGACACCTTCAAGCATTGTTAACTATGGTCAAAGGGGTACCACTTGCCTACAATAAAGATTTTCAAGAGGATAAAGAGCCAATATTTGATACTGCAGAGACTTTATCTTCTTGCATAAAAGCAATGACTATTTTGATTAATGAGGGAATAGAATTTAATATTAAAAACTTAACTGCGTCGGTAGAAAATGATTTTTCTAATGCTACAGATTTGGCAGATTACTTAGTAGCCAAGCAGGTTCCCTTCAGAACGGCTTATCAAGTTGTTGGAGAAATTGTTAAATATTGCTTGGAGAGAAAAATGTTATTTAAAAATCTTAAGATTGATGAATTTAAAAAATTTCATCCTGATTTTGATGAGGATCTTTTCGTGGATCTTGAACCTTTTAATGTCGTTCAGTCAAGAACTAGTGAAGGTGGAACAAGTTTTACTCAAGTAGAAAAGCAAGTAATTAGTTGGCAGAAAAAATTGATACTTTGAATCTCAAGTTTTTTTCTACAACAAGGGTAACCTTTGAAGTAGAATAAAGAAGTAATGTTTTAAAACTACCCTAGGATAGTTTTTTTAATTAGGTAATTTTTATTTGTTGAGTTTAAAGTGAGTATTTTTGTTGGCAATTTGCCTTTCCGTGCAGAGCGCGAAGATGTTTTACAGTTGTTTGCTCCTTTTGGGGAAGTTTTAAATTGCTCTCTCCCCCTTGAAAGAGATACTGGCAGAAAGAGAGGTTTCGCATTTGTTGAGATGTCTGATGAAACTATTGAGTCAAAAGCTATTGATGCCTTACAAGGCACAGAACTTATGGGAAGACCACTAAGAATTAATAAAGCAGAACCAAGAGGATCTGGAGGATCTCGCAGAGGAGGTAGAGGTGGTTACGGCGGTGGCGGTAACAATGGCGGTTATGGCGGTGGCGGTTACGGCGGTGGCGGTAACAATGGCGGTTATGGCGGTGGCGGTTACGGCGGTGGCGGTAACAATGGCGGTTATGGCGGTGGCGGTTACGGCGGTGGCGGTAACAATGGCGGTGGCGGTTACGGCGGTGGCGGTAATTCTGAACCTAATACTTCTTATACTAATAAATCTTCTGGTGCAGAAGGTTGGGAAGATAGAAGTTATGGAAATACTTCTGAAAACTCAGAATATGAAAGTGGTCGAATTAGAAGAAAAAGAGGAGTTTCTACTGAAGGGAATTCTTCAAACGAAGATAATTAGTAACCCATTTCTTCAAGTTTGGAAGTTAATTCAATAAGGTATTTGATATCCAATTCTTTTGTTATAGATTTTTTTGAAATTTGATTCCTCCAAATTTTTGCTGTTGGAATACCTTCTACAAGATTTATAAGATGTTTACAAATATCCCATGATTTTCCTCCATTACTTAAATGATCTTCTAAGTATGGAACTAAGGAGAAAATAATATTTGAAGCAGAAATTGGTTTTTTATTGATACCGTAAACCTTTTGATCAATTTCGGACCACCTCAAGGGGTGTTTATATACTGATCTTCCAACCATTACACCATCAAAATCAATTAAGGCGTTTAGTGATTCATCGATATTTGTGAAACCTCCATTGATTTCTATCAATAATTCTGGATTTGATTTTTTTAATTCTTTTACTACATCATACTTAAGGGGAGGTATAGTTCTGTTTTGTTTTGGATTTAGACCTTTTAAAATGGCTTTTCTAGCATGAACTGTAAATCTGTCTGCACCAGCATTTGCTATTTCCCTCACAAAATTATTCAAATTTTTGAAACTATCATCATCGTCTACACCTATTCTGTGTTTAATTGTAATCGGTAAGTTACAGCTGTTTTTTAA
Source organism: Prochlorococcus marinus CUG1438 (assembly GCA_017644325.1). NCBI lineage: Bacteria > Bacillati > Cyanobacteriota > Cyanophyceae > Synechococcales > Prochlorococcaceae > Prochlorococcus > Prochlorococcus marinus. The sequence continues at coordinate 401,935 of JAEPLS010000001.1, read as the reverse complement.
TGATTCTATGCATTTTGCTACTTTTGGGGGATCTTTCATTAGTGAAGCGCCAAAATTCCCAGAACAGACTCTTGGACTTGGACAACCAACATTAAAATTTATTTCGTCATAACCCCAATCTTCAGCCATTCGTGCAGCTTCTTTAAGCATTTCAGGATTATCTCCACCAAATTGAATTGATATAGGGTGTTCTTCATAATTAAAATCCAAAAGTTTTTCTTTTTTATTGGTATAAACTAAACTTTGGGCCACAATCATTTCTGTATATAGGAGAGCTTCACTACTTATTTTTCTCATTATCATTCTGAAGTGTTTATCAGTACAATCCATCATTGGAGCAATACTTAATTTATGAATATTTTTAATAGAATTGGTTTTAATGAAATTCATTATTTTTTATGTGATTTAAGTATATGAATCAATTGCTATCTAGAAGAACTTTTATTTTAATTCCTACTATGTCAATTTTAAAAAAAATTTTTAAGCCAATGAAAGTATTAGCCTCTTCACTTGCTTCAAAAGAGGAGTGGAATTTATCTAATAATGAATGGAAAACTAGGCTTAGCCCAGAATCCTATTATATTTTGAGGGAGGAAGGAACTGAAAGAGCTTTCAGCAGTCAATTAAATAACGAGAAAAGAAGTGGGATTTTTCACTGTGCTGGTTGTGATTTACCGCTTTTCCTTTCAGATAAAAAGTACGATAGTGGCACAGGTTGGCCAAGCTTTTGGGACTCGATTCAAGGTTCGATTGAAACAAAGGTTGACTTCAAGTTAATTGTTCCAAGAACTGAATATCATTGTTCTAGATGTGGGGGTCATCAAGGCCATGTTTTTAATGATGGCCCAGCTCCTACAGGTAAAAGATACTGTAATAACGGTTTAGCATTAAGGTTTGTTCCTTCTTAAATTTTTGTGCGGGCTTCCGCAACTTGTTTTGTGCATCATTTTAATGGAAAATAGTCTTATTAAATTTCTAAAAAAATGATTGAAAATCAATCAGACAATATTGATAATAAAGATAATGATATTTCTGAACAGGAAAATTGTTCTGAAGATGCATCATCAACAGAAGATCTAGTAAATAAAAATGATGAATCATCTCCTCAAAAAACAGAAGAAATAAATACTGAAGAATTAAAAAATACTATTTCTAATAATGATGCAAGGTTAGAACAGTTAGAAAAGGAGCATGAAACATTAAAAAATCAATATGTAAGAATTTCAGCTGATTTTGATAATTTTAGAAAAAGGCAGTCTAGAGATCAGGATGATTTAAAAATTCAACTTGTATCTAAAACTCTAACGGCCATACTTCCTATTGTTGATAATTTTGAAAGAGCAAGACAACAACTTAAACCAGAAAGTGAAGAAGCTCAAGCTCTTCATAGAAGTTATCAAGGATTATATAAACAATTAGTAGAGGTTTTAAAACAACAAGGAGTTGCACCAATGAGAGTTGTTGGTCAGCAATTTGATCCTAATTTACATGAAGCTGTCTTAAGAGAGCCCAGTGAAGAGTTTAATGAAGATTTTATTGTAGAAGAACTGCAACGAGGATATCACCTGGAAGGTAAGGTTTTGAGACATGCTTTGGTTAAAGTTTCTATGGGACCTGGTAAACAAAATTCACAACAGGAAGAAGAAAAGGATACAGTTGAAGAGGATATTCATTCAGAGGAGAATACTTCTGAAGATGTATAAATTCCAAATTTTTACTTGAGTATTATCTGATGGCTGATTTTTACCAGATACTAGGAGTTTCAAGAGATGCTGATGCGGATACCTTAAAAAGGGCTTATAGAAAATTAGCAAGGCAATATCATCCTGATGTAAATAAAGAACCAGGTGCTGAAGACAAATTTAAAGAAATTGGTAGGGCTTATGAAGCATTAGCTGATCCTGAAAAGAGAGCTAGATATGATCAGTTTGGAGAGGCAGGCTTAGGAGGTGCGGCTGGAATGCCTGATATGGGTGATATGGGGGGATTTGCAGATTTATTTGAAACCTTTTTTAATGGCTTTGGTGGACAAAATCCACAGGGAGGAAGAACTCAAAGAAGAGGCCCTCAACAAGGAGATGATTTAAGGTATGACCTTAATGTTGATTTTAAAGATGCAATATTTGGACAACAAAGAGAAATTAAAATTCCTCACCTTGAGACATGTGAAGTCTGTAAGGGGACAGGTGCCAAACCAGGAACCGGTCCAAAAACTTGCTCAACATGTGGAGGTAGTGGACAAGTTAGAAGAGCTACTAGAACACCTTTTGGTAATTTCACACAAGTAGCAGAATGCCCTTCATGTAATGGAGCTGGTCAGATAATTGCGGATCCATGTTTAAGTTGTGGCGGTAACGGAGTAAAGCAAGTCAGAAAAAAACTAAGAATTAATATCCCTGCTGGAGTTGATACTGGTACTAAATTAAGAGTTTCCGGAGAGGGAAATGTTGGTTTAAAAGGGGGTCCACCTGGAGATCTTTATGTTTTTATTAAGGTTAAGGATGATTCAAAACTTAAAAGAGATGGAATAACTATTTACTCAGAAATAGCTGTGAGTTATTTACAGGCTATTTTAGGTGACACTGTTGAAATTACTACAGTTGATGGAAATGTTAATTTAAAAATTCCAAGTGGTACTCAACCGAATACTACTCTTTCACTTGAGAATAAGGGTGTACCTAGACTTGGTAATCCAGTAGCGAGAGGAAATCATGAAGTTCTCGTAAAAGTAAAATTACCAACTCGTATAAATGACGAAGAACGAAAGCTTTTAGAGGGTTTAGCTTCTCAATACTCGGATAAAAATATCAATTCTAGTACTGGACTTTTTAGTAAATTATTTGGTAAAGAATCCTAATGACCACTTTAAAGCGTTTGGATCTTAAATCTGTTCCATGTCCTTTAAATGTAGTCAAAATTAAATTGGCTTTAGAGAAGTTATCCAAAAATGAACAACTTATAGTTGAACTAGATAAAGGTGAACCAGAAGAAATGGTATTAACCAATTTAAGAGAGATGGGATGTTTGTTTAAACAAATCAAAGGAAATGAACAATTTATAAAAATAAAAATATTGAATGAAAAATAATTGTGAAAACTTAGGTTTAGTTACGAAAAAATTTAGTGACTTTTATTTAGTTGACTTAATAAATCAAGAAAATTTTGAAAATAGTGAGAAATTTTTATGTAAGGTAAGAAAGTCCATAAATTTTAAAGATCAATTGATTTTTGTTGGAGACGAAGTAGTAATTGAAAATATTGATTTAAATAGCAAACGCGCAGTAATAAGAAGTTTAAAAAAAAGAAAAAATTTATTATCTAGACCATCCGTTGCAAACATTTCTAACATATACATTACTTTTTCCGTTGAAGAGCCAGAGTTAAATTTGTCTCAAGTTAATAGATTTTTGATATCAGCAGAATCGATGGGAGTTGAAGTTTCTTTAGTTTTGACAAAGTGTGATTTAATTTCAGCTAAGAGAAGAAAATTTTTACTTGATAAATTTCGGACATGGGGTTATCAAGCAATAACTCTAAATTTCCAGAAATCTGATTGCTTTAAAAATTTATTAGCTGAGTTAAAGCAAAATAAGTGTTCAATTTTTATGGGTCCTTCTGGTGTTGGTAAAACTACTTTGCTGAATATGATTATTCCAGGTCTTCAAAATAGTACTGCACCAGTTTCCAACAAAATAAAGAGAGGTAAAAACACTACTCGAAATGTAGAGTTATTTTCCTTATCAAATCAAAGTTATATCGTGGACACCCCTGGTTTTAATATGCAACCTCTTGAGGTTGATATTAGCTTGTTACCAAATCTTTATTCAGAAATATATAAACAAGTAATCGATGAAGGAATTAAGTGTAAATTTCGTAACTGCTTACACATCAATGACGAAGGCTGTAATTTAAATAAATCCTTCGAAAGATATCTTTTTTATAAAGAGATGATCGAGTCTTCTAAGAATCACTATTATCAAAACCAGGAAGATTAAGATTTAATCCGCCAGTCAAATCATTCATCCTTTCTTTCATAGTTGAGGTTGATAATTCATGGGCTTTTTGCATAGCTTGTAAAATGTTCTGCTCTATTTTTGCTTTATCTGAATTTATGATATTGCCTTGCACTTCTACCTTTAAAGGAATTTGGTTGCCGCTTATCCAGACTTTTATCATTTCATCATCACTTTTTCCCTCAATCTCCATATTTTCAAGTTCATCTTGTAATTTTTGAGCATCTTGCTGAATTTGTTTAGCTTTTTTAAAAGCTTCTGTAAGTTGTCCAAAGTTAGGAAGTCCAAAACCCGCCATTTTGTAAAAAAGTTTCTTTAATTAGGATAGTCAAAACCAATCATTCTTACTTCAGGTTGTAGATAAATCCCTTTTTTTTGTAGTACTTTTTGTTGAATTACAGTTATTAGTTTATAAATATCTTTTGGACTTGCTGAGGAATTATTAATTATGAAGTTTGAATGCATAGTAGAAATTTCTGCACCGCCAATTTTATATCCCTTTAAGCCCAAATCATCAATCAATTTTGCTGCATAATTATTTTCAGGATTTTTAAAAACACTGCCAAAACTTGGTTCATGATATGGCTGTGTTTCTGTTTTTAATTTAAGGTTATTTTTGGTTGTTTGAATTAATTGTTCGATATTGCCATTAGGCTCAAACAATAGTTTTGCACTAATAATTGTTAAATCATTTTTTTGAAAAGAGCTAAATCTATATTCAAACTTGATATCTTTTTTTTGAATTTCAAGTTTTTCTTTAGTTTTATTGTTTATGACTTTTACCGATATGAGATTTTTTGCTAGTGATATATTACCGATTCCAGCATTCATATAAATTGCTCCCCCTAATGTTCCTGGAATTCCGACAGCCCATTCACCTCCTTGTAATCCATTTTTGGCGAGAGAATTAGATAATTTTGGAAGCATTACACCTGTTTCAGCTTCAACAATCCCTGAATAAGGGTCTATTCTTAATGACTTCATTTTTTTTGTACATATAACTAAACCTTTTATAAAAATATTATTGATTAAAAGATTTGAACCTGCACCGATTATTTGGCATCTTTGTTTGTTTAAATTAGCCCACTTTATTAGATTTAAAAATTCGTCTAAATTTTTTGGCTCAGCAAAATATTCAGCCACTCCGCCCACTCTGATAGTTGTATAACTACTTAGATTACAGTTCTCAGAAAAAATCATTTTATTCATAAATTAGTTAAGCTTTTTAATTTTTTTTTCATTTAAAATTGACCAGAAATTATGACAATCACCAGCTCCCATATTCAAAATTAAATCCCCTTTTTTAGTTAATTCTTGAAAATGCTTTATAATTTCATGATAATTATTTATATAACTTACATTTTTGTTTTTTTTATAAACCAGATCAGTAATAATTTTTGAAGTAATTTTTTCTACGTTTTCTTCTCCTGCTCCATAAATACTAGTCACAAAAATAACATCTGCTTTTGATAATTCTTCAGCGAATTCTTTGCTAAATTGCTTTACTCGAGAGTATCTATGAGGTTGAAATATAGCTATTAATCTACTTTTATGAAATTCATTTTTATTTGTTTGCCTAACAAATAATCTTGCTAATTTAATCGTCTCTTTTATTTCATTAGGGTGATGTGCATAATCATCAAATAAAAGTCTTTCATCTATTTGACCTCTGAATTCAAATCTTTTTTTTGGAAGTTTAAGGTATTTTATATTTTTTTTAATTTTTAAAAAATCTACACCTATCATCCTTGAAGCTGCTATTGCAGCAGTGACATTAGATAAATTGTGTAATCCTGGAATTGGAATATTTATACTACCTATGAAATTTTCATTTTCATAATATTTTCCAATTGTTTGATTTTTATTTACTTCAGTTGGGATTAAGGCATAAGCAACGTTGATTGGTGTAGTGTTTGACCATTTGTATTCAGAATAAAAATTTTTCCGCGTGATAGCACAATCATAATTAATTAATAATTTATTAGAATTAGAAGCAAATTCTTTAAAAGTGGATAAAACTTCCTCTAAATCAGAGAAATGATCGCAATGATCAAAATCAATGTTGTTGATTATTCCAATATCAGATTTGTATTTATTTATTGTTCCATCAGACTCATCAACTTCAGCAACTAAGAATTTTGTATTTTCCAAATGACAATTAGAATTGTAAATAGGAATTATCCCCCCAGTTATAGAAGAAGAATTATGCGTACATAATTCAAGCAGCGTGGAAAGAAATGTACTTGTTGATGTTTTGCCATGGCTACCTGCTACCGCTAATGAAGTATAAGACTGCATTAACAGTGCAAGAATCTCTGAGCGATGTTTTACTGGTAAATTTTTTTCTCTACAGTATCTCAATTCATCATTGTCTGGCTTGATAGCTGTGCTTACAACAAAATTAATCAATTTGTTGTTAAATTTTGAAGTTACAAATTCAATATTTTGTCTAATTTGAGAATTAAAGATGATTGCACCAAGTTTTTCTAGCTTTTTAGTTTCATTGTTTTTAACTAAATCAGATCCCGAAATTGAATAACCTTTTTTTAGTAAACCCATTGCAATTGCTGACATTCCAATACCTCCCACTCCAATAAAATGAAAATGATTTTTAGGTATTAGCTTTTTATTCAATGTTTATCTTTTACTTAAATTAAAATAACTTTAAAGTAAAATTTTGGTATTTTTTCTTTGGGAATTAATACAAAACTAGACTTATTTGCTTAATAAATTAAAAAAACCTTACTTTATTGCACAAAATTCAGTATGATCAGCAACTTAGGTTAATCATTTAGAAATTATTAGTTATGACTTTGCGTGTTGCAATTAACGGGTTTGGCAGAATTGGTCGAAACTTTATGCGTTGTTGGCTTAGTAGAGGTGCTTACACCAATATCGAAGTAGTTGGTATTAATGTAACCTCAGATCCAAAGACTAATGCTCATTTATTAAAATACGATTCAGTTCTTGGTCAGCTGGATGGTGTTGATATTAAATATACTGATGATACTTTTGTAATTAATAACAAAACGATAAAGTGTTTCTCTGACAGAAATCCAATGAATCTTCCCTGGAAGGATTGGGGGGTAGACTTAGTTATTGAATCAACTGGAGTTTTTAATACAGATGTTGGGGCAAGCAAGCACTTAGAGGTAGGAGCAAAAAAAGTTATCTTAACGGCACCAGGTAAAGGTGCTGGGGTTGGTACTTATGTAGTTGGAGTTAATGCTGATACATACAACCACAAAGATTATGATATCTTGAGTAATGCTAGTTGTACTACAAACTGCTTAGCCCCTGTAGTTAAAGTTTTAGATCAAACTTTTGGAATCAACAAAGGATTGATGACTACAATTCATAGTTATACTGGTGATCAGAGAATTCTAGATAATAGTCATAGAGATTTAAGAAGGGCTAGAGCAGCTGCCACAAATATAGTTCCCACTTCTACAGGTGCTGCTAAAGCTGTAGCACTCGTCTATCCAGGAATGAAAGGTAAACTTACAGGTATTGCAATGAGAGTTCCTACACCTAACGTTTCAGCGGTGGATTTTGTTTTTGAGTCTTCTAAAAATGTCACAAGCGAGGAAGTTAATAATGCTCTCAAAGAAGCTTCCTTAGGTTCAATGAAGGGAATTATTAAGTACGGTGATGAACCATTAGTGTCCAGCGATTATGCTGGGACTAATGAATCATCAATCGTAGATAGTGATCTTACTATGTGTATCGGAGACAACCTTGTTAAGGTACTTGCATGGTACGACAACGAGTGGGGGTATAGTCAGAGAGTGGTAGATTTAGCAGAGATTGTTGCTGAAAATTGGGAGTAATTAAAAGTGTTTGAAAGGTGTATTGTTCAATAATTTATTTTTTGTATTATTACTAAATTCTATTGAAGGTTTTCCTTCGACAAAAAACCCAATTTCGGTAATATTTCTGTCGAGGTTGGATAATTTCTTTGCCCATTTTTTAGGCAATGAAAAAACTAATTCGTAGTCTTCACCTCCAAAAAAATAATACTCATCCCATTCATCTCCTTTTGGCCAATCTTTATCCTTTGGTATTTTTTCATAGTTCATTATTGCTTTACAGTTGCTTGCAATTGTTAAATCTTGAATTGCTTGAAATAGTCCATCACTGCTATCAGTACAACCTATTCTCGTTATTTTTTTATTTGAGCGAGTTTTAAGGAGATTTGTTAGGAAATGTGGGTAAACTTTAGGGCGACAGAAATGTTCAATGGACTGTTTGATTAACCTTTTATTGAGAACAACATCATTATCGAAGTTATTTTTATTTTGCATTAAAAAGCCTAGTTTGCTAAGACCATGAACACCTGTGGTTAGGATGATTTCACCTGGGCTACATGCATTTCTTCGTAATTTAAGTTCTCCCTGAATGCCAAGTGCTGTAATTGATATAATCTTTTGATTTCCTTTTGAGCAATCACCTCCAAGTATTATTCCACCATATACTTTTAAAGCTTTTTTTATTCCTTTATATAATTCTTCGACCCAAACCCACTCAGTTTTAGCGGGTAAAGTAAGACTTATCATAATTCCTATGGTTTTTTTGCTACCACTGGATAATAAGTCAGAGATATTACTGACAACCGCTTTCCAACCAAGATCTTGAGGGCAAATAGTGATGTCATTGAAATGAACATTTTCTACCAAAGAATCAGTATTAACAAGTAATTTTTCATTTTTAGTTTTGATTAAAGCGCAATCATCAGAAGCTTGATTTTTAGGCATAAATTTTCCAAGCCTATTTATTAATTCTTTTTCTCCAATATCTTCTAATAATTCTTTACGCATTTAATTTTAGGTTTTCAATTCCTTCTAAAACATCAATTGAGATAATTGTGTCGTCTTTGGTTAGTTCTTCTAATACATCAAAACCTTCTACAACATATCCAAATGCAGCATTTCTTCCATCAATTAAATTACGACCTGCTGGATTGAGTTCTGCTTCATATAAAAAGAAGAAAAATTGAGATGAACCATCATCAACTGCTGTATTTGAGTGGGACCATCCAAGAGTTCCAAGTGTAGCGAAAGGTAATGTTGGTGTCTCAGTGTAAAAACCCAAGTCTTCAAAAGTTTGATTATAAAAAGTATCCTTTTCATCAGGAATTCTTATTTCAAGAGGAACATGACGTTCTTCATTCGTTTCGGGATCGACATAACCAATTGCTTCGCCAATTGGATCACCTGTTTGTAAAACAAAAAATTCTTCTGCTCTATTAATAGGTAAATCTTTATAGAAATTTTTTGAAGATAAATCTACAAATGCTCCTGCTGTAAGTGGAGCGTTAAATCCATCTATTAAAGCTTTCATGTCTCCTTTGGAGGTCTTTATATTTACTTTTGCTCTACCTAATAATCTTGGTAAATTATCAAATTCGTCCGGAATATCGTAAGGAAATTCCTTTGGAAGAAAAAATTCTTCTAAACCACCTATTTTATCTAAAGCCTCTTTTCTAGTCGAAACAAATAAGTACTTATCTTTTGATTTAGAAAGATCTTGGAGTGTATCAAAATTTTCTTTGAGCTCTAAAAACGTTTTTTCAGCAATTTTCTTTTTATCGTTTGGTAATTCTTGAATAATTTGATTTTGGTATTTTTTTAGTAAAGATTGACATTTTGTAACAGTTTTTGTTAGGGCGGGCCATCTTCCTCCCCTTACAAGGTCACTTGTGTCTTCCAATTTATGTTGTATTTCTTGTAACTCAAATTGCTTTATGGGGAGTGCGTTTCGAAGGATTGCATTCGGGTCTTTTACGGCATTTCCAGTAGGCAAATCAGCTAGAACTTCAACTGGTTGAAAGAGAAAAACCTGAAAAATAGTGATTGATAGAATTAAGAAAAGTTTGTTCTGATTTGATAAGAATTTTTGCATAGCACTCTTGCAGGTTTATGATCCTTGGGGATGTAATACAGGAATGATTTCCAGTAACGATTTTCGCACAGGTACCACCATTGAATTGGATGGACAAGTTTGGCGTGTTGTAGAGTTTCTACATGTCAAGCCTGGTAAGGGTTCTGCTTTCGTGCGAACAAAATTAAAATCAGTTCAAAGCGGCAACGTTGTTGAAAAAACTTTTCGAGCCGGAGAATCGGTACAGCAGGCTATCCTAGAGAAGTCTAACCTGCAACACACTTATGTGGAGTCAGGAGATTATGTTTTTATGGATATGACAAGTTTTGAAGAAACAAGACTTTCTGCTGAACAAATTGGTAAAGGCTCAAAGTACTTGAAAGAGGGGATGGAGGTTAATGTTATTTTTCACAATGGCAAGGTTTTAGAAGTTGAACTTCCTATATCAATTACCTTAAAAGTTACAGAAACTGATCCTGGTGTTAAAGGCGATACTGCTAGTGGGGGCACTAAACCAGCTATTCTAGAGACAGGTGCTCAAGTTATGGTTCCTTTATTCATCTCTGTTGGAGAAATGATTAAGGTTGATACTCGTAACGATAGTTATCTTGGACGTGAAAATTAATGGCCATGAAATTAGATCATGAAGACTTAAATCGTTTAATAGAGAAAATCTCAAAAAGCGATATTCAAGAATTCTCCCTAGAAGGAGAAGACTTTAAACTTGAAATAAAGCGAAACTTGTTTGATCAGAGTCAATCCACTCATAATTTAGTTTCCAATAATTTATTTGATAAGCAAACAAATGCGAATCAAAAATCTATAAGTGATAATGCTCCAATTACTAACACTCCAATTGCTAATGAGCCGGATTCTGCTCAGATACCCCCTCCTGGGCGCTCAGATCTTATTGAAATTACATCTCCTATGGTTGGGACTTTTTATAGGGCAGCAGCGCCCGGAGAGGAGCCATTCGTAGAAATTGGAAATATTATTAAGGTTGGTCAAACTATCTGTATTTTGGAAGCAATGAAATTGATGAACGAAATTGAATCTGAATTTAATGCTGAGATAGTAGAAATTCTTGTTGAAAATGGAACGCCGGTTGAATTTGGTCAAGTACTAATGCGAGTTAAACAGTCTTGAATTTTTGGTAAATTCAACTGCAGTTTTTATTGCCTCAATCATACTTTGACATTGAGATTTACCTTTGCCAGCAATATCAAACGCTGTTCCATGATCTGGAGATGTTCTTATAAAAGGTAAACCTATTGTAGTATTGACTGAGTAATTAAGAGCAATAACTTTCATTGGTATTAAACCTTGATCATGATACATAGCAAGAATGCCATTATGAGTTTCAACATCTTTTTGTCTCCAAGCTTTTGCAGAAGAATTCCAACAACTATCAGGTGATACGGGACCTAGTAATTTAATATTTCTATTTTTTTCATTCCAAGTAATCAATGCATCATTTAGCCAATCTTTTTCTTCATTACCTAAAATACCTTCTTCGCCAGCATGAGGATTTAAACCAGCGACCTTTAAAGTGGGTTGTTCAATATAAGTACCACAATAATCTCTCAAAAGATCTAATTTAGAATGAATTAATTCTACAGTTAATACCTTTGGCACATCGCGAAGAGCTATGTGAGTTGTGGCAAGTAAAGTATTAAATCTCCAACCTGTAATTGGTGATTTAGCTGTGAATAGCATTCCAACTTTTTTTATTCCGCATAATTTTGCTAGTACCTCCGTCTGGCCAGAGAAATTATGACCTGCTAATGACCATGATTTCTTGCAAATTGGGGCAGTTACTAGCGCTGAATTGGGATATTGTTGTACAATTTCAATTGCTTTCGTTAGGTATTTGAAACTTGAATTTCCATAACTTGATTTAGACACATCATTAGATGAAGAGATTTCGAGATCGTAAATTTGTAAATTATTTGGATTTGCAATGTTTTTTAAACCTAATGATCTAAGGTTTACGTATGTATTTTGTAGATTTCTTTTTGAACCAACTAATATATAGTCAACATTATCAGGTATTTCTTTAGAAAATAACGCTTTTAAAATGATTTCTGGTCCTACACCAGATTCATCGCCTAGAGTTATTACAACTTTTAATCTATTGTTTGAATTTTGAAAGGTCATAATCAGATTTTTAATTTATTGTTTTTTAAATATTCAATAAACAATCTTTTAGACCTAATTTGTAGTTTTTATAAATTAGTTTGTATCCAAGTGTTTTGCATAATAATTTGTTAGAAACTCTTCTATTCTCCATCCAAAAAGATTGAGCTATTTGAGATAACTCGTTTTTTGTATCCTCAAAAAATTTCGGTTCTGGCATTTTTAAATCAAGTAAATCATAGCAATATTGAGTTACTTCTATTTGAGAACAGGGTTCATCGTCTGCAATATTGATGATTTGGTGAAAATTTAAAGAATCTTTATTCTTTAAAAGATAGATGATTGCATTTGTAATATCAGCAACATGAATTCTCGAAAATACTTGATCTTTTTTGACGATAACTCGAATTTTTTTATTTTTGATCGCTTCAAAAGTGGATCTTCCTGGTCCATAAATACCAGGCAACCTAAAAATTTGCACGGGTAAAGCCGATTTAATCCATTCTTGTTCGCAATTTAATCTTTTTTGACTTCTTTTTTGAGAAGGATTAGGTTGGTCTATCTCAGATACCCAATCACCCCTAGTATTTCCATACACTCCTGTGGTCGATAAATATCCAATCCATTTAAGTGATAAACTTTCTAGCTTACTTTTTAGACATTTTAATACTGGATCTTCCCCATTTTTATCAGGAGGTATGCAACTTAGAATATGTGTCACACCATCAAAAATGTTTTCGTTTGGGATTATATTTTTTTCACTATCAAAAATAAAACTAGATGGATCTATCTTCTCAGATCTTGTACTTGTTAATGCGGTATAACCAAGTTTTCTGATGGTTTTTGCAAAGAAGCTACCAGTATAACCACATCCGAAGATTAAAAATTTAATTTTTTTATTTGAGAAACTTGCGAGATTATTCATAAGGTATTAATATAGTACATATGTATTATTAATGATGAGTTTAGTTGTTAAGTCTGATTTGAAATCAAAAACTTTTTGCATTAGTAAAAGTTATTCTTTTCTTGGAGAAAAAGAATTAACTTCTGTAGGTTATAAATTCTATCAAAAATTATTTGTTGTTCTCATTTCATTGTCTGCAATTTTAATATTCACTGAATCTCCAAAAGATTTAGAGAATATATGTCAGAGTTATAACTCTATAAAAATGTGTAATGTTTGGTAATTAGGCTACTTTAAATTTTGGTTCATCTTTTTCGCTATTGTTTTTATTAACTTTAAAATTAGGATTCGCCCATTGTAATAGCCTTATTGCTAGTCTTAAATCTCCATCTAGCCAAGCTCTGATTGCCATTGCTCTTCTAGGATCGTAAAATTTTTGCCTTCTATACCAATACAAAGCATTCTCATCTGATTTATCTCCATTACATGCAAGACATGCAGGTACACAATTTTCTGTTGTACTTAAGCCACCCTGACTCTGTGGTAAGACATGGTCAATGGATTCAGACGGTTTACCGCAATATATACAACTTTTTCCTGTAAATCTATGAATTGACTTTCGCCATTGTCTTAATCTGAATTTCGGACATAAATCCTCTAAAAACACAGCATCATTAATATGCATTCAGACTTTTTAATTAAATAAATAATGGCTTGAAAATATCAAAAGTCAATATTAATTTTTCATAATTATTTCGAAAATTGTGTATAAAAATATATTTTGGTGTTGAAAGATACAAAATATAATTTATTTAATATTTTATTTAAAAATTTGATTTCTTGTTTAAAGTTCTTTTCTAGTAACTATATCTATCAATAGTTTCTTCAGAAAATTCCTCATTAGTTTCTTCTAATTCTTTTTCTAATTTTTTTCTTTTGGTTTCTCTATCTTGTAATTCTTTCTCTTTTCTTTCTTTTTCTTTTTCTAAATCTCTTATTAATTTTCTATTTGGATGAAGATTATCTAAGTATTCAATGCAATATCTAAATTTTTCACTTTCTCTTATAACTGTCTCAGTAATTTGAGATGCGGCTTGCTTAGGTGAGACTTTAAAAATTCCTCCTTTTTGTTTTTTTATATATGAATATGCTGCTTCCCAACTGCTTTCATGATCATTTCCACCCTCTCGCATGGTACAAAAAATTTCTGCACCGAATGAGCTTGCATTTACTTTTGATGTCGTAAAAGCTAGAGGAGTAAATATTCCCAAAGTTAATAATATTATTTTTTGTTGTTTAAATCTTTGCATTAGATTTATTTCATCTATTTAAAAATATCTTTTATTGGAAATATGTCTATAGAAATTTAAGATTTAATTATTCCAAATAGATTTAAGCATTTCACGACTAAAGGAATAATTAAAAGCACAGTAATTAATCTTACTGCGTGAAGAGTTGCGACTGCAGCTCCCACTCCATATTCTGATCCAGCAAGACTCATTCCACTAATACCTCCTGGTGCAGCTCCTAGAATTGTTGTTATAACATCTATATTTAGTAATCGACTTGTCCATAATCCAATTGCTAATCCCGTAGTAACTAAAGTAAAAGTTATTAATATTGCAGGTTTCCATAAGCTTTGAAGATCTAATAAAGAATCTTTAGTTAATGATGTACCAATAACGGTCCCAATTCCGATTTCCAATATTGTTCTAGTGCCAACTGGCCAATTTGCTACATCAACTTTGCCACTAATACTGACTATACTCGCGCCAATTAAAGCCCCCGCAAGAGGAGCGGCAGGGATGCCCGTTTTTAGAGCTAAAGCGCCAAAAATTCCACCAGCAATTAGGTAATAAATTAGATTTATGTTTGGCATAAATTTTAGGGATGTTTGGACATAATATTAGAAGAAATTTATTTTTCTTGGGTTTATGGTCTAACTATATTTTGTTTTCCTCTCGTAATGTCCCCTTTTATTGGCATAATAATACTTAAAGCATGAATTTTATGTCTTCACAAATTTCATACACAGCTAATAAAAGCCGCATAAAGAAAAAACTATCTTTTTTTGAGGGTGGTCACCAGCTTGAAAAATTAGAATTTGCTCTCGCAATTGCTCAAACTAAAGGAGATGAAAAAAGATCAATCATTCTTAGAAAAAAGATTGTTGAATTAGGAGGAAATGTAGAAGAGCCAGGTACTTAACTTAATTTGATTCAAGATGTTTAGATACAGTTACTAATGCTGCACCAACTTCCTCAGCTGTTATTTTACCTAATTCAAGAAGTGTATTACTAATCGCAGAAATGACAGTAATTATATCTCTATCGTTTACATATCCTAAGTGCCCAACTCTAAATATTTTCCCTTTCAGGTGATCTTGACCGCCAGCAAGTAAAATATCGTATTTGTTTTTTATTATTTTTCTAAATACTTCAGCATCCAGTTCTCCAGTTTCTATAGCAGTAATTGAAGGACTTAAATATTTTTCATCAGCAAATAATTTTAGATTTAAAGCTTTTACAGCCTTGCTTATTGCTAGTTTATGTTTACTGTGTCTAAGAAAAATATTGTCTAAACCTTCTTCTTTCATCATTTTTAGAGCTTCATCTAAAGCAAAAACTAAATTTACTGCGGGAGTGAATGGATTACTGTTATTTAAAAGACTTTTTTTGTAGGATTTTAAATTTAAATAGAATTTTGGTAAGTTTGCTTTTTCTGCAGCGTTCCATGCTTTTTGGCTTACTGCTACAAAACTAAGGCCTGGAGGAATCATATATCCCTTTTGTGATCCTGAAGCAACGATATCTAATTTCCATTCATCTATTGGAACATTACAGGCCCCGAGACTTGTTACGCAGTCAACGATAGATAATGCTTCTTTGTGTTCATGAATATATGAGCTAATAGTTTTTAGATCATTAATTACACCTGTTGAAGTTTCAGAATGAGTTAAAATAACAGCCTTTATTTCCTTTTGGATATCTTCTCTTAATACTTTTTTGAATTCCTCAGGGTTAAGGGGATTACCCCATTCAGAAGTAATCTTTATTACATCTAATCCATATTCAGTAGCAACTTTTACCCATCTTTCACCAAATTTTCCATTTTCTCCACAAATTACCTTATCTCCTTTACTTAACGTATTTATTATTCCTGCTTCCATTGCGGCAGTTCCACTACCAGTAATTGTTAATACGTCATTTTTAGTTTGATGGAGCCATTGTAAATTTCTTGTAGTGCTTTCTACAAGCTCTTGAAACTCTTTACTTCGATGGCCAATGGGATGCTTACTTAATGCTTGTAAAACTTTTTCTGGAACTGGTGTGGGTCCTGGAATCATCAATGATAATTTTTGTTGTATGGCCACTTTTTATTAAATAGGTCATTCTTAGATTAGTTGTCATTAAATATTTTTCAATTACTTGATTTGAAAAAAGGATTTTCTTTACCTTTGTGGGTTGCTGGCGCTTCTAAAGCTGCTTTAAAAAAATTGGTAGGATTTTCATTTGAGAATTATGAACTAATTAAAATTCCTAATGAAAAAAAACAAATAAAAATAGAGGTACATTCTGTTGGCTTTCTTAAAGAAAAGTCTCATGTATTAGGAATTTCTTTTGCTAACTCTGGATTAGATCTTGATATTACTCAAAATTTAGAAATTTGGACAATAGTTTCTTTAGAAAAAACTTCATTAAAAAGCTTTGTTAATACAAATAAAATAAATATTATTGCTGGATCTGGTGTCGGTGTTAATGAGAAGACGTCAGAAATATGTATTTCTGATTTTGCAAAAGAGGTTTTAAATGAAAATTTAATGGATACAATTCCAGCAGGTTTTAATTTGAATTTAGAAATCATTTTTCCAAATGGAGAGTTCTTGGCTGAAAGAACTAGTAATAAGTCATTTGGTATCGTTGATGGATTATCAATTATTGGTACATCTGCTGAAACTTATTCAAGTGCTTCACCTGATCAATTAGAAAAAGCTAAAAATGAGCTAGCAAATTTAATTAAAAATGATTTTAATGGACAAGTTGTTTTTGTTATCGGGGAAAATGGTTTTAATTTGGCCAAAATGTCTAATGTTAAATTGCCAATTATAAAAGTTGGTAACTGGATAGGACCATTACTAGTTGATGCTGCAGTAAAAAATTTCAGAACTGTTATCCTTTTTGGTTATCATGGAAAATTAATTAAATTAGCAGGAGGAATTTTTCATACTCATAATCATTTGGCTGATGGGAGGATAGAGATTCTTGTTTATTTAGCAGTGAAAGAAAAAATTCCATTTGAAGTAATAGTCAATCTATCTAAATCAAATACACTTGAGGATGCTTTACTATTTCTCGAAGGTTTTAATAAATCAGTAGCTGATAGATTATTTAAAAATTTATCAAATACCATTGAAAGTCGTTCTTTGGAATATGTTAAGAGATATACAAAAACCGATATGAAAATTGCCGCAATTATTTTTGATAGAAAAAGAAAAATAAGGTGGTCCGGAGTTAATGGTAAGGACTATATTTCAAAATTTCGATACGATTAATTTTTTATTGATTATGCTTTTGCAAATAAATTGAGCTAACTTTTATACATGAGTCAAAAATCTTTAAAAAAAGAAAGAGATCCCTCAATATTAATTTTAGATTTCGGATCTCAATATTCTGAGTTGATTGCTAGAAGAATTAGAGAAATTAATGTTTATTCTCTTGTTGTTAGTAATCGTATTTCAATCCAAGATATTAATAATATTAATCCACAAGGGATCATTTTAAGTGGGGGACCGAATTCTGTTTATGAACAAAATGCTCCCAAGTGTGATGAAAAAATTTTTGATTTAGGCATTCCTATTTTTGGTATATGCTATGGAATGCAATTAATGGTCAAAGAACTTGGAGGAACTGTAATTTCTGCAAATAAAAAAGCTGAGTACGGCAGAGCACCATTAAATATAGATTTAGAATGCGACCTTCTCTCTGATGTAATGGATAAATCCATAATGTGGATGAGTCATGGCGATTCAATAAATTCTTTGCCTGATGGATTTAATAAAATTGCGCATACTGAGAACACAATTCATGCGGCAATTGCAAATGATAGAAGGAAATTATATGGTGTTCAATTTCATCCTGAAGTCATTCATTCAGAGTATGGAATGGCAGTAATTAAAAATTTCGTTTACAAAATATCTAGTTGTTCAGCGGATTGGACAACTGAGACTTTTTTAGAGGAAACTATTCCGACCATAAGAGAGCAAGTTTGCAATAAGAAAGTTTTACTCGCATTGTCAGGAGGAGTTGACTCTTCAACTCTTGCTTTTCTTCTCAATAAAGCGATTGGAAATAATCTGACTTGTATGTTTATAGATCAAGGTTTTATGAGAAAAGGTGAACCTGAATTTTTAATGGATTTTTTTGATAAGAAATTTCATATTAAGGTTGAATATATCAATGCAAGGGAAAGGTTTATTGCAAAATTAAAGGGGATTACTGATCCAGAACAAAAAAGGAAAATTATTGGTGAAGAATTTATTAGAGTATTTGAAGAAGAAAGTAATAGACTAGGCCCTTTTCAGTACCTTGCACAAGGTACTCTATATCCCGATGTTATCGAAAGTGCTGGTACTAATATTGATCCAAATACAGGTGAGAGAATAGCTGTAAAAATAAAGAGTCATCATAATGTGGGCGGATTACCCAAAGATTTACAATTTAAATTAGTCGAGCCATTGAGAACGCTTTTTAAGGATGAAGTCAGAAAATTAGGTACTGCTTTGGGTTTGCCTGATCAAATCATAAAAAGACATCCTTTCCCAGGACCAGGGTTGGCTATAAGAATTCTGGGAGAGGTTACCAACGAAAAACTTGAATGTTTGAGAGATGCAGATTGGATAGTTAGAGATGAAATTAAGAAGTCAGGTCTTTATGATGATATATGGCAGGCTTTTGCAGTATTATTACCCGTAAAAACTGTAGGAGTTATGGGGGATAAAAGAACATATGCTTGGCCAATAGTTTTACGTTGCGTATCTAGTGAAGATGGGATGACTGCAGACTGGTCAAAAATACCTTTTCAAATTTTAGAGAGAATTTCAAATAGAATCGTTAATGAAGTAAATTCAGTGAATAGAGTTGTTTATGATATTACAAGCAAGCCTCCTGGAACTATTGAGTGGGAGTGAAGCGTAGGGTATAAACCCAGTTATAGATTCAAAAACATGGTTTCCCTGGCTTTCCCGTGGAAATTTTATAAACCTATTTCCAATGGATCTAAGGAAGCAAAAATTCATTAAAGGTTGCCAAAATCTTTCAAAATATGCTTTATTAAGTGCCTAAGGTCTTATCTAACCATTTTAACCTATCTTTTTTGAGCATCATTTCGCAATATTCGTAATGCCCACCATATCTATTTTCTTTACATGTAGCATTAACATATTTCTCAAATGCCTCTTGACTTTTTTTTAATGTGCAAGCATGAGATGCATATATCCCATAACATTTTCCTTTTGAATTGATTCTTATTTTGATGAGAGCATCAAGTTTTTCTTGTGCTTGCAAAGAACATCCAATAACTAATCCGTTATTCATTTTTAGTTCTGATTTGTCTAAACATTGTGAATAAAAAGAATACTTCGAATATTCTTTATTTTCCTGCATTTCGGATTTTATTGGAGATAAGAAAGTTAAAAAAAACAAGGACAATAAACTAAATTTATTCACTAATCCCATCCATAAGCAAAATATTTTCTACATCCACCAGAGTCAATAAAAAATCCTTCCGATGCATTCAAGATTGATTCCATCTTTGTTGAAAGATTAAATCTCCCATATTCTCCTTTTTTTGTATTACCTGAGAGAGAATAGTAATAAAGAGACGCTAAATTTGGCATAAATGCTTTAAGTTTTCCTGATTTTCTATGTGCTTCCGGGGTTGATCTTGCTAACTGGTTTCCAACAAAATTAACGAAGGGTCCATAACCTATTGTTTCTAGTTTTTCATGTTTTAGGTAGTGATATTTAAGTTTCGGATCATAAGATATTGAATTGGGTAAATAATTTTTCAAGTGATAATATTGACCTCCATAACCATTTGAGATTCCAATTTTTAAGAGATATTCTGGGTCATTTTTATAACTTAAAGTTCCAACACCCCAACCTCCATATGGTTTATGCATTTTAAGCGAGACATTTGGTTCTGATTCACTTATGAGAGTGCAAAATGAATCTGCTTTAACTGAAGGAATAAAACCTAATAAAAGTGGCAAAAGGAGTAAGAGTTTCATTACCTACGACGACTAAGATCTATTAACTTAGTGGTCTTCTCGCAAATATCAACATCTATCCATTCCATAGTGACTGTATGAGTAGACATATCCTCTTTTGCTCCGACTGCATATTTGCATTCTCCCCTTTTATAAATCCAATACCAAGGATATTTGTAATGAGTATTACGTTCAATCCTTTTTGTAAGCATTTTCCAATAGTTGTTATTAACTAATTTAATTGCTGCTCTTTCGCCTTCAGTACATTCACCTTGCGATTCTGGGCAGGTATATTTGTGCCTTTTATATTGTTCTGTATTAGCAGGGGTATTAAAACCAAATATTAATAATAGAAGAAATAGTTTTTTCAAAATGATTTTTTATATTAATTTTAATTATCCTGTCAATATGACAAATATTGCGCCTCAAACTATAGGTTTCCCGAGGGTTTCCCGTAGAAAAATTTGTGTTATAATTAGCTCAAACCCCTTGATATAACTGTCCTTTTTATTCACCTTTTTGGAGGTATTATTGAGTGGGAATAAACCATAGGGTTAAAGTGTAGTCATATCGCCATTCTTGCGGTTTGTTGGGAGTTTGTTTTACTAAATCTTTAAAGATAAAATTTGAATATAACTAAGATATTAATACTTATATTTGTTGCAAGTTTATTGCAAAATATTTTTTTCTCTTCATGTAGAAATCAATTATTATTAAATTTCTTTTAAGAGTAATTTTTGTTCTTAAGGTTTTGTCTATTCAATTCAGAAAATATTTTTGTAAATTTTTAATACCGATAAGTTTTTTAATAAATCCACTTTTTCTTTTTATGTTTTCTGAAAAATTAAATGCTCAAACTATTAAATTAAACTGTGATGTTAAAACACATATTCAAAGATGGGAAGGAGAGGTTTGGGAAAATATTAAAAATATGAATTGGGATTTGGAAGTTAATCAAATAAATAAGATAGTAGTTAAAAGAGAGACCCTTTTTTTTGAAGGGAAAAATTATGATCTAATTTATTATTTTAATATTATGAATGATAAAAATAATAAGATAGTTGCTTTTAGGAAAGAGGAAATGGAAACATTAAATGGTGGTCTTGCTTCAACAACTATGACACTAGATTTAAATTCAATGAAAATTTCTACCGCAAATCATATGCAAGATAATCGTGGGTATTCTTTTTCTCTTCATTACGGAACATGCTTTCAAAAGTAGATTTTTTATTATTGACTTTCTACATACTTAAATAAATATCGTTCAAAAGTATAAAGAATTATTGGTTTAACTTTGTTGCTGGTTTGTTGCGAAACTTATGATTTTACACATGTCAATCATACCAATAGAAGTTGAGGGGTCTTTTACGATGGTTCTATTGAGTGGGAATAAACGGATTTTAAGAACCCAGTTATAACTTAAAATTATCGGCTTTACGTTAGATATATGCAAAATAATGGTTAAGTCATAGTTTTGCCCTTGAGCGATAAACTCTAGTGCAGTTTTACGTGGGTTTTACTTTGACCTAATTGATCGATTCTAAAGAGAAATCTTATAAAGTCTGTTTTCTCTACAGTTGGTATATTGATTAAAAGTAAATTTTGATATGAAAAAACGAACCGCTTTTATTGGTGCAATATTATCTTTAATTCCATTAGGGCAACCATTATTAATTAAGACAGGAATATTTTTATCCACTTCAGGAATAACTATTCTTAGTTCTCAAAAAGTAAATGCAGACACTGCAAGAAGTTACTATAAACTCGGAAGGAAAGATTTTAATAACGGTGATTTTTATGGTGCTGTTTCTAATTTTAATAAGGCAATAGAAATAGATTCAGATTTCGCTAATGCTTATATTGCAAGATGCGGGGCAAAATTAAACCTTCAGATTAATCAAGGAGCAGTTGAAGATTGTGAAAAAGGAATAGCAATAAATACTTTAGATAATTCTATTTACGTTGACAAGCAAACAGCATTCACTAATTTATGTGGAGCAAAAACTAATTTGGGAGATAATTATGGAGCAATTTCTGATTGTAATAAGGCAATAAAATTAGATAGTAAGGATGGACTTGCTTATAGGAATCGTGGAATTGCTAAAGAGAAAATAGGGGATTTAAAAGATGCTTGTTTAGATTGGAGACAAGCATCTAAATTTGGAGATCAAGATTCACAAAAGTGGTATGAAAATCAATGTTGAAAATAAAAAGTATTCTTTAAAATTAGTTCATATACTCATAACGCAAAGTATACATAATGGAAGTAATCGGTTTTACGTGGGGTTGACGTGATAATGGTGCTATCACTTAAGTCATTCATACCAATGCTTTTGAAACATCAAAAACACTTGGAACTATTGAGTAGGAATAAGTTATAGCGTAAAAGTTTACTTATATCCTGATTCTTGCGGTTTGTCACGGATTTGTCATAGACCTAATTGCTCATCTCTTAAGAGAAATAGCAAAAAGTTCATTTTCTCTACAGTTGGTATATTAATTAAAAGTATTTTTGATATGAAAAGACGAACTGCTTTTATTGGAGCATTATTATCATTTGCTTCAATTATTTTTTTTACTGGAAATGTAAAGAGTGAAGAGTATATTTGCTCTTCAGAACTTTCTGCTTTGGGTAGACCAGGAGAGGTTGAATTAGGAAAATATCAAAGAATTGGAAATTATTTTGTGCAGACTTCTAAAAATGGAAAATTCAAATTTTCAATATTAAAAGAAACAAGTAAATTTATTGTTTTAGCAGAAACTTATGATTATCCTGATGTTTTTATTACCATATTAGATAAGCAAAAAGGGACTCTGTATGAAAGATATTTATCAATTACTGAAGGGAGTAAAGAAAGTATGCCTACAATGGGAACTTGTATAGTTTCTGACTAAATTGTTTCTCTACAATTAGTTCATAATAATTACAAAGAAAAATATAAAGAATGGAATTTTTCGGTTTGTCACGAGTTTGTCACGAGAATTACCCTTTTGAAGAAGTCAATGGTACCAAAAGGTTACAATGTTCAAAGTCAAGTAGTTCTATTGAGTGGGAATAAATAGATTATAGGGACTCAGTCATAGCTTAAATTAATCGGTTTTCAGTGAGATATATGCAAAATAGTGGTTAAGTTATAGCAGTCTTTTTGGGCGAAAAAATCTTCTGTGGTTTTCTTTTAGTTTTACATAGCACCGTTCCGCTCTCTCAAGAGAAATGTATAAAGAAAGGATTTAATCGATTTTATTTTGCTTTTTTTAGAATAAAAGTATTCTTTCTATAAAGAATATAATTTTTAATCTCTTTATCTTGAAAATTAAAGTTATATCGCATGTGTGTACGGTTATGATACTATTAGTTGAAGTTTTTTTTTAGTAAGTGAATTTTTTAAAAAAGTTTTGGAATAAGTTTCAATTTTCTAAAGATATAGGTATAGATTTAGGGACTGCTAATACACTCATTCATGTCTCTGGTAAGGGAGTGATTCTTGAAGAGCCTTCAGTGGTTGCGATGGATCTAGAAGAAGGAGTTCCCTTGGCAGTTGGTGAAGAAGCAAAACTAATGTTAGGAAGAACTCCCGGCAACATAAAAGCAGTTAGACCTTTGAGGGATGGAGTTATTGCTGATTTTGATGCTGCAGAAAAAATGATACAAACATTTATTCAAAAGTGCAATGAAGGTAAAGGGATTTTAGCTCCAAGAATAGTTATTGGCATTCCAAGTGGAATTACCAGCGTTGAACGACGAGCAGTCAGAGAGGCTGGATTAGCTGGGGCTAGAGAGGTTTATCTAATTGATGAACCTGTAGCTGCCGCAATTGGTGCTTCCTTACCTGTAACTGAACCGGTTGGAACAATGATTGTTGATATTGGTGGAGGTACTACAGAAGTTGCAGTATTAAGTCTTGGTGGAACTGTTGTCAGTGAGTCTCTCCGAATAGCGGGTGATGAAATAAATGAATCAATTACCAGCTACCTTAAAAAGAAGCATAGTATGGCTGTGGGTGAGAGAACTTCAGAAAAGATCAAAATTAAAATAGGCTCTGCTTTCCCTGATAATAATTTTGATAATACAACTTTTGAAGTTCGTGGTTTGCATTTATCCTCTGGGTTGCCAAGATCTATAACTTTAACTGCTGAAGAAGTTAGAGAAGCAATGGCAGATCCACTTAACAAAATTGTTGAAGCTATTAAAAGAACTTTAGAGAGAACCCCCCCTGAATTGGCTGCAGATATCGTTGAAAGAGGTATTATGCTGGCAGGAGGAGGAGCTTTAATAAGAGGAATTAATGATTTAATTACTCAAGAGACCGGCATTTTTACGCACATAGCAGACGAACCTTTATTATGCGTAGTCAATGGTTGTGGAGAAATACTTGATGATTTTAGAAAACTTAGAAAAATTGTCGACACAGTTGATTTAGGAACAAGTTCAATTAGAAATTAAATAATAATTAGATTAACTTTTAGTTATAAAGATTTAATAATAGAATAATTAGTTTGAGACAAAATTATTTGTTATTTTTCTAATAAATAAATTTTTTCTTCCCCTATTTTGTCGGGCCGGATTATTTTACATCCTTTATCTTTTTCTAAATCGCAATCTTTTGAAGCAGCGATTGTTTTCCATGAACAAATCTTCTCTTCTGAATATTCTTGTTTAATTTTCCACCCATCATTGATGTATTGTGAGAGATTACTATCTTCGTCACACGAAATAATAATTTCAATGCTATTTTCGCTTTCTTTAACTTGTTTTTCTGGTGCTTTGCATCCGCTAACCAAAAAGAAGATCATAAAAATGTAAATAAATTTGTTATTGATTTTCATTGTTCTTTCATGCAAATATTAAATTTATCAATAGCTGTTTTTGGAAATCCAAGACTCATAAACTTTTTATAATTACTATTGTCTCCTTTGCATATTTTTTCTTTGTTTTGAATTTGTATTTTTCTTTCTTTTTGAATCAATTTTTGAATCCTGAAGCTTTCGATAGATTTAAAAATAAAAGGTACAGAACCAATAAATAATCCAATCAAAAATGAATATTGCAGTGCTGATTTGTAATTCTTCAAGTGAATTTCAAGACTGTTATGTATAGAGAAATTATTCATTTTAATCATAAGGTTTACTTTTCTTTTAACTATGTTTGCTCCAATTTCTTGAAATTTTTTAGAAAATTCTTCATATCCTCTTTCTAAATGATTTAGTCCTCGCACTATTGTTATGCCATTTGCAGATAGACCTGCAAGGGCCAATGCTGCTGTACCTCTTAAATCATATCCCATAACTACTCTCCCTTGTAACTTTTTGACCCCAACAATAGTTGCAATATTATCTTTGACAGTAATATTAGCTCCCATAAGATTTAGTTCCTTAACATGATGCATCCTATTTTCAAATACTGTTTCTTTGATTTTTGAAGTTCCATTTGCTGTCGCCATTAAAGCCATAAAAGGAGCTTGTAGATCAGTTGGAAATCCTGGGAATGGATTAGTGGTAATATCAACAGAATTTAAAATTTTATCTGGAATTATTGTTAAAACTTGTTTTGAATAATTAAAACTACATCCACAAAGTTCTAGTTTTTCAATTATGGCTTTTAAATGATATGTGTCGCATGGGAAAAGACTTAAAGTAGATCTTGTTACTGCAGCGGCAATTAAAAAAGTCCCTGCTTCAATTCTGTCAGGAATGACGGTGTAATCACATCCTTTCAAGGATTCAACTCCTTCAATTGTTATGCATTCTGATCCTGCACCTTTTATTTTTGCACCCATTAGATTTAACATGTTTGCTAAATCTATAATTTCTGGTTCCTGTGCTGCGTTGTTTAATGTAGTTATTCCCTCTGCTAAGGATGCCGCCATTAATAATGTCTCTGTGGCACCTACACTTTTGCACTCAAAATTGATCGATGATCCAACCAATCTCTTATTAGGGGTAATTACTTTAGCACTTAGGTGTCTTTTGTTGAATTTAAAGGTAACTCCTAATTTTTTGAGTGAATTAATATGTTCATCTATTGGTCTAGATCCTATTAAGCATCCTCCTGGTAAAGGTATGTTAGCTTCTCCAAATCTAGCAAGGATCGGTCCTATGCAAAAGAAACTACCTCTAAGAGCATGAAATAAATTCAAAAATAAATCCTGTTTTGGTGGGCTAATTTCTTTAGTATTTATGTTTAATTGATTAGCATGTGATTTAACATTAATACCCATTGCAGTTAAAATTTTAGACATAATTAGAACATCTGCAATTTCAGGAACATTAAAAAGATTAATTTGACCCTCAGATAGAATTGAAGCTGCCATTAAAACTAAAGCAGAGTTTTTTGCGCCACTTATTTTAACTTTTCCTTCAAGTAATTCACCACCTTCTATTTCTAAATATTTCGTATTAAAAAAAACTTTCCTAAAAATTTTGTTTTTACTTTTTTTTATATTCATTTTTAAAATTTATTAAAAAATTTTATGCAAATTGAAAATATTTTTTGATGGCCTAAATTAACTTCTTCCCAACAATATTTTATTTCGATATTGTTTTTTTCGTTAGCGACAAATAAGCGATTCACTAGATGGAAATATTTCAGATTATTATATCAAATGCAATAGCCTGTATTCTTGTCTTTTAAAATTTAGTTCATTTAATAAATAATTTTGTGTACAAAATAATACAAGAAAACTTTTTTAGAAAATTTTTTTATCCCTTTAACGTTCAAGCTTTTATTTCAATACTTTAATTGAGATTTTATTCATAATCAAAATAAGAAACCCATTTCTCTAAATATTGGTGACAATTTTCAAAGTATCTTTCATAGTTCTTCCATTTTTTTATCGATGATTTATATAGAGGCTGAACCACTTGAGAAGAAGAAGGTGTATTTATTTTGCCTCTTTCTATTGCTGTTTCTCTATATTTTTTTACATTTTCATCCCATTCATTGCCTAAAAAGTCTAATATTTTTAGAGTATGCGAATCAAAGCTCTCAATAAGATCCTCGTACTTAGATGTTATAAAATCTAGATGAAGATTTGTCTTATATATATCCCACGCATTCATCACTTGATCATACATTCTCGATCCTGATTGAAGACTTACTAAGTTAGCCATTGCTAAATTTGGCTTGAAAGATTGTTGGAAGCAGGAAAGAACTGTGTCATAGGGATGTCTATGCGTAAAAATTATTTTGGCTTTAGGAAAAATAAGATTTATTAGAGGAAGAGAAACTGTATTTAACGGCAATTTATCTATAAATAAATTTGCATTTTTGGTCTTGTATTGTCTAAGTAATTCAAAGTACTTTTTTCTAAGTAAAATTAGATTTTCCTCAGAAATATTGCATAGATTATTGAGCTCTATATTAAATTTTTCTCTAATTAAACATTCAATACTAGAAATTAGAGGTTTTTCTTCTATAACTTCAATATCTCTATGACTTCTAAGTATGGTATCTAACAGAGTAGTGCCAGATCTTGGAAATCCTATTAGGAAAGCAAGATTAGAATCTTCAATTTCATCATTAAATTTATAAAAAATTATTTTTTTATTTTTGATGTTTTCTTTATAAGTACTTATATAGTTAAGGTATAAATCTTTACTTAAACTCTTGAATGATTGGACTTTTTGACTTTTTTCAAAACATGCGTAAGCATGATCATAATTTCCGACTTTATCGTTTATGAATGCTTTAAAATTCCAAAATATTGCTTTTTGACTATTATTAATTTTCTCTATCCATTCAGAAG
The DNA here is from genome assembly GCA_017644325.1 of Prochlorococcus marinus CUG1438. Classification (NCBI taxonomy): domain Bacteria; kingdom Bacillati; phylum Cyanobacteriota; class Cyanophyceae; order Synechococcales; family Prochlorococcaceae; genus Prochlorococcus; species Prochlorococcus marinus. Next base: position 373,991 of record JAEPLS010000001.1, on the reverse strand, counting down.
AGATTTTATCTATTAACTCTTTAGCAGTGTCATGCTCCTTGTTTCTAAACTTTAATCTAGCGCGAAAGAGGATTTGTTCATTTTTAATACCATCTATTTTTTTGAATTCTTCTAATGACTCTTTTAATTTATCTAAATTATTTATTTGTTCATAGTGGTGGAATAGATTGAAATAGGCATATGCGAAATTAGGATTAATTTCAATTGCTTTGCGGTATGACAATTCAGCATCTTTTAAGTTCCCAATATCTCTGAAAATATTACCCAGATTTGAATGTGCTTCTGGCATATTAGGATTAATTTCAATTGCTTTGCGGTATGACAATTCAGCATCTTTTAAGTTCCCAATATCTTTTAATATATTTCCAAGATTGTAATGAGCATTTGCATAGTTAGGATTAATTTCAATTGATTTTCGGTATGACAATTCAGCATCTTTTAAATTATCAATATTTTTCAATATGACTCCAAGATTATAATATGCTTTTGAAAAGTTAGGATTAATTTCAATTGCTTTACGGTATGACAATTCAGCATCTTTTAATTTGCCTTGATCTCTCAATATCATTCCATAATTAGAATGAGCATTTGCGAAGTTAGGACTAATTTCAATTGCTTTGCGAGTATAAAGTTCAGCATCTTTTAATTTGCCTTGATCTCTCAATATCATTCCATAATTAGAAAAAACTCTGTCATTAATACATCCTTGACTGATTAAGTGTTGATAATATTTTATTGCTTCTTTTATGTTTCCTTTTATGTGGAAATTAATTGCCTGATTTATTTTATGTTCTAGAGAAATATCATTTTTTCTATTGCTTTTCTTTTTAGGTTTGTAATGATTTCCAAAACCTTTCATTTTGACAAACAATTATTAATCTTTTATTAATAGTAACTCAATATCTGATACAAAATAAAAAAACAGATTGTTGTTTTCAGTTCACAAATAATGGAAAGAAGAGAGTTGAGATAAAAAGATAATGATAAAGTTAAAGATTAAATCTATGCAAAAAAAGATTAGAATTATCAAAGATTAATAGCTAAAATGAAGTAAATCCCTAGTTCCCAATTTTTTAACCCTCTCAAGCAAACCATATGCAAGTTTTTAAAAATCAGAGCCTACTACGAAAGAAATTTTTAAATGAGATTTAAAATTTAATGAGTCAGATTATTAAACTAAGTCGATCTACTGTCGAAAAATATCTTACTTGTCCAAGATGTTGTGTTCTTGATAAAAAATATAAAATTAAACCTCCCTCGTTGCCATTTACCCTGAATATAGCTGTAGATAATTTATGTAAAAATGAATTTGATTACTATAGAGGAGTTCAAGATCCACATCCTTTATTTATAAAAAATGATATTGATGCTGTTCCTTTCAAACATGATGATTTAGAAATTTGGAGAAGTAATTTTCAAGGAATAAGATACAAGTCAATCGAACATAATTATGATTTTGGGGGTGCCATAGATGATGTCTGGCAGAAAAAAAACGGGGATCTTATTATTGTTGATGTAAAAGCAACGTCAAGAAATAACTTTAATTGGAGAGAGACTTTTAATAAATACGAATATGCAAAAGCTTACAAGAGACAATTGGAAATGTATCAGTGGCTTTTTAGGAAAAACGGCTTTAAAGTCGCAAAAGAAGCTTATCTTTTATATTTTAATGGAAAGAAAAATGAAGAGTTCTTTAATAATCAATTAAATTTTGATGTACATTTAATTAGAATAGAGTGCTCCACAAATTGGGTCGAACCCAAGATCATTGAGACTGTAAATCTATTACGTTCAGATTCTTTTCCAAAACCTTCATTGAACTGTGAATACTGTAATTATCTAAAGAAGCGTTGGGAATTATCAAAAACTTAATAATCATAAAATTTTTTATCCCTGGAAAAATTTTAAATAAAAGATAATCTTGAATTAGGTTATTGATACAATTGAATAATTCCGAAAGAAAGATAACTAATCATCTTCAACAAGATGTGGTAAAAGTATCTGGCAAAAAGGTTTTTATTAATCCTTTTTTGTATTGGCGAAGGTTTGACCAAAATACAAATAGATGGCTTCGTGAACCTGGTCAAATGTCCGAGGATCAAATTCGACCTAATAGGAACCGTTTTTATCCGGAAATAGAGTGGTCTGATTTAAGTCATGAGCAAAAGCTCATAAAAGATGCCACTGTTGAGATGTTTTTAAAAACTCTTGAATTGATTAGTACATTTCATCCTTATCTTAGTCCTGGACAGCTCTTAGAGGTTGAAAGGAAATTATCTATCATAAAAAAGGTTCCTTTTGAAAAGTGGGTTACAAAAGCTTTCGCCAAAAAAGCAAGATTATTAGAAATTGAAAAAAGAAAATTTCAAAGAGAAAGGTTTATTAATAGTTGGAGAGAATGGTTTAGTCTTGATAATACACAACAAGCTATTTTCCCATTAATAGTTACGTTATTTATTGCATCATTTGTTGGCTGGTCATTAGGAATATCCCAAAATAGTTGTAATCCTTATTTTGAACAAAATACAGATCAATTAGATTAATTTTTTCAGTAGTATTTTTAGTTATTAGTTTGAAAAAAACAGATTTTTAATTAAAATAATAGTAAATAAAAAATCATTAAAATAACTATAATTTATGAGTGAAAAAATTTCTTCAAATGATATTGAAAATGATGAGCTTGACTTTAATACTGAAGAAAGTGATTATGAAAATCTTATAACTAGACTCAAAGAGATAAGATCTACCATTGCTGTTTTGAAAAAGACAATATTTAGATAATTTTTACATTCTTGAAAAATAATAGTTCTAATAAAAACTCTTCCCTCAAAAGACAACCTTTAGTCTTACTTATTTTTTCTTCTGTTTCTTTCTTATTAATTTTTTTAAGGTTAATTTTTTTACAAGTATTAAATTATGACTCTTTTAAGAAAATGTCAGATGAGAATAGGATTAGGCTAATCGCTTCTCAACCCATACGTGGAAGAATTCTCGATAAAAATGGCTTTGTTTTAGCAGATAGTAGAGTTAAATATTCTCTAATAATAAAGCCTCAATCTATAAATAAAAGCTCTTGGGAAAAACAAAAATTAATTATTTCAAATTTGTTAGGTCTAGATAAAAATTATATACAAAAAAAATTCCTTAACGGTATCAAAAATCAGAATCTTTCTGTAAATATTATTGATGATTTAGGTGTTGATAAATTAATAAAATTTAAGGAAAATGAAGATATTTTATCTAGCTTTGAAATAGCTACAAGATTAATAAGAAACTATCCATATCAATCACTTGCCGCTCATGTTATTGGTTATACGCAGCCAATTACTGATTCAGAATATAAATTTTTATCTAAGAAGGGTTATAAATTAAATGATTTAATAGGGCGAACTGGCATTGAATATGCTTATGAAGATTTTATACGGGGTGAATGGGGCGGAGAGATGATTGAAGTAAATTCTTCAGGAAATTTTCAAAGGTCATTGGGTATTAAACCTCCAAGTCAAGGTAATGACATCAAATTAACTATTGATATGAAATTACAATTGGTTGCGGAAAAAGTACTTAAAGATAAAAATGCAGGAGCGATAATTGTGATGGATCCAAGAGATGGTGCAATAAGGGCAATGGCAAGTAAACCTACATTTGATTTGAATTTTTTCTCAAAGGATTTTAAACCTGAAAGAGAATATAATGCTTTGTTTAATTCCGATAAAAAACCACTTTTTAATAGAGCATTAAATCCCTATGATCCAGGCAGTGTTTGGAAAATAGTAACGGCTTTAGCTGGCTTAGAAAGTGGTAAATTTCCTGTTGATACTCGTTTAGAAACAAAACCTTGTATTACTTATGGAGGTCAATGTTTTAGAGAGCATAACGATTTAGGCTTTGGAGTAATAGGTTATGAAGATGCTTTAAGAGTTTCAAGTAATACTTTCTTTTATCAGATTGGAGATGGTGTAGGCGTTGATGAAATTTATAAGATTTCAGAAAAGCTTGGTTTTAACTCTTTATCTGGTATTGAAATTGCAGAACAAGAAAGTGGAGGATTAGTCGCTAGTAGTCAATGGGCTAAGGATGGAAGAGGATGGGGGAAGCCCGGTACAACACCTTGGCTTCCAGAAGATATTGCGAGCATGTCGATTGGTCAATTTGTCGTTCAAGTTACACCTATTCAATTAGCTAGAGCATATGCCGCAATTGCAAATGGTGGTTATTTAGTCACTCCTCATTTGGTAAAAAAAGATGGTGACTATCTTTCAGATAAAAGAAGAATAAAAATTGACATTGATCCAAAAAATATTCAGTTGATTAGAAGTGGTCTCGCGAAAGTTGTTGAATCTGGCACGGGCGTATCAATCAATTATGGAGTTTCAAATTTACCTCCCGTTGCAGGTAAAACTGGAACTGCTGAAGACGGTGAAGGTGGTTCAGATCATGCTTGGTTTGTTTGCTTTACACCTACTGAAAAGAGTGAGTTGTTGGTAGTTGCTTTTGCACAAAACACTCCCGGAGGGGGCTCAGTACATGCACTTCCTATGGCTAGAGAGATTTTGAAAGTTTGGATTAAAAAATGAAATTATTTTTTACCTGCAAAAAATTTATGTTTTTAATTTTTTCATTTGTACGAGTCTTTGAATAATATCTTCAACAGTTTTAGTGTCGACGGGTTTACTATATGAGGATAAAAGCTGTCTACCTAATACTTGACTTCCTAAATGTACTAATTGAATGCGTAATGAAGTAAGAAGTTCTAATCCAATACCACCAGAAAATGTTGCTATTGCGATTGGTTGACCATTAAATAAATTTCTGAAATCATCCCCTGAAATAGAAAGCCATGCTATGAAGTTTGAGAGAATGGGAGGTATTGATCCATTATATTCAGGAGCACAAATAACCCACTTTTCTATTGAGAAAAGCTTTTTTTTAATTTCTTTTATTTCAACTGGTATATTGTTTTTAGTATGTATTCGTGGATTAAATAATGGAATATCAAGAGTTGTAAGATCTAATATCTCAGAGTTTATTTTAAGTTCATTACTTTTTTCAAGGAATTTTTCAGAAAGTTCTAGATTTTTCCCACAACTAGCTGAAATAATTATTAGATCCTTTGATTCAGTCATAAATAAGATAAATAAATTTAATAGTTAGCACCAGTTTTACGGTGATGAACGGCTGTTAGACAATCGGACTTTAGTATATTACCGTGTTGTACTTCAGCGTATATTACCCAATGATCCCCACATTCCATTCTTTCTTTTACAGAAGCATCCAACCATGCTAAAGAGTTAGGAATTATTATCTGTTCATTAGGTGTTAATTCAATATTTAAACCTTCGAATCTATCTTCACCTGGTGAAAAAGGTTTTGTGAATCTTTTCAAAGGTTCTTTAAAATCTTTTTCACTTAAAATATTTAAAGCAAACATATCTCCAATCTGAAGTAGAGACTCCACTGATCTATCTTTTGCTACTGCAATACTTAATCCCGGAGGAGAAAAACTTGCTTGACTAACCCAAGATGCAAGCATAGCTCCTCTGATATTATTCTCATCTTTTCCTTTAGAGGCAGTTAGAATACAAAGTGAGCCAATTACTCTTCCAAGAGCTTGTAACTTTGGATCCGTTTTGCTCGTAATCATTCCAGTATCTGATTTTCTAGGTTTTTTATTAGCTTTTTTTATAATTTTTCTTCCAAAATGAGTTCCTATTTCTTCTAGCTCTTTGATTTTTGGTTTATTTGGACTGAATTTAATCCTTATGGGATTAAAACTAAACTGAAAACCACCGTCTTTTAATTTTGATTCAAGTAAATCTATCGCCTCGCCGCTCCAGCCAAAACTACCAAAAATTCCAACTGGTTTGTCTCTATTGCCTTCCGCTAGTAATGTCCCTAGTGCGCTTACTATAGGTGTTGGGGCATGTCCCCCAAGTGTGGGAGATCCTATTAAATATCCATCTGCATTTTGGATGGATTTTATAAGTACATCATTTGATGTAAATTCACAATTAATACTTTCCACTTCAACAGAAGTTCTATTGATCCCTTTGGCCAAAGCATCACCTATGGATGCTGTATTTCCATAAGCACTTGCATAAATAAGAGCGATTTTAGGATTATTTATTGAGAGATTGTCACCCCATCGAATGTAATCATTTAAAAAGCTTTTTAAGCTATATTCGATAGCTGGTCCATGCAATGGTGCAATAGTTCTAATCTCATAATCAGCAATTTTTTCAGTTATCGATACTACTTGATTAGACATTGGTGCCATCAAACAATCATAAAAATGTTTTCTATCAATATCTGTACTTACCCGATTTGTCTCAGACCAATATTCAGATGCAATGTGTGCAGAGAAAATTTTTTCACTTAGAAGTATTTCTTGATTACGTTCATAAATTATTAGGCCTCCAGGCCAACGTGCAGTTGGAATAGGGATTAACTCAAGTGAAATATTGCCTAATTCTAAATTCAGTTCCTTTTTGACTATGTTTATTTTGGGTAATTGAATTTCAACGAATTCTTTTAAGTTAGGATTTCTTTGATTCCAAAGTTCACTAATAAGTTTAAAGCCAGGATTTGAGCAAGTTATAGTTAAGTTTTGAAATTTCTTACTAACGTTTTTTATGGTGTCTATGATTTGGGGATTGATATGTCCAGATATAACGTTAATCTTTTTTAATTTATATTGATTAAAAAAGTTAGATAGTATCTCATTAAATGAGCTTAAATATTGCTTTTCAGGTGGATGAATAATAAAAAGTTCTTCATTATTTCTTATTAAAAAAGTGTTGAAAGAAGTTCCTTTTTCGAGATTAAACTCAAGTTCAAATCTTTCTTTATTATGATCAATAAATCTAATACAAGTAAAATTTTCACCAATTTCGAATTTTGAAAAGTTTTGATTTTCTGAAAGTAAGTTTATATTAATTTCTGACATTTTAAAGAGTTATCTATTAATAGTGATTAGCAACTTTTCTGTGATGAACTGCTGTCTTGCATGATAAGTCAGACACATTACCATTCTCAACAATTCCGTAAATTATCCAATGGTCTGGAGTCTCCAATCTAGAACTAACTTTACAATCTAAAAAGGCGAGTGAATCCGAGAGAACTGGTCCTCCTTCTGCGATGTTGCTAATTACATCTACATCTGCAAATCTATCAGCGCCAGGAGCAAATCTTTTTAAAAAATGTCTGAACATTTTTTGATAGTTATCTTCTCTCAAGATATTCACAACAAAACCTTTACCAACTTGCATATATGATTCAATAGCTCTATCTTTTGCTACTGCAACTGTAATACCTGGTGGAGAAAAACTTGCTTGACTAACCCAACTTGCTACCATTGCACTTTGTCTAAATGTCGAACCCTCTCCTTGGCTCGCTGTTACTACATATAATCCTCCACTTAACCTACCTAAAGCTTTATCTAAATTTGAGTCAAGGCTCTTCATAGAAGCAATATTTTTCTTTTTATTTATCAATTGACCCAAATCCGTTCCAGCTTCTTCGAATTGTTGATAAACGATGGGATCTGGAATCTTTTTAACTCTTAAAGGAGAGAAAGCTTCTTTTTGACCAAGCTCTCTTAACTTATTTGCTAAAGAATCTATCGGTTCATCATTTCCACCAAATGCATCATAGACAGCTGTAAATTGTTTTGATTTTAGTGCTGCAAATAAAGTACCAAGAGATTCTTTTAATTCATTATCTGAATCTACTGGCCATGTTGGTATGACCACTGCTTTTGATTCCGAAATTAAACTTGTTAATTCTTGGGGGTCAGAAGATCTTAAATCAATTAATTGAACCTGTGCATCTGCTTTACTTATTCCATGAGATATCGCTTGACTAAGTCGATCACAATATCCATAGTCGCTTATATAGCAGACTGACACAAAATCATTACCTTTGCTTTTATTGCTACTCCATTCTAGATATTTTCCTTTCCAAAAATTGACTTGATTATGAAGCAAAGGCCCGTGACCTACCGCTATTGTCTTTAATTCAGGTAGCTTATCTATTCTTTTAATTGCCTGAAGAACGCTTCTTGCGTTTGGTCCCATTAGGCAATCGTAATAAAAACGAAAATCATCATATATTTCTTTTTGATCTGTGTCATAAAATTCATCAGAACAATAATGGAGTCCAAATGCATCGCATGTGTAGAGAACATGAGTGCTGTGGTCATATGAAAAAATTGTATCTGGCCAATGTAAATTTGGTGCACTTATAAATTCAATATTATGTTCTAAACCGCTATTAGGATTAGTTCCGAGATTTAAAAATTCTCCACTCTTAACCTCTAGGCGTTTAAAGGGGATATGTATTTGGTCTTCAATAAATTTAAGGGCTAATTTTGATCCTACTACTGTGATATTTTGATTTAATTCAAGGAGATTTCCTATTAAACCAGAATGATCAGGTTCTGTATGGCTTGTAATTAGATAATCTACTTCTTGTGGATTGACCTTTTTCAGTAATTCTTCAAACCATAATTTTTCGAACTTTGCATGACTTGTATCAATAATTGCTATTTTTTCCCCTTTAATAATAAAACTATTGTAAGTAGTTCCATTTCTTAATCCAAATTCAATATCAAATCTACTGCGATCCCAATCCAAAGACCTTATTGCACATGAATCATCAGTGAAGTTTTGAGATTGAACTGTCAACTTGTTATTTATTTGTGCCAATTTAGAATCACTTGTCTGGGCAGAGGCTAGCATAGGACAAATCGCGTTATAGAATAACTCTAGTCATATAGAATATAAATCTGCGTGATTATTTTTGCGAAATAACCGAAATTACGCTTTTCTTATATTCTTCTTCTTTTTATTCTGAATAAATGACATCTCAACTAATTAAAAAAATAGTTACTGGAGATGAGATAAGAAATGCTTTTTTAAAATTTTATAGTGAAAAATTACATAAAATTATACCAAGTGCGTCCTTAATTCCAGATGATCCTACGGTTATGCTCACAATTGCTGGAATGTTACCTTTTAAGCCAGTTTTTTTAGGTTTAAAAGAAAGACCATCAAAAAGGGCTACATCTAGCCAAAAGTGCATAAGAACAAACGATATAGAAAACGTTGGAGTTACAGCTAGACACCATACTTTTTTCGAAATGCTTGGTAATTTCTCTTTTGGAGATTATTTTAAAAGAGAGGCTATTCAGTGGGCTTGGGAATTAGTTACTAATATTTATCAAATTTCTGCTGAAAATATAATTGTGAGTGTCTTTCACGAAGACGGAGAGTCTGCAAATATTTGGAGAGATGAAATTGGTATTCATCCAGATAGGATAGTGAAACTAGGTGAGAAAGATAATTTTTGGTCTTCTGGAAAGACAGGTCCATGTGGACCTTGTTCAGAACTTTATTATGATTTTCATCCTGAAAAAGGTTTGCAGAATATTGATTTAGAAGATGGGGATCGTTTTATTGAATTCTATAATCTTGTTTTTATGCAATATAATCGCGATCCTAATGGGAAATTGACAGATTTAAAATTTAAAAATATTGATACAGGAATGGGTCTTGAAAGGATGGCCCAAATATTGCAAAAAAAGAAAAATAATTATGAGACAGATTTAATTTTTCCTATCATTCAAAAAACTTGTGAGATTGCAAATATTGATTATCATTCTTCAAATGATAAAAACAAAATTTCTTTAAAAATTATTGGAGATCATACAAGAGCTGTTATTCATTTAATTTCTGATGGAGTAGCAGCAAGTAATCTTGGCAGGGGTTATATATTAAGAAGGCTTATTAGAAGAATGGTCAGACATGGGAGATTATTAGGCATAACAAATGAATTTTTACAGCAGATTGCTACTGTCGGGATCAATTTAATGCAAAATAATTATCCTGATTTAAATAATAATAATGATTTAATTTTGAATGAGATAAAAGTTGAAGAATTACGGTTTAGGGAAACTCTTGAACGGGGAGAGAAATTACTCGATGAGTTAATTTCTTCAGGGAATAAATTAATTTCTGGCTTTAAAGCTTTTGAACTTTATGATACATATGGATTTCCTTTAGAACTTACTGTAGAAATTGCTGAAGAAAATAATATCAGTGTTGATATAAAGGGTTTTGAAGAAGAAATGCATGCTCAAAAAGAGAGAGCTAAAGCTGCTTCAACTAATATTGATTTGACATTAGAGGGATCATTAGAGCGAGAAATAGATCTTTTTAAAAAAACTGTTTTTAATGGTTATGAGTTGCTTCTTTCGGAAGCTGAAATAAAGGGTATATTCTTGGATTCAAAATTAGTTAAGCAAGCAAGTGAAGGCCAGAAAGTTTTAATTGTTCTTGATCAGACAACTTTTTATGGGGAATCTGGTGGTCAAGTTGGTGATATTGGAACGATATTTTCAAAAGATGTAGAGGTTGTAGTTGGTAATGTTATTCGAAAGAAAAATGTTTTCTTACATCATGGAACGATCAAAAAAGGAACATTAACTCTTGGACAAAAAGTTAAGACTAATGTTAAATCCTCTAATAGAGTTAGGGCTGCTGCAAATCATACAGCGACACATTTATTGCAATCTGCTCTCAAATCAATTGTTGATGGAAGTGTTGGACAAAAAGGTTCATTAGTAGCTTTTAATAAATTAAGATTTGATTTTAATTCTTCTAAGCCTATTTCTAAAGATCAAATTTCTAAGATTGAGCGTCTAGTTAACTCTTGGATTCTGGAAAATCATATCCTAGAGATAAAAAATATGTCTAAGAGTGAGGCTCTTGAAAAGGGTGCAGTGGCTATGTTTGGAGAAAAATATGATGATGAAGTACGAGTTGTGAATGTGCCAGGAGTTTCAATGGAACTTTGTGGTGGCACACATGTTAAAACTACATCAGAATTGGGTTCTTTTAAAATAATTAGTGAGGAAGGAATCTCAGCCGGTGTAAGAAGAATTGAAGCATTATCTGGCCAATCAGCACTCGACTTTTTTAGTGATCGAAATGCTTTAGTCAATCAACTAAGTGATTTGTTAAAAGCAAATCCTAATCAACTTTTTGAAAGGGTTAATAAGCTCCAAGCAGAGCTTATTAATAAGAATAAAGAGATACAAAAAATGAAAGATGAAATTGCATTTTTTAAATACTCTTCTTTAAAATCATCTGCAAAAAAAATAAATTCTTTTTCAATTCTAGTAAGTCAGATTGATGGTTTAGATGGAAATTCTTTGCAATCTGCAGCACTTAATTTAACTTCTCATTTAGGAAATAAAGCAATAGTGATTCTTGGGGGAATTCCATGTCCAGACAATAGAAAGTTGTTATTCGTAGTTTCTTTAGGTGATGATGCTGTAAAAATAGGATTGCATGCAGGTAAATTAATTAATGAGATTGCAAGAATTTGTTCGGGAGGTGGAGGAGGGAAACCTAACTTTGCTCAAGCAGGTGCTAAAGATATTGATAAGTTAAGTGAAGCTTTAGATTATGCTAAAAATCATTTGCAAAAAAGACTAGAAAATTATTCTGATAAATAACTACTTTTTCTGAGGCTAATTTCGATTTGATCAATTAATTTCCTTGCTTCTTCTATAGTTAATTTTTCTTGATCAATTGCTGATTCAGTATTAATTCTTATAGATTCAACCAAAGAAGTCGAACTGTAATCTAATAATTGTAAAATTTCAGATTTACTGTCCTCCTTAATAATATTTTTGACCTTATATGAATTATTTTGATTTATATCTATATGAACGACGTTTGTATTGCCAAATAAATTATGCAAGTTTCCCAATGCTTCTTGATAAGCTCCAGTCATAAAAATTCCAATTAAATAATCTTTACCCTGTTCTGGCTTATGTAAATTTAGTAATGATTTAATTTTTCCATCATCAATAAAATTATTTAGTTTGCCATCTGAATCACAAGTTAAATCTGCAAAGTTGCCTTTGCAGAAAGGCTCTTCTAAGTGTCTATGTATTGGTAATATTGGAAAAATCTGATTGATTGCCCAGGTATCGGGAATAGATTTAAAGATAGATAAATTTGCATAATAAGTTGATGCAAGAGTTTCTGTAATTTCAGATAAATCAGGGTGATTGATTTCTTCATTATTCAGGTTATTAGAAATTTCTTTTGCGCAAGCCCAGGTTAGTTCTTCGGCGTAAGCCCTATCTTCCAAAGTTAAAAATCCTAATCTAAAAGCGACTAAGCAATCTTCTTTAAACTTTTTTGCATCGTTCCATAGTTCAATTATTTGAGATAAATTTATTTTTTTATTTTTAAGTTTTTTTAATTCACAGAAAGTTTCAAGTAAATTTGAAATGATTAATGATTTATTCTTTTCGTTGTTTATTTTTAGTTTGGAGCTTACATTGCTTGTTCCTAAGACATTAAAAATTAAAACCGAACAATGACTAATTATTGCTCTTCCACTTTCTGAGATTATAGTTGGATGTTTGATATTATTTATTTCACATGAATCTTTAATGGTTGCAATTACATCGTTAGCATAATTTTGAAGAGAATAATTAGTAGAGGTGCTGGAGGAGGTTTTAGTTCCATCGAAATCTATCCCTAATCCTCCTCCTACGTCGATATATTGCATTGGGGCTCCTAGTTTACATAGTTCTACATATATTTGACTAGCTTCTTGTAAGGCGTCTTTGATTACAGCAATATCACTTATTTGACTTCCTATATGAAAATGGAGCAATTTCATTTCGTTTATAAGATTTGCTTCTTTAAGTTCTTTTATTGTCGACATAATTTCTGGGATTGATAATCCAAATTTGGAATTATCTCCAATAGATTTGCCCCACCTACCACTACTTTTACTTGATAACTTTGCTCTAATTCCTATCAATGGAGTCGCTTTAAGTTCTTGAACTGTTTGAATAATTCTTTTTACCTCATCTCGTTGTTCAATAACTATTATTGGATTTTTGCCGAGTTTTCTGGCCAAAGTAGCAATCTCAATATATTTTTTATCTTTATATCCGTTGCATATTAATAACGAATTTTGGTTTTCAAGAAGTGCGAGGCCGATTAATAGTTCTGATTTACTTCCTACTTCTAAACCAAAATTCCATTGACTACCAAACTCTATTATTTTTTCTAAAACATTTTTTTGTTGATTACATTTGACAGGAAATACTCCTTGATAAATATTCTCATATTTGTAGGTTCTTATTGCTTTTAAAAAAGCATCATGTAGTGCGTTTATTCGATCTTTCAAGATATCGTTAAATCTTATGATTAATGGAGGATTTATTTCTCTACTCTTAAGTTCTTTGACAAGCTTGAAAAGATCAATTTTATTTTCAGATTTTATATCTTTAGTTACTGATATATTTCCTTTGGAATTTATAGAAAAATATTTATCCCCCCATTTATCAATGTTGTAAGTCGAAATACTATCTTCAATAGTCCAAGTATTCTTAAATTTTTTTGGCTCAAAATTGGTCAATTTATTTCTTAGTGATTAATAAATGTTTTTAAAATAACTCAAAACAATATCTTTTATTTTACTGATTACTTGCCAAGTTACCACCCAAAAGTTGAATATACAATAGAGTGATTATTAACTAAATGACCAAAGAGAGAACCTTTATTGCAATTAAACCAGATGGAGTTCAAAGAGGATATGTTGCTGAGATTATTGGCAGATTTGAAAAAAAAGGATTTAAATTGGTAGGATTAAAGCAATTAATCCCCTCAAAAGATCTTGCTCAAAATCACTATGGAGTACATAGAGAAAGACCCTTTTTTGGTGATTTAGTAGACTTTATTTCAAGTGGTCCTGTTGTAGCAATGGTGTGGGAAGGCGCAGGAGTTATTTTAAGTGCTAGAAAACTAATAGGTGCAACAAAACCTCTTGAAGCAGAGCCGGGAACAATTAGAGGTGATTTAGCTATTGATATTGGTAGAAATATTATTCATGGTTCTGATGGAGAAGATACAGCAAAATTTGAAATTGATCTATGGTTTGACGAAGAGGAATTATGTGAGTGGGAAACTTCTGATTCCAAATGGCGATCTGAAAATTAAAATTTAACTCTCAAATCTATTTAAACTAAATTTTTCTAAAAAGTTTTTTTCTATTTCTTTGAGACCTCTATTTTGAACTATTTTCAAAAGAAGATGACTTGTAATTGCAGAAAATAAAACTCCATTTCTGAAATGTCCCGTCGCTATAAAGAGGTTTTTAATTTTTGATTTTCCAATTATTGGTTTAAGATCTGGAGTGCAGGGCCTAAATCCCCACCAATGTTCCATTTGTGGCCAATTGATGGCCTCTGGTAATAAAGAACAGATCCCTTCTTGTAGTTGTTTTATTCCATAAGGAGTATTACCTTGATTAAATTTTGAATTTTTTTCAACAGTCGCTCCAACGATAATAAGTCCATCATCACGTGGAACTAGATAAGTTTTTGGACCAAAAATAACTCTTTTTAGAAAATTTGTTGGACCTTGTATTGATAACATTTGTCCCTTTACAGGAAAGACTGGAATCTTATTAAAAATATTTTTACTCCAAGCACCACTACATATAATTGCTTTTTCGCAGTTAATTTTTGTTAGTTCCCCAGTGGCACATAAAACTGTTGCACCAGTAATTTTGTTTTTTTCCAATATCAAATCCTTTACTTCTGATCCTTCTTGAAATTCGACTCCATGCAAGGAGCATGCTCGTTCAAGAGCACGCATCAGTCTTCTTCGGTTATCTATTTGACCATCTTGTTCAAAGAGTAAACCATGTTTCCAAATAGAATTTATTCCATTAATTTCATTTTGAAGATCTTTTTGATTTAAATATTTTCCATATTCAAAAGTGGGAAAATCTTCAAGATCTTTTTTATTTTTAAAAGGAACTACTATGCCACATTTTTTTAAACCGCATTTAACATTACTATCTTGTTCAATACTTTTTATCCACTTTGGAATTAGAAGTTGACTTTCTTGGCCAAATTTTAGTAATTCATCTTCGAGCCCTTCGGCATGAGTAGCTAACATTCCTGCAGCAACAAATCCAGCTGATTCATTTCTGTTTTTGCTTAAAACTAAAACTTTGAAGTTATTTCTAGAAAATTCATAAGCTATAGATAAACCTACAAGTCCGCCGCCAATGATTAATATTGAATTTTTTGTTTCTTTTGTCATTTAATAATTAATATTTTTATTTGTGTTTTGGTCCTCTTTTCCTTTATATCCAATAATATTAATAAAGAGACTTTTTATAATGAACAATTTGGAATCTTGGGAAGCTGTGATTGGTTTGGAAACTCATGTACAGCTTAATACGAAAAGTAAAATATTCACATCTGCGTCAACAGCTTTTGGTGATGCACCTAATACACATATAGATCCTGTAGTTTGTGGGTTACCAGGAACTCTTCCAGTTTTGAATGAGACTGTTCTGGAGTATGCTGTAAAAACTTCTTTAGCATTAAACTTAAATGTTGCAGAACATTGTAAATTCGATAGAAAGCAATATTTTTATCCTGATCTACCTAAAAATTATCAAATTTCTCAATTTGATGAGCCACTAGCTGAAAATGGCTGGTTAGAGGTTGAAATAATTGAAAAGGGCAAAGAACCTTATATCAAAAAAATTGGCATAGAAAGGCTACATATGGAAGAAGACGCCGGAAAATTAGTCCATTCAGGTAGTGATAGATTAGCTGGTTCTAAGTATTCTTTAGTTGATTACAATCGTGCAGGAATAGCACTTTGTGAGATTGTAAGTAAACCAGATATTAGATCAGGTAAAGAGGCATCTGAATATGCTTCAGAGATTAGAAGAACAGTGAGATATCTAGGAGTATCAGACGGAAATATGCAAGAAGGTTCTTTGCGCTGTGATGTCAATATTTCAGTCAGAAAAGGATCTAACGCTCCTTTTGGCACCAAAGTGGAAATAAAGAATATGAATTCATTTTCTGCAATTCAAAAGGCTTGTGATTATGAAATAGCAAGACAAATAGAAGTTTATGAAAATGGAGGAAAAATATTCCAAGAAACAAGGTTATGGGATGAAGCTAAGCAATTAACAAAAAGTATGAGGATGAAAGAAGGTAGTAGTGACTATAGATATTTTCCTGATCCTGACTTAGGACCAATTGAAATAACAAAAGCCCAAAAAGAAATATGGTTAAAAGAACTTCCAGAATTACCTTCAAAGAAAAGAAATAAATACGTTATTGAGTTTGGGTTATCTGCATATGATGCAAGGGTAATTTCTGATGAAATTAATATGGCAAAATTTTTTGAAGATACAGTAGCTAATGGTGCTGACGCCAAACTAGCTTCAAATTGGGTAACAAGTGATATTGTGGGTTATTTAAAAGCAAATAAACTTAGTTTTAGTGACTTAAAACTTAGTCCTGCAAATCTCGCTGAAATGATTAGTATGATTTCAAATAATACTATCAGTGGAAAAATTGCAAAGGATATTTTACCTGAATTAATTCAAAAAAATATTTCTCCTGAAAAATTAGTTAAAGAAAAAGGGTTATCGATGATATCAGATTCTTCAAGTATTTTACCAATAATTGATGAACTCATAACTGAACATCCGAAAGAGGTTCAAGCATTTAGAAATGGTAAAACTAAATTGCTTGGTTTTTTTGTTGGTCAACTAATGAAAAGAACAAAAGGTAAAGCTGATCCTAAACTTGCAAATAAACTGCTTGCAGAAAAATTGAATAGTTAAAGCTTCAAAGAAGCTCTCTTATGGTCTTGATCCATTTATTTTGATTATCTGAGTTATCTAAAATAATGTCTGAAGATTTTCTTTTTTCTTCAAAACTTAATTGAAGGTTTATGGATTCAGATGCTTCTTTTTCGCTAATTTTATCTCTTGCGATAAGTCTTTTTTTTTGTAGTTCTTTAGAACATTTGACTAACCATATTTCGGTGCAAATATCTTCAAATTTTGCTTCAAATAATAATGGAATAACCAATACTATAGTTTGATTATTTTGGTATTTACTGCATTCTTCTATCATTTTTTCTTTAATTAATGGATGAAGTAGTTTTTCAATCCATTCTTTACTTTCTGAATGTTTAAAAATAATGTTCCTTAAAAGTTTTCTGTTTATTGCCCTTTCTGAATTGTTCTTACTATCAATAATTTTATTTCCAAAATAATTTAAAATTTTCTTATATCCATATGTGTTTGGTTTGATTAATTCTCTTGATAAATTATCTGCATCTAATATTGGAATGTGTTTATGTTTTCTAATGTAATTAGTTATGGTTGTCTTCCCACTGGCAATACCTCCTGTTAAACCAATTCTTCTTTGGTTGTTTTTCAATTTTTGAAGAATATCCATATAATTAATAATAATCTAGTTACCTGTTTCTTTAGTACTAAAGAGTAGTTAATATAAATTAAAATACCAAAAAGTTTGAGCCAGTTAGATTCCAATTGGACGTTAGTTGATGACAGTAAGGTAACACCCAAGGGTTTTCTTTTTGCTGGGATATCTGCTGGATTAAAAGCTTCTAATAAAAAAGATTTAGCACTAATACTTGCTCCAGAAGGAAGTATTTTTAGTGGGATGTTTACTCAATCAATAGTTCGCGCTTCTTGTGTTGATATTTGTGAGGAAAGGATTAAAACAACTTCAGGTTTTGCACGAGCAATACTAATTAATTCTGGTCAAGCAAATGCATGTACAGGAAATCTTGGAATTCAACATTTTCAAATTGCTACAGGAAAGATTGCGGAACTTTTAGGAATAAAAGAAGAAGAAGTTTTAATGTGCTCAACTGGTGTAATTGGGGTTCCAATACAAATAAATGATTTAGTAAAAAATTTACCGAATTTAGTTAATGATTTAAAGGCTAATAATTTTCAAAATGCAGCAGAAGCAATTTTAACTACCGATTTGACTCTGAAAAAAGTCTTAATAGAGACGATTATTCAAGGTAGAAAAATAAAAATAGCAGGATTTGCAAAAGGTTCAGGAATGATTTACCCTAACATGGCTACAATGCTTGCTTTTCTAACCTGCGATGCGGGGATTGAAAAAGAAGAATGGGATAAAATGATTGCAATTGCAGTTAAAAAATCTTTTAATGCAATATCAGTTGATGGAGAGACAAGTACAAATGATTCTTTTGTTGGAATAAATGCAGGCGAGAAAATTGAAAAAAGGTTTTTCCCAATTATTCAAAAAGGGATTGATATTGTATGTCAAAACTTGGCAAAAAATATTGCAAGGGATGGAGAGGGAGCAAATTGTTTATTAGAAGTTTTGGTTCAAGGAGCAAAAAATACTGATGATGCAATTATGCTCGCAAAATCTATTTGTAATTCTGCCTTGGTAAAAACTGCGATTCATGGTTGTGATCCGAATTGGGGACGAATCATTTCTGCTGCAGGTAATTCTGGAGTTAATTTTAATCTAAATGACGTTGATTTGTTTATAGGTAATGCTCAAATTTTGGAAAAAGGCAAGTTAAATAATTATGATCCAGGAAAAGTCAAAGACTATATTATGACCAGAATGAAAGGTAGATATTTAGTGGGTGATATTGTAAAAATTATGATTAATCTAAATTCTGGCGAATCCCAAGGCACAGCTTGGGGGTGCGATCTTTCTAAAAAGTATGTTGAAATAAATAGTGAATATACTACTTAAGTTTTAGTAAATCTATTGGTAGATATTCATTTATATAAAGAAATAGTATTGTTAAAGTTCCAATTATAGAACCTATAAAACCTCCAATAAAATTAACTAATAACCCAGATTTAGTTGTTGTAAGATCTTCGCTTTTTGCGTTATCAAAATCTGTTTTATCTACTACTTTTAAGCGCTTATTGGTTTTTGGTTGTTGATCTTGTTGGTGTCGGATGAGGGCTTCGAAATCAGGCATGGAATTTGTGATGCAATAGAACAATAAGCAGACCAGCCCGTCATTCGACGAGGATCTGATCTACCTAAATCGTCTACGGCATCTAATACAGCACTCCCCAAGGCCTCTGCTTTATCGAAAGCTGAAAGTAAGGGTATAAATGTATCAAATACATATAAACCAAAATTTTCTAGAGCTGTTTTCGCTTGTAGCGCTGCTTTTTGCTGTCTAAAATCAACTTTTACTATGACGACTGCATGATTAACTTTTAAGTCGCTTAATAGTTTAGCTAGTTCAACAGTTAATTCTACGGATCTTGCTTTTGCAGTGGTAGGTAGGATAACTAAATCTGAACCATACGCTAAGTGTTTAAGTTCTTCTTGATCACTGCTAGCTTGTCCATCAGTTATTACGAATTCTGACGATCTTGATGCTTTAGCAGCTGAGCTGACAGGAAAAACCGGAAATGGAAGATTGCCTCTTGATGCGTAAGCTAATGCAGATCTATTCTTGTCGGCATCTACTATGCAAACTTTTTTACCTTCAGAATGCCAAACACTAGCAAGGTGAATACTTGTGCAGGTTTTCGCCACTCCTCCTTTTTGTCCGCAAACGGTAATAAACAATTTTTTATTTTTATTTCTCTTACTTTGGAGAAGAATTTCTGAATGTCAAGAGAAATTGATTTATTAATGCTTTAAAACTTATTTTTTGAAATATTTTTAGAGAGGTTAATATTTTTAGATAACCTTATAAAGTGCTTTATTTAAATAGGCTAGTGAAGAAAAGAATTGGACTAGGTACTTGGTCTTGGGGGAACAAGTTTTTTTGGAATTATAAATCTTCAAATGATAATGATTTACGTGAGACATATAATGAAGCATTACGAAGAGGATTTGACCTAATTGATACTGCCGACTCTTACGGTACTGGGAATCTGCAGGGTAGAAGTGAATCATTGTTAGGTAAATTTTTATTAGATACTCCTTCTGCAAAGAAAAAAAGAATTCAAGTGGCAACTAAACTCGCCCCTTATCCCTGGAGAATTGGCGAAAGAGGTTTAAACAAACCTTTTTTGAAAAGTTTGGAAAGGCTTAATAAAAAATTAGATATAGTGCAATTACATTGGTCAACTGCAAGATATAATCCTTGGCAGGAATTAGGGCTTTTGAAAAACCTTTGCGATTTAAAAGATCAGGGCTTTGATTTCCAAATCGGCTTATCAAATATAGGACCTCAAAGATTAAAAAAATTAATTAATTTCTTGGCAAAAAGAGATCAGAGGCTACAAAGCGTTCAGATACAGTTTTCTTTGCTTGCTCCCGATTTAAAAAAACAATATCAGGTAAGAAAAATTTGTGTAGAAAATAATATTGATTTCTTCGCATATAGTCCTTTATCCTTTGGAATTCTTTGTATTGATCCAAATGGAGAGGAAAAAAAAGAAAACAGTTTTATTCGTAGTGCTTTATTTGAAAACTATAAAAAACCAACATATGAATTACGGAGTTGTCTCAAAAAAATTGCGAATCAAAGATCAGTTTCCCAAGCTCAAGTAGCAATTAATTGGTGCTGCTATCAAGGAACTATTCCACTTGTTGGAATGCGAAAAAAATCTCAAGTAATCGATGTATCAAATGTCTTTAAGTGGAATTTAAATAAAAATGAATTTAATATGCTTCAGGAAGTTTCAAGAAATTGTTTAAAAAAAATGCCTAAAAATCCTTTTTCAAGTATTTAATGAAATTCTTAGTTATTAATTTTTTTATTTTTTTTGATTTTACAACTACTATCCCATAGTTCAGTAGGAAATTTTTCACCAGTGAATCTTATAACTTTCGGTTTGAGATTAATTAACAAGTCATTTAGTTTTTTATTAGTTTCCATTTTACAAGATTCGAGTTTTTAATAAGATAAATTAATTTAAACCTAATCTTCTCAGTATTTATACTTATAAAGTTAAAAAAAATCTTTTTAATACAAGTGATTGCAACAATATTTACACACTAATAAACTATTTACTACTACTTATTGGAAATTTCAAAAAGTGGAGTCCTTCCAGACTCCTCGCATCATTTGGTTGATAAGGCTGATATGACCCCATCTCCTTAAAGATCAAGCAGCAACTGGTGCTGTTTGACGGGAGAAACTAACGATTTTGTTAGCATTTGTGTTTTTGCTCTAGCCGAGCCGGCTTCAGTCACCTTCCTTATGCCCCGTCGAAACCATTACAACCCCAAAAAGTGGAGTTGAGCGGAATCGAACCGCTGTCCGAAACATCGGTTGAGATCACCTAGTCCAATTGGACATTTATATTCTGACAGGCAAAATGAGTATTGAATAGTTTTTTTATTAAGTTTTTATCGTATATGAATGTAGTTGCATCAGCTCCAGAGGGACTTGAGAAATATTTAGCTGAGGAAATTTCAAATTTAGGTGGGTTTAATATTAATACTCATAAAAGATTTATTAATTTTGAATGTGATTTTGATACTTTTTACAGAGTGCATTTTTATTCCAGGATAGCGTTCCGTTTTTATAGAGAAATTGCAAGTTTTAATTGTTATGACAAACAATCTTTATATGAGGGAGTAAGAGATTCATTTGATTGGTTAGATTGGTTGCACTATGAAAAAACTTTTAATGTTCAGGTAACTGGTAGAACATCTTCTTTAAGTCACACACATTTCACTGCTCTTGAAGTAAAAAATTCTATAACTGATTTGCAGAAGGCAGTTTGGAATAAGAGATCAAATATTTCTTTAGATAAGCCTGATTTCATAATTCATCTTCATTTGAATAATAATCAAGCCATTATCAGTCTTCAAAGTAGTCTAGAAAGCTTACATAAACGAGGCTATAGACCTGCTGTGGGAAATGCTCCATTAAAAGAAAATTTAGCTTCTGGATTAATAAATATGACTCAATGGAATGGCAAAGTCCCCTTAATTGATTTTATGTGCGGTTCAGGAACTTTTTTAATTGAGGCAGTAAATCAATTTCTTGAAGTTCCAATAAATATCGATCAAGTATATCTTTTTGAGAATTGGTTGGACTTTAGGAAAGATATTTATCTTAAAGAAAAAAATAAGGCAAAAAACAAAATCATAAATTACGAAAAATTACCAAAAATAATAGGCTATGAAATTAATAAAAAGGTTTTTGAACAGGCGAAATTAAATATATCATTGGCGCGACTCGAAAACTATATTGAAATTATAAATAATGATTTTTTGGAATTCCAATTAAAATGCACACCTGGGATAATCATATGTAATCCTCCATACGGTAAAAAATTGGGAGATGAAAATGAACTGATTTGTCTATATGAACAAATTGGCATCTTCCTGAAGAATAACTTTACAGGTTGGGAATTTTGGCTGCTGAGTGGAAATCCAAAACTAACAAAATATTTGAAAATGAAATCTTCTTTGAAAATTCCCGTTAGCAATGGTGGGATAGATTGCAGATGGATAAAATATTTAATACGGTAATTTATTTTTTGCCTAAAACAGCCTTTGTTGTCTTGCCTAAACCTTCTAATGTTTGGGGAAGATAAGGTCCTTTGGATAACTTTCCTCCAAGCTTCAAACTTAAGCCTGCAATAAATAAATCGATAAATATTATGAGCAATAAATTATATTCAATATTCCAGTTATTATATTTTGTTAGCAAAAGATAAAAAATAATATGGATACAAATTAGTACCAATAATAGTAATGTGCTTCCAATTGCTAAAAATATTCCACCACTAATTAATCTTCTTTTTTCTCTGTCTACTTCTTGAAGAGCTATTCTTACATGCAAATCCATCACTGAACTCGCGATAGCTGAAATTCTTGAAGCGGTATTTGCAAAGTTTTTATTTTTTGGTTTTTCCATATTATTTTCTGCCATTGTTTAGGAGAGTACCTATTAATAAACCAATACTAGCTGCAATAGCAATAGCTAATAGTGGTTTTTTTCTTATTGGACTTTCTATTTTTGGTCTCAGAGTATTGTTAAGTTCTTCTAGTAACTCTTCTAATTGACTTTCGATAGGTTCAATTTTGTCTGATATCTCCCAATTGTTTGCACTTATTGAATCAATGATCTCAAATAGTTGGCGTTTTATCCCAATTGCTGAGGTTCCACTATGGCTAGCTATTACTTCAACTAAATCATCAATACTCCCTTTTGTGGCTTCAAGGGTTTGTTGTGCAATGGTAGGCCATTTTTCTTTTATTAAAGGTATTAGACTATCAATCTTTTCCAGTAACCATTTTTCCGAGTTAACTTCGTGTTCAGGAAGTTCAGAGTTATTCTTTTCTTCTTCTACTTCTTTGGGAGGATGGTAAGTCTCCATTATTTAAACTTATTTATTTTAAGATTAGACCCTATTTTCTCAATATGGAACCCTTATCTAAAGAATTGTGCGATTTATATAGAATAAAAACATATAAAAGTTTATTTACATTTTATTTTTCTACTCTGTTCTGTAAGAAGGTTTTGTTAAGCTATTACTGAATTTATCAAATGAGTTTAAATTTTATCATGGATATTACATTTGCATCATTAATTTTTGCATCTCGCACAATTCCTACTGATTTTGGATTAGTAGCTGCAGCTATTGCTGGAGCTGGAAGTTTGCTATTCATTGCTTTGAGATTTGTCCCTGATGCAGGTAATTAAATAGCAGGAATCATCTTTTAGAAAATATATCTTTATCACAACTTTGTTTTGAAAAAGATTAGATTTATTTATCAACCAGATAATGAATAAATGGGTTTTGCTTGAACATAAAGTTTATTCTGCTAACTCTTCAGATATTCATTATGATTTTCTTGTTGAAAATGGAATAGATTGCCTTACTTGGAAATTCTTAAAACTACCTTTATTAAATCAAGCTAATATAGAAATTTTTAAGCAGCCAAATCATAGACTTGTATGGCTATCTAGGATAGAGCATGAACTTTCTGGCAATAGAGGTTTTGTAAAAAGAATTGACCATGGAATATTTAAAAAGGTTACTGATAAGTTGGACTCTGACCATTTTCAATTCATTTTGGATGGAGAACTTCTTTATGGTTTGTTTGAGATTTCGGGAAATTCTTGTAGATTGAGTAAAAATTTTTAATATGCATTTATAAATAAACGTAATATTTCTATTGAGAATTTTTGCAAATTAGTTATTGTTATTTAGCTATTGAGACTTGAGATTGGTACATATCAATCAGGTCGAATTTGAAAATTTTAAATCTTTTGGGGGAAGTGTAAAAATTCCTCTTGAAGAAGGCTTTACAGTGGTTACGGGCCCTAACGGTTCTGGAAAAAGTAATATTTTAGATGGAATTTTATTCTGTTTAGGTCTAGCTAATAGCAGAGGGATGAGGGCAGAAAGATTACCTGATCTAATAAATAACTCTAAAGTTAAAGAGGGTAAGTCATCCGAAACATCTGTATCAGTAAAATTTAATATTAAAGATTGGTCTCCAAGAGAGGAACTTCCCCCTTTGGAACTAGAAGAAGAAGCAATTACTCTTAATACAGGGCAAAAAGAATGGGTAGTTTCTAGAAAATTAAGGCTTATGCCAGGTGGTTCTTATTCCTCTACTTATACTTCTGATGGAAAACCATGTACTTTGCAACAAATACAGAGAATATTAAGAGATATTAGTGTTGATCCTGAGGGTAGCAATGTTGTTATGCAGGGTGATGTAACAAGAATAGTATCAATGAATAATAAGGAGAGGAGAAATCTTATTGATGAACTTGCAGGAGTTGCACTTTTTGATACGAGAATAGAACAAACTAATGCGAAATTGAATGACGTATTTGAAAGACAAGAAAGATGTGAAATTTTAGAAAATGAATTGCAGTCTAGTAAAAATAAGCTTGAAAAAGAATGTGAAAAAGCACAGCTATATAAAGAGTTAAAGACAAAACTACTTCAAATAAAGGAATTAGAGAAAGTGCTTATTTTTGATAAACAAGTTAAGCATGTTGAATCAATAGAAAAAAAAGAAAGTGAAATTCAAAAAAATAAAATATTATTTAATAAACAAAAAGAATCTATTAATAAAGAAATATCAGTATTAGAAGATGCTTTGAAAATACTGGTTGATGAGCTTAAGGAGAAAGGAGAGGATAAATTGATAAAAGTGAATTCTGATATTGGGAGTATAAACTCTAGTTTGAGAGAACTTGATCGCATATCAAGTCTGAATAAAGAAGAGGGTATTAAATTACAAAAGCAGAGAGATGAAATTGCAACTTCTAAGAGGAATATCGAGTCAGAAAAGATGAGACAAGAAAATTTTGACGATAATTTTTTAAATCAATTGAACTTGCAAATTGATGAACTGACTTTAAAACATAAATTATCCAGAAAAAAACTTTCTGATGCGGCTGGAGAATCTGGAGAATTCTCAAAACAAAGTATTAAATTAAATTCTGAGCTTGAAAGTATAAAAAATCAAATTCATCCTTTGGAAATAAAAAAAAGGAAAGTTGAAGAAGAATCCATTCAAAATAATATTCAAAAAGATGAAATATTCTCTCAGATCGACGCCTTAGAGTTAGAAAAGCAGAAACTTTTTGAGGGAAATCAAACAAAAAAAGAGACATCTGATACAAAGAATAAAAGGTTAGAAAGTAATAGTTCAGAAATTCATTCTTTAAAAGATGAAATTGATATATTAATTAAAACTAAATCAAGGCTAAACAACGAGCAATTAAAGCTTGAAAAGGATTTATCTAGATTAGAAAGCAGAAAGGAAGCTTTAAATGAATCTAGAGGTTCATATGCTCTTAGAATTCTTTTAGAAGCAGGGTTAGATGGAATACATGGTTATGTAGCTCAACTTGGAGAGGTCAGTGAGAAGAATAGATATGCATTAGAAATTGCTGCTGGAAATAGACTTGGTCAAATTGTTGTTGAAAATGATCATATTGCTGCTAAAGCAATCGAAATTCTTAAAAAGAAGAAAGCTGGAAGATTAACTTTTTTACCTTTAAATAGAATTAAAAGTCAAAAGAGCAATTATGCAATTTCAAGATTTGAAAATAATAGAGATATTGGATTTATTGATAAAGCTATCAATCTAATTACTTTTGATGAAGTCTATTCAGATGTTTTTCGATATGTTTTTGGAGATACTTTAGTTTTTTCAGATTTAGCCTCAGCGAGGTTATCTAAACAAAAAATTAGGGTGGTTACCTTAGATGGCGAATTGTTAGAAGCAAGTGGTGCTATTACAGGGGGCAGTAAGTTAAATAAAGATCTGGCTTATAGGTTTGGAATTAATAATGATATTGATGATTCTAGTCCTATAAAAGAAAGATTATTAGTTATAAAAGAAGCTTTAAAAGAGTCAAATAATGATTTGATCATAAAAAATAATAGACTTAGTGAATTAAATTCTAACCGCAGTCAAATAATCGAGGATTGTGCTTCATTAAACAAAGAAGTAGAAGTAAATCAAGATTCTCTTAAGGCTGTTATACAAAGAATTGATGATTGTAACTTGAGATTAAATAAACTTGAAACTGCAAATAATTTATTAGTTAACGAGTTAGATCATTTAAACAATGAATTGAAGCCTTATCAAAATAAGTATGATCAATTGCAAGAAATTCAAAAGGCTAATTATGAAAAAAATAAAAAATCATCATTAATAACTTTTAATAACGATTTTAATAATCTTGATAAAAAACTTGAATTGCTCTCTAAGGAGAGAGATACATTACTGGATAAAAAGAATCAATTTGCTTTAAATAAAGAACGTATCAATAATTCGTTAAAAATTATATTATTACAAGAAAAAAACTTGCAAGAATCTATTAAAGAACTTGCAAATTCTCATAGTACTTGGATAGATAAAAGAGATAAATTCAAAAAGGAGCTTTTAGTTCTCGATAATCAAAAAAATTCTCTAGAAAAGGATTTAGGAGTATTAAGAAGGAAAAGAGATGAATTAAACGCTTCAATTTCAAATAAAAGGCAAGAATATAATAACTATCTATTAAAAATTGAATACCTCGAAAGAGATATGCATTCTCTGATGGAAGAGATGAGGAGCGAGAAAATAAAATTAGAAAATTATAAAAAAGATCTACCTAACCCTTTTCCGGAGTTTGGCGAATATCAAGGGAAGAGTCTTGAATGTTTGCAAACAGAAATCTCAATTCTGAGTGAAAAACTTCAAAGTTTAGAACCTGTAAATATGTTAGCTCTTGATGAATTAGAAGAATTAATTCAAAGATTAAATGGTCTACGAGAAAAATTAGAAATCCTAACCAATGAAAGAGCTGAATTATTATTGAGAATAGAAACTGTATCTACTATGCGCCAAGAGGCTTTTATGCAAGCATTTGTGGAGGTTGATAAACATTTTAGAGAAATTTTTGCAAATTTATCTGATGGAGATGGTTTTCTTCAGCTTGAGGATCCCAATTCACCTTTGGAGGGAGGATTAACACTGGTCGCACATCCTAAGGGAAAGAATGTTAGAAGATTAGCCTCTATGTCCGGTGGTGAAAAATCATTAACTGCTCTGAGCTTTTTGTTTGCTTTGCAAAAATATAAACCATCACCTTTTTATGCACTAGATGAAGTTGATAGTTTTTTAGATGGTATCAATGTAGAAAGGTTGTCAAAATTAATAACTAATCAGTCATCAAACGCTCAATTTATAGTTGTAAGTCATAGAAGACCTATGATAAGTGCGTCTGAACGCACAATTGGTGTTGCGCAAGCAAGAGGTGCTAATACTCAAGTTGTTGGGTTACCACATGCTGCATAATCATACTTTTTTAGATTTATACGTCAGAATGTTAAAAAGGTATTTATGAGTTTGTCTAACACACCCGCAAATAAGAATCTCTCTAGTTCTGTCCCCAGCGAACGGTTATGGTTAAGGTCCGAATTAATGGGAACACAGGTCATAACTACTGATACTGGGAGACGTTTAGGAGTTGTTGGAGAAGTTGTTGTTGATATTGATAGAAGAGAAGTAGTTGCTTTGGGACTTAGAGATAATCCTCTTACACGATTTTTACCAGGCTTGCCAAAATGGATGCCTTTAGAAAGTATAAAGCAAGTTGGAGATGTCATATTAGTTGATTCCTTAGATTCTTTAAGTGAAAGTTTTTCGCCAGAAAGATATGGGAAAGTAATTAATTGTCAAGTGATTACAGAATCTGGACAACTTTTAGGAAGAGTTCTTGGTTTTTCTTTTGATATTGAGACTGGGGATTTGATATCTCTTGTTACGGGTGCTGTAGGTGTTCCGCTTTTAGGTGAGGGAGTTTTAAGTACTTGGGAAATACCTGTTGAGGAAATTGTAAGTAGTGGTACTGATAGGATTATTGTTTATGAAGGCGCTGAAGAGAAATTGAAGCAACTAAGTAGTGGATTACTTGAAAAACTTGGAGTAGGGGGTTCCTCATTTGATGAAAGGGAATCAAACGGATACTCAGCTAGTCTTGTACCTGTTGAGAATCAGTTACTTTCCGGTTCGGAATCAGAACAGCAAGACAATTTGGTCGAGGAATATGAAGAAGTTTTTGAACGAGATGATTATGAAGATGATTATGAAGATGAACTTGAATACGTTGAAATAAAAGGTTCTTCAGAGGAAATTAATAATAGAAAAAACCTATATATGGATAATGATTATTCTAATCAGATTGAGAATCAAAATAGTGTTACTCAAGTAGATGAAAAAAATAATACAGTTTCTAAGCAAAAGAAACAATCAATTACAAATTTAGCTTCGAAAAGACCAATACAGAATGCAATTGAAACTCTAGATATTGAACCACTAGATGAACAAAATTCAGTTCAAGATAATAAGAAATCAGAAAAGTTTGAAATTGATGATCCTTGGTAATTATTAAAGCTTTTGTATTGAATTAACAATTATAGAAGCAAGTTTTTTTGCAGCACCTTTATTGCCTCTTTCTTTATGTAGATTATCCTTAATAATTTTTAATTTATTTCTATTTTTAAGAAGAAATAATACCTCTCTTGCAATTTGTTTTGGCGAAATATTACCTATCCTTTCAGGGACAATCATTCTTTTAGCTTTAATATTTGGCCAAGCAAAAAACTTCTTTTTTTTAAAATAAAAATTTTTAATTATAAAAGTCAGGAAACTATTTATGAATGAAATTTTACCAATTACCCCAAAAATACCATCCCAAGCATTCATAATATTTAAATGTTGAGTCGGTAGAACTACTAACATTGGGAGTGTAATTGTTGCCAATTCTGCAGTATTTGCTCCTACAGTTGTAATTGCAAGATCACATTCTTTTAAAATTTCATAGCAAGGATGTTTCTTGATTAGATAAATTTTTGTATTTTTTGATGTTTCGATTACATAATCAAAACCAGGGTCTTTGAAGTTTTTAATTGTTTTGATTTTTGATGAGTAATATTTAGCAATTGGATTTTTGTTGCTTTGAAAAAATAAATATTCACTTTTATCAGTAGTTGGGGCAATGGGAATTATAAAATTTATATTCTGATTTTCTTCAGCAATATAATCTGCAACTTCTAAGAAAAAAGGAATTCCTACAGAAAGCTTTGCTTTTTTAGAACCAGGCAACAATGCAAGGTAGTGTTTGTCTTTTTTTCTTATCGATATTTCACTATTAATTTTGATATCTGCCATCAAATCGCCAATGACTTTACATTTATATTGATATCTTTTGGGTATTAACTCTTTTACTTTTAAATTCATTGCGGCAATTTCGTTGGTCCATTGAGGCCATCGCGAAACCCATTCAGCATATGTGATATTTAAATAACCTAATCTTTTAGCTAATAAAATGCTCCATAATTGATCCCCACCAAGGAAAATAACCACCCCTTTTTTTGGCCAATTTGCAAAAGAATCTGGCTTTAGTAATAATTTCCAAAAACTCTTGGATTTTGTAATTAATTCAAATTTATTCCATGAATTTGCAACTAAAAATTCTTTACCAGTCCCATTTGGGCAAGGAACAAGGACTAATCTAAGAGTGAAATCGATTTTATTTGCATCACATATTGATTTATTTATTTTATTCAGCTCATCCACTACAGGATTTACCCAAGTAGTTAATTCGCCAGGACCATTGGAAACTATAACTACTGCAACTGATTTTTTTTTCATTGCAGTTAAACCATAATACATTTAATGCGGACGGCGAGACTTGAACTCGCAAGGCCGAAGCCACACGCTCCTTAGACGTGCGCGTCTACCAATTCCGCCACGTCCGCAAAGGGTTCTTAGCAACCGGGGGGATACCTAAACCTTAAAATATCATACATTATTGGTGAAATAAGCATGTAGTTTGGAAAGAGTATTTTTGAATATGATGAATAATTTTTCTATTGCATAAAACAAATATTTATACATATATAACGTTCTAGGTTGTATTGTAAAAATGTCCTCTGATCACTAAAAAATTTTGTTAAACACTTTGGCAAATAATTTTTTATTTTAAGTCATTTTCATTTCTTCAATTTAATTTTCATAATGGTTGAAAAAGTTTTAATTGCTAATCGTGGAGAAATAGCTTTACGAATTGTCAGAAGTTGTAGAGAACTAGGTATTGCAACCGTTGCAGTTTTTAGCACAGTAGATAAAAAAGCACTGCATGTGCAACTCGCTGATGAAGCGGTTTGCGTTGGAGATTCGTTAAGTAATAAGAGTTATTTAAATATTCCAAATATACTGGCTGCTGCTACATCGAGAGGAGTTGATGCTATTCATCCTGGTTATGGATTTCTTGCTGAAAATGATAAATTTGCTGAGATGTGTAATGATCATGGCATAGTTTTTATTGGTCCATCACCTAAAGCTATTAGATCTATGGGAGATAAATCTACAGCTAAAGAAACTATGGAAGCAGTTGGAGTTCCAACGGTACCTGGTAGTAATGGTTTGTTATCAAATGTTGATGAGGCCTATAAATTGGCAGATGTTATTGGCTATCCGGT
Organism: Prochlorococcus marinus CUG1438; assembly: GCA_017644325.1. Classification (NCBI taxonomy): domain Bacteria; kingdom Bacillati; phylum Cyanobacteriota; class Cyanophyceae; order Synechococcales; family Prochlorococcaceae; genus Prochlorococcus; species Prochlorococcus marinus. The sequence continues at coordinate 343,175 of JAEPLS010000001.1, read as the reverse complement.
AATCATTAAAGCGACTGCTGGAGGAGGTGGAAGAGGGATGAGGTTGGTTGAAAAATCTGATAATCTCGAAAAAATGTTTAAAGCAGCTCAGGGTGAAGCAGAGGCGGCTTTTGGTAATGATGGTTTATATATGGAGAAATTCATAAAGAAGCCAAGACATGTAGAAATTCAAATTTTGGCGGATAGGTCAGGAAATGTTGTTCATTTAGGAGAGCGAGATTGTTCAGTTCAAAGAAGACATCAGAAGTTACTGGAAGAATCTCCTAGTCCTGCAATTAACACTGAGCTAAGAAAAAAAATGGGGAACGCTGCTATTGCTGCTGCAAAAAGTATCGGCTACGAAGGAGCTGGGACAGTTGAATTTTTAGTTGATGATGATAATAATTTCTATTTTATGGAAATGAATACAAGGATTCAAGTCGAACATCCTGTGACTGAAATGGTTACAGGAGTTGATTTAATAGCTGAGCAAATTAAGATTGCAAGCGGAGCAAACTTGGAATTTAATCAGGATGATATCCACTTAAACGGTCATGCTATTGAATGTAGAATCAATGCTGAAGATCCTTCTCACAATTTCCGACCATCACCTGGAAAAATAACTGGCTGGCTACCTCCTGGTGGTCCTGGTGTAAGGGTGGATAGTCATGTTTATACCGGCTATGAAATACCGCCTTTCTATGACTCATTAATTGGTAAATTAATAGTTTGGGGGAAAGATCGTAATACTGCAATTAAACGTATGAATAGGGCTTTAAATGAGTGCGCGGTAACTGGTATTACTACTACAATTAATTTTCATCTAACTTTACTTAATCAATCTAAATTTAAGGAAGGTAAGATACATACTAAATATGTAGAAGAAGAATTATTGCCAAATTACTGAGAAATAATAAAATTATTTTTACGAAATATTTGTTTGCAATGCAAGTTTTATAAGTCCTTGCTGACCGACTAAAATTTCCCTTAAAAAGCTTATAACTCCAATCCAAATTACGGGTCCAACATCAACACCTCCAATAGGAGGAATTAGTTTTCTTGTTAAATTAAGAATTGAGCTTGATGGTATTGAAATTAATAACCATAAACCTTTACTTAAATCAATTTTAGGATACCAAGTAAGAATTAATCTTATTAGAAAAACTATAGTTAGATATGAAAGAAAAATTCCTAAACTAATATCTAAAATTTGAAGAGTGTTTATAAGCAAGGAAATCACAATTATTTAATTCATCTTAATAAATAACCCATTGAAACGTATTTAATTCGTATTATAAATTGAGAATTTAATATTTAAAAAGTGTTTCAAATTTCAAATTTATTACTAGTCGCTGACTTTTCTACTGAAGTTGCAAATAATTCCGCAGTTGGAATGATAGGTAGTTTTATTGCTGCTGCTCTACTTATTGTTATTCCAGCCTCTGCATTTTTGATTTTTGTCAGTCAGAAAGACTCCCTAGATCGTACTTCTACTGGAAGACGCTAGTTTTTGTAGAAGTTTTAAGTACACTATATATATGGGGGATTTAAGTAACCCTTTAAAAAATAAATTTTTGGAGAAAGAATGTGGTCAATGCTAGTCTCAATTGGGCCAGTATTGTTGGTATAGTTCTTGCGGTATGTGGAGGAGGCCTTTATTTTTTAAGGTCTTTTAAACCTGCTTTAGCAAGGGATTATGATGTTTTCTTTGCAGCAATTGGACTTTTGTGTGGAGGAATATTATTTTTTCAAGGCTGGAGGTTAGATCCTATCCTCCAGTTTGGTCAGTTTTTATTAGCAGGAACCACAGTTTTTTTCGCATATGAAAGTGTGCGATTGAGGGGAGTTGCTACTGATCAAGCTCGAAGATCATCTTATTTTGATGATGATCCTATTTCTGATGTTCCCAGAAATGCTAGAGGTCGCTTTAATGATGATTACGATAGGTTTGAAGAATCTGGAAGACCATCAAGAAGATTTAAACCTCAAGAAGATGAATTTGAAGAGGACTATAGCGAAGGGAGATCTCGTAGGAGAAATGTTTCAAGAGCTATACCCTCTGCTGCAGCAAGTAGAAGCAGGCCATCTCAGAGAGAAGTGAGTCCGTTTGAAGAAGAAGAACTTAATAGAAGGAGAAGAGAGACTTCTGAAGATAGAAATAGTAATCAATCAGCAAGAAATAAATTTGGTGAGAGACGAAACTTATCTCGCGATGAAGCTAAAACAGGGTCAAGACCCAGGATTAATCGTAATGTTTCTAGACAGGATAATATTTCTACTCCTGATGATTCTTCTCCATTAAGAAATAAACCTACAAGATCTCCTATTAGGCCACAAACTTCAACAACTCAAGTAGAAGATGCTTCATTTAAAGATGCTAATCAAGCCAAAAACCCACGAGTGAATCGTAGAGTTAGCTCCTCATCTAGATCAAGTTCAAAAAATCAAAATGGTAGATATAACGTTGCAACAAACAAAAAGAAACCTAGAGATAATAGTTCTAGATTTGATGATTAATTATAGGATACCTGCCCATCTTAAAAATGATTGTTGACTAATTAATTCAATTAATATTATTGCTATGAAGCCAATCATTGCAAATCTTCCATTAGTTATTTCAGAATAGCTACTCCATCCAAATTGATATTCATCTTTAATCTCTATTGATTTTTCATCTAATTTATTGTCTTCAATTTGTTCATTGATCTGATTCGGATTTTTTTGCTCTTCTATAAAACTCACATTCTCTAAATTAGTTAGTTCTGAGTTGGTTTGTTCTTCTTTAGAATTCATTTTTTTTTCTAATCCTTAAAATTATACTTATCAGAAGCTAATAATTTCCAGTCTCCTTGTCCATTTAATTCTAAAATATTTTCATGAAAATCTTTTAAGCTAGGTCTATGTCCAACACTTATAAGAGAAAGCTCTCGTTCTTTTAGTAAACTATATAGTTTTTTTTCAGTGTCAATATCTAAAGCACTTGTTGCTTCATCAAGTACTGCGAATCTTGGGGAATTTAGTAACAGTCTTGCAAAAGCCAATCTTTGTTGCTCCCCTAGAGAAAGAATTCGTGGCCAATCTTGCTTGATGTCAAGATTAGGATAACGATCTACTAAGGTTTTTAAATTTACCTCATGTAATACAGAAGTAAGATGTTCATCACTAAATTTATTCACTTCTGTGGGATAACATAATTGTTCTCTTAAAGAACCTAGTAACATATAAGGCTTTTGAGGTATGAATAATAAATCGCCAATTTTCGGTTTTTTAATCATTCCATGATCCGGTTCCCATAAACCACTAATCATTCTAAGTAAAGATGTTTTTCCGCACCCAGATGGTCCAACAACTAAGAGTGATTGATTATTGTCGATACTCAAATTTAAATTTTTAATTATTTTTTTATTTGATCCTGGTGGGCACAGGTCAGCGTTATTAATAAGAATTGAGGGGTAATCTGAAATAATTTTTTGATTGCTTGTTGGTTTGGTTTGACTAATTGATTCAACTTTTGATTGGAATCCTTCTAATCTGCCAATCCCAGCAGTAAATTTTGCAAGTTCCTCTATTTGATTCACAATAAAAAATAATGAACCTTCAACCATTCCAAATGCAAAGCTTGCCTGAATAAAGCGCCCATAATCAATATCTCCCTTAAAGTAAGGAACTGCCATTATTAAGTATGGAAAGAAATTTCCAGCATAATTAATCGATCTTCTCATGACATCAATTATTACTCTCCATATAATCAATAAATTAAAGTTTCTTACTACTTCTCCTAATCTTCTTTCAGTTTCACTTCGCTCAGGATTCTCGCCAGAATAAAAGGCGATTGATTCAGCATTATCTCTAATATGTACTAAGCCATATCGAAAATCTGCTTCGTATCTGAGTTGATCAAAGTCTATCTTTACAAGATTTTTACCAGCAATTAAAAGGATAGACGTTGCAAAAGCAGCGTAACCAAATAAAGAAAAAGTAAGTGTTGTACTGATACTCCACAAAATAAGAATATTCAGAGAAAACGTTAGTAATGCATCAAAAATACCTAACGTAAAAGAGAGACTTTGACCAGTAAAAGCACGCGTATCATCTGTAATCCTTTGATCAGGATTATCTACATCAGTTTGTTCTTCATCATTGGGATTTAATTGGTAATAAGCTTTATTAGTCATATAATCTTTTACTAAACTTTTTGAAAGCCATTCTCTCCAAATTATTCCTAATTTATATGTGAAAAATATTTGGGAAACCCGTATTGGTAGAGCCACAGCGAAACAACAAGCGTAAATCCCCAATATCCTATAAAATCCATCTTCTTGTTTTTCTACTAAAGCATTTGTTAAATCTCTTGCAATGAATCCAATACCTGCGTTTATTCCGTTTACAGCTAAAAGCATTAATACAATTATCGCAAGGAATAACCAATGTAACCATCTACGGTTTTTTAATTGACGTCTTAAGCTAAAAAAGCTTCCTGATCCAATTAGAAATAATGCAGAGAAAAGTAATCCCCAACTCCCAGCCCAAATTGAATTGACAGTACTTACTACACCTCCGAAATACTTTTCAAGAAAAATTGGTTGAAAGCTTTCAAAAAAACTTATTATTCCTGTAAGACCAACAAGTACTACTCCACCAACACAAAATAAAAGAGAAATCAAGAGCCAAATAAATTGGAATCCATTACATTGATCTATTGGAAGAAAAAACGGCTGAGACAGCTTCCTTAATTTTTGTAATTGGTATAGTATTTTGGATTTATTATTAACTGCTTTATTCATTACTCGACTAGTGTTATGAAATAAATTATAACTTTTAGCGGTCTATTGACCAAAGCCAATAAATGAAAGTGCCCAGTCAGGTAAATTCAAGTAATTCAAGATTGTTGCATCAAATTCATGAACTTTTGGAAAAGATTTATCTAATGCCCACCATAGTAGAAAAGGTAAATTAAATAAAATTTGTAATTGCCATTTATAAGTTAAAACGTTCCAAATTTTTATTAACTTATTTTTGAGTGAATCATCAAGCTCTTCCCAATTTTTTGAAATTAAGTTGAATAAATTTTTAGATTCTGTATTTAAGGACTCTGGAGTATTCATTTTGTTTTTATTTATTTATAACCCATTAATATTTCTTTCGAGAGTTTTAACCTGGAGGCCAATTCATTTTTCTTCCAGATAAAAAATGAATATGTAAATGAAAAACTGTTTGTCCCGATTCTGCTCCAGTGTTAATTACTGTTCTCCAATTAGTTAAATTTTTTGATTTAGCTATTTTGCTACCAACAAAAAGTAAATGCCCTAATAAATTTGCATCTTCCTCAATACACTCTAATAAACTGATTATTGGCTTTTTAGGAATCACTAGGAAATGTACTGGAGCTTGCGCCTGGATATCATTAAATGCAATACAAAACTTATCTTCATAAAGCTTATCGCAGGGTATTTCGTTATTAATGATTTTTTGAAATATTGTTGTTTCAGACATTAAATTAATTAATTGAGATAACGTCTTTTTCGTTAAACCCTTCTTTTAAAAGTTCTTTGTTCAAATCATCTTTTGATGTAACTCTATCTACAAATAATATTCCATTTAAGTGATCCATTTCGTGTTGAATACACCTCGCTAAAAGTCCATCTGCCTTCATTTTACGTGGTCGTCCCATTTCATCTCTAAATTTTAATTTTATAGTTGATGGTCTTACTACATTCAAATAGACGCCAGGTATACTCAAGCAACCTTCTTCGTATGAATTAAGGGTTGTTCCAAAGTTTGTAATTTCTGGATTGATTAATATTAAAGGTTCTGCTGCTGAATCTTCAAAATTTACGTCTATGACAAGAAGCTCTTTGTTGATTCCAATTTGAGGTGCAGCAAGTCCAATTCCTTTAGCTGCATACATGCTTTGAAGCATTTCTCTAGCAAGTTTTCTGATAGATTCGTCAACTTTAGTTATTCTTTTGGAATTTTGTCTTAATACATCATCTCCAAGTTTATAAATGTCTAGAGATGGCTTTCCTGGTTGTTCTTTTGCAACTTTTTCTGCGTTTCCATTTGTTCTTGACTTTTTTGCAAGTTGTGAAAAATGGTTTGCCACGTTGAAAAAAAAGGTTTTTAATTGAGAGTTTAGCTATAAAAATACTAGCACTTTAATTTGCATTCTTTATATTTTTTAAAAATGAGTAATGATGAGCAGTTAAAAGTTAGTCAAACTGTATTTAAAAAAAAATCTTTTAAGGAATTAACTATTGTTAGGGATATCATTTTTTGGATTGATCTTGTTGGTGAAGGTCAAAATGAAAATGCTATTTTTGCAAGACCATTTAATGAAAAAGAAGCGTTTCCTCAGAAATTAACAAGTAAAAAATATAATATTAAAAATAACTTTCATGGATATGGTGGTAAATCTTATAAATGTATATATTTTAAAAAAAATTTTTATTTGATATGGATAGATCAGATTACCAACGCAGTATGGTTACAAATTTTTAAAGAGGTAGCATTAAATTATAGAAGTCAAAAAAGATATCTCGATCCAGTTCAAGAACCGAGACAACTATCTAAATCAATTAATGGAAATTTCGATTCTTCATTTGTTATTTCTCAAAAAAATTTTTTGTATGGTATTTGTGAAATAAATAATAGAGATTACTTATTTTCTTTAAACTTAAAAAAAACTAAACAAGATATTTATCTAATAAAAAAATTTAAAAATTTCGCTGGAGAATTATCTTCTAATACTTCTGTTAGCTTACTTTCTTGGGTCGAGTGGGATTCGCCATACATGCCCTGGGAGAAAAATGATCTTTGTTTTGCTCAAATTGATTTAGATGGAGAGATAACAAAAATAAAAAAATTCTCAGATAAGCTGATTAATGCTAAAAAAAATGTTTCTTTTTTTCAGCCTTATTGGATAAGTGAAACTCTTTTAGTATGTTCTGAAGATAGTTCTGGATGGTGGAATTTATTGTTCTTAGATGCTAGTAAAATTGAGAATGTTGTTATTATAAAAAGAGTAGAGAGAAATTTTGTTGAATATGGAGTACCTCAGTGGGTCTCAGGAATAACATTTTTTTCAGGGGATATAAAAGATTTATTTTGTTTAGCAAAAAAAGAAAATAATTTAGTAATTGAACAATATAAAGATCTTCAATTCGTTAAAGAATTTTCTACTCCTTTTACTTCAATAAGTGATTTTAGTGTTTTTGAGAAGAAAGTAGTTTTGAAAGGTCATGGATCTGATTTTCTTGGAAATTTACTTGAAATTGATTTTAAAAAGGAAGTTTTATTAAATGTTTTTGAGGAAATCAATGCTGAATATATAAAAGATTGTTTAAAACCTGAATCTTTTTGGTTTAAAGGTTTTGAAGATAAATCTACTCATTCTTTTTTATATAGGCCACTTCTTGAAAAATTTAGAAAACCACCGCTTTTTGTTAGAGCTCATAGTGGACCAACTTCATTTTTTGATGGATCATATAATTCTGAAGTTCAATATTGGACATCGAAGGGATTTTTTGTTGCTGAAGTTAATTATGGAGGATCATCAGGATTTGGTAAAGCATATAGAGAGAGGTTGAATTATAAATGGGGTATTGTTGATTCTTATGATTGCAAATCACTAGCTCTTGAATTAATTAATTCAAATCAAGTTGATAGTGAAAAAGTAGTAATTTTTGGTAATAGTGCTGGTGGGTTAACTGCCCTGAATTGTTTATTATATGGGTCTATTTTTACAGCAGCAATTTGTAAATATCCTGTTATTGATTTGAAGGATATGCATCACAACACTCATAGGTTTGAAAAAGATTATTTAAAATCTTTGGTAGGAAATTATGCAAAAAACCATGATGATTATATAAATAGATCACCGATAAATCATATTAAAAAAATAAAAAAACCTATCTTATTGTTTCACGGAAAAAAAGATACAGTGATTTCTTATAAACAAACTTTAAAAATTCAAGAAATTTTGATTCAGAATAATAAATATTCAGAAGTTATTTTTTTTGATAATGAAGGTCATGGTTTTAGAAATATTGAAAATAAAGAATTAGTAATGCAAAAAACTCAGGAATTTTTAAAAAATGCTTTGAATATTTAAGAATTGATTTTTAGAAAATCAATAGTATCTTTTAATTTTTCTATAAACATATCAATTTCTTCCTTATTAGTTGTGAAATTCATGCTGACTCTAGCTGTTGATTTAATTCCAATGTATCTGTGAAGAGGTTGACAGCAATGGTGGCCACTTCTGATGCAAATTCCTTTTGAATCAAGAATTTCAGCAATATCATTTGAATGTATATTTTTTATATAAAAGGTGGCAAGTGAGGCTCTGTATGGATCTATCTCTGGCGATGGACCGATGATTTCAATATTTTCTATTTGATTTAATTTTTCAAATAAATATTTAGTAATAGTATTTTCATATTCATGAATTTTATTCAATCCAATATTGTTAATATAATTGATTGCTTCTGCAAGACCTATTGCTTCTGCAATGGCTGGAGTTCCAGCTTCAAATTTGTGTGGTAGCTCTGCCCAAGTACTTGTCTCTTCAAAAACATCTTGAATCATTTCGCCACCTCCAAAGAGAGGAGGAATTTTTTCTAGGATTTCTTTTCTTGACCAGAGGAAACCAATACCTGTAGGACCGCATAATTTATGTCCTGATCCAGCTAAAAAATCTATATTAAGATCAATCACATCCAGTTTTTGATGAGCCAAACTTTGACATGCATCTATTAACACTAAAGCACCTTTTTGTTTAGCTAATTTAGTTATTTCTTTGATTGGATTACAGCAACCTAAAGTATTACTAACATGTACTAGGCTAACAAGTTTAGTTCTAGATGTTAGTTTTGATTTAAAGTCGTCTATATCTAATCTCCCATCTTTATCTATACCTATAAACTTTAATTTGCATTTATTTTTTGCTGCAACCATTTGCCATGGAACAATATTGCTATGATGCTCCATTATTGATAAGAGAATTTCATCGTTTTCTTTTAATGAATATTCGCCCCATGATCTAGCTACTAGATTGATTGCCTCAGTAGCATTTCTTGTGAAAATAATTTCTTTTGCTGAATTCGCTTTTATATATTTGCTAATTAAATATCGTGCATTTTCAAATTCTTCTGTTGCTTTAGCACTTAATTGATGTGCCCCTCTATGAACATTGGCATTAAAGTTTTTGTAATATTCATCAATTTTCTTTAAAACTTGTATTGGTTTTTGTGTGGTTGCCGCATGGTCTAAATAAATAATTTGCTCATTACTTTTTAAGTTCTTATTTAAAAGAGGAAAGTCTTTCTTCGTTATTTCAGGAAAATTTTGAATCGTTTCCATTAATTCTCATTTAAAAGTTTATCAAGCAAATCCCATTTATCTTTTGAAATGGGAATAAATGAAATTATTTCTTGAAAGTAAGAACTTAATTGTAGTTTACTTGCTTCTATTAATGTGATCCCTCGTGTTCGCATATAAAAAAGTTCTTCTTCATTTAGTTGCGAGATTGTAGCACCATGTTTGCATTTGACATCATCAGCAATTATTTCTAATTGAGGTTTGGTATCTATTTGTGCGAGATTTGATAAAAGTAAATTTCTGCTTAATTGGGAAGCATCAGTTCTTTGGGCAATTTTCGGAACTATTATTGAACCTTCAAATATTGCATGTGATTTATCATCAGCAAGTGATTTATTAATTTGATCTAGAAATCCATTTGGACCATTAAATTCTATTTTTGTATAGGTTGAAATCTGCTCATCATTTTTTGTTATTTGCATACCTTTGATATTTGTTTTAGCGTTTCCAGCAGATTGTTTAATACTAATTTCGAATCTCGCGTAATTGAATTTGAAATGTAAAGATCCTAAGTTATATGCACTATTTTTTTGTTGAATTACATTGAGAGAATTTAATAGATTGGATCTGTTTTCACCGTATGAAACAACACCATGATTTACGGAACTATTTTCTTTCAAGCAAAAGAAAGTTGATTGAGATAATGAAGAGTTTTCTTTACCAAGATTTACTTGTAATAATTCAACATCACAATTCTTTTCAAAAAATATTACGAGGGTTTTTGTGGTTAAAGAATTACTTGATGCGTGACTAAAAATTTCAATAGGAGGAATTTCTGATCCATTTATTTTTAATCCCAAAATATTATTTTTACAACTTAAAGACAGATTTAGTAGGTCACTCCAATTTTCGTTTTGCTTAAAAAAAGATATCTGTTCCTTGATATATTTTTGTAACTCATCCTCACTTAATTGCTGTATTGAATAATTTTTCTCTATTAATTTAATTTGGCAATTCTCACCAATTATTAATCTAATAGTACTTTGAGAATTTTTCGGAAATGGTATATCAAATTTTGAATTTTTTTCATTAACTGAGAAATCTAAAAAGTTTGACAATTTTGATTTATTTGAAAGTCTCCATAGTTCACTTTTAGGATTAGGGAGAGGGCTTGATTGTAATTTATGAAGACAGATTTTTTGAATTTCTGTTAGGCTATCATCCGATTTATTAGTTTTTATTTTTTCAATAATTTCCATTTGTTTAGGTCTCTTTTATAAAGTTATCAGTCCATTCATACCCTTTTTCCTCAAGCTCCATAGCAAGATCACTCTCACCAGTTTTTATGATTTGCCCGTCTGACATAACATGGACATAATTTGGTTTAATTTCATCTAATAATCTTTGATAGTGGGTAATAAGTATGATTCCAGTTTGTGCATTAGATATTTTTTTAATTCCTGATGCCACTATTCTTAGAGCATCGATATCTAGACCAGAATCGGTCTCATCTAATATTGCGATCTTGGGCTCAAGTAAAGCCATTTGCAGAATCTCATTTCTTTTTTTTTCACCTCCGGAAAAGCCTTGATTGACACTTCTTGATAGGAACGCGTGATCCATTTTCACAATTTCTAACTTTTCTTTGACTAATTCTTCAAAATCAAAAGTATCCAATTCTTCTTTGTTGAGGAATTTCCTTCTAGCATTAGTTGAAACCCTAAGAAACTCAAGATTACTTACACCTGGAATTTCAATTGGGTATTGAAAACCAAGAAAAATTCCTGATTGAGATCTCTCTTCAGGTTCTAGAGAGTTGATGTTTTCACCTAAAAATTTTATGTCGCCATTTGTAATATTATACGAGGGATGACCTGCAATGATTTTCGAAAGAGTACTTTTGCCACATCCATTTCTTCCCATAATGGCATGGATTTCTCCAGGATAGACAGTAAGCGAAACCCCTTTTAAAATTGGAAGATTATCAGTAGATGCAGAGAGATTGTCAACTTCTAAAATTGGATCTGATTCTTTCATTTTACTTTGCATTTCAGTTTAGAAATTGATTAATTAACCTACTGATCCCTCTAGTTTAAGTGCCAGTAACTTATCTGCTTCAGCAGCAAATTCCATAGGTAATTGATTAAATACATCTCTGCAAAAACCGCTGACCATCATAGATACTGCTTCCTCAAATTCTATACCTCTGCTTTGGAGATAAAAAAGTTGATCTTCTGAGATTCTACATGTGCTTGCTTCATGCTCAATTTCAGAATTGGGTTGTTGAGATTTGATGTAAGGGAATGTATTTGCAGAAGCTTGATCCCCTATTAACATTGAATCACATTGACTGTAATTTCTTGATCCTGTAGCTTTTGTCCCCATTTTGACAAGACCTCTATAGCTATTTTTTGAGTTACCTGCACTAATACCTTTGCTAACAATAGTTGATTTGGTCTTAGGACCAATATGGATCATTTTCGTGCCGGTATCTGCTTGCTGAAGATTATTGGTGAGAGCCACTGAATAAAATTCTCCTACAGATTCTTCCCCTAAAAGAAGACAGCTAGGATATTTCCAAGTAATTGCAGACCCTGTTTCAACTTGAGACCAGCTAATTTTACTTCTCTTACCTAAACATTTTCCTCTCTTGGTGACAAAATTAAAAATTCCGCCAATACCTTCTTCATCACCAGCATACCAATTTTGCACTGTTGAATATTTTATTGAGGCGTCATCTAATGCTATGAGCTCTACAACTGCTGCATGTAGGGTATTTGTATCAAACATTGGAGCTGTACAACCTTCTAGATAACTTACAGAACTTGATTCTTCAGCAATGATTAATGTTCTTTCGAATTGTCCTGAATCTCCACTATTAATTCTGAAGTAGGAAGATAGATCCATAGGGCAGGTAACACCTTTTGGGATGTAAACAAAAGAACCATCACTAAAAACTGCAGAATTTAGTGCTGCAAAATAATTATCACTAGCCGGAACCACTGTACCCAAATATTTTTCAATCAAATCCGCGTGATTTTTTACTGCTTCACTAATTGAGCAAAATATAACTCCATGCTCAGCAAGTTCTTCTCTAAAAGTTGTTGCTATAGAAACACTATCAAAGACAGCATCTACTGCTACATTTGTGAGTTTTTTTTGCTCCGTGAGGGGTATTCCTAATTTGTCAAAAGTCTCAAGAAGTTTGGGATCAACTTCATCTAAGCTAGAAATTTTCTCTTTTTGCTTAGGAGCAGAGTAATAAATAATATCTTGATAATCAATTTTTTTATATCCTAATGCTGCCCAATCAGGCTCTTTCATTTTTTGCCATTTTTTAAAGGCTTTCAATCTAAAATCAAGAAGAAATTTTGGCTCTTCTTTTTTCTTTGAAATTAATTTTATGATGTCTTCATTTAAACCCTTTTCTATTTTTTCAGTTTCAATATCAGTAACGAAACCATATTTGTAAGGCTCTTTTACTACATCTTTAACTAAATTTTCGTTGACCATGTTATCAAAAATAACTTATTACAATTAGCTTTATATACTTTAACGAAAGATAACCCCAATATTGAGTTTTTTTCCTTTATTAAACTAAAAATTAATGTCTAATCATCTTGATCCCTTATCTAACCCATTAAACATAGAAACTATTCAAGAAATTGATAATCTTGATCTACCTATAATGCAGAAACATCATTTAAGAATACTCGCTCATTGCCTTCAGATTTTAAAAATTATTAATGTAGATAATAGTTTGGAATATCAAAATAAAAATCCCCTGAGAGAATGGTGTGATAACCAATCCAAAGAATTTAATGACAAAAAATTTAGTGATCTTTTTTATGAGCAGTTAGAATCCACTTCGAAAAAATTAAGTACTTTTTCAAAAAAAATCGGTAAAAGTATTGAGGATTTAGAGATACATGATTTAGTACTTTTAGTTAAACAACGCTGAATTCTCTTTTTGATCCCGAAGAAAAAATATATTTTTGTTGAGTCGTTAACAAATTCAGGTAATAAAATTTAAAAAAAAAGAAAATTAATTTACATTTCAAAAAGATCTGAAAATTAATTAATTGCTTTGATACCAACTGTTTTGAAGAGAAATATCAATTTTGAGAATTCTTTAGTAGTCAGAGGATCCTGACGACAGACCAAAAAGACACACAATTCCTAAAAAAAAAGAACATACTGATCCCAAATAAAAACGGAGAATTTAAAGTGGCTGATGGGATCATGAATAAAGATCAATTACTCTCACTAACCCTCAGACAATTACGTCAAGAAGCAAGTAAATTATCGGTTCCGCTATACAGTCGCAAAACAAAAGTCGTTTTAGTTGACTTAATACTTAAATATCAAGAAAAATCTACAAAAAAAACATATATTGTAACCCCTCAGCCAAAATCTGAAGAAATTTCTGAGTCCAATGCATTTAATAGTAATCAAGAAGTTAAAACAAATGTAGTTTTTCTACCCCGAGATCCAGATTGGGCTTATGTTTTTTGGCAAATTTCTGATGCAGATAGAGAAAAAGCACAATCTTTGGGAGCTAATAAATTATGTTTACGATTATTTGATGCAACTGGTTCTGAAGGAAGTAACTTGAATCAAGGAACACTTAGGGAGATAGCAGTTGATAGTTACAGTACTGAGTGGTACTTGCCGATTCCACTAGCAGATAGAGATTATAAAGTTGAATTAGGTTACAAATATGGTTTTAACTGGATGTCATTGGCATTTTCTTCGATAAGCCATGTTCCAGGGTCCCATCCTTCTGAGCAAATTCTTGATAAATTCGTCCCTTTTAATTTAGATTCTACTTCGGATTCAATCCCAGATATTTCTAATCCTGTTGTTTCAGAACAAAATGGTATGCATGAAAGGTTATACCAAGCAGCAACTAATATCCCTCTCAGAAGAAAAGTTGGTTCTGAAGAATTTATGGAAAACTTAAATTCAACAAACCTCAACGATAATCTTACAGATTCAGGTGCTGGTAAATGGTCATCAGGTTTAAATGATTCTGGAAGCGGAATTGTTAAAAATAGATCTTTTTGGCTCGTTGCTGATGCTGAATTAATTGTTTATGGAGCAACAGACCCTTCTGCAAAACTGACAATAGGTGGAGAAGATGTACCTCTTGCTGCAGATGGTACTTTTAGAATTCAAGTTCCATTTAGAGATGGAACTCAAAAATATGATATTAAAGCTGTTGATGTATCTGGTGAGCAAGAAAAAAGTATATCAATGAAATTTGATAGAACTACACCACTTGACGATACTAATGAAAAAGATAATGCTGAGACTGAATGGTTTTAATAAATTAAATTAATGCTGAAAAAAATTGTAGCTTTTACTCCATTGTTTGGTGCATTAACGTTTCCATTAATAGTTCCAATTACAATTTCTAAATTTGGTGTTAACTATGGAATTCTTAGTGCATTATTAATTTCTTCATTATGGTTTATCGCTATGTTAAGAACTTCCGAAATGCCTCATTAATTTAGTTAGATTTTTGAAAGTTTCTTAAAAATATGAATCAAGTTAGTGTAATTAATATCAATTCTCCTTTTCTAGATCAAAAACCAGGTACCTCTGGATTAAGAAAAAGTACTTTAAAGTTTCAGGAAGAACATTATTTAGAAGTTTTTATTGAAGCAATCTTACAATCATTAGAAGATTTAGAAGGTTCAACATTAGTAGTTGGTGGCGATGGCAGATATGGCAATCTTGAAGCAATAGAAAAAATTGTCCAAATATGCATTGCTCATAAAGTTCAAAAGGTTATTGTTCCAAAATACGGTTTGTTATCTACTCCTGCGACATCACATTTAATTAGAAAAGAAAACGCTATTGGTGGAATTATTCTTTCTGCAAGCCATAATCCTGGTGGGATTGATGGCGACTTTGGAGTGAAATTGAATATCTCTAATGGTGGCCCAGCTCCTGAGATAATTACTAATAAGATTTTTAAGGCTTCACAATTACTAACTAGTTATAAAATTTGTAAAGTTCAATTACCTGATTTTAGTGAATATGGAACTTATCATTATGACGAAACTACCTTAGTAATTATTGATGGATTAACAGATTATTCTAATTTAATGGAGAAAATTTTTGACTTTGATCAAATTAGTGATTTTTTAAAAAAAGACTTCTCGTTAATCTTTGATGCAATGAATGCGGTCACAGGCCCATATGCAAAAAATATTTTTGTTGAAAAAATGGGTCTATCTCATGATTGTGTCATGAATGGTAACCCGTTAAAAGATTTTGGAGGTTTACATCCTGATCCTAATCTTACTTACGCATCCCACTTGGCTGATTTGTTACTAAATAAAAAATCTTATAGTTTTGGTGCTGCATGCGATGGAGATGGAGACAGGAATATGATTTTAGGAAGTGGATGTTTTGTAAATCCTAGTGATAGCCTTGCAGTAATCACTGCTAACACAAAATGTGTCCCTGGTTATAAAGATGGTATTACAGGTGTGGCACGATCCATGCCAACCAGCTCAGCGGTTGATAATGTCGCTCGAGCATTAAATATACCTTGTTTCGAGACACCTACTGGTTGGAAGTTTTTTGGAAATCTTTTAGATTCTAATTTAATTACTTTATGTGGAGAAGAAAGTTTCGGAACAGGTAGTAATCATGTGAGAGAAAAAGATGGACTATGGGCAGTTTTGTATTGGTTACAAGTTTTAGCTGAGAAAAAATGTTCGGTAAGTGATTTGATGCAGAATCATTGGAAACAATTTGGTAGGAATTATTATTCAAGACATGATTATGAGGCAATTCCGTCAAATATTGCTAATCAAATCTTTGGTAATCTAACTTCTATGCTCGAAAATTTAAAAGGAAATAGGTTTGCTGGCAATTTAGTTAAAGTTGCAGATAACTTTTCATATTTAGATCCCGTTGATAATTCCATAAGTGAAAATCAAGGTTTAAGATTGGTCCTTGAAGATAATGCTCGAGTAATTGTGCGCCTTTCTGGAACTGGAACTAAGGGTGCAACATTAAGACTTTACTTTGAGAAATTTTTCGATCCTCAACAGAATCTTTTGTTAAATCCTCAGATCGCTTTGAAACCTCTAATAGATGATTTAGATGCTTTATTGAACATTTCAAAACTTACGCAAATGGAAACTCCTACAGTAATTACATAGAATTGAAAGTAATGATTTTTTGATTTTACTTATATGCATTCAGAAAATTTATTTACTAATTATTCTCAAATAGAAAACAATGCACCTTTGGCAGATAAATTAAGACCAAAGAATTTGGAAGATTTTTTTGGTCAACAACCAATCCTGAATGAGAATTCGCTTTTAAGAAGTGCAATATTAAAGGATAAGATTAGTAATTTTATTTTTTCGGGTCCTCCTGGCGTTGGAAAAACTACTCTAATTGAAATTATTTCTTTTAATACGCGGTCAAAATTAATTAAGTTAAATGCAGTATTATCAAGTGTTAAAGAATTAAGAAACGAAATCGCTAATGCAAAAGATAGATTTATAAATTCAAAAAGAAAAACAATTTTATTTATCGATGAGGTGCATAGATTTACATCAGTTCAGCAAGATGCTTTATTACCTTCAATAGAAAATGGAACTATAACTTTTATTGGTGCTACAACTGAAAACCCTTTCTTTGCTGTTAATAAAGCGCTTGTTAGCAGGTCTCGTATTTTCACATTACTTCCTTTAGCAGAAAATGATTTGAAGAAAATAATACAAAAAGTCATTACTCACTATTTAAAACAAAAAGATTCAAGAAAAGTTTATTTAACTCAAGATGCTATAAGTCATTTAATTAAATTTTCTGGCGGAGATGCAAGGACATTAATCAATGCGCTAGAGATGGCCATAGAAACAACTGCTGAAAATGATGCTAAAGAAATCAATATTAATCTTTCAATAGCAGAGGATGCACTACAAAAGAAAAATATTGTTTATGATAAAAATGGTCAAAATCACTACGATGTAATAAGTGCTTTTATCAAATCCATAAGAGGTTCCGATCCAGATGCAACTTTATTCTGGCTTGCGAATATGCTGGAGGTTGGTGAAGATCCTAATTTTATTTTTAGAAGATTGCTTATATCTGCCAGTGAAGATATTGGAATAGCTGATCCTAATGCCATAGTAGTCGTAAAATCCTGTTGTGATTCTTTTGATAGAGTTGGTTTTCCAGAAGGATTATATTTTTTAACGCAGGCTTCCTTATATTTAGCTATTTCTCCAAAAAGTAATAGTACGAAAAGTATTTTTAAAGCAATAGAAACAATCAAATCTACCGATGCTTTTGATGTTCCACTTCATTTAAAAAATAATTCTAATAGTTATGTAAATCCTCATAATTATCCAGGTAATTGGGTCTTACAAGAATATCTTCCTAAATCTTTAAGAGGTTTAAAAATATGGGAACCAAATAATAATGGATGGGAAAAAACTAAATATGAAGAACTGCTTAGAAGAAAAGAGAATTAAAAATTTTTCGAACAACAAATAATCTCAGGATTAAAAGAAGTTCTTTCTTCGTAGGCTAAAGCGATAGTCCAATTATGGAAGTTAATATGTGAATAATTTAAATGTATACTTTTCTTCTTATGAATTAATTTTTTAGGCTTTTCAAAATATTCCCAATGGTTTATGTCTCTAGATAACTTTCCTTGATCCCATTTTATAGCCGCTTCAACAGCACACCATTGATTTAATATCATATTTTTTGTTAAATCATTATTATGGTTTGATTTATTAGTATGAAAAAAATATTTTTTTGCAAATTTTATATGGTTAAAATCTCTATCTGTTCTCTCAATATCAATACCTATTTTGCCTTTATGCCAGACTATAGTAATCGCATCTTTACAATGACTTAAACTGATATTTCCCATGCCAGAGGGTAAACTTGGAGGTTCTCCAGGTTGAGCATTAATTCGAATTTCTAGGGGGTCTAAATCAAAAAGTGTTGAAAGTGACTGGCGCAAATAAGCTCTTGTTTCTAGGAAAATCTTTGATCTTGAATTTGTTAGGTTTTTTGCAGTTTTAATTTCTTCTATAGTTGCGACATCTTGCACACCTTTAATCTCATAAAACCAAATTTTTGGTATTTTATATTCATACTCATTTAATAATTTCAATGGCTCTTAAGGTTGGCGACAAAGCACCAGAATTTAAATTAAAAGATTCTTTCGAGAAAGAAGTTTCTCTTAGTGATTTTAAAGGTAAAAGAATAATACTATATTTTTATCCAAAAGATAATACTCCAGGATGTACTAAAGAAGCATGCAATTTTAAAGAGAATTGGGATTTACTCCAAAAAAATAATATTGTTGTGCTTGGTATTAGTAAAGATAATGCATCCTCTCATCAGAAGTTTATCGAAAAATTTAATTTACCTTTTATTCTTTTAACTGATCCTGAACCTTTCAAAGTTTCTTCTGATTACGATAGCTATGGACTGAAAAAATTCATGGGAAAAGAATATATGGGAATGATGAGAAATACTTTTTTAATTGATACTGAAGGTAACATCGAAAAAATTTACTTAAAGGTAAAAGCAGCAATAATGGCTGATCATATAATTGCAGATCTTGGTTTAAGCTAATTTTTGTATGGACATGTGGTGAATAATCATCCCCTCCATAACTAAATTAGGAGCATTGATAATATTTTCTTTTTGAGTCTTTAGAGATTTTGTGATTAATTTAGAATCTCCCCCACAAATTATTAAAATATCCTTTTCGGGATTAAATAAACTATTAATCACACCAGTAAGAGAGTTCATTACTCCTTTTAAGATTGCTTCTTCTGTATTAATTAAAAAATCCTTGACAGGCATATCATATTTTTTGGGTACTTTAAGATTTTTTGTATTTAGTTCCATTGATTTTAATTGTGTTAGAAAACCTGGAAGAAGTTGACCTCCGATAACTGATCCATTTGAACTCAATTTTGTTATTGATAATATTGTTCCAAAATCTGCAATTAGCAGATCTTTTTTGAAAGGGTTTTCAATAATTTTAAAAGCGGCAATACAGGCAAGAGCTCTATCAACTCCAAAATAATCAGGAAGATTTGATAATTGGATATCTTTAGTTTTTATTTCATTTTCTTTTCTCAGCAAAAAATTTGGAAGTTTTCCTACAGAAGCCCAAATTAATTGATCAAGATCTATATTTTCGGGAACTTTTTGCTCTTTTTTGGTATGGAAGAATTTAGATTGATTTTTAGAATATTGAGCCCAATGAAGCCTACTATTGCCTACTAATAAAAAATTTATATCTGAGACCATTGTTTTATGATCAATTTAATTATTAGTGTGAATTCCACATTCTTGTTTAATTCCTCCAAATCTTGTATCTCTGCCCTTTGTTTCAAAACCATCAGGACTGCTTGAATGCCAATCTCCTACAGAAGAATAACCTTTGACAAAAAGTGGATGGGCAGGTAAATTATTCTCTTCCATATAATAAAAAATATCTTTATTTGTCCAATTTAATAAAGGTCTCAGGGAAAGTCTTTGACGAATTGCATCTAAAAATTTCATTTTGTTTCTATTTTCTGTTTGACTTGATCTAACACCGCTTGCCCAGCAGGCAATATCATATTTTTCTAGACCATTTTCTAAAGGTTTTATCTTTCTCAATTCATGATACTTATCTAAATCACTCTCTTTTTTTGTTTCCCAAAGTTTTCCGTATTTGGCCTCCATTCTTGCTGGAGATAATTCACTTTGCAGAACTTCAACTTCTAAGGATAAATTATCAATAAGCTTTTCAGCATAATGGTATGTTTCTGGAGGAAGGTAACCTGTATCTATCCAAAATATTTTGATTTTTTTTTGTAGAGATAATTTGCTGACCATATCTAAAAGGACTGATGACTGTATACCAAAACTTGTTGTAATAGCAAATTGTTTATCAAACTTTTCATAACCCCATGTAAGCATTCCTTGAGGCTTCATATCTACAAGATCTTGATTATATTCCCTCAAGTTAGTTTGAATATCTTTGTGAATTTTTTCAATCATTCTTCAGTTTGATTATGAGTTTAATTTTATTTCGCTCAATTTAAAAATTATTCGTATAGTTTAATAATACATTTACGCATAACAATATTTCTCTAATGAAATCAATAAAAAAACCAATAGTAATAGTTGGAGCAGGTTTCGCAGGTATGACATTTGCTTTGAATTTAAAGAATCTTAATCCTTCTTTACCGATTCTTGTGGTTGATTCTGAAACTAACTTTATATTTAAACCTTTGATGTACGAAGTTTTAAGTAAAGAGATAAGAAGTTGGGAAGCCACCCCAAAATTTGCAAATATTTTTTCTGATGCGGGTATAACTTTTTTAAGAAATTGTTTAACCAAGATTTCCTTCAAAGAAAATATTCTTGAATTTAGTGATCAATTAAAATTCAGTTATCAATATCTCGTTATCTGTACAGGATCTATTCCAAACAATTTGTTTATAAAAGGTGTAGATGAAAATTGTTATTTTTTTAATGATGTTCACGATTTAAATAAATTAAATTCTTTTTTAAAAAAATCACAAGATACTGCGTTGCATAAAAAGTTATTTATAGTTGGAGGTGGTCCCTCTGGTATTGAGTTGGCATGCAAAATTAAAGATATATTTAATTACCAATTCGATATTAATGTAATAGAAAAATCAAACGAAATCCTCAATAAAAACAAAATTTTTAATAGAGAACAAGCAGAGAAGGCATTAGAAAAAAGAAAAATCAACGTTCTTTTGAATTCCACAGTTAAAGAAGTCTCAGAAACTAAGATTACTATTTCTAGTGAGGCTGGAATAACTTCCTTGGATAAAGATATTGTTATTTGGACAGCAGGCGTTAAACCTAATTTGTCTTACTTAGAAACTGACCAAATTACAATAAAATTTGGCCGCATTTTAGTTAATAATAATTTGCAAATAGAAAAATATAAAAACTGTTTTGCTATTGGTGATGTCTCGGTTATTGAAGGAATGGAGGATTTACCTATAACTGCACAGGTCGCCATGCAGGAAGCAACCCATCTGGCTAATAATTTAGAACTTTTAATTCAAGAAAAGGATCTTTTACCCTTTGAATTTAAAGACAATGGTGAAATGATTAGCTTAGGAATAGGAGAAGCTTCAATTTCTGGGCTTGGGGTCACTTTATCTGGGAAATTGGCATTTGAGG
This sequence comes from Prochlorococcus marinus CUG1438, assembly GCA_017644325.1. Classification (NCBI taxonomy): domain Bacteria; kingdom Bacillati; phylum Cyanobacteriota; class Cyanophyceae; order Synechococcales; family Prochlorococcaceae; genus Prochlorococcus; species Prochlorococcus marinus. The sequence continues at coordinate 321,665 of JAEPLS010000001.1, read as the reverse complement.
CAAGAAGACTTATATATGCTTCTAAGTTGCCTGATGTTAATGAAAGCTTGAAATCTGCATCTTCATGGATATTCCAAAAAAATTCTATTTTTAAAAAGTTTCTTAAAAAAAAATAATTTCAATTAAACTTTTTTGAAATATTGTTTTTGGGTATATTGAGTTAAATAAGTTTCGTATGAATTTAATTGCATTAGTTATTAATAATTTTGATGCGTTTATAACGGTAGTTGTTTTAATAATGTCAATAATTTTGTTTATTAAAAATACTATTGCGCCAGAATTGACTGGTTTATTATGTGTTGGAATTTTTATAGCTACAGGAGTTCTTTCTCCTGAAAAAGCTTTAGCTGGATTTGGTAGTCCATCCTTAATTACTCTTATGGGTTTGTTTGCAGTTTCTTCTGCATTATTTAAAAGTGGTGCTTTAGACAGAGTAAGAGAATTGATTTCTTCTGAAAGTATTAGAACGCCAAGGAAATTAATTTCTTTAATAGCTTTTTTGATCGCTCCAATATCTGGAATTGTTCCTAATACGCCAGTAGTAGCATCTTTGTTACCCTTAATTGAAGGCTGGTGCGAGCGGAGAAATATATCACCATCAAAAGTTTTATTACCTCTTTCATTTGCTACTTTGCTAGGTGGAACCCTAACATTATTGGGTAGCTCAGTAAATCTTCTTGTAAGTGATATTAGTCAACAACTGGGTTATGGAGCTTTGGAATTATTTAGTTTGACGTCAATTGGAATTCCTGTATGGCTTATAGGTACAACATATATGATTCTTGTTTCTGACGTGCTTTTGCCAGATAGAGGAAGAGATAAGGAATTTATTAAAAATGGCGATATGAATATATACTTTACTGAAGTTACTATTCCCTCTACTTCAGAATTGGTTGGACAATCCGTCAGAAATAGTAGATTGCAAAGACGATTTGACGTTGATGTTCTGGAATTGCAACGAAATGGAAAAGTTATTCTTCCTCCTTTGGCTGATAGAAAGATTGAACCGGATGATAGATTAATAATCCGTGTTACGAGGGCAGATTTATTTAGGCTACAGCAGGAACATACCATTCTGTTAGGCGAAAACAAAACATCTTTCGACGGAGCTAATGTTTTCTCAGATGATGAAGGTACTAAAACCTTTGAAGCTTTGTTACCAGCCGGTTCGACTCTGGCAGGTGCTAGTTTGAGAGAATTAAGATTTAGGCAACGTCATAATGCAACAGTTTTAGCCCTGAGAAGGGGTCAGCAAACTGTTCAAGAGAGATTAGGACAAGCTGTTTTAAGGGCTGGTGATGTTTTGTTATTGCAAGCACCATTAGATTCCATAAGAGGTTTACAGTCCAGTAATGATTTGCTTATTTTAGATCAATTCGATGATGATTTACCTTTTTTGATCAAAAAACCTATATCGATTGCAATTGCTATAGGAATGGTCGTTCTGCCTTCAGTTACTAATATTCCATTGGTAGGTTCAGTTCTCTTAGCTGTTATTGCAATGGTTGCTTTTGGATGTTTAAGACCTGCAGAAATACAAAAATCAATTCGTTTAGATGTCATTTTATTGCTGGGATCCTTATCATGTTTTAGTGTCGCTATGCAAGTAACAGGATTAGCCGATTTAATAGCAGTCAATCTCAATTTTGCGCTTAATGGGATGCCTTTGTATTTTGCACTAGTCATAATTTTTGTATCGACCGTCATACTGACCCAATTTATTAGTAATGCCGCTTCGGTTGCTTTGATTTTGCCTGTAGCTATTGAATTTTCAGATGTTTTAGGGATTTCACCAGGGGCTTTAATAATGCTCGTTTTATTCGGCGCAAGCCAATCTTTTTTGACTCCAATGGGCTATCAAACAAACCTAATGGTTTATGGCCCTGGAAGATATAGATTTTTTGATATTGCAAAATATGGTGCTGGATTGACACTTATAATGTCATTTACAGTACCAGCATTAATAATTTTAAATTTTAGATAAATAAAGTGAAATTCAAAAGTAATGTTTATAAATTTAAAGATGTTTACAGAAAATTATCTGTACCTCAATTTACTATTGTTACAGGTTTGTTTATTATTTTCTTTGGAACTTTAATTTTAAGTTCACCTTTGTGTTCATCTTCAAAGGTTGGCTTGTGGGAAGCATTTTTTACATCTACTTCTGCTATAACCGTTACAGGCTTAACCATTATAGATATTGGGAATGATTTGAATTTCTTTGGTCAAGTTTTCTTGTCTTTTATGCTTTTATCAGGTGGTCTAGGATTAATGGCTATCACGACATTTCTACAAGGTTTTGTTGTAAAAGGTACAAAACTTAGAACAAGATTAGACAAAGGAAAGACTCTAGATGAATTCGGAGTCGGAGGAATTGGTCGAACTTTTCAAAGTATCGCTATTACGGCAACTTGCATAATATCTTTTGGAGCAATTATTCTTTACTCTTTTGGATTCGTAGATATACAAAATAATTGGGAAAGACTTTGGTCGTCGATTTTCCATAGTATATCTGCATATAACAATGCAGGGTTTTCTTTATGGTCAAATAGTCTTCAGGATTATAGAACAAACTTGTTGGTTAATAGTGTCTTTGTTTTTCTAATTGTTATGGGCGGATTGGGATGGCGTGTTATTGATGACATTTGGACTAATAAAAACAATCTTTCATATAAAAAATTGAGCCTTCATTCTAGACTGGTTATCAGGACAAGTTTGTCTCTAATATTATTCGGATCATTTGGATTCTTTATCACTGAATCATTACTTAATAGTCAATTTTTTAATGACTTGAATTTATTTGAAAGGCTATTATCATCAATTTTTGAAACAGTAAGCGCAAGAACTGCAGGTTTTACAAATTATTCGATCTCTTTGACCTCTATATCAGATACAGGACTCTTGTTATTAATGACATTGATGTTTATTGGAGCAAGTACTGGAGGTACTGGAGGAGGTATTAAAACAACGACGTTTATCGCTTTAATGGCTGCAACTAGATCAACTTTAAGGGGTCAGAAAGATGTAATTATTAGCAATAGATTAATTTCAGATAAAGTCATCCTAAAGGCAGTTGGGATAACTGTAGGTTCTTTGCTTTTCATTCTTTTAATGGCAATGTTGCTAAGTACAACTAATACGTTTGTAAAAAAAGAATCTTTCACATTCTTAGAAATTTTGTTCACTTGCATATCCGCATTTGCAACAGTTGGTTTTGATATTGGTTTAACCGCAAAATTAAATCATTTTGGTCAATTTATTCTCATTATCGGTATGTTCGTAGGCAGACTTGGTATACTATTGCTTTTAAGTGCACTTTGGCAGGCTCTTTATAAGAGTAAAATAGATAGACAAAAGAGAATAGGCTATCCTAGGGCTGATCTCTATGTTTAGGATTGACTGAGTTTTATTATGGCTGATTGGTGGCAGTGGTCTCAAAAGAGAGAAAAAGAAGCTCTCACTTTTGGAGTTGTCGGCGTTGGGAGATTTGGGACTGCAGTTTGTAGAGAACTTATAAGTAATGGTGCAGATGTTTTGGCTGCTGATTACTCTGAAAAAGCTATAGATGATTTGAGACAATTGGAACCTTCGATAGAAGCTAGAGTTGTAGATTGCACTGATGAAGAGTCTATGAGGGAATCTGGAATTCTTGAGATGAATACTGTTGTGGTTGGCATAAGTGAACCTATTGAAGCTAGTATCACTACAACACTTATTGCTAAGGATAGTGATGGTAGCAAAGTAAAAAGAGTGATAGCGAGAGCTACTAGTGACTTGCATGAAAAAATGTTAAAAAGGGTTGGTGCGGATAAAGTTGTTTTCCCTTCCAGAATGCAAGGAGAAAGATTAGGCCTAGAATTAGTTAGGCCAAATTTAATTGAAAGATTGGAACTAGATAATCAAACCGGTATAGATGAAATAACAGTTCCAGAGGAATTTATTGGGAGATCTTTGAGAGATCTAAATATGAGGAAAAATTATTTAGTAAATGTTCTTGCCGCTGGCCCTGCAGAAGAGTTAACCGTTAATCCCCCTGCAAAATATATTTTGGAAAGAGGAAATATCTTAGTAGTTATGGGAAAAACTGCAGATTTACAGAAATTGCCTAAAAATTAATTTTTTAATCAGATTTTTTATAGTATCTAATCCTTTGTGGAGCTCCTTTCAATCTCCTTACGCTTTGGTTTTCTAACTTATCCCTAAATTTATCAGTATTTAAATTTTGATCTGTGACAAGTTCTCTGCCATCCTTTTCAAAGTATTTTTTTATACCTTCTTGAATTAATACTTTTGCCATATTACTAACTGTTCTAGATTCATTAGTGGCTAAAATAGTCAGTTGCTCACAAATTAATTCCGGAAGAACTACTTGAACTCTGGGAGATTTAGGCTTCCCATTTGTTGAGTTTTGACGGGTAGCCATGTGTCAAAGTTGATAACTGTTACTTATTATTATACACAGTTAGTCAAGGATACTATCTTTGTGTATATTATTAATAAGGAATTTTACGCCCTTATCAATTAGTTATTTTTTATTGCTTTATGAAAAATTCAAGAAAACTTGATTCACCAAAAAGGTCGATAATTGATAAAAAGAAAAAAAGATTAGTTAATTCTGATTGTTTCGATAATGAAAATAGTGATGTTTTGGTATCGGCAGTAATCAGCCCTTATTTGTTGACTCATCTGCATCATATTCTTCAACAATCTGAGTATTACGCACAAAAAGATGGCAGAAAGTCCCATGCAGCAAATTTTGCGAAATTAAGAAAGGTTTTATGTTTAGATGCAAGAAGTATGGCAGATGCATCAGCAAAAGAAATACAAGATACAGATAATGATCTAACTATTAATAAATATAATGAAAAAAACGTAGCTTGAAGTTTTAATCTATTAATAAATTTATTTCCCACAAAATGTCTAGTAACGCCGAAAAGCTCTATAAATTAATTGCAAACGATTCCAAAAAGAAACAAAGTTTGTTTATGATTGCTCTTACTAATCCCAAAAAAGCTTTAGATAAAATATGTGATATAGGTAATGAGTTGAATATTTCTGTAACTAAAGAAGAGGTTATTGAATATTTGAGCACTATTGACGATGAGGCAACTAAAATGTGGTTGGTTAAGGCTCGTGGTGGTCTTTAGTTAAAGGTTGAATATAATCACCTTTTTGATTAGTCATCGGTTTTGTCCTTTTGTTGTAGCCACCACCACCAGCTAAAGTCCAAAAAAACCAATAACTAGGAATTGCAAGAGCTGCAGCTATGAAAATTACTACAATTTGTTCTATTCTTTTCATAATTCAATTTTATTCTACAAAATATTTTTTAGTAAATAAGACTCAAACTTTGTAAATTCTATTTTTAAAAAAAGTGATTAGATTAGAAGGGGTAAGCAAAATTTATTCTACAGATATTGTCTTAAAAAATATTAATTGGGAAATTAAGAGAGGAGAAAAAGTCGGCTTAGTTGGATCAAATGGTGCAGGTAAGTCAACCCAATTTAAGATTTTAATTGGAGAGGAAGATCAAACAAGTGGAACGATTATTAAAGAGGGGAATCCTAAAATTGCCTATTTAAAACAGGAGTTAGATTGTAACTTGAATCGTTCAGTTAGAGAGGAATTAGAAAGTTCTTTCAAAGATATACAAATTATAGCTATTAAACTTTTAGAAATTGAGAATAAAATGAAATCATTGGATATTAAAAAACATTCTGACGAACTTGAAAAATTAGTAAATCAGCTTGCAAAATATCAAGGAAGATTTGAAACTTTAGGTGGCTATAAAATGCGATCTGATGTAGAAAAGATTTTACCAAAACTAGGATTTTCTATTGATGATGCTGATAAATTAGTTGGAAATTTTTCAGGTGGTTGGCAGATGAAAGTTGCACTTGGAAAAATAATCCTGCAAAAACCTGATTTACTTTTACTTGATGAACCAACCAATCATTTGGACTTAGATACTATTTTCTGGCTTGAAGAATATCTATCTTCACTTAAGATTGCAATTATCATAATTAGTCATGATAGATATTTTTTAGATAAATTATGTAAAAAAATAATTTTTATAGATAGAGGAGTATCTGAAATATACAACGGGAACTACTCTTTTTTTGTGGAACAGAAATCTTTAAATGAAGAATCGCAAAACAAAGCATATCAATTGCAAAAAAAAGAAATAGAGATTCAGAAGAAGTACATTGATAGATTTAGAGCTAGTGCAAATAGAAGTTCACAAGCTAAGAGTAGAGAAAAACAATTAAAAAAGATTTCTAAAATTGAGGCTCCCAAAACAAAATCCAAAAGTCCTGCATTTAATTTCCCGGATTGTCCCCGTTCAGGGAAAACAGTTCTAAATATCAAAAATTTGTCTCATAGTTTTGAGGAAAAAATAATTTTTTTAGATGTTAACTTAAAGATTTCTTCAGGGGAGAAAATTGCAATTTTAGGCCCTAATGGCTGTGGTAAATCGACATTGCTTAAAATTATTATGAAACAAATTATTCCTGAAATTGGAGAAATTAATCTTGGTAAACATAACATAATTACAAACTATTATGAACAAAACCAGGCGGAAGTGCTTTCTCTTCAGAAAAAGGTTATTGATTTAATTTTTCAAAAATCTCCTGATTGGTCGCAAAAAAAAGTAAGAACATTTTTAGGCGGTTTTGGTTTTCAAAATGAAACTGTTTTTAAATTTGTTAAACAACTTAGTGGAGGTGAAAAAGCTAGATTAGCATTAGCTCTTATGATTATGAAATCAAGTAATTTTTTATTATTAGATGAACCAACCAATCATTTGGACCTTCAATCTAAAGAAAATTTAGAATTAGCAATTAAGCAGTATAAAGGTTCTTTATTATTGATTTCACATGATCGATATTTTATTTCTAAAGTTGCTAATAAAATTATAGAAATTAAAGATTCAAAGATTTTCTCATATGATGGTAATTACGAATATTTTTTAGAAAAAAATAGAACTACATAAGAAATTTTTAATTGATAAAAAGTTGAGTATATTTAAGAAACTTTGCACTGAGCTAGGTAAGAAAACTCATTTACCTTTACATAGTTGCCTGTCCTTATTTAATCTTAAAAATACAAAATAATTTTTTTAATAATTAAGTATGGAAAATTATGATTTTAAAGAAAATCCATTTCAAATTTTTGATCCTATCGATAAATATTTTGAATGCATTACAAGTTGCGATTTGAATGATGGTAATTGTATCTCCAAATGTTTGGAAAATCTCAAAGAGAATGATAATTTAAACTTTTAATTTTTTTGTAGATTGGTAATATCAATTGGTTTTACTTTTAGCCTAATAAATTTATTTTTTCTCTTCAATAATATATTTATTTGTTTATTTATACCATTTTTACTTATTTGGCTTATGACGTCTGAAGCTTTTTCAATTTCTTTAATACCGACTTTTATGATTCTGTCATTTACTTTAACCCCACTTTTTTCAGCTGGACTATTAGGTACAACATAACTGACTATTACTGCATTACTATTTAATTCAAAGTTTCTATCATCTATTAGGCTTATCCCTATCATGGGATGTATTACTTTCCCGTCATTTAATAGTTGATCGGCAATTTCCTTAGCCTTATTTATTGGGATTGCGAAACTTAAACCTGCGCCTGGCCCAGATCTGATCAAGGTATTAATTCCAATAACTTCTCCTTTGCTATTTAATAGTGGACCTCCAGAATTGCCAGGATTAATAGCAGCATCTGTTTGAATAAGTTCCAATTTTTTATCATATATCCCTAATTGCGAGACGTTTCTGTTGAGGTTACTAATAATTCCAAGCGTAACTGTATTTTCTAGTCCGAATGGATTGCCAACTGCAATTGCCCAATCACCAACTTTAATTTTTGTTGAATCTCCTAATTTTGCTTTTGGCCAAGGTCCTTTTCCTTCTATTTTAAGAACGGCTAAATCGGTAAAAAAATCTTCCCCTATGACTTTTCCCTTGAATTTTTTTCCATTTGTTAAACCAACGATTACCTTATTAGATCCGTTTACAACATGAGCATTAGTCATTACTAGTCCGTCTGCGAATATGAAGCCACTTCCTTGGCTTTGTTCAATTCTTGGCTGATTGTCGTAAGGTAAATCTAATCCAAAGAATCTTTCAAAATAGGGATCTAAAAATATTTGAGAATTTCTCGGAAGTTTTCTTTTTTTTACATATCTTTGAGTTTCAATTGTTACTACAGAAGAACCAGTTTTTTCAACAGCTTCAGTAATGAATGATTTTTTTGCATTTAAATTAATTTCATTAAATTTTGAAATTAGTGATGGTTGGGATATGACTTTTAATGGATATAAAATACTTATCGAGATGGCTGAGCACAATAATAGTTTTTTGTGATTGTTGTTTTTCAATTTTGTTTTTCTTATATTATTCGGATATATTTTTACTATAACTCCTAAAAAATTAACTTATCTTATGGAATAATTTATTTACGGAAAATATCTAATTTTCTTTTTTTCGGGCTATTATAAATACCATAGTCCATAATCACAGGATAAATTTTAATGTCCATTTTGTTTCCAATTATATACTCAGCAGCTTTAACTTATTTAGTTTGGAAAGCTTTCAAGGTGATGTCAAATGGTTGGGATGTTTCTGGTACAGAAAAGAGAAACTTTAACAAAACAAATTTTAAACAAAAAAAATATACTATTCATCCTGAACTTCTTGATAAATCAGGTAATTTAACAGAAGAGGAATTACTAACAGTAAGGTTTTCTAGTGATGACTCATCACTAGAAGAAAAAGGTACTACAACAGACTAATTTAAATTAAAGGAAAAAAAATTGGAATTAAGAACAAAAATTGTTTCGGCGGTAATAAGATCTCTTAAATTGCCACCAAGGTTTCGTTTAAAAATGGTTAAAGAAGAACCCGTTAGGCTTGAACTTAGCCTTACTCCTTCATACGGTAAAAATCCAATTATTGTTGGGATAGTAGAGTCCCTAGACTTAGTGGCTCGAAGAGATAGAGAGGGTAGAATCCCAAGGGATCTACAGGGGACTTGGGATTGGACAGTTAGACATGGAAAAGTAAGTACAGGAGGATGGAATCCAATGCTAAAAGAAGCATTACAAACAATGTTTGAAACAGGTTTGCCAGCAATTATATATGAAGAATCAACGGGAGATGAATATCGACCTGTGGATGGTGTTAGACATATTAAATAATTAATTTATGTATCATAAATTCTTCCTATAAACGTTAGAATATTTTATGAGATAATTTTTTAGTCATGAATGATGAAAATCAAACAAGATTTGGCTTTGTAAATTTTGCTGAAACTTGGAATGGACGTATGGCAATGATGGGTATTTTGATAGGCTTAGGTACTGAATTAATTACTGGACAAAGTATCCTAAGACAAATCGGAATAGGTTAGATTTTTATTTTATTTCTTCTGCTTTTACTTCGATAGTAGTTTCACTCGGGCTGTTGTTTAATTGATTTTTATGATTAATATCACCTAAGCTTGCTCCACAATTCATACAGGTTTCACCAAAACCTAATGATAAAGCTCCACAATTATCACAAGTATTTATTTTTGATTTTACCGAATTAATACTTATAAATAAGATCAGTAATAAAAAAATGGGAATTAGAAATAAAAGGAGAATGATATTACCGAGAAAGCTTATAAAAAATTTGATACCAAAAAAAGGAACAACTACTAACAATATCAAGGTATAAGTAATTATATTTTTATTAGCTTTAAGAAAATAATTCATGATGTTATTATCTATTTTTTCTTTTTTTATTTATTAATGACATGCTAGCAATTACAACACTCCAACACTGTCCAAAATATAAAATAACTCCTAGTAGCCAGACCCACAAAGTAAGTACAAGAAAACCTCCAATAAAACCATATGCTTGAAATCTCGCGCCAAGCGAGAGAATACTTTTACTTACTGCTAGGTTTAAAGTAGTTAATCCAATTCCAATCAAAAAAGAGCCAGGCAAAAGCGGTCTCAAAGGCACTTTTCTGCTAGGTAGGAGGGCTTGCAATAAGAGGGCCATCAGCGTAAACCCAAATACTGGTATGACAAACTGACCAACCTGTAATAGAGGCAACTTTAACAAAAAGTCAGAAATTAAATTATTTGATTTTGAAAGGTTTTCTAAAACGTTACTTGGGATCATCCTAAGATTCGCACTGATTTGATCTAGTACCATTAGAAAACCTATAAAGAATACTATTAAAAAAGCTTCAATTCTATTACGGAGAAATCTGGAGGCTTGCTCTCTCCAAGCAGCGTTAATTTTTCTTGAAGGAAGTTGGTCTTCCCATAGTCTATCTGCACCTCTTTGAAGAGATAAATATGCATTGCCGGCTGTAAAAAGTAAAAACATCGCACCTAAAATTCCTGCACCAAAACCTTGATCAATTAATTTAAATAATGTTGTTTCTACTAGTTCTACTACTGATGGAGGTAAAATTTGGGCCGCAACTGAAATTATCTCTTGATCTAAGCCCTCTTGCTTACCTAAGAACCATGATGCTATGGAAAGAGAAATTAAAAGAATTGGAAAAAATGATTGTAGTGTGTAGTACGCAAATGCTGCACTCATATCGATGCAATCAGATTTACTCCATCTCTCACATGCTTTCCATAAACTTTTTAAGATCCAAGTTGAACTTTGCTGCATATTAATTTTCTTCAAATATTTATCTTATATATTTTTTTATTGTATCTAATTGAGAAACTTTTCAAGCAATTAACTATTTATGATGCAACTATTTCTCCAATAATAAATTGCCCCATGGCTTTAAAATATCAATTTTTTCAATTGATTTACAGGCAATCAATGGAAAATTAACATCGCTCAAGTCTTGACCTGAAACTAAATTTAATGGATTTGTTTCTAACCAATCTATTGAACAATGAAGTTCTTCTAATAAAAGCCATGCTGCTGCAATATCCCATATTTTTGGGGTTGATTCTATCGCTCCGTAGGTTTGTCCCATCGCTACACTCGTTAAATTTAAACTCGATACACCTAGAAGTCTTATTTTGCCAGGAAATACTGAGTCTGGTCTTTTTTGTAAAATTTTTATAGATCTACTACATAAAGAAATACATTCACTTTGGTGATTATTTTGATTAGGATTTATTTTCTGGTTATTTAACCAAACACCTTTCCCTTTAATGGATACAAACTTTTTTTTCAATGTAGGGATTATTAAAAAAGAAGATTGAGGTCTACCATCTATGAACCTTGCAACTGATATAGACCAATATGGAATACCTGCAGCAAAATTAGTTGTCCCATCAAGTGGATCAACTACCCAATATGCTTTTGTATTAGGAATGCATTTCCCCCCTTCTTCACTAAGGACTCCCTCATCTGGAGCAATTGAAGATAGACCATCTACTATTGTTTTATCACTCCATAAATCACAACTTGTTATTAATGAACCATCTGCTTTATTGCTTGCACTTATGTTTCCAAAATCTCTTATCTGACGTTGACTAACTGATTCGAATAAAGAATCTAATTCGCTTAATTGCTTATTAGTTAAATTTGGTTGATTCATCTTTGTATATTGCAAATCGAATCCTCATCATTTATTTTATTATTATTGTTAACCAAACAATTTTTGCTTATTTCAAGAAAAGTTAATCTTTCTAATTCATCTAAATTTAAGTTGTAATTATAAATAGCATCTATATTTTTTGACTTTGCATTACTAAGTTCACTTTGTCTTACAAGTACATCTTTAAGTGTCGATATTCCAACATCATATCTAAGTCTAGCTAGCCTTACAGACTCTGTACTAGATTCGATTTCTTTAAGCGAAGAAATTATTTTGTTTTCGTTCAATCTAAGATTCAAATAGGCTTTACTAATATTTGTGTTCAGAATATTTTTGAGATTCTTATATGCATACTCTTCAGCTGCTGCATCTGCCAATTTTGAATTATAAGATTTCTTATTCTGTCCTCCATTAAAAAGATTCCATGCAAAATTCAGACTTATTGTATTTGTATAGTTAGATTCCGATTTTTCAGAGTCAATATTTGTGTTTAAAGCGTCACCTTTGGAAAATGTACTAGCGAATGTATTGCTGATATAAATCTTTGGTTTATTTTTAGATAAAAAACTTTTTGCCTGGTTCTCTTTAATAGATTTTTGGAGGAGTAGGTTTTTTAAAGAAAGATTTTTATTTAAACCTTCATTAATGTTCTTATTCAATTTATGATTCCAGAAACCGGTTAGATTTTGCTCCTTATTAATTTCGAAATCTCCCTTTATATTAAGAATTTCTTTAAGGGAAATTTTGTTGATTGCATGTTCAATTTTCTTTTCATTAAGGGATTGTTTATCTCGAGATAATTGAGCTTCTGCTTCAAGAACTTCAAATTTCGTACCAATTCCAGCATCTAATTTTGCTTTAGCATTATCTAAACTTGTAATTGATAAATCAAGTGTAAATTTTTTATTCTCGATATCTTTATTTGACTTTTGGTATTTATGATACCTAACTCTTGCTTCTTGAATTAAATCTTTTTTCTTAATCTCATAATTATTTTCAGAAATTTTATAATTTGTCTTGGAAATTGAAATTTCAGAACCTCTTGGCGGGTCTATTAAATCCCATTGAATATTAAGGGAAGGATTAGCTGAAAATTGTGATGTTTTTAAAGTTGATGAATTTCTACTGTACTTTTTACCTGCTACATATTTTGGCAAACCATTGGCTTGAAAATCTAAGGATGGGTATCTTTTGGCAATTTGACTTGAAAGACTAAAGCTTGCTGAGTTAACTAAATTTTGTAACGATCTTAACTCCTGATTATTCAGGATAATTTTTTCTATCTCTTGATAACTAATAAAAGTTTTATTTGGCTTTTCTTCTAAAACATTATCTATAGAGTCTTTTGTTTCGCTCGAAAGTACACTGAAAGAGTTCATACATAGAGCAAGTGGCAAGAATAAGATAGGATTTATTACTCTTCTAAACATTTTTTAGCGTCGGTGTTATTCGATTATCCAATTAGAGTTCTTATAATATCATTCGACTCATCAAGAACGTGAATTTTGGTCTTTAATTGATCTTCTACTTCTTTAATGTTTTTATCATCTAAAAATAAATCACTATTAAGTTTTAACATGATAGATGGAATATAAATTGATTCTCCTAAATCCTTATTTTTTAGGCCGTAAATTAAATCTTCTCCAGTTAAAAGCCCTGTTACAACTTGTTCTTGCCCCCAATAAATACTTGGTAAACCGTATAAATTAATTTTTAATCCATCAATTAGGTTTAATTTTTCAACTATGGGAATAAGAGCTTCATAAACTAATTTACCAACAATCCAGCTAACTTTTTTGGGCTGTTTTACTTTTTTTGGCAGGTTTTTAGTCTTTGCACTTAATATTTTGAGAAAACTTCTAATTGAACCTACTCCATTAGATTCTTGTGGCATATTTTCGTAAGTTTTATAACTAGGTAAGTTGATACCTGCTATTAGATACCACTCGTCTGCAAGCCAACAAAAACGAGTTCCAAGACTAATTTGTAGAGAGGCTTGAATTTTCTCTACTTGTTTAATCATTTTTATTGCATATTCTGATTTTATTGATTTCAATCCATCATTTTCTGGTCTAAATTTTGTAAGCCCTACTGGAACTATCGCGACTGAAAGTACAGTTTGAGAGTTTTTTTTATAAAATTTAGCAAGTTCAAAAATTGATTTTTCGAGAATCTTACCGTCATTTATATCTGGACATACGACAATCTGAGCGTGTATTTGAATAGAGTTTCTCTCAAACCAGGCAATTTGATCAAGAATTAACCCAGCTTTTTTATTTTTTAACAATTTTTCTCGAGTAGCAGGGTCAGTTGCATGAACAGAGATAAACAGTGGGGATAGTTTTTGAGAAGAAATTCTTTCCCAGTCTTCTTTTTTTAAATTTGTGAGAGTTAAATACGATCCATATAGAAAACTTAATCTATAATCATCATCTTTTACGTAAAGACTTTTTCTTTTACCACTTGGCTGTTGATCTATGAAACAAAATGGACATTTATTATTGCATTGCTTGATGGAATCAAATAACGCATCTTTAAAATTAATACCTAAATTGGCGTCTTGATCTTTTTCAATACTAATATCATGAATTTCATGGTTTTTATCTAAGACTGATATTTCTAATATTTCATCATTAATGAGAATCTGATAATCAATTAAATCTCTTGGTTTTTTACCATTGATGCTAATAATGGAATCACCTGATTCAAACCCTATTTCTTGAGCAATAGAATTTTCTTCAATACTATCAATTTCTGCAGGATTAATTTTATAAGTAATATTGGGAACTAAATTATCCTTAGAATCTGCATTGTAATTAATTTCTTGCCACACAATTAAATTTAAAATATTCTTCTTTTTTTTATTCTAAACTCATATAAGTCTCAAAGTGTATTAAATACTTTTAAAATAGTAAATAAAGTTGTGAATTTAAGGGCCTATAATTTACTAATATATAGCATTCACAGTTTTTAAAATCACGATTTAAATTAATTAAATTAACTAATAAATTTTATTCATTGAAAGAATTACTTACGAAAAATTTAGAAGTGAAAGATAAATTTAACTATGAATTGCATAAGAAAGTTGATTCATACGAGAGTACTTTTTTATCCAGGCCAATTTCTTTAAGATTATGGTCTTCTTTTTTTGTGATTTTACCTATATTTATCCAAGCCCCTTGGGTCAGATTTGAACCAATTAGTGCTCTTTGTTTTACTTTTATTATTCTCTTAGGGTCCTTTATTCTTAATCGGAAAGGAACAAATAAATGGTTTATTGTAAGTTCATTGTTACTTGGCGTATCAGGGAGTTGGCTTGGTGGATGTTTGTTCTGGGGATGGTTAAGTCCATTCCCAATTTTGCACATTCCTGTTGAAGCTGTTGTTCTCCCTTTAGCTGTAATTGGACTTGGAACTAATTGGAAAATTGGTTCTAGTTTTTATCTCTCATCTCTATTTGGAACTGCAGTTACTGACATTACAATATTTTTAATCGGAATAATGGATCAATGGAGGGAGGTCATTACAGCAGATGCTGAAACAGCACCGCAAATTCTTCAAAATACATCTGAGAATCTTATCAATATAAAATCATTATCTATTATTGTTTTTGTTGGACTTATATTATGGTTTATTTCAAAAGAAATTTTTGATTCTGCGACTATTAATACTACTAGTGGTAAGGCACTCTTGGTTTCTAGTTATGTAATTCAAACGACACTAATAGTTGATGGTATTTTTATTTCTTTAGCAATTCTTCAACCAACTTTTAGCGGACTGGTTTAATGCTTAGGCCTCCATTTTCGCAAGAACCGATACCAATAAATGATTGGGATGTAATAGTTATAGGTGCTGGAGCTGCAGGACTTATGACTTCCCTTGAGTTGCCAACAAATTTAAAAGTGCTTCTTTTAAATAGAAACACTAGCAAGGTATCTTCTAGTAGATGGGCGCAAGGAGGAATAGCATCTGTTATTAGGCAAGATGATTCATTCGATCTTCATGCTAATGATACTTTAAAAGCAGGGGATGGGCTGTGTGATTTTCAGGCTGTAGAAATGCTTGTTAAGGAAGCTCCAGGTTGTGTGGATAGATTGCAGAATTTAGGCATGATTTTTGATCAAAGTTTTGATCAACTAGCTACTACCTTAGAAGCTGCTCATTCTAGAAGAAGAGTTTTGCATGTAAAAGATCGTACTGGAAGAGCATTAGTTGAAGTGTTAGAAGATCATGTTGAAAATAAAAAAAATATTCTCCACTGTAGAGGTGTAAGAGTAACTGAACTACTTATTGATGAGGAAGAATGTAAAGGAGTTCAGGTTCTCGATGGAGCAAATTTATACTGGATTCAATCGAGAGCTGTTGTTTTAGCTACGGGTGGAGGTGGCCATTTGTTTACTAATACAACTAATCCTGCTCAATCTTCAGGAGAAGGAATCGCTCTAGCATGGCAAGCCGGAGCTGCTATTGAAGATTTAGAGTTTGTTCAATTTCATCCAACTGCTTTAAAATTTTATGGAGCACCTTGTTTCTTAATATCTGAGGCACTTAGAGGAGAAGGGGCTATTTTAGTTGATAAAAATGGCGAAAGTCCAGTCAAAAATCTTAAAAATCGAGATTTAGCTACTAGAGACCAAGTAAGTAGAGCAATTATGAAGAATATGTATGAAAATAAAGTTGATCATGTTGGCTTAGATCTTAGATATATTGATCCAGAAAAAATTGTAGAAAGATTTCCCACTATCTTAAGTAGATGTCAGGATTATGGAGTTAATCCCTTAAATGAGGTTATTCCTGTTGCTCCTGCAGCTCACTATTGGATGGGAGGTGTTAAAACTGATTTAAATGCATCTACTACAAGAAAAGGATTATATGCTGTAGGAGAAGTTGCCTCAACTGGCGTTCATGGTGCTAATAGATTGGCAAGTAATTCGCTAATGGAATGCTTAGTTTTTGCGAGAAAAATGTCTTCAATTGTTTTGAATGATCCTCCTAAATTAGTAAAATTTGATAGATCACCCCAAGAATTTTATAGTCAAGCTCCGAAAGAGGATCAAATTTCTAAGATTGCTGAAAAAATTGATGAATTAAGAAAACTATGTTGGTTAAATTTAGGCGTATCTCGAAATAAGGCAAATATGACTGAATTTCTAAATTTTATTCAAGATGATATCGATACATTACATAAAAATGCTTTATTATGTAATCTTGAAAAAATAAAATTTGATCAAAAAATCAAATTTAGTGAACGCAATAGAAGAGTATTGAATCTTTTACTTGACTTAAAGAATAGACAAATAACAACTATAACTTTATTAAAAGCTTGTTTATTTAGAGAAGAGAGTAGAGGAGGGCATTATAGAGATGATTTTCCAGATAAAGATAAAAATTGGGAATGTCATACTAGACAACAGTTAGATCAAAAAATTCAAAAAAGATTTATTAAAAATTAGAATCTCCTTGATAGTTTGTTTTTATAGCTAATTCATTCAAGGCACGAGTACCACTAATGATTTCTCCATTTATTTCCCAAGAAGGAAATCCACTGATTCCTTTCGTTTGGCATAGCTCATAATCATTATTTTTACCATCTTTAGCACATTCAACTACCTTTAATTCTTTAACTGCCTGCTTACCAAATAATTGTTTCTGATCGTGGCAATGCGGGCACCAGTATGCACTATACATAACAATATTATTTTCACTTAAAAATTTTGCAAATTTTACCTTCTGGGGAGAGCTTGAAGTGGTAATTATTGGTGATACATTTTTAGTGGGGATTGCAACATCAATAGCGTTAGAAGGGTCTACGTTAGTTGACCAAATTAGTCCTCCCAGTAGGACACTAATGGCTACAATGAAACCTCTAAAAATCATAGGTTCTCTACTTTCGAACTTTGCTCCCATCATAGAAATTATAAAGATAGAAAAAGATAAAATTGCTGAAAGTATACAGAAAAAGCAATATGCTTGAATCTTAAAAAACATTATATTGATTAATAAAAAACTAAATGTAGCTGACGCACAAGATATTAGAAATACTAACCACCATAAAAACTTATTTAGTTTTTCTTTGGGGGAAATTAAATTAAGCGAAAGTATTATTGTGATAACTAATATTGATAAATACGTTATAAATCCTGCTAATGAGAGAGGTATATTAACTTGATTATTTGCAAATAAAGTACCCCAAGGACTATTTAATACTGTTTCACAACCGTTTTGTATCCCTGGGCATGAAAGCGAATTAAATAATCCCCAGTTTTTTAAAGTAATCGAACCTGTGTCCACTATGCCTATAGTGCTAAGAATTGCAATTATAATTTTTGGCCATTTCAGATCTTTTATATTTCTTCTGTTTAAAGTTTTAAGGGCCATACAAAATGAAAGTTTGTTATTTACATTATCTATCCTAATATTATCTTGGCATGAGAGTTATATACGAAATGCTTTTTAAATCTTTGAATTCTTATTTTTCAAGTTGTGAAACAAAATAGTCTTAATGTAAAAGAAAAAAGACAATCTAAGATTGCATTCACTCATGTTGGTTGCGAGAAAAATCTCGTTGATACTGAACATATGCAAGGCTTATTAGATAAAGAAGGTTATACAGTTGACAGCAATATAAATGATGCAAATGTTGTTGTTGTAAATACTTGCAGTTTTATTGAAACAGCTAGAGAAGAATCTATTAGAAAAATTCTGGAATATACAAATCAAGGAAAGGAAGTAATAGTTGCTGGCTGTATGGCTCAGCATTTTAAAGATGAACTTCTAAAAGAAATTCCTGAAATAAAAGGTTTGGTGGGAACAGGAGATTATCAAAAGATAGCCAAGGTTTTAGACAGAGTAGAAAAAGGTGAAATTGTTAATGAAGTTTCAAAAATTCCGGAATTTATTGCAGATGAGGAAATGCCTCGTTTTGTAGATAAAAACAAATTTGTTGCTTATCTTCGTATTGCTGAAGGTTGCAACTATAATTGCGCTTTTTGTATTATTCCTAAGTTGAGAGGTCCACAAAGAAGTAGAACAATAGAATCTATAGTTTCAGAAGCTAAAAGTCTTGCAAACCAGGGTATTCAGGAAATCATATTAATTAGTCAAATCACAACTAATTATGGTCAAGATATTTATGGTAAACCATCATTAGCTAAACTTTTGAATGAGCTTTCTAATGTTCCAATTCCTTGGATAAGGATTCATTATGCTTATCCAACGGGTTTGACTGATGAAGTTATTAAAGCTTTCAAAGATTCAAAGAATATTGTCCCTTACTTTGATTTGCCACTTCAGCATAGTCATCCAGATGTGTTGAAGAGTATGAATAGACCTTGGCAGGCTTCTTTGAATGAATCAATTTTAGAGAAAATTAGAGAGGAAATCCCATCTGCTGTATTAAGAACTAGCCTCATTGTTGGTTTTCCAGGCGAAAAAAAAGAACATTTTGAACATCTTCTCAAATTTTTGGATAGGCACAAATTTGATCATGTGGGAGTGTTTATTTTTTCTCCTGAGGAAGGAACTGCAGCTTTTGATTTACCAAATAAAGTATCCCCAGAGGTTGCAGAGGCAAGAAAAGATAACATTATTTCAGTTCAACAAAATATTTCTAAAGAAAAAAATCAGTCATATGTTGGTTCAAAAATGAAGATTTTGGTAGAAAAAATATCAGAGAATAACGAATTAATAGGTCGATCTTACAATTTCGCGCCTGAAGTTGACGGAAATGTGATTTTATCTGTTAATGCTAATAATGCCTTGAAAAATTATATTGGTAAATTTGTTGAAGCAAATATTTGTTTTGCTGATGAATATGATTTGTATGGAGAAACTATTAAAATTTCTAGTAGTTTAAATTAATTTAACTGCTCTTAAGAGCTTATCTAAAGCGAAAGCAGCCCCAAAACCAAAACCAATAAATGCAAAATAGAAAATGATGTTCATTAATTTTTATATTTTTATTTAATTTACCATTAGATTAAAAGATTAGATTTTTTCGTTTAAATTCTTAATCTTGGATATACGGTAATTTTTTGTATAAACATTCTTCTGCTTTTTGTAGTTCACGGCCTAAATATAGAGCATGATCGAATCTAGTTATTAAGTCATTTCTTTCTTCAGTAATCAATATTCCAAGTTGTTTCGCACTAATTCCTTCAAAAACTTCATTACAAACTCTTTTATTTTGAGAGTCGCATTTAATTGGTTCATTTGTTTCTGGGTCAAGCGCATATCCGTCATCATTAATATTATTTAGAAAGTGCTCTAAAATTATTTTATTTTCTTCTAAATCTACTTTTATAATGAAATAACCGTTTGGATCTAAGTCTATATATCGATTGGATAGACTATTATCAATCTTTATTTTTTCATCTAAACTTTGACTTGAATCCATTTTGGGAGTCTAATTTCAAACTATATTACCAATATAATCTTTGGTAAAGCCGAATAATTTTTTATTTAAAGGGTATAGATTTATTTTCAAAATCAATTTCCATTTCAGTTTGTTTATTAACTTCATTTAGCCAAGGACTAATTATATTTTCCATATTTTTGTCAAACCACTTATGCAAGCTAATGGTGCTTTTTGCAAAAAAACCCCTCCGTCTTTTATGTTTACCACCCGCTCCAGGATCAAACAAATGGATACTATTTTGTATTGACCATTCAATTGGCTGGTAATAGCATAATTCAAAATGTAAATTAGATATTTCTTCTTGACTACCCCAATATCTACCCCATAAGTTGTTTTGATTTTTAACGCACATTGACATAGCAAAAATTTCATTTGAATCATGTTTTGATGCACTAAAAAGTAAAAGATTTTTTTTATTATCAACCAGTGTTTCGAAAAATGTAGATGTTAGATATTTACTTCCCCAAACTCCCCACCTCGAACAATGCTGTTCATAAAAATTATGCATTTTTTTGAGGATTTCTTGGTTGATATCATCTTCATCAAAAATTTCTACTTTAATATTCTGTTTAGCAATTGATTTCCTCTCTTTTTTTATATTTTTTCTCTGATTAGAGTTAAATCTAGATAGAAAATCATTAAATGTTTTTTCTCCATTACTCCTCCATTCACTGCTGGAATTTATCCATTCATGGTATCCCAAAGATTTAAGATGGCTGCCCCAGCTTTCATCAACATATAAAAAATTACAACTTAGAATTTTGTTTTTAATCGCAAAGCTTTCGATGTGGTTTATAAGTAAATTTGTAATTTCTTTCTTGTCTTTATTTTTTTTATAAAGAAATTGATATCCATTTATGGGACTATAAGGACTCATTCCTATTAATTTAGGGTAATAATTTAAATTAAGCTCTTGAGCCAATCTTGCAAATGATTGGTCAAAAATGAATTCTCCATAGCTATGATTTTTTAAAAAAAGTGGGGCAATTCCTAATATCTCTTCATTTTTAAAAGCAACAAAATATAGTGGCTGCCAACCAGTTTCTCTTGAAACGCTTTTTGATATCTCTAGGTTTTTAATCCAAGTCCATTCATAAAATGGATTATTAATTTCATTTGCTAATTCATTCCAAATCTCCTTGGAGATTTCCTTAATTGATAATTTGACTTCAACTTTATGTATTGGTTGGTTCATTTATTATTAAATCTATTTTAAATTTTTTTGTAATGAATATGGATTTCATTATTCATTAAATTTTTAATTGATTTTATTTCCCATAGTCTTTCGAGATTAAAAATCGCATTTGTATGTTCTGGAGGGATCCATGTATATCTACCTCCAATGATTCGTGGAATTATTGTAATTTTTATATCTGTTATTAGATCCTCTTTTATAAATGAATTTATAAGTTTTGCACCTCCTAAAAGAGCTAAATCATTTATCCCTTGTTTTTTGAGTGAAATTAAAGTTTTTTCCCATGAATCTTCGAAAAAGAGTTCTTTCTCGAATTCATTATTCGACGAATTATCAACTTTACTTGAGCTTATTAACCATCTTCTAATTGGTTGACGAAAGTATTTCCAATTACTGTTAAATTTTTTGCTATTTGAAGCAACTATAGAAATTGGTTGCCTTTTTGATATATTTACTTCGTCATTATCATTGAGATTTTTAACTAGGTAAGTTGATTGATGAGCTATTAAAGTACCTAAACCAAAAATGGTGGCGTCAACCATTGATAAGTTTTGATTTAATATTTTTTTATCTTCATCGCTTCCAAGATGCGATTCTCCACCTCCAGGAAATGCAATTCTCCCATCAAGACTTGATGCTATAACAATTATTACTCTTGGGATACTCAAGTGTGTGTTACTAAACTATTCTCAAATTTCAACTTCAATGAATTGGTTAACTTTTGATCAACATAAATTTCGGCAGCATTATTTGGGCTCTCTTGGAGTCTTATTTTGTGTAATGTTGCACCAAGTTGATGTATTGGTTTTTTAAGAATATCAGAAATATATAAAGCTATATTTTCAGCAGTTGGAACACAATTATGGAAAAATTCTATGTCTTTATTAAGAAAAGTATGATCTAGTTGCTCAACAACTAAATCGTTAATTATCTCTTGGAGGGCGGATAAGTCGCAAACCATGCCTGTTCTTTTATCAATGTCTCCTTTTACAGTTATATCGACAAGATAGTTATGACCATGTCCATTAACTCTGGCACATTTCCCATAGATTTTTTTATTTTCATCAAAGGATATCTCTTCTTTTGCAAGTCTATGAGCTGCTGCAAAATGAGTTTGTACTGTTAAAAATGCTTCCATGTTTTTTCCAAAATAATCTGCCCATAAATTTGGGTTTTCATAAAGTCTTAGACTTGTAAGAGGTAGATCATCCTTCAGACGACTCCAAATGACCTTTACTAATGCTTCAGTTGTGGGAAGTATACCCTCTTGATTATCAACATTAAATTCAGGCCAGACATCATTTAAAAAACGAAAATCTAATTGTCCAGTAACCTTATCTTTAATAGAGTGTTTTACATCAGAGAGGTTAAGTACCATTCCATCAGAGTCTAGTTCTCCACCCATTGAAACAATAAGTTCATAGTTATGACCATGTCCTGGTGCAATACTGCACTTTCCAAAAAGAGATAAATTTTCTTCTGGGCTTTTTTCAGGAAGCCAATAACGGTGACTAGAACTAAAGCAGGCACGTCGAGTAATGACGCATTCACGTCCTTTTCCATGCAATGGTTTGGATTGTGTAGAAGTCATACTTGTCTGCAATAATACTATCTTAAGGTTTTAAATACGCTTTTGTCTTTATGGAACAATCCATTATCGAAAAAACAGTTCATGCTATTAAGGGCAGAAGCATATTTTTAATAGGAATGATGGGTTCTGGTAAGTCAAAAACTGGTTTGAAGCTGGCTGAATTATTGAAGTACAAATACATTGATTTAGATTCATTAATAGAGAAGTTGGCAAAAAAATCTATCAATCAAATTTTTAATGATGAAGGGGAAGATAATTTCCGTGAATTAGAGGCAAACTGCCTTAAAGAAACTATCAAAATCCCCTCATTAGTAATCTCAACTGGGGGAGGAATAGTTACCAAATCGGAAAACTGGGGAATCTTAAGACAGGGAATAATTGCTTGGATAGATCTCGACAAAGATATAGCAATTGAAAGATTGAAAAATGAAATTGATAATAGGCCACTTCTTCAGGGAAAGAATCTAAATGATCTTTATATGAGCATTTTTCAAGCTAGAGAAGATTTATATTCTCAAGCAGATTTAAGAATTCAAGTAAAAAAAGAAAATATTGAAGAAGTTGCTATGAAAATAATTAATGCAATTCATAAAGAAATAATCAGTTAATCTGGTTCAATTCTTACTGCAAACCATTTGATAACGTATCCTAATTTTATTTCTAATTCATAAGTGCTTTCCAATAATTCTTCAAAAAATTCATTATCAGGATCTTCTATATTTTGATATATTGTTTGTGTTTCTGTCTTACTAAGCCAATTCTTTAACCATAAAATTGCTTCTTGCTTTGATACAATTTTTTCTTTTGAATCTGGTTCTAATAATACATAATGATCTGATGCTCTTATTAGTGGATTTGACATAATGAAAATTCTTCTTGGACTAATTCTTTGCTTGATTTTTCAAGGAATTTTTTTAGAAAGTTCTTTCGCTCTTATAGATTCTAACGTACGAGAGTTTTTGGAAAATCGTGTAAATCAATGGCCAGAATTATATTTGCCAAATTTTAAATTATCAGATACTTCTAAGGATTTAATTTATCCTAAATGGTTCGAGGGGAATTGGCTTGTTACTTCTCAAGATATAGTTAATGATTCAGAAGAGCCAGTAATTTATGAAGTAAATTTCTTTAAGAATGATTCAGATTTAATTGTTGGTAATCGTGCAAAAAATTCTGAATCTATTGGAAAAGCAATATTTGGTGAAACCTTAATCAAGGTTGTAAATGATCCTCAATCTATTAATAATCAAATTACTTATTTAAAAGATGATTTTTATATCGATTCAAGAATTACAGGCAGAAATCAGATCCAAGATGATGATATTTTTTTCGCAGATGAGCTAGTTATACAAACAGCACATAAGCCAGGTGCTTCAAGGATTAATCAGGTAGAGACAATTAGTAAATTTCAAAAATGTTCCGAAGAAATATTGGAAGTTGATAATTCAATTAAACCATCAATTTGTGGAGTGCAATATGTTGCTTCTTATGGTTCAAAAGTTGGTGATCCTTCTATTCACGCTATAAAAACAAATAAATATAAACTAAAGTTTGAATTTATTGAGAGTTAGCACTAAAAAGATATTCTTCTAAGTTGTTCCTCCAAATGAAAAGATTTTCTAAATAAGGGTTGTTTATGTATTCTTGGCTTCCCTCTCCTGAAAGAATTGGTCCTGCAGACTTTGGAAATTTAAGAAGGGATAATTGAGCAGCAATTGAAATGTCTGCAATTGATAAACTATCTCCAACTAAATATTTCTTGTTGATCAAGGATTTTGATAAAGCTTCCAGTAATTTTTGGAGTTCTAAATTATCTTTAGAAGACAAAACTACATTAGAAATTTTACTAAGATTTTTAAAAGGTAATTTATCAACAATACTTTTAACTGAAGAAGGTATTTCATCTGGAAGTAATGCAGTTCTGAGCTGTGGATTTTCTATTGCAGATTTTATTAAAGCTTTTCTACAAGTTGTAGCCATTGTAGTATCTGCCCAGTCTTCAATTAGTTTGCATTGTGCAAATAATATTGGATCCTCCGGAAAGAGTGGATTGTTTTCATTTTTTTTATCTAAATATTCGCAAATAGTTGAAGAGTCATTAATTACTTGATCATTACTATCGACTATTACAGGTACTTGTTTTTGACCTGATAATTTAAAGATTTCAAATTGTCCTATTCCAGGTGTTACTTCTTCAACTCGATATTGTAGTTTTTTTGCATGAAGAGCCATTCTTGTTTTTAAACAAAAAGCACTATGCCTAAATTGATATAATGTAATCATGCTGTTTAATGTTTGTTAAAACTTAGCTAAAAAAGTAATCTAATTGTGGAGCTGATGGGCGAATTTTTCTCTAATGTTGCGAGATATCCAAAGTATTTGATTTCTATCATTGTTGGGGGACTTGTTGCTTTGCTTGAACCTTTATTCAAGAATAGATCAAATCCACTCACAATAATAGGTTTAATATCTTCTGTCATAAGTGCTTTCATAACTGTTTATTTTGTCTTGCAAGCGATGACAAACCCTATAAATTTACAATCATAATGCCAAATAATTACCGTCTTGCAAAAGTTTCTTCTCTTTTGAAGAAAGAAATAACCCTTATTTTGCAGAATGATTTAGAAAATGATCTTATTAGAGATCATTTCGTCAATATTTCTAAGATTGATTTATCAGGTGATTTGCAACACTGTAAAATTTATATAACTTCAACCGCTGAAGATAAAGTAAGGAAAGAGATTGTGGAAAACTTGAATACTGCTAAAAGCTCTATAAGGCATAGTCTAGGAAAAAGAATTGAGATGAGAAGAGTTCCAGAGATAATTTTTAAAGACGATGTTGTTCTAGATAAAGGATTATCAGTTTTGAAACTTCTCGATGAATTAAAAAATAAAAATCAAGGGAATAATGATGAGGATAAAAATGCCAATAGTTGATCTACCCCTTGATCAAAGAAATATAATTATTACTCGATCAAAAGAAGGGATATTGGATATAAAAAAGATATTCACAAGCAAGGGCGCTAATGTATTTGATTTGCCTGCAATAAGTATTGGCGATCCTGATGATTTGAAACCTCTTGACGACGCATTGAATCAAATAAATGAGTTTCATTGGATTATTTTTTCTAGTAGTAATGGGATCAAATTTGTGGATAAAAGACTTAGATACTTTAAGAGTTCACTAAAAGAATGTTCTAAAACAACAAAAATCGCCGTAGTCGGAGAAAAAACCTCAAAAACTCTTGATGATTTTGGGATTAAGGCTGATTTCATACCTCCAGAATTTGTTGCTGAAAGTTTAATTGATAATTTCCCAGTATCTGGTTATGGACTTCGAGTTTTCGTACCAAGAGTTCAAACAGGTGGTAGGGATTTAATTGCAGATCAATTTAGAAAGGCTGGTTCTCGTGTATTTGAGGTTGCTGCATATGAAACTAGATGTCCTGAATCAATTCCCCAAGAAACAATTGATATTATTTCTAATCGAAAAGTCGATGCAATTATTTTCTCAAGCGGTAAAACCGTAGTAAATGCTTCTTTTTTACTAGAAAAAAAACTTGGTAAACAGTGGTTAGAATATTTTGATCAAATTAAGTTATTAACTATTGGACCTCAGACAACAAAAATATGTAAGAAGATTTTTGGAAGAGTTGATAGTCAGGCTCAAAAATATACTTTTGAAGGACTATTAGATGTAGCAATTAATATTTTTAGTTAGAAAAATTTTTTGTATAGTTCTTTTCAACTAAATCTTTGAACCTATCAATATTTGCCTGTAATTCGTTTGTAACCATTTTGCCTAAAATATTTTCTTCCATAAACCGAGCAATCATTTTTGGTAGTTCATAAGTTATGGCTAAATTGACCGTTGTGATTTGATCAGTTTTACTTTCGAAAACTACTGATCCCTCGGTTGGTAAACCTCCTATTGATTTCCATTTAAGTTTGCTTTTTTCAACCCTTTCTGTAATTTGAGCTTTCCATTTAAACTTAAAGCCATTTGCAGCTAAAGTCCATTCTGTTAAATCTGGTAACGTATTAGTTTCTTCGTCAACAGTTTTTACAGATTCGATCCAGCTCATCCAAAGTGACATTGAGTCTAAATCGCTCCATGTATCCCATACATTTTCAAGAGGCGCATTAACGACCGTTATTACGTCATGTTTTAGCCAAGTACCCATGAATTAACTTACTGCAAGATTTTTTGCTAATTCGGCTTTCTTCTCTAAAATTGCGGCAGCAGCTAAATGACCACTCATTGTAGCTCCCTCCATAGAGTCTATATAATCTTGTTTTGTGTAACTACCAGCCATGAAGAAATTAGATATAGATGTTTTTTGATCGGGTCTGAAAGGTTCCATGCCGGGAGCTTCTCTGTAGAGTGATTGTGGAATTTGTACCACGTTACTCCAAAGTAATTTGAGGTTTTTTGAGGATGGGAATAGACGGCGAACCTCTTTATCTATTTCTTTTGTAATTCTTTCTGTAGATCTTCCCATCCATCTATCGCCAGGAGTTAAAACACATTGGAGAAGTGATCCCATATCTTTTTTTCTATAGTCTGCTGGACTTGCTAGTGCTAAATCAGCAAAACAACTAAAAGAGGCATCAGCGGAATAAAGAAGGTTATCTAGTCCAATGGGTTCGTTTCCAGTATTATCTTTTTGCAATTCAGTAACCCAACCGTCATATCTTAGCTGGATAGTGGCAACAGCAACTGCTCTAAGTTTTTTCAAACCTTCAAATTCTTTAAATTGATACCATTCTTTTGGAATTATTTTTTTTATTCCAGGAACATCACAGGCAGCTAGAAATTTATCTGCAAAAACTGCCTTAATTCCTTCAGGAGAAGTTATTTTTAATTGATTAACTGAATAAGAGGAAGATTCCTTTTCATAAATAATTTCTTCTACCTTATGGTTAAGATGGATTTTTGCCCCTTTGTTTGTGATGTAGTCGACTATAGGTTGAGTTAACCACTTATGCGGAGAACCTTTTAAAAGGTTAAGTTTTGAGGCTTCTGTTTTTGAGGCAAACATCATGAAGATAGTTAACATACATCTTGCTGAAATATCTTTGCAATTGATAAATCCTAAAGCATATGCGATAGGATCCCACATTCTTTCTAAACTTTTTTCACTTCCACCATGATTTAAAAACCATTCTCTAAAACTAATCCTATCTAGATCTCTAATTATTTTCATTGCGCCTTCATAATCTATCAATCCTCTAACAATTGGACTTGTTCCCAAAGCTAGGGCATTTCTGAACTTATCAACCCAAGTAAGTTGTTCAGTGGTAAAAAAAGCTTTTAGTCCGTTGAATGGGGCACCCAATGGGAATCTGAAATCTAAAGATCTCAAATTTCCACCATTATTGATGAACAGATGAGTATGATCTTTCGGGAGTAAATTATCTAATGCTCCCACTTTTTTCATTAATTTAAATAGATTGGCATAATTGTAAAAAAATACATGTAAACCCATTTCTATGTGGTTGCCATCTTTATCTTCCCAACTTCCGACTTTACCTCCCCAAAATGACCTACTCTCATATATTTCTACTTCATGACCTTCATCAACTAAATTGACTGCTGCTGTAAGACCAGCTAATCCAGAACCAACTATTGCAATTTTCACTTTTTTATAATAATTATAACAAATCAAGTTTGGATATTGTTTGATCTATGCATCCTATCGATTAAGTTTTTATATTATAAATAGTAGGAATCTTTGTTTATGGAAAATGTAGAAGTTAAAGACGAAATTAAAAATTCTGATGATGGCAAAGGGATCTTAATTACTAATGATGCTATAGAGCAAATTTCAAATTTATTAAAAGGTCAAAGTGATAAAAAAGCACTCAGGGTAGGAGTAAGATCAGGTGGATGTAGTGGAATGAGTTATACGATGGATTTTATAGGAAGTAATGAAATAAATCCCGATGATAAAGTTTATGATTATTCATTAAAAGCTGATCAAAGTTTTCAAGTTGTTTGCGATCCAAAAAGTCTTTTGTATATTTATGGAATGCAATTAGATTTTAGTAAGGAATTAATTGGCGGTGGCTTTAATTTTGTAAATCCTAATGCTTCTCAAACTTGCGGTTGTGGAAGCTCTTTTGCAGTTTAATTAATAATGAATAACGAAATTAATCCCATCGAAGAAGACTTTAATTCAGCTTTATCAAGATATAAAGCTGGCCAAGATTTAATTTCAATCGTTCAAGATTTTCAAAAAATTATACAGCAAATTCCAAATCATTTTGCTGCTTGGACTTGTCTCTCATGGCTTCAATTACTTTTGAAGAATAACGAAGAAGCTTTGGCAGCTGCCAGACAAGCTGTTCGATTAAATCAGCAAGATCCACAAGCAAGAATGAATTTGTCTTTAGCCCTTTTGGCTACCAATAATAAAGGTGTTAGGGATAATATTGAGTTAATAAAAAAAATGTCTATGATGATGCCAGATGTGAAAAGTGAGTTGAAAGAATCTGTTGAAGACGGATTAAGTAGATATCCTGATTGGCCTGAATTAAATAAAATTAAAAAATGGTTAGAATTCTAAATTGACTAAAATTTTAATACTAAGCAATGGGCATGGAGAAGATTTATCTGGGAGTTTAATAGCTAAGCAATTCGTAAAAAGTGGTTTTTCTGTAAATGCTTTGCCAATTGTTGGTAAAGGCAACCATTATGAGAAAGAAAAAATTAATATTATTGGAAAAACTAAAGAATTTAGAACTGGAGGAATTGGATATAATTCCTTTAAAGGAAGATTAACTGAGATATTTGGAGGTGAAATATTTTATCTTTTAAAAAAATTATATTTAACTTTTAAAATAAGAAAAAAATATGACTTCTTTTTTATAGTTGGAGATATTGTCCCAGTTTTTTTTGCATGGGTTTGTAATAAAGATTTTTTTACATATCTAGTTGCTTATTCAAGTCATTATGAAGGGAAGTTAAAATTACCATGGCCTTCTAAATTTTTCTTGCTCTCGCCAAAGGCAAAAACAATATATACACGAGATTCTCTTACAGCTTATGATTTAACTTTGCAACTAAAAAAGAAAGTGTCTTTTTTAGGCAATCCATTTATGGATAGGTTTTTTTCAAGAAATAAAGAGTTAAATAAATCTGAATTTAGTATTGGATTATTTCCAGGCAGTAGATTTCCCGAGATTTTAGATAATTTTGTTTTAATTTTAGAGGTATTAGAGGCATTATCGGATTCAAGATATTTTCAAAAAATTGAGTTCAATTTTGCAATAGTTAATGCTTTTTCTTCATCAAAGATAAGCGAGATATTGAAAAATAGAAAATGGTTATATTTAGAAAAAATAAATGAGAAGTATCCCATGAAATTCCAATATAAATACTTAAGGGTTAATTTATATTGGAATACTTTTGACGAAATCTTGTTGAAAAGTAGATGCTGTATTAGCATGGCAGGAACAGCAGCAGAGCAAGCTATTGGATTAGGAAAACCAGTTATTCAGATTGAAGGTAAAGGCCCACAATTTACAAAATCTTTTGCAGAAGCCCAAAGACGCTTGCTGGGATCATTTGTTTTTTGTGCCAGCAACTATAAGGATAAAAATGATCAGATAAATCAGACAATCCAATTAATAATAAAGGTAATATATCTTATGAAACTAAATAAGAATTTTTTGATTTCGTGTAATCAAAATGCAAAAAAAAGACTTGGTGAAAACAATGCTTGTATTAAGATTGTTGATGATATGAATTTTGTCATGAAAAATGACTAAGGAAATTAACCAAAATAATTTAAAACAAATAATTGATAATTTTTTATTAATAAATTTATTTGCAGTAGTTTTTTTTGCAATATTTTTTATTTTCGCAATCATAATGCAATTAAATGGGATATTTATTTTTATTAATTTTATTCAAAGAGTTTGGAACCCTCTTATAGTCCCATTAATAACAATTCTAATTATTGGTGCTTTAGTAAACGGTATTAATTCTTGGTGGAGGCGTAAATTGCTTTCTCAAGAAGAGGATATTTAAAATTAAAATTTTTAAGTTTAGTGCTTATTACTTTTTGACCTTCGAGGACAACTTTTGCTCCATCTCCTAATAATATTTTAAGAACTGCTCCTGGTACTGGCAGTAAATTAGGCCTATTAAGGCATTTGCCTAAAGTCCGAGAAAAATCTTTCATTAATACTGGCTTTGGCGCTACAGCATTAATTACGCCTGAATACTTTTTATCAACTAATGCTTTAGTAATTAAGGCACATAAATCACTTCTATGAATCCAACTCATCCATTGCATTCCATCACCAATTGGCCCACCTAATCCAATTTTAAAGACAGGAAGCATTTTTCCTAATGCGCCTCCATCTGCTTCTAGAACAATTCCGATTCTGAAAATAACTAATCTTGAGAAAAATGGTTTTTCAACAGCAACATCTTCCCATTTCTTGCAAAGATTAGCTAAAAAGTCTTTTCCTTCTATACTATTTTCAGTGAACTCATCAGACAAACTGGTACCGTAGTAACCTATTGCTGATCCACTTATAATGACTTTTGGGGTGATTCTGAAATTTTTTAAAGTATTCATCATAAATTTCGTAGTATTAACGCGACTATTTTCAATCTCTTTTTTTTGAGCAGAAGTCCATTTCTTTTCTGCTATGGGTTCTCCCATTAAGTTAATAATCCCATCTGCCTCTCGTAAAATATTTAAAAGATTTTCGTTATTCCAGTTTTGTTCTTTTGATAAATCTATTTGAATAAATTTAAATTTATTCAAATTTAATTTAAGGTTTAATTTATTTATGGGTTTTCTACTTACAATCGATATTTCGTGATTTTGATTGAGTAGAGTTGGCACTAATTCTTTACCAACAAATCCAGTACAGCCAAGAAGTAAAAGACGCATATTTAAAGAGATTTATTAACTTAGGCTATTAAATTTTTTAGATGTTTGTAATTAATATTCTGTTATCTGTTTTTTTAAATATTTATCAAACAAGTTTTTGTATAATAAACTTCAAATAACTTTGTTAACTTAATTATGACAGATTCTATTCAAAAGAAACCTCTTAAGAAAGGAAGCTTAGTTTTTGTCGATAGAGAAAATTATATAAAAAGTATCGAGGCACTTGCCAGTGATGATGATTTACCTAATTATATCTTTGAAGGTCCTGGAGAGATTCTCTCGGTGAACGAGGAATATGCTCAGGTAAGGTGGCGCAGACCTGTTCCAGACGTTTGGTTGAAATTAGATCAACTTAAAGAGTATATTCAATAAATTTTTATGCTTAAAAGTTTTTATTTTTTTTCTCTCTAGACATCTTTGATTGTATTCTCTTTGCTTCTTTGATCATTTCTTTACCATCAAATAAGTAATCATCTACGTATCCTTGTGTATATCTATCAAATTCTGATAGTGCGTCTTTAACTTGTGAAAAACAATGATACAGATCGAGGCCTAAAGCTGAAGTAGAATTTGGAACTATTTTTTTGTTATAAATTTTTTCAACTTTTTCTATTTTCTTTTGTGAAAGACTTATGTAATTGCAAAAATTTTCCATTAGTTGGTCATCATATGGATCAGCAGATAGTTCTTTTATTTCATTATTCAAAGGTTTAATTATTTGGCTAATTAATCTATTAATCGGAGTATAAATTTCTTTAATCCATGATTCAACTTCTTTGTCTTTAATTGATGAATTATATTTTTTTGAATTAAAATTATCTTCCCAGTTTTCATTGGATAAATCAAACATTGGACTGGAAGATAAAAAATTTCTATCATATTTTTCTTTTTTGATAGGGTCATTCAGAGTCTCCCAGGCATTTTGTATTGCAAGAAATCGCTCTTTTTTCCCGCCTGCATCAGGATGATGTTTCTTAACTAAAGAACGGTATGAAGATTTAATTTCACTTTTAGTTGCATTTTTTTTGAGGCCTAATTCTTCATATAAATTTTTATCCATTTTTATAAATTAGAGATTAGAGATAACCATCTTTTCTGGCTTGAATCGAGGTATTAGATTCAAACATTGCTGTCGATAAATATCTTTCACCAAAACTTGGTAAAATAACTATTAATCTTTTGTTTATTAGTTCTTTCCTTTCTCCAATTTTTATTGTTGCAGCCAAAGCCGCACCACTACTGATACCTGATAATAGGCCTTCTAATCTAGCTAATAAACGTCCATAATAAAATGCTTCATCATCATCTATTTTTATAATTTCATCTATTAATTCAGTATTAAGAACTTTAGGTACAAAACCTGCTCCTATTCCTTGAATCGAATGAGATCCTGCTTTATCCCCCGAAATGACAGCACTTTTTTTGGGTTCTACAGCATAAATTTTGCAATTAGGATTAACTTTTTTCAAAAAACTTGCGCAACCAGTAATTGTTCCTCCTGTGCCTACTCCTGTAACTAGTCCATCTATATTCTTATTCGTTTGTGCCCATATTTCTCTAGCCGTTGTTCTTTCATGAATATCTGGATTAGCAAAGTTTTCAAATTGATTAAATTGATAGGCATTTGCAATACTTGAAGACAATTCATTAGCCAAATCTAAAGCTCCTTTCATTCCTTCTTTACCTGGTGTTAGCTGTAATTCAGCTCCATATGCTCTCAACATTGCCCTTCTTTCAATACTCATCGTATCTGGCATAGTTAATATCAATTTGTAGCCTTTTGCCGCAGCAACCATAGCTAATGCAATTCCAGTATTGCCACTTGTCGCTTCAATTAACGTTGTTTTATCTGGCGTTATTAATCCTTGTTCTTCAGCTTTACATAGCATCGAATAAGCAATGCGATCTTTAACGGAAGCTGATGGATTGAAACTTTCTAATTTGGCTATTATCTCTGGATAACAATTAAAATATTTCCTGATTCGATTTAATCTAACTAATGGGGTATTTCCAACTAGAGAAGTTATATCATTTGCTATTTCCATGAAATGATTATTTAAATTGCAAAATTAAATCTCCCCTAATACATAATAATTGTATTTAATCATCTTTTATATAAATTTTTTGAAAAGAATTTAATTTAAAATATCTTTCTGCGTGAAAATATTTATTATTATAAGAGTTAGTTTTGATAATTATTATGTATTCGCTGGAACTAAGTCTGAGATATTCACCTTTTCCACTTTCAATTCAGAAAAAAGAATTTGAAGATGTTAAAAGAATTTATGATGAAATAAAAAGTTCAATGAATGAAAGTGATGAACCCTCAAGCTTGATTGAATTAAAGTGTGACAAAGTGCAAGACAAATTAATTGCTGTAAAAGCTAAAGAAATCATTTCTGTTCAGATATATGAAAAATCATCTGTAGCAGGAGGAGCTAAAAGGCCAGGATTTTCTCTTAACATAGATTGATAGAATTAATGCGAGGTTCTGTTGAAAATCCAATACCATTTATAGATTTCAAAGATGTATCGTTTTCATATAACAATCAAGAAAATTTGATTAATAAATGTAATTTTTCAATAAAAAAACCTGGATTCTGGATGATAGTCGGTAAGAACGGAAGTGGTAAAAGTACTCTTTTAAAATTAATAAATGGAATAATTAAACCCAAAAATGGAATAGTGCAATGTAAAGCAAATATTGGCATGGTATTCCAAAACCCTGATCATCAAATACTAATGCCAAATTGTAGAAGTGAACTTCTGATCAATATTAATCAAAATTTAACTGATTACGAAATTTCAAAAAAAATTGAGGCTGTACTAGATAAGGTGGGATTGACTGGCTTTGAAAAAAGACCGGTGCATACTTTAAGTGGTGGACAAAAACAACGCTTAACTATTGCATCCGCTCTTATAAGTAATAGAAATTTTATTCTTTTGGATGAACCTACCGCTCTTCTTGATCAAACTAGCCAATTAAAAGTTTTAAAAACTATTAAAGATCTAACAAATAACCACAAAAACCCATTATCTGCTTTGTGGATTACTCACCGTTATGAAGAATTAAATTGTGCTGATGCAGTAGCAGAGTTAAAAAATGGTGTTTTATCTAAATGGCAAAAACCATCAAAATTTCAATATAATTAACTATTAACTTGTCATAAGGGACTTTAAAGAGCTAAATTCATTTTATATTCCTCGGTAGCTCAGCGGTAGAGCGATCGACTGTTAATCGATTGGTCGCAGGTTCGAATCCCGCCCGGGGAGTTAAATATCAGATTTCTAAGACTTCAGGTTATGTCACTTGAGGTCTTTTTTAATAATCTGATTGAGATCTGAAGAAAATTAGATTCTAAAATTTAAAAATATCATTAAAGATTTGAAACATTTCTCATAAAATATCTAGAGTATTTTAATGTTATTTTTAATATAGTTGAATATGGAAAATAAGGTTTATAAGGTAGGAGGATTATTTTCAGGAGTTGGTGGAATCGAACTTGGTTTCTCTGATAAAGAAAAATTTAAAATTGTATGGGGAACAGATATTGATAGATATGCTTCAAAAACTTATAGAAAAAATTTCTCTCACCCATTTTATGAAATAGACATTAATCAATTACAAGGAAAAGATTTAGAAGCAGTTGACGTACTTGTTGGGGGTTTTCCTTGTCAGGCATTTTCTGTTGCAGGTTATCAAAAAGGATTTGTAGATAAAAGAGGTGATGTCTTTTTTCAAATTATAAGATTAATAAATGAGTTACCCAAAAAACCACAAGTTCTTTTACTAGAAAATGTTAAAAATATTTATACTCATGATAAGAAAAAAACATTTAGAATAATTCAAGAAAGTTTAGAAAATACTGGATATTGTGTTCTTTCAAAAATTATGAATACTTGTGAATATACTTGTGTTCCACAAAACAGAGAAAGAACTTTTATTTTTTGTTTTCTGGAGGACAAAGATATTTGTTTTGATTCTTCAAAACATAAATCAACATATTTAAGTAAACTATTTCCTACTGAAAAAAAGATTAAACTTAAACCTATTTCTGATTTTCTAGAAAGTAATGCTGTAGATGAAAAGTATTACTATAGGAAAGATAAATATAATTATAATGATTTAATAGGATCTATTACTAAAAAGAATACTTTTTATCAGTGGAGAAGAGTTTATGTCAGAGAAAACAAAAGTGGAGTATGTCCAACTTTGACAGCAAATATGGGGACAGGGGGTCATAATGTTCCTTTAATTAAGGATGATTATGGTATTAGAAAAATTACACCTAGAGAATGCTTTAACCTTCAAGGATTCCCAAGAACTTTCAAGTTACCCAGAGACGTTCCAAATACGCAACTATATAAACAAGCAGGTAACTCAGTAACGGTAGATATTTTTAAAAAATTCTCATCAATTATTTATAATTATTTAAGAAAAAATGGATCTTAAGACTGAATTTAATTTCATGATTGTATAAGATTTATATAAATAATTAGATTTTTTTCGCACCATTATCTACCCACTTCCAAAGATATCTCGCAACTATACTTCTATAAGGTCTTGCCCAATTAATTTGAGAGAGATTTGATGATAATCTTTCACCATAAATTTTAAAATATGCTTTTTGTAAAGTTGAATCATTATATGGAAATACATTATTTCTACCCATATAAAATAATAGAATAATATTTGCAGACCAAGGACCAAACCCCTTTAATTCTTGAATTTTAATTTTTGCATCTTCATCATTCATGGTTTCCCATTTTTTTATTATGTATGGATAATCCATAAAATATTTAGCAGTCTCTTTCATAAAAGAAATCTTTGAATGAGAAATACCTAAGTCCCTGAGTTTTTTATTATCAAAATCAATTATTGATAAAGGTGAGATTAGTTCGGAGTTATTAATTTTGTCCCTTAAACGTTGAAAAATTATGCTTGATATATGGTTTGAAAGTTGTTGATTAATTATAATTTTTATCAATTCTTCAAAGTTAAGTTCTTTTTTTTCTAAATTTATATAACCTATTTGCTTAACTATTAAACTAAAAGTCTTATCTTGACTTTGAAGATTCTGAATAATACTTTTTGACTCTAAGTACATTTAATTTAGAAAATTTTTAATGTTATTAACATTTATAAAATCCTTACTTAAAATACAATAGTTTTCTGCATCCATCTTTGTACGTGCGTAAAGTATTGCACTTTTAGGCAATATTTGTTTCTCTTGAATTTTTTCTTGTGAATAGTGGGTATAAAATTATAACCATCTTTAGTGCTGAGAATGGTCACTTTAGTTAAGAAAAATTTAATTACTTTTAAGCAAAGTCTTTTTACTTATTTTTAAAAGTATCTAACTTTGGGTCTCCAATAATTGTTTTGAACAAATTTGTAAAATTATAAAATGAATGTGAATATAATTCATTAATATCCATACCGATCAATTCTTTATTTTCAATATTTAAAGTTGAGTTATCAAAACTAATTACTAAATTATTTTCTATCCATTTATAAGGATAGAGTCTTAATTCCATCCTTTTTTTCGCTTTATATATTTTTGACTCTCCATAATTTGAATCTATAAGATTTTTGATCCATATAGATGCCGAAGAGGTTCTGTCAACACAAATATAATCTATTTTGTTTATGTCAACCTCCATTCCACATACATGAAAAATATTATTTTGACGAATAACAAAAAAATAATAAATTTCGTCTAATCCTTTGTAGTCATTTTTAACATGCAATAATTTATTTTTTAATAATTTAGACCAATCATTAACAATCCCATCGAATTGTCTATTCCTAAAGGCATCATCTAGGTCATTACCTGCATCCTTAAATTTTTGTGCTAACGAGGTTTCTCCCGATAAAGAACCTTTCTTGCCATTCCAGGAGAGCATTTTTGCATCTGCGCCATATTTTTTATTGAGATTGATAATATCTACAGGATAACTTCCAGAACCGACAGGATCTGCTCCTAAACATTGGACCAACCATTGTTCTATATGTTCTTTTGGGACTTGAATAGGAATCTCGGACTGATTATTGACTAATTCCGGTTGAGAAAAGATTGCTTTAAATAAAAAATATTTAAGTAGATTTTGTGCATCTCGATTGAAAAAATTTTCCAGTTTATTCTTATTTAATGGTGTTATTACCATTTAATTGATCCTCTTTATGAAATTAATTAATAAAAATTAAGTAAAATTTTAAAGATTATAGTTCATAAGAAGAAATGTCTTGATATTTTCGGTCTCAAATTAACTCCACTAAGTAATAAAAACTTGAATGTTTTCTTGTTTTCTCCTTATTTATAAACAAATATCTTTTCAGATTAGTCTATGACTAACTTATTCCTCATTTTATTACAAAATTTATCGGTTTTTATAGTCAAGGTATATTTTTGTTTTACAAGAAGTTCTAGTCATCCCACATATCCTTTTGCTTTTTATCTAAACAATTCTTTTCAAGTAAATTTAATCTTTGTTGCTGAGGATCTATTTCATTTTCAACTGAGTTCTTTTCATTACAAAATTTTGTTTTGACTTCTAAGATAAATAACTCAAATTGCTCTCCAAAAAAATCTGACATTTCATTCCAAGCTTCCATTTCTTCTTCTTTGCCGATGGTGTTGTTTATCTGATGAGAAATAATTTCTAGCACGTACTGTTTGAGTTCTTGATGACTCATCGATTCAACTTTTTTTTGAATGTAAAATTCTTTAAGTTTTTCGAGTTGCTTTTTAGATAAATCTATATAGGTAGATGACTCCTTTTTCATAAATGTTTAGATTTTTTTCAATATAGACAAAATTCTTAGCTTAAACATATAGAGATATATAGAAATTATAAATTCAGTGCAAACTTTCTTGGAAGATGAAAATTGTAACTTAAATTTATTCTGAAACGTTTTGCTATGTCAAAGTTAATCTAGTAATTCAAGGATTTCTGATCCACTTATCGCAAAAAATCTTCTGATTATTAAGAAATAATTAATAAAATCGAAAGAAATTATAAAAATTAAAATTTATTTAAATTTGTTATTTCTTTCTAATACCTTGTCATTATTGGGCTTATTAATTTATCTATTTGATAAAATTGTTTACATTAACTCTGCAATCTTTCAAAATTCTTGAGAGAATCGTATTACTAAATTCTAACTTATGTTTAATAGTCTAGAAATATGAAAATTTCAATCCTTTTAATTGAAGATGATCGTGATATGCGTGACTTGGTAGCTAGGCATTTAGAACATTCTGGATTCAATGTTCAAAAAGCTGAAGATGGCATAAAAGGGCAAGCACTGGCCCTTCAATACTCGCCAGATTTAATACTCTTAGATTTAATGTTGCCAAGTGTTGATGGATTAACTTTATGCCAGCGACTTAGAAGAGACGAAAGAACATCAAATATTCCAATTTTGATGATAACAGCATTGGGTGGTCTCAAAGACAAAGTTACTGGATTCAATTCTGGAGCTGATGACTACATCACTAAACCATTTGATCTAGAAGAACTACATGTCCGTATCAAAGCCTTATTGAGGAGAACTAGCAGAGCACAGTTGAATTCTACTAACCAGCAAGAAATCTTAAATTATGGACCTCTCACTTTAGTCCCAGAAAGATTTGAGGCGATTTGGTTTGAATCTCCTGTTAGATTAACGCACCTTGAATTTGAATTACTTCATTGTCTTTTACAAAGGCATGGACAAACCGTATCACCAGCATTGATTCTTAAAGAAGTATGGGGATATGAACCTGATGATGATATTGAGACAATCAGAGTTCACATCAGACATTTGAGAACTAAGTTAGAACCCGACCCACGTAAGCCTATATATATCAAAACTGTATATGGAGCTGGATATTGTCTAGAATTACCTATTGGTTCTCAAGTTGCCACTGCAAAACAAGAATTTGATCAAGCTAGAAAACCTGATTTGATAAATTCTTCAATAGATTAAATTTCATATCCCCTCCATTGAAATCTTCAAAAAAGTTGTTTCCCATGCCAATCTTGGTTGAACTTTTTTTCTTAAGTAAATTTTTAAGTTTTCAAGTTTTTTTATGAGATTTACTTTTTTTGTCTTTCTCCACCAAATAATTTGAATGAAATTGACTAAATAAATCTGTTGGTAAACTTCTAATTTTTCGGAAATTAATTTAGATACTTCGAGAATTTTTAAATTATTCTTTATTGGATATTCTAATTGAGCCGTTATTTCATCAGATAAATCATTCCAAATTTGAATATTCTTTAATAATTGAACAGGTGAACCATTGGCAGAATTTATAAGGTCTTCGATTTTTATGCCTCTATTTATATTTAATCTAGAAGGATCTATATAATCTTTTAAAATGGATTTTATTTGTTTACTAGAAAAGGAGCGAAACCTTACTATTTGACATCTTGAAATTATCGTATCTAAGAGCAGATTTAATTTTGATGTTAATAAAATAAAAATACCATTGCTAGGCTCTTCTAAGGTTTTTAAAAGGCAATTTGAAGCAGGTTCATTTAAAAGGTGCGCATCAAGAATTAAAATAATTTTCTTTTCAGAGTTTATTGATTTTTGACCAAGGAAAGTTTTGATATTGCGAATTTGAGCAATCTTAATAATCTCAGATCCACTTTTTTTGATTTGTTCAGGATCAGGATTTTTTGATCTTTTGGCTTCTATAGGAGAACTGGGTTCAATAATCAGAAAATCAGGATGATTATTATTGGTAATTTTTTCTTCTATATTCCCGCTTGAGGAGTAGAGCTTGAAAATCTCATTTATGAATTTAAGAGCAGTCTGTTTTTTCCCTAACCCTTCCGCACCAGAAAATATATAACCATTAGCAAAGGATTTGTTTTTAATGATGCTTATTAGACTTGTATTTATTTCTTCATTAAATGAAAAATTATTTTTTTTAATTTCAATCATTTTTACTTAGAGAAATTTTTTAAAAGAGTTTCTTTAATCTCATTAGAAATCGTTTGAATATTTTGAGAGGCAGATATGACTATCCATTCTTTTTTTTTGGCAATTAGTTTAAAGCCTTCATTTACTTTCTCTAAAAATCTAATACCTTCTGACTCTATTCTATCTGGAATCTTATTTTTTCTTCGCAAGATACTTTCTTCTGGAGAAATTTCTAAGAAGAAAGTTAGGTCAGGATGTACTCCTTGACAAACAATAGATTCAATATTTTGAATTATTTCAAAATCTATTTTTCTTCCATACCCTTGATAAGCCAAGGTTGAGTCTGAAAATCTATCGCTAATCACCCAATCATTATTTTTTAAGGCAGGTGCAATAATCTTTGAAACATGCTCAGCTCTATCTGCTGAATAAAGTAATAATTCAGCGAGTGATGAAGGCTTGTTATTTTCATTGTCTTCAAGAATAATTCTTCTTAATGTTCTGCCTAGCTGACTGCCTCCAGGTTCTCTTGTAGTGATTAATTTAGATTCTGTATTTAAAAGACCACTATTTGGGAGCCATCTAGATAGCTCGTTTATTTGGGTACTCTTGCCACATCCATCAATTCCTTCAATAACAATAAATTTCCCTTCCATTTAATCCAATGATAAAGCATTAATTACAACTGTAATAGAACTTGTGGCCATAAGTAATGCTGCTATCGATGGGGTAAGAAGTATTCCGTATTTAGGCAATAAAATGCCAGCTGCTATAGGAATAGCTAATAAGTTGTAACCAAAAGCCCATATTAGATTTTGCTTTATCTTTCTGATAGTTTTTTTTGCGATATTTAATGCATAGGGTAATCCATTGAGTTGATCTCCCATCAAGACTACATCTGCATTTGCCTTGGCTATTTGAGTTCCTGACCCTACCGCAATGCCTAAGTCTGAGGATGCTAAGGCTGGGGCATCATTAATACCATCACCAATCATTGCTACTTTATTATTTATTTTTAAATTTTCTATAGTCTTCAGCTTCATTTCAGGAAGAAGATCCCATTTTACTTCTGTTTCTTTACAACCAATTTTTTTTGCTAAAGCTAAAACTGTTTGTTTTCTATCTCCACTCAAAATATTAATTTTAAATTTGTTTTTTCTCAAATTTTGAACTGTTTTAATTGAATCCTCTCTTAGTAAATCTCCTAATAAAATAAAGCCTAATAACTTATCCTTGATACTTACTCCAATGATAGTGTTTGTTTTTGTCTCTTCATTTTCAATGACTTTTTTTGAATCATTATCAATAATTATTCCTTTGCTTAGGAGCCATTCAATATTCCCAATACTAATAAGTCCATCAATTGAATCAAGTT
Source organism: Prochlorococcus marinus CUG1438 (assembly GCA_017644325.1). Taxonomy (NCBI): domain Bacteria; kingdom Bacillati; phylum Cyanobacteriota; class Cyanophyceae; order Synechococcales; family Prochlorococcaceae; genus Prochlorococcus; species Prochlorococcus marinus. The sequence continues at coordinate 279,665 of JAEPLS010000001.1, read as the reverse complement.
CTCCAGAAATACCTCGACCTGAATGGGTAAGAATTTTTTTTATTGGAAATAAACTTAAATTTTGTTTTTTTGCCTCTTGAGTTAAGGCATCTGCGATTGGATGTCTACTTTCCTTTTCTAAACTGGCAGCTATTCTTAATAAAAATGAATGATCATTATTATTTTTATAATCAACAATGAAAGGTTTACCTTTTGTTAAAGTACCTGTCTTATCAAAAATAATGTGATTAATTTTTGAAGCCATCTCTATTTTGTCCCCGCCTTTAAATAAAATACCTTTTTTTGCTGCTTTACCAGATGCAACAGTTATTACAGTTGGAGTGGCTAAACCTAATGCACATGGACAAGCTATTACTAAAACTGCAATTGACAATTGGATTGCTAAACTCAGGAAATTCTCAGCATTACTACCAAGCGAACTATGAAGTGTGTGACTTGAGTAAGTGCTGAATTGATGATTATGAATTAATAAATCAGGCCAAATGTTTATTGCTCCCTTCCACCAAAAGAAGAAAGTTAAAGTGGCAAAAATAAGTACAAAGTAAGTAAATTTTCCTGCAATCTCATCTGCAATTCTTTGAATACGAGGTTTTCTAGCATTTACGGACTCAATAAGACTGACTAGTTTTGCGAGAGAAGAATCCCCTCCTACCTTTTGTACTTTAAGTCTAAGAGTTGAATTAAGATTTAAAGATCCACTAGATAGATTGTCTCCTTCTTTTACTTCGATAGGTTTGGATTCTCCAGTTATATGTGAAACATCAACATATGAAGTACCGCGAGTAATAATGCAGTCTGCAGGTACTCTGTCTCCTGCTAAAACTTGAATCTCTTGATTAGGTCTTAAAGTGTTTACTCTTACTGAGAGTATTTGATTATCTTCAGTATAGATATTTGCCATTTCAGGTTGAAGATCTAATAACTCTCCAATTGATGAACCAGTTTGGTATCTTGCTCTTTCTTCTAAGAATCGGCCAATCAGTATAAAGCCTAATAGCATAACTGGTTCATTAAAAAAACAAGGAAAACCAGTGGCAGGAAATATCAAGGATAGAAGACTTGTTGTATATGCGCTAGTTACTCCAAGAGCTACTAAAGAATCCATATTTGGACAGTTTTTTATAAATGATTTAAATCCATTTATAATTATTTCTCTGCCAGGAAGTAATAGAGCTAATGTTGCTAATGAAGCGTGAAAAAATATATTACCTAATATTGGAAAATTTATATATCTTCCTTCTGCGAGATGACCTAAACCTGAAAACACTAAAAGTAATAAGGCAAAAGTTAGTTTTTTCCATTGATTATTCCATTTCTTTTTTTTTTCTAATTCTGATTTATTTATTTTTTTTGAAAAATCATTTATATAAATCTTTGATGGAAAACCATTCTCCTTTAGATTTTCGAGAACTGTTTCTATTGCTATATGTTTCTGGGTAATTTCAAAATATGCACTTTCAGTAAGTAAGTTAACAGAAACATTTTCAATGCCATCAGAATTATTCAATATTTTTTCAACAGTACTCACACAACCTCCGCACTTCATTCCTGTAATGCTTAATTGAATGCTCTCCATATTTTTCTCGATAGAAGCAAATTAATGCTTGAGCTTATTTTTAACTATAATAATAAATGTTATAGACTTTTTAAATAGTTATTTTTTAAATTACTATATTAATTTTATTAGATTTAGAGCAGTGCCTAGTAATCAAAACAGAGACAATTTTATTGATAAAGCTTTTACTGTAATTGCTGAATCCATAGTAAAAATAATGCCTATTGCAGAGAAAGAAAAAAAAGCTTATATCTATTATAGAGATGGCCTAGCTGCACAAAATAATGGGGATTATTCGGAAGCATTAGAGTATTACAAAGAGAGTTTACTGCTTGAAGAAAATAAAATTGATAGGGGTGAGACTTTAAAAAATATGGCAATAATATACATGAGTAACGGTGAAGAGGATTTGTCTATTGAAACTTATGAAAAAGCACTAGTAGAAAATCCCAAACAGCCATCATGCCTTAAAAATATAGGTCTAATTTATGAAAAAAGGGGAAGATACGCAGAGCAAAATGGTGATTTAGATCAGAGAGATATTTGGTTTGATAAAGCTGCTGAAGTCTGGTCTAAAGCAGTGAGACTATATCCAGGTGGTTATCTAGATATTGAGAATTGGTTGAAAAACTCAGGAAGAAGTTCAATCGATATGTATCTCTAATATTTCTACTCTGATAAAGAATATTCAACTGCTTCTTTAATATTGGAAATCTCTTTGATATTTATTAAATTTTGAAAATTATTATTTAGTTCATCCTCTAATTTTGGCACTACTATATTTTTGATACCTAGTCTTACAGCTTCCTCGATCTTTGTTCGAAGGTTATTCGATTTTCTAACCTGACCGCTTAAGCCTAATTCCCCAATAAATGAGCTACTTGCTATAGGTGGAATATTTTTTAAACTTGATAAAATTGATATTGCTACACCTAAGTCAGATGAGGGATCATTAATCTCAAACCCCCCACCAGTAGCTATATAACAATCAAATTCAGATAATTTTATACCTACGTGTTTTTCAATAACAGCTAGTATTTGATGTAATCTATTTATGCTGATTCCAGTTGTAGTTCGTCTTGGATTACTATAAAAGGTTTTATTTACCAGTGCTTGTATGTCAACTGCTAATGGTCGAGTACCTTCATTTGTAATAGTAGTTGTCACACCTGAAATATTTTCTTTATTTGTAAAAATTGAACTTGGGTTCTTGATCTCTCGTAAGCCCTCTTCTAACATTTCAAAAATTCCAATTTCAAAGGTTGATCCAAATCGATTTTTTATACTTCTAAGTAATCTATGTGAGGAAATATTATCTCCTTCAAAGTTTATTACTGTATCAACTAAATGCTCTAGAGTTTTAGGACCAGCTAAAGCACCATCTTTGGTTACATGACCAATTATTAAAAGAGCAATATTATTGTCTTTGGCAAGATTTTGCAATTCAGATGAACATTCTCTAACTTGAGAAACAGATCCAGGCGAACTTTGCATCTCATGATTATAGATGGCTTGAATACTATCTATAATTGCGAAACTTGGATTTACACATTTTATCTCTTCGATAATTAAGGACAAATTGGTTTCAGCAAAAATTTTTAAATCAATACTTTTTTGGTTCAATCTTTCCCATCTAATTTTTACTTGTTCTAAAGATTCTTCTGCAGTTATGTATAAAACTTTCTCATTAAGAGATATTTTTCCTGCTGATTGAAGAACTATTGTGCTTTTACCTATACCTGGTTCTCCCCCTAGTAAAACAACAGATCCAGGTACTATTCCACCTCCTAAAACTCTATCAAATTCCCTAAAACCAGTTGTAAATCTAGATATTTTTTTTGATGAAATCTCATTAAAGGGTATAGATTTTTTACTATTTTTTATATTTTTTATTTCTTTATATTTAGATGTCTTACTTTTTACTTCTTCAACAATTGAATTCCATGAGTTGCAATTCAGGCATTTACCAAAGTATTGAGAAGTTTCAGATCCGCAATTCTGACAAATAAAAGTCGATAATTTGCTAGACATTAAGTTTCTGAATGAAGTAAAGGAATTGGAATGTTTGGGATATTGCCCCTCTACAAGTTAGATTAGGATAATAATAAATTCTCTTACTGATTAGCTAATAGAAACAAATGGCTTTATCTAGTCAAAATAAAGAAACAATCCTAGTCGCAGATGACGAGGCAAGTATTAGAAGAATTCTCGAGACGCGTCTCTCAATGATTGGCTACAAAGTTGTAACCGCAAGTGATGGTAAAGAGGCACTAAAGTTATTTAAAGATTATGAACCTGATTTAGTGGTGCTTGATGTAATGATGCCAAAGTTAGATGGCTATGGAGTTTGTCAAGAATTAAGAAAAGATTCTGATGTGCCAATTGTGATGTTAACTGCATTAGGAGATGTTGCTGATAGGATAACAGGCTTAGAATTAGGGGCAGATGATTATGTAGTTAAACCATTTAGCCCAAAAGAATTAGAAGCTAGAATTAGGTGCGTTTTAAGAAGAATTGACAAAGAACAAATACCTGGGATGCCTAATTCAGGATTAATTTTGGTCACTGATATAAAAATCGATACAAATCGAAGACAAGTTTTTAAGAGTGATGAGAGAATTAGATTAACCGGTATGGAATTTAGTCTTCTAGAGCTATTAGTAAGCCGATCAGGAGAACCATTTAGTAGAGGAGAGATATTAAAAGAGGTTTGGGGATATACCCCAGAGAGACATGTAGATACAAGGGTTGTCGATGTTCACATATCAAGACTAAGGTCAAAACTTGAGGCAGATCCAGCAAATCCTGAATTGATATTGACAGCAAGAGGCACAGGATATCTTTTTCAACGTATTGTAGATATTGCTCCTTTTGATGGTAAATAAATGGGAAAAGATTCTGTACATAAACTTAATAAGTCTAGAGCTATCAGAAGATTAGTTATATGGTATAAAAGAAACTCGGCTGTCACTTCAATAGTTGATACGGCAGCTAGTTCTGCTGCTACTGCTAGTAATGTTGCAGGCAATGTGGTTTCTGGTGCTGGATCAGTTGTTAGTACAGCAAGTAATGTTGCTAGTAACGTTGCAGGTAATGTTGCAGGTAATGTGGTTTCAAGTGCTGAATCTGTAGTGAGTACTGCTAGTAGTGTAGTTTCAAATGCTAGTTCATTGGCAAAAAATACATTACAACCATTAGTTTTTGATCCATTAAAAAGATTACAAAATAGCGATAATATTTTAGATAAGGGTGAAGAAACTCAATCTAAAAGAATTTGGATCGCAGTTGATGGTATGGGTGGAGATTATGCTCCTGGTCCAATTCTTGAGGGTTGTCTAGAAGCCATAAGTAGATTTCCAATAAATATTAAATTCGTAGGTAACATTGAGAAAGTTAAAAATACAGCAGAAAAATTTGGTTTATTAGAAGCACTGGAAAAAGAAATTTATAATAACCGTTTTGAATTGATAGATAGTGGCGATCCTATAGGGATGAACGAAGAAGCTACAGCAGTCAGGAAAAAGAAAAATGCAAGTATAAATGTTGCGATGGATTTGGTAAGAAATAATAAAGCTCAGGCTGTATACTCAGCTGGTAATTCAGGCGCAATGATGGCTTCTGCCATATTTAGGATTGGTAGATTGAAAGGTATTGATAGACCCGCAATAGGCGCATTATTTCCAACAAGAGACCAAACTAGACCTGTGTTAGTTTTAGATGTTGGTGCAAATACTGATTGCAAACCCTCCTATCTTCATCAGTTTGCTCTTCTTGGTAATATTTATGCAAAAGATGTACTACAAGTAAAAACCCCAAGAATTGGTCTTTTAAATATCGGCGAGGAAGAATGTAAAGGTAATGAGTTATCTTTAAAAACATTTGAATTACTATCTAATGAACAAAGTTTTCAGTTTGGAGGGAATTGTGAAGGAAGAGATGTATTATCAGGTAATTTTGATGTAGTTGTTTGTGATGGATTTACTGGCAATATATTATTAAAATTTCTTGAGTCTGTGGGGGGTGTTTTGTTGGATATTTTGAGATCTGAGCTACCAAGAGGACGGCGGGGAAAAGTTGGCTCCGCTTTTTTAAAAAGTAATCTACTCAGAATTAAGAAGAGGTTGGATCATGCCGAACATGGTGGTGCTTTATTACTTGGCGTAAATGGTATTTGCGTTATCGGTCATGGTAGCAGTAAGTCCTTATCAGTAGTTAGCGCTCTTCGCCTGGCACACTCAGCAGTTAATCATGACGTGATGGAAAATTTAAATCAACTTCAAAAGCTTCAAGTTTTAAATTCATAAAACATAATGAGTCAAATTTATGTTTGACTTATATAAGTAACAAAAAATTCTTTTGGAAGGTATAAAGTTTAATCAGATTGGAGTCTCATTTAAAGGAAGCGGTAGTTTTGTACCTGATCAAATATTAACTAATAAAAAAATTAGTCAAAAAGTAGATACTAGTGATGAATGGATAAAATCTAGAACTGGCATTTCTGAGAGAAGAATTTCTAGCTTAGAAGATAATGTAACTGAGATGGGTTATAGGGCTGCGCTATCCGCGATTGAAATGACTAATTGGGATATTGAAACTATCGATTTGATTCTATTGGCAACATCTACTCCACATGATTTATTCGGTTCAGCGCCATCAATTCAAGCTAAATTAGGCGCTCATAATGCCGTAGCTTTCGATTTAACTGCAGCATGCAGTGGTTTTTTGTTTGCTCTAATAACAGCCTCACAATTTTTGAAAGGTGGCCGATTTAAAAGGGCTATTGTTATAGGAGCAGATCAATTATCAAGTTTTGTTGATTGGGATGATAGAAGAAGTTGTATTCTCTTTGGAGATGGTGCAGGTGCATTAGCAATTGAAGCTTCAAATGAATTTGATAATCTAATTGGTTTTGATATGAAAACTGACGGTGAAAGGGGTTCTTTCCTAAATCTTCCGTCAAAAAATAATAATGATTCAATTGTTGATAATATTGATTTTTTAAGTGGAGGTTTTGCTCCAATTCAGATGAATGGTCAGGAAGTTTATAAATTTGCAGTTAAAGAGGTTCCTATAATTCTTGATAATTTGTTTAGAAAAACTAATTATAGTTCTGGTGAAGTTGATTGGCTTGTATTACATCAAGCTAATCAAAGAATATTAGATTCTGTAGGAGATAGATTAAAAATTCCTAGAGAAAAAATACTTAGCAATTTAGAAAAATATGGTAATACATCAGCGGCAACAATACCACTAATGATTGATGAAGCTATTAGAAATAATATTATTAAGCAAAATGATATTATTGCTACAAGTGGTTTTGGTGCTGGGCTAAGTTGGGGTGCAGCCCTCATTAAATGGGGTTAAAAACAAAATAGGTACATTATGACAGTTGCATGGGTATTTCCTGGACAGGGTTCGCAAAAAATTGGAATGGCAAAACAGATTGAAACGTTGCCTAATACAAAAGAGAGGTTTGATTATGCTTCTGAGATATTCGAGAGGAATTTATTTGAAATTTGCGAGTTAAATCCTGAACCTAAAAATCCTCTGGGGGATCTGAATAATACAAGAAATACACAAATTTGTCTTTTTGTAGTCGAATCGATTTTATTAGATGCCCTTAAGGATAATGGTTTTAAACCATCTTATGTAGCTGGACATAGCCTGGGAGAAATTACTGCACTATATTGTGCAGATGTTTTTTCATTCGAAGATTGTGTATCACTAATAAAAGTAAGATCTCAATTAATGGCAAATGCCGGGAAAGGATCGATGGCAGCAGTAATTGGGTTTGATAGAGACCAACTTGATCTACTAGTAAAAAAAATTGATGATATTGTAATTGCAAATGACAATAGCTCTTCTCAAGTTGTTTTATCAGGAACTAATGAAGCATTAGATAATTTATCGAGAGAAATTACTTGTAAAAGATACCTGAAATTAAATGTCTCAGGAGCATTTCACTCCCCATTTATGCGGGAGCCTTCAACAAAGTTTTCTGAGTATTTAAAACAGATTAAATTTAAAAATCCCTCTTTCCCAGTCATAAGTAATTATGAACCTTCGCTTTGTAGTGATCCAAATCAACTTAAAATTAGATTAGAAAATCAAATGTGTAATGGGGTGAGGTGGCGAGAAACTATGGATTTAATGGCAAAAGATAATAATTTGCATATTGTTGAAATTGGCCCCTCAAATGTACTTAGCGGTTTAGGGAAAAGACATCTGCATGATGTAAAAATTTCTCAAGTTTCAACTTCTGATCAAATAACTTATTAATTTGAATGAAAAATGATATTTTTCAAAAATTAATCTATCAATTGGTTAGCAAACTTTTTGTATTCCCTATTTATAAATTTGTATTTAAGGGACATTTGATTGGCAGAGAAAATATACCGAAAAAAGGTTCTTTCATAGTGGTATCTAATCATGGTTCTTTATTAGATCCACCTTTATTGGGACATGCTCTTGACCATAATATATCTTTTATGGCAAAGGCTGAGCTTTTTAAAATCCCTGTTCTTGGATTTATTATTAGGGCATGTGGAGCTTATCCAGTAAAAAGAGGCATTGCTGATAAAAATACCATCAAAATAGCATGTGAAAAATTATCTAATAACAAAAGTATTGGAATTTTTATTGATGGCACTCGTCAGAAAAATGGACGAGTTAATAAGCCAAAGCAAGGTGCTGCATTATTAGCTTTTAAGAATCAAAAATTATTATTGCCTGTTGCTCTAATTAATTCTCATAAATTAGTAAGATTTAAATTCTGCATTCCTTTCTTTTCAAAAATAGTTATTAAGGTCGGAAAACCTGTCCAACCGCCAGAGAGCTTGTTAAGAAACGATCTGAATTCCGTAACCATCAATCTTCAAGATGAAATTAATAATTTGATTGGATGAATATTTAGTTAATTGGAGAAATAGGGTAGAGAGGCAAAACTTTTTGCCAGGAATCCTCATTTGAATTAAACAAATTTTTATTTGATAAATCTAATAGTTCTTTTAAATCTTCTTTATCGTCGTAAATAGCCTCAAAATAAAGTTCTTTACCCTCAAGTTCTTTAACAACTTTTGGTATAATTTTTTCTCGAATGACTGGATTTGAGGGATTTTTTTCGTTATGACAAATTTCATATTTACCTGCTATGAAACCCTTTCGTTTTAATTTTTTGTAAATCCAGAATGATTGTTTGTTTGAAAAGATATTATTTCTTGATGCAATTCTTTTTGCCATTATTTCAAATGAACTGAAACTGTCTATTGGACAATTTATTTGTTGTGAGATTGTTCTTGCTAAAACTACAATAAGTCGTGAAGCATTAAAATTTGCTGGCCCTATGCTGACAGATACCTTACTTATTTTTTGTAAATTTTCTTTTGAAATAAATTTGTTAAGATCATCAATTAAGTTATTGCAAAGGTCATTATCAAATTTTTTGATAAATAATTCATCAGAATCAAGGTTATTTTCTTTTCTATATCCAAAGCCAAAAGAATTGTCTGTGCTATGAATTACTAATGAAGAGAAATTTTCCTTTTGTTTGAGTTTATTTGTCATCTATTACCTTTAAACAGGTAATTCCATCCCTGGATTACATTTAGCCCATTTACCAAATTCATTTTCAAAACTTTCACAAGATTGAACATCCCAATCAGTTTTATAATCACCATTTTTATCTTTAACTATATTGACATGAATGTATGGTTTTTTTGCTTTAAAATCAGGTAGATCACAAATATGATCAACACCATGATTATTCTCAACATCATGATATGTGATACATCTATCAACCCATTTACAGTTGATGCAAATGCACATAATTAAAAAAAAATGAAAAAAAGCATTCTCACAAATCATACACTAATAGTTGATAAATTAGAAACAAGTATAAAATTTCATAATTTGAATTATATTTTAGGTTTCTTTCCTAAAGGATCATATTTGGTTGGTGGTTACATAAGGGATATTATTTTGGGAAGAGAAACAGAAAAGGTAGATTTTGATATCGTTGTACCTTCAAATGCAATTGAAATTGGTAAAAAGATTGCAAATAAAATTGGATCAAAATTTATAATTTTAGATAAAAAACGAGAAGTAGTTCGAATAATACTTAATAATATTTATATTGATATTGCTAATCAGGTTTCATCAACAATCGAAGGAGATTTGTGTTCTAGGGACTTATCAATTAATTCAATTGCTTTTTTATTTGATAAGAAGTGTTTGTTTGATCCATTAAACGGTCTTAAAGATCTAGAGCTATCAATAATTAGAACTCATTCTGAAAAAAATTTACTAAATGATCCTTTACGAATATTAAGGTGTTTTCGCTTTGTTTCAGAATTGAATTTTAAGATTGATGTTAATTTAATTACTTTTATTAAAAAAAATAAAGGGAAATTATATTTTGTTGCTAAAGAGAGGATTAATTATGAAATACAGAAAATTGTACATGGCGCAAATGCTCTTGATGCGCTTATTTTGATAAAAAAAATTGATATATTTGGTACTGAGAATTTATCTGAAGATTCTTTTTTTTTGGATTTAGAGAAGATAAATTATGCAGAACTTAATCAGGAAGAAAAAGAAAAGTTTTTACCATTATTTTTTATTGCTCAAATTTTAGATGTTGCATCTTTAGAGAAACTTGGATTTAGTAAAGCTGAAATTGCAAAAACTAAGTTAATGCGAAAATGGCACTTTTTTTTGAAGAACAAAAATACCGCTCAGTTAGATGAATTAGATAGATTTAAATTACATCAAGAGTTAGAGATGTTTCTTCCTTCTTTTATTTTTTATTTACCTCAAAATTTGCGATTTGATTGGCTAAGTAGATGGCGAGATAAGGAAGATAAATTATTCCACCCCTCAAATTTACTTAATGGCGATGTAATCAAAAAAAATTTGAAAATAGAGGATGGGCCTATCTTAGGAGATCTTTTACAGTATCTTTCAAAGGAACTTGCATATAAAAGATTGAATAATTTTGATGAAGCTATTTATAAAGCAACGCAATGGATTGAACAAAATGCGCCAAAATGTGATTAAATACACATAGCTTAGTTTTGTTTAAAAGTTCAGACTTCAAAATCATTTTTAAAAATTTATGGGCATTCGTATTTACATTGGCAACTTACCACAAGGATTTAATCCAAAAGAATTTGATGAGATTTTAAAATCAGTTTCTGATTCCATTAGATTTAAAGCAGTTTTAGATAAAGAAACTAAGGAATCTAGAGGTTTTGGTTTCGCCACAACAAACAATGAAGAGAATGCAAATTTATTAATTCAAAAATTAAATGGTTTTGAATTTAATGGTTCTAAATTAAGAGTAGAGTTATCAGAAAAGAAAGATTCCGCTTCAAATAAAAGAAATAGCGGAAATTTAAAGAGGAATAAGAAGAGGAAAGATTTCAAGAAAATTGTGCATAGTGATGCTCCAAATCTTGAGGCACCTGATCCAAGATGGGCGGGAGAACTATCTAAATTAAAAGATTTATTGGCTAATCAGAAGACACCTGCTTAACTACTTAATTCGAGAAATTAAAAAAGATATTGGAATCTCGAAAGCCTTCACTGAATTCTTTACAAAAGCTCTGTTATTAAAAACATCATAATCTAGTCTTTCAATAGAATCTAAGATTCCTCTATAGAGACGTAAAGATGTCCAAACAGGCCACCTTGCATCAGAAGATAACCATTTAATTCCATCTTCAGACTTTTGGAACCATTCACGCGCCCTTGTTAATTGAAAGTTCATAAGCGCTTTCCACTGATTGTTGATTTCTCCGTTTAAAAGTTCTTCTTCAGAATAATTAAATTCTTCAATATCCGATTGTGGGAGATAAATTCTCCCTCTGTGCCTATCCTCTCCTACATCTCTCAATATATTTGTCAATTGATTTGCAATTCCTAGGGCTATAGCTGCTTCAGAGGGGTCAGGCTTAGCACTCCATGGTGCTGATGTATAAGCGCTATCAATTCCCATAACATTCTGAGTCATTAAACCAACGGTACCTGCGACTCTATAACAATAGAGTTTTAATTCATCAAAATCTTTATATCTAAATTTATTAAGATCCATTCTCTGACCATCTATCATATCTAAATATGGTTGGATACTTTGAGGATATTTCTCGATAGTATCTAACAAAACTGAATCTAACTCAGATCTAATTTCCCCCTTGAATACATTCTTTGTATTTTCTTCCCATGCATCTAAGTTCTCTGAAAGTTCATTTTGAGATTTAGTTGAAGCTTCTTCGCTATCCATGATTTCATCTGTTCTTCTGCACCATACATAAATAGCCCAGATAGCTTTTCGCTTTTCAGGTGGTAATAGAAGAGTTCCCAAGTAAAAGGTTTTAGCCCATTGTTGGGTTTCTTTACGGCATATCTCATATGCTTGATCTAGTTGAGAAATTGACTTTTTCAAAAAGTTGTAGTTAAATTTAGAAGTTTTTAATGTTATTAAGAAACATTTTGAGGAGTTTTAGAATACTCTTTGTTAATTGATTCCGCGCATAATTTACCACTTAAAACAGCTCCTTCCATAGATGCTAAATATTTTTGCATTGTGTAATCACCAGCCAAGAAGAAGTTTTTTATAGGAGATTTTTGACTAGGTCTGAATTCTTGACATCCAGGAACAGCCTTATATACAGATCTTGGGGTTTTTACTACTTTATATTTTCTTAGTTTTGTCTGATCATCACCCATAAAATGTGAAGGAAATAATTTTTTTAGTTCTTCCATTGTTGCATCAACGATGTCTTGATCACTCCTATTAATCCAATCTTTTGCTGGCGCGAAAACTAATTCGAGCATTGATCTATTTGGATCTTCATATTCTTTACATGTGATACTCATATCTGCATAAACGCTGAGAAGTGGAGATCGACTAAATAGTAGATGATCAATATCTGTTAATTTTTTGTCAAACCATAAGTGGATATTAATAACTGGTACACCATTTAAACCATCTAATTTAGAAAAAGAATCTAGACCTTTCCATTGTTCTGGAATTAATAGTTTAAAGAGATCTACAGGCATTGCACTAACATAAGCATCAGCAGTTATCTCTTTCTTTTCGTTTTCACTTAAAGAAGCAATAGTAAAACTTTTAACAGTGCTGTCTTTATTAAGGTTAATTTGCCTTAATGGGCTATTCATATGAACTTCTCCTCCACGAGAAGTAATATAATCAACCATTGGTTGGCAAAGTCTTTCTGGGGGAGCTCCATCAAGGAATGCCATTTTAGAACCATTTTTTTCTTGTAGAAATCTGTTTAATGCTGTTAATAAAACTGTAGATGATATTTCATCTGGGCCAATGAAATTAAGAGCTTTACTCATCGCTATAAAAACTTCATCATTAACTCTTTCGGGTATATTGTGCTCTTTTAGCCAATCTGTCCATGATTTTGTATCACATTTTTCCAGGTATTTTTGGCCTCTCAACATTGCAGGAACTAAACCTATTCCAAAAAGTATTTTTTCATTCCATGAAAGCATATCATTATTGCTAAGTATGGCTGAAACTCCATTCGCTGGAGCTGGTATATCGGGAAAATCAAATCTACTGTAAGTCCCGGGCTCGGATGGCTGATTGAAGATCATTGAATGACTTTTCCATTGGAGTCTATCTTCAATATCTAATTCCTTGAAAAGTTGCAACATGTTAGGGTAGGCTCCAAAAAATATATGCAAACCAGTTTCATACCAGTCTCCATCCTCATCCTTCCATGCAGCGACTTTACCACCAAGAACATCTCTAGCTTCTAGTACAATTGGAATATGTCCATTATCAACTAGATATTTAGCGCAAGATAAACCTGCTAAACCAGCACCAGCAATTACAACACGCATTATTAAATCAAGAAATAAATTAACACTTACTAATAAGCTACATTAAAGTTAGAACATATTAGTTTTTTTCGTTGATTATTTTGTAAAATTATGGAAAAAATGCTTTTAAAGTCGACTACTAGGCATGTAAGGATTTTTACTGCGGAAGTGGTAGATGAAGAATTAAAGTTTCATCCCAATAAACTAACGCTTGATTTAGATCCAGATAACGAATTTATTTGGAACGAAGATTCTCTAAACAGAATAAATGAAAAATTCAATGAATTAATAAAAGATAGAGCAGGGAGGGATTTAGATGATTATGAACTTCGAAAAATAGGATCAGAAATCGAAGGTTTAATTAAATTTTTGCTCCAAAATGGTGAGCTTAGTTATAACCCTGATTGTAGAGTAATGAATTATTCGATGGGTTTACCAAAGACTAATGAAGTACTGTGAATAGACCACCATCAAATAGAAGGCCTAGAAGAGGCTCTAATAGAAATTATTACTCTTCAAATCCAAGAGATATGGATTCTTACGGCCAAAGAAATAGTAGATTGCCTGCTGCTTCTTCTGAGCAAAAGATCAACTTTAATACAGGAACCATTGCCGTACTTGCTGGAGTATTAATTTTAGGAGTTGGTATCGGGAGCGCTATTACCAGTACAACCGATGGCGGGCAGGGAAATATAGCAAGTCAACAACAATTAGATATGGCGGTTCCAGACCCTGAATTTTGCAGACAATGGGGAGCTAGTGCTTTTGTAATTGATGTTGAAATGTATACGACTCTAAATCCATCTACGAGTTTTGTAACGCAACCAGCTCTTCAGCCAGGGTGTGTGATTAGAAGAGAGAATTGGACAGTGTTACAAAAACAGGGCGCAATTAGTAATGAAGATGTAAGGGAATGTAAGCAAAGGATGAACACTTTTGCTTATATTGGTTCCATAAGAGATAAGCCAATAGTTAAGTGCGTTTATCAGACTGATGTAAATGAAAATAAATTTATAATAAAAGGTGATGGACAAGCCGAAGACGGCGGGGTAGGTATTAACAAAGAAGCAATTCAGTTTTGATCGAAATTATATATGCCTCAAAGGGCTTTCTAAACTAGCAAATTGTGGAAGAATGTTTTTCTTAAATACTTCTGAAGCTCTTGATGTATATCTAGATGGATTAGTAATTAATTTAAGCTCTCTTTTAACCTCTAAATCAGCAACGAATGCTTTGTGGATTGTTCCAGCCAATAATTCTCTTTCAATCGAAACAACAGGCAAAAAGGATGCTCCTAAACCTGATTGAACTGCATTCTTGATTGCTTCAAGAGAGTTAAGTTCCATCTCAATTTTTAATCTTTGAATATCAAGCCCAGAATCTTGGAGAAGTTTGTCAACAACTTTTCTTGTTGTAGATTGTGAGTCTAATGTAACAAAATTTAATTTGTATAAGTCTTCTTTGAGAAGCTCTTTTTTGTTCGAAAGTGGATGTTTAGATGGTAAAACTAATGCCAATTCATCAGTTGCATATGGAATTACTTGTAGCAAATTTTCTAAATCTCCAGGTAATTGTCCGCCAATAATGGCTAAGTCAATTTGTCCATTGGCGACACTCCAACCAGTTCTTCTCGTACTGTGTACTTGAAGTTGAACTGATACATCAGGGAATTTTTGTCTGAAAAGTCCTATCATTCTCGGCATTAAATAGGTACCCGTTGTTTGGCTCGCTCCAATGACAAGAGTTCCACCTTTTAAGCTATTTAAATCTTCAATAGCTTTGCAAGCTTCGTCACATTGATTCAAAATTCGTTCACAATATTCAAGTAATAGTCTCCCTGCTTCAGTCAGAAGTGCCTTCCTACCACCTCTGTCGAAAATTGTAATTTCAAGTTGTTTTTCTAAATTTTGTATTTGTAAACTCACTGCAGGTTGGGTTACATATAAAAGATCTGCAGCTTTTTTAAAACTTCCTTGAGCTGCTATAGCTTTTAATATTCTTAATTGGTCGAGTGTAAAAGGTAATTCTGGCATCTATTATGCCTACAATTTCTTATAATTCTAATGCTTAGGAGCATTCTTGTTAAGAACAAAAATTATTTGGACAATTTAAATATATGGAGACTCATGAAACTTCCCTAATCATCTTACTTTTGATTTTCATTTTTGCGGTAATTCATAGTGGGGGAGCTGCTTTAAGAATCAAAGCAGAATCTATTATGGGTGCGAGATTATGGCGGTTATGTTTTGTTTTTTTAAGTTTGCCATCTGCAATTATTTTGATTAGTTATTTTTTGGCTCATAGATATGACGGAATCAGATTATGGAATTTACAGGGCAATAATTTTGTTTTTATAGTCGTTTGGTTCTTAACTGCAATAAGTTTTTTATTTTTATATCCCGCTACTTACAATTTGCTAGAAATTCCTTCGGTTTTAAAACCTAAAGTTCGAATCTATGGAACTGGGATAATGCGAATCACTAGACATCCACAAGCATTTGGTCAGATAATTTGGTGTTTTGCTCATACTCTATGGATTGGTACTTCATTCACATTAGTAACTTCTATTGGCTTAGTTTTGCATCATCTTTTTGCAATCTGGCATGGGGATAAGAGATTAGCAAATAGATTTGGAGAAGAGTTTGAAAAGTTTAGAAAAAGTACTTCCATAATCCCTTTCATGGCAATACTTGAAGGAAGGCAAGAATTTAAAATTAAAGAATTTTTTAAGTTATCTCAACTTGGTATATTGATTGCAATAGGCGTGCTTTGGTGGTCCCATCAGTATATAAATATTGCCGTTAAAACATTTAATTCATCATTTTTGTCGGAATTTTTCAATTGACAGTTTAAAATCAAACTATAAGTTTTTTAGAACATGCCTCAAGCTTCAGAAATTGCCTGGTTAATTCCTGTTTTCCCACTTATTGGAGCAGTGCTTTCTGGTTTAGGCCTAATAAGTATTAATAATAAAATTAATAATTCCAGAGAAATTGTTTCTGTAGGTCTTATTTCGTTTGTTGGCATTTCTGCGGTAATTAGTTACAAAGCTCTTGTTGAACAAGTTAATGGTTATCAATCTGTAGAAAAATTATTTGTATGGGCTAGTGCTGGGGATTTTACAATCCCGATGGGTTTTGTCCTTGATCCTTTGGGTAGTGTAATGCTTGCTCTTGTAACGACTATAACTTTGCTGGTAATGATCTACTCTCATGGTTATATGGCGCATGACAAAGGTTATGTCAGATTTTTTACATATTTAGCATTATTTAGTAGTTCAATGATGGGATTAATAGTTAGTCCGAATTTATTAGAAATTTATGTTTTTTGGGAATTAGTTGGGATGTGTTCTTACTTGTTGGTTGGTTTTTGGTATGACAGGGATGGCGCTGCCCACGCTGCACAAAAAGCATTTGTTGTTAATAGAGTGGGTGATTTTGGATTATTACTAGGGATTCTTGGCCTATTTTGGGCAACAAATAGTTTTGATTTTAATGAAATAGCCACTGGAATTTCTCAATCAATATCTGATAATTCGATACCTATTTGGGCTGCTTTGTTGCTTTGTTTTTTAGTTTTTTTAGGGCCAATGGCAAAATCTGCTCAGTTTCCTCTTCATGTATGGTTGCCTGATGCGATGGAAGGCCCGACGCCTATTTCAGCACTTATCCATGCCGCAACAATGGTTGCTGCAGGAATATTTCTTGTAGCAAGACTACAACCTTTGTACTCAATATTCCCCTCTATTCAGTTCATTATTGCTTTAGTAGGCACCATTACTTGTTTTTTAGGCGCCTCTATAGCTTTGACTCAAATGGATTTAAAAAAAGGTTTAGCTTACAGCACAGTGTCTCAGCTTGGATATATGATGCTTGCAATGGGTTGTGGAGCGCCAGTAGCAGGAATTTTTCATTTAGTGACTCATGCTTGCTTTAAAGCAATGCTATTTTTGGGATCTGGTTCAGTAATACATGCTATGGAAGAAGTAGTTGGCCACCAGCCTGTATTAGCTCAAGATATGAGATTAATGGGTGGGTTAAGAAAAAAAATGCCATATACATCAACAACATTTTTAATAGGTTGTGTAGCAATTAGTGGTATTCCACCATTGGCAGGTTTTTGGAGTAAAGATGAGATACTCGGAAATGCTTTTATATCATTTCCAGCTTTTTGGTTCATAGGACTTCTAACAGCCGGTATGACTGCTTTTTATATGTTTAGGCTTTATTTCTTGACATTTGAAGGAGATTTTAGAGGAGAAAATAAAGAACTGCAAAAAGAGCTTCTAATAGCCTCTAAAACAAACCAAGATGAAGAAAATGATGAACTGCATGAAGAACATGGCTCTATTCATGAGTCACCCTGGTCAATGACATTTCCCTTGGTATTTCTAGCTGTACCGTCTTTAATTATTGGTTTTATGGGACTTCCATGGGATAGCAAAATTGCAAATCTACTAGATCCTGAAGAAGCAGAGACTGCTGCAAAAGCTTTCGAATTAAAAGAATTTTTGCCTTTAGCCATTGCATCAGTTGTTATTGCATCAGCTGGAATCTTTATTGCTTACCAAGCTTATTTTGTGAAAAAAATTAATTTGTCACTTTTATTTGCACAAAGGTTTCCTTCTATCAATAAATTTTTGTCTAATAAATGGTATTTAGACGATATTAATGAAAAGCTTTTTGTCAATGGAAGTAGAAAACTAGCTAAAGAAGTTTTAGAAGTTGATTCTAAGGTTGTTGATGGTGTAGTCAATCTGACTGGACTTGTAACTTTAGGAAGTGGAGAAGGTTTAAAATATTTTGAAACTGGTAGAGCTCAATTCTACGCCCTTATTGTATTTGGGGGCGTAATTCTATTAGTTGCAATATTTGGCTTTCAATCTCCTAAAGTAACTTAATTACAATTGTGTGTCTTCACTGTTCATTGGGATGAAAAAATACAGATAATTTCTAGACTTTATTTAAGATAATTTTCTGATTAAATTGAGTACTTATTTTGTTACACATTTTGAGACACAAATGTTGGGAACTTTGGGTGCAGGATTGTCAACTTTTCCTTGGCTTTCTGCAGCAATTTTGTTCCCGATTTTTAGTGCGTTTGTGATACCTTTTTTCCCAGATAAGGGAGATGGTAAAGAGGTTAGATGGTTTGCCTTGTCTATTGCATTAATAACTTTTTTGATAACTGTGGGCTCATATATCAATGGATTTGATATTAATAATGAAAATCTTCAACTTAAAGAAAATATTAAATGGCTACCTGATTTAGGTCTAACTTGGTCTGTTGGTGCCGATGGCATATCAATGCCTTTAATACTATTAACTAGTTTTATAACTGCTTTGGCAGTTTTAGCTGCATGGCCAGTCAAGTTCAAATCAAAGTTATTTTTCTTCTTGATATTAGTGATGGATGGTGGCCAAATAGCTGTTTTCGCAGTTCAAGATATGCTTTTATTCTTTCTTACTTGGGAACTTGAATTAATCCCGGTGTATTTACTATTAGCTATTTGGGGTGGCAAAAATAGACAATATGCCGCAACAAAATTCATTATTTATACAGCTGGCAGTTCTATCTTTATTCTGCTAGCAGCATTGGCAATGGGTTTCTACGGTACAGAAATTCCTAACTTTGAGTTTTCTCATTTGGCAGCACAAGATTTTAATCAAAAATTCCAAATCCTCTGTTATGTGGGTCTTTTAATTGCATTTGGAGTAAAACTTCCAATAGTACCTCTTCATACTTGGCTGCCAGATGCTCATGGAGAGGCTACAGCTCCTGTTCATATGCTTTTAGCTGGCATTTTATTGAAGATGGGGGGATATGCCCTTTTAAGATTTAATGCACAATTATTACCCGTGGCCCATGCTCAATTTGCTCCATTATTAATAGTTCTTGGAGTAGTAAATATAATTTATGCTGCATTAACTTCTTTTGCTCAAAGAAATTTAAAAAGAAAAATTGCATATAGTTCAATAAGTCACATGGGCTTCGTCCTAATTGGAATAGGGAGTTTTAGCAGTTTAGGAACAAGTGGTGCAATGCTACAAATGGTCAGTCATGGATTAATTGGGGCTAGTTTATTTTTTCTTGTTGGAGCTACCTATGATAGAACAAAGACTCTTAAACTTGATGAAATGAGTGGTGTAGGACAAAAAATGAGAATTATGTTTGCTCTATGGACTGCTTGCTCGCTTGCATCACTTGCCTTGCCTGGTATGAGTGGTTTCGTTTCAGAGTTAATGGTATTCACAGGTTTTGTCACTGATGAAGTTTATACTCTTCCTTTTAGGATAGTCATGGCTTCTTTAGCTGCAATAGGAGTAATACTTACTCCCATTTATCTTCTTTCAATGTTGCGAGAAATTTTCTTTGGTAAAGAAAATCCTCAATTGGCTGAAGAAAGAAAACTTATTGATGCTGAGCCAAGGGAAGTTTATATTATTGCTTGCTTACTTTTGCCCATAATTGGAATTGGCTTATACCCAAGATTAGTTACTGAAAGTTATCTTGCATCTATTAATAATTTAGTAGATAGAGATTTAACTGCTGTTAAAAGTGTTGTTAAAACAAATATTTTCTCTGGGACTAAAGAAAATGACATTTTCAAGGCTCCAAAAATATAATTTCTTAAATTAATGCAATATTCTTTGCGTTACATAAAGAAGAGGATATCTTATTAGTAGTTGTTAATTAATTTCAAATATCCTATTTAAACTCCATTGAAAGGCAACAACTAGGACCTAGATTGTTGATTAAGTTTCTTCAAGATGCCGCTGGCAAAGGTGATCTTGATCCATGGGATATTGATGTTATAAGTGTAATTGATAGTTTTTTAGAGCAATACTCACACGCTTTTGAACATACTTCAAAAAGTAATAATACGTATCACAAGGATTTATCTGAGACAAGCGAGGCTTTTTTTGCCGCTTCCGTATTAGTTAATTTAAAAGCGCAAGTTTTAGAATCTGATGTTTTCAAAGAAAGTTCTTCAGATTTTGAAGATAATTTTGACGTGGATGATCAAGATTGGATTGACCAAGAATTTGATATTCCAAAATACCCTGAAAAATATTTAAGAAGAAGATCCATAGCACAACCAATTCTTAAACGTACAACAACACTAGGCGAACTTGTAAGTCAATTAGAGTCAATTGCTGAACTTATAGAAACTCAAGATCTTCTCCTTATGAAGAGAAAAAGAAATAAAAAATATTCTGATAAGGCTTTAATTTCTCATGTAAAGTCTTTAGCACATCGTGAGAAACTTCCTGAAACAACAAAAGAATTAGGTAAATTTCTTGATAGATGGGAAAAAGCTCTTCAGTGGACTGACTTTGAAGATTTAGTCAAGACATGGCAAGAAGAAGGAAAAAATGATTTAGATAAAGATCGTCTTGGTGTTTTTTGGGCTTTGTTATTTTTATCCTCTGAAAATAAAGTTGAGATAAAACAAATTAATTCCTTATATGGCCCAATACAAATTAAAAGAATAATTCCTGAAGGAGGTTTAGCTCAATTGCCTATTGAAAATCTTGAGGTTAAAAATATCTCTTCTAATGCTTTCTAATTGCTAAATAGTAATAACGTATAATCTTTAAAAAGAGGTTTTAGAATTCATGAAGGCAATGATACTCGCAGCAGGAAAAGGTACTCGTGTTCAGCCTATAACTCATATTATACCAAAACCAATGATACCTATTTTACAAAAACCTGTAATGGAGTTTCTTTTAGAGCTACTCAAAGAGCATGGCTTTAAAGAAATAATGGTTAATGTTTCTCACCTAGCTGAAGAAATTGAAAATTACTTCAGAGATGGTCAAAGATTTGGTGTTGAGATAGCCTATAGTTTTGAAGGCAGGATTGAAGATGGAGAATTAATTGGAGATGCTTTAGGTTCGGCAGGAGGATTAAAAAAAATCCAAGATTTTCAAAATTTTTTTGATGAAACTTTTGTAGTACTTTGTGGCGATGCTTTAGTTGACTTAGATTTGACTGAAGCAGTTAAGAAACATAAAGAAAAGGGCGCAATTGCAAGCTTAATAACTAAAAAAGTAACTAGAGATCAAGTATCAAGTTATGGAGTAGTAGTTTCAGATAACAATGGTCGAATAAAAGCCTTTCAGGAAAAACCATCGATAGATCAAGCTTTAGGAGATTCTATTAATACTGGTATCTATCTTTTTGAACCTGAAATTTTTAATCACATTCCATCAGGAGAAAAATTTGATATTGGTGCTGATCTCTTCCCTAAACTAGTTGAAATGGATTTGCCATTTTTTGCCCTCCCAATGGATTTTGAGTGGGTAGATATTGGAAAAGTTCCCGACTATTGGAGTGCTATCCGTAATGTTTTGCAGGGTAAGGTTAGACAAGTAGAGATTCCTGGTAAAGAAATTAGACCTGGAGTGTTCACTGGATTAAATGTGGCCGCAAATTGGGAAACAATTGATGTTTCTGGTCCAGTATATATTGGTGGGATGACTAGAATTGAAGATGGTGCAAAAATTATTGGTCCTGCAATGATCGGCCCAAGTTGTTGTATTTGCGAAGGTGCAATAATTGATAATTCAATTATTTTTGATTATTCCAAAATTGGTAAGGGTGTGAGGCTAGTTGATAAATTAGTCTTTGGCCGTTACTGTGTGGACAAAAATGGGGACCATTTTGATTTGCAAGATGCATCTTTGGATTGGTTGATAACAGATTCAAGAAGATCTGATATGACTGAACCATCTCCTCAGCAAAAGGCAATGGCAGAATTATTAGGTACTGATTTGATTAATATTCCAGATTAAGTTCAGCTTTTTCAAGAATCGTCGGAATTAGATATTCAGTTCTTACTGCCATTAGATGAATACCATTTGCGATATTAATATAATCGTGAGCTTGTTCAGCTGCGATTTGTATACCTTCTTGTAGAGGGTCTTTGGCATCTTTAAGACGATTTAAAATATTTTCAGGGATGTTTGCTCCTGGGACATATTTATTTATGAAAAGAGCATTTTTGTAAGACTTTAATAAGAAAACACCTGCAATA
This sequence comes from Prochlorococcus marinus CUG1438, assembly GCA_017644325.1. Classification (NCBI taxonomy): domain Bacteria; kingdom Bacillati; phylum Cyanobacteriota; class Cyanophyceae; order Synechococcales; family Prochlorococcaceae; genus Prochlorococcus; species Prochlorococcus marinus. The sequence goes on along the minus strand of JAEPLS010000001.1, from coordinate 257,217 downwards.
ACTGGGATTTCAAGAGGTTCACTGATTTCTTCACAAAATTCTATTAAATTTTCTTTTTTCATAACCATTTGAGTTTGTATGAATTGAGCTCCAGCTTCTTTTTTTCTTTGAATTCTATTTTTTAAACTTTTTTGATTTCTGCAACTGGGATCTGCAGCGGCTCCAGCAAATATAACTGTTTTTTTATCGGGAAGTTCTTCAAAAGTAGGATCAATTCCTTTATTGAAAGCCTGAATTTGTTGAAGCAATCTTACTGACTCATACTCGTGAACCGGCTTGGAGTCCTGTTGATCCCCAGCTTTTACTGAATCACCAGTAATGCATAAGATATTTTTAATTCCTAAGGCATTTGCTCCAAGAATGTCAGATTGTAAAGCAATTTTATTACGATCTCTACATGATATTTGCATTACTGGCTCTATCCCATTTTCCAGTAATAGTTTGGACATTGCTAAGCTACACATTCTCATTACAGCTCTGCTTCCGTCTGTAATGTTAACAGCGTGTACCTTATCTTTCAAGAGTTGTGCTATCTTAAGAGATCTTATGGGGCTCCCACCTCTAGGCGGCATTAACTCTGCTGTTACTACCTTAGATTTTTTTTCTAAAGTCTGCTGAAGTTTTGATTTCAATTGCTTTTGTTTCCTACTTGGTTAACAAGTGTAGTTAGATTGCTAAACTTAATTAATATAAAAAAGGAACTGTTTAAATGCAAATGGTTGAAGAAGAAGTAAACAACATTGATATGATGGGTCTCTCATCAAGAGAGATGGAAATCATTGATCTCGTAGCTGATGGGCTTACTAACCAAGAGATTGCTGTGAAACTTACTATTAGTAAAAGAACTGTTGATAATCATGTAAGTAATATGTTTACTAAAACAGGTTCTAAAAATAGAGTGGCACTTTTAAATTGGGCTATGGATAATGGAAAAATCTGTAGAGATGGGTTTAATTGTTGCTCTCTCCCTGATTCTGATCAATAGTAGTGCCTTTTACTTTTTTCCTATCGTTAGCTAAATCCATTAAACAATAATTTGTAGAACCTAATTCGAAGAGCTCGGCATATGCTATGCAAACTTCTTTGTCTGAATCAACAAATCTCAAGATTCCTTCCTTATCGTAAAGACCATACATTTGAAAAATGAATTTTGACGTCAAATTATAAAGAAAATATAAAGGAAAGAAGGGTGTTTTGGCTAGTTGTTTCTTTTCGTTACTAGGTGGTCCCCTTTCCATTTTGAAAAAGGTTTTTTTGAAAGACGGAAATTGGAGTAACGTTTAAGTCCAGTAATTTCTTTTGATATAAAAGATGGAAGCCTTAAATCTTCCTTTTCATTAGAAAGTTCAACTTCGGCAATTACAAGTGGGTAATTATTTTCTTTGAAGCAATCTATAATCCAAGATTTATTTTCAACTTCTAAAAAAAATCTTTCTTTTTTAATTGTATTTGAAATGTTTGCCATTATGATTTCGCCATCTTCTGGTGGAATGGAGTATTCAAATTCAAAGTTGGTAAAGCTTTCAATATGTTTTTTGATTGCAATTTTATAATCTTGACCTGTGAACCTTATTCTAATAATCCAATCATCTAAGCTTTTTGATAAGTATCCTTGTTCAATAAAGATTTTTTTTGTGATGCATTTTTTCCAGTTATTATTTTTTATAAGAAATCGTCTTTCTATTTCTAAGGCCATTTAATTTTTTAGAGATAAATCGCCTTTCCAATCTAGTTTTTTTATTAAAGTATTGTAATAGTTTGCACTTTTTTTAAACTTTATTATCTTGCAGGGCGATTCCCCTTTTTTGATCTCACAATAATAATTTTCCTTAATAGTCATGCATTTTGAACCGTCTCTCCATAATTTAATTTCCCCTTTACTTTTTTTTACTGGTTTAATGATTACCTTGCTAGTGTTAGGTATAATTATTGGTCTACTAGCTAAACTCATTGGACATATAGGGTTAATTATCATCGCATCAATGTCAGGATGTACTATTGGACCACCAGCAGCCATCGAGTATGCCGTTGAACCAGTAGATGTTGATACTATTAATCCATCACCTTTATATTCGTTTACCTTTTCATTATCAATTTCAATTTGTATTTGGTTGGTAGGAGAAATATCCTCTTCAACTGATTTAAAATAAAAGTCATTTAACGCGTGATAGCTTTTAATAATTTTTTTTTCAGGACTTACTCCACTAATACAAACATCACAATTTAATCTATTCCGAAAATCAATTATATATTCTTCTTTTTCAAGAATTTCAATAAAAGATTTGTCAAATAAAAAATCTTTTTCTTGTGTAAGAAAACCCAAATTGCCACCAATATTAATACTCAATAAAGGAATATCAAGAGCAGTTAATAAATTTGCACATTTTAGGAATGTTCCATCACCACCAAGAACGATTCCAATATTTGGTTTAGATTCTGAATTACAAAGATATTTTTCAATTTTATCTTTATGAAAATCGCTTTCGATTCTTATTGATTTAATATTTTTGACTTTGAGAATTTCTTCACAAAATTTAGAAGCCTCTAACGCTGAAGGACTGTTTGAACGATATATAATGAGCACTAATGAAAGTTTCATTTAATGCTTTTACCATTTTAATAAATTAAAACTTTCCATATCTACAGTCACTCTATTCCTGTAAAGCGATAACAATATAGCTAATCCAACAGCTGCTTCTGCCGCTGCAACAGTAATCACAAAAATTGTAAAAACTTGTCCTTGAATTAAATTATTATCGATATAGGAAGAAAATGCCATCAAGTTAATATTTACCGCATTGAGCATTAATTCAATACTCATAAGAACTCTGACTGCATTTCGGCTATTTAATAATCCCCAAATACCAATGCAAAATAGTGCTGAGGACACTACTAAAAAAGCTTGAATAGGAATTGATTCTAAATTCATCATAAAAAAGTTGAATGGTTAATTTTTATTTGTAAGTAATGGTTCTGATGATTTTTCAATTAACTCTTGATCAACAGGTAATCCTGTCGAAATATCTTTGCTCATTACATCTCTTCTCGCTAAAACAATAGCCCCAATCATTGCCATTAAAAGTAAAACTGATGCTACTTCAAATGGAAGTAAATAATCACTAAATAAATGCTCACCAATTCTGATGGTAGAATCTTCTCCTATGGAGTTTTGAGGATTTGATAGGCTCCACACATTGGTCAAATCAACTCTTATTAAGAGACTTAGTAGGGTTAGACAAATCGATGTTGATATAATTCTTCTCGATCTAATATCATTGATAGGCTTTAAGTCTTCTTTTTTATTGACTAGCATTATTGCAAAAATTATTAATACATTTACTGCACCCACATATACTAAAACCTGGGCTGCTGCAACAAAACTTGCATTTAAAAGAAGATATAATCCAGCCACACTCATGAAAACTCCGCCAAGAAGAAAGGCCGAATAGACAATACTTTCGAGCAATACAACACCAAGTGCTCCAATAAGGACAACTAAAGATAGAACGCTAAAACAAATAAATTGTGTTGTTATTGCAATAGACATAAATTAATGGAGTTCAGTTGATTGGATTAGAAATTTTATCTTTATTTTCATTGGATTCAGGTCTCATCCAATCATAGACTTCATCAGGTAATTTACCAACTCTAGTGTCAGAAGCTGGAATTTCGTGAGGGTCCATTACTCCTTTAGGAAGATAGGCAAGTTCTCTTAGAGGTTTCACTGAAGGATCTGTTGTAACGTTTGTAGGTAATCTACCAAGTGCAACGTTATCAAAATTTAGATTGTGCCTGTCAAAAGTAGCTAATTCATATTCTTCGGTCATTGATAGACAATTAGTTGGACAATATTCAACACAATTTCCGCAAAATATACAAACTCCAAAGTCGATAGAATAATTTCTAAGTTCCTTTTTTTTGGTTTCTTTGTTCATTACCCAATCAACTACTGGAAGATTAATCGGGCATACTCTCACACAAACTTCACATGCAATACATTTGTCGAATTCATAATGTATTCTTCCTCTATACCTTTCAGAAGGTATTAATTTTTCATATGGATATTGGACAGTAACAGGTCTTCTTCGAAGATGATCAAAAGTTACTGATAAGCCATTATATAAATATTTACCAGCATTAAATGCTTCTTTAATATAGCTATTGATTTGCTGAAGGAAATTTTTCATTTTGAAGAATTTACTTAATTATTTTATCTTAGTGGATTAATTTAAAATTTAAGTATTTTTACTTAAGTTTAACCACCAAAGAATTGTGGAAAAGCAAGTTTTAATCCTGCAGTTATCAAAAGATTAGCAAGAGAAATTGGAAGAAGAAACTTCCATCCTAGATCTAATAGTTGATCTATTCTTACTCTAGGGGTTGTCCAACGTAATAATATTGCAATGAAAACTAAAAGATATGCTTTCAACACAGTCATTACAATTCCTATTGATGCAGTAAAAACTTGTATGAAGGGTGCATTAATGGGCAGATTTAGAAACTTCGCTATTAATTCAACTGGAATAGGAAAACCCCATCCTCCCAAATAAAGTATTGATACTAATAGAGCTGAAAGGATTAAATTAATGTAACTACCAAGGTAGAACAATGCGAATTTCATTCCTGCATATTCAGTCTGATATCCTGCAACTAATTCTTCTTCAGCTTCAGGTAAGTCAAATGGAAGTCTTTCACATTCTGCAAGAGCACAAATCCAAAAAATTATAAAACCAACTGGTTGTCTCCAAATATTCCAACTTAATATTCCAGCACCACTTTGTTGGTTCACAATATCAATAGTACTTAGAGAATTGGTCATTAGTACTACAGCCAGTACAGATAAAGCTAAAGGTATTTCGTAACTTATTGATTGAGCAGCTGCTCTTAATCCTCCTAATAATGAATATTTATTATTTGATGCATATCCACTCATTAGAAGTCCAATTGGCTGGATACTGCTTAGAGCGATCCATAGAAAAATTCCAATACCAACATTACTAATTAAAAGGTTTTGTCCAAAAGGAACAATTAGCCATGAAAGAATAACTGGGACAAGAACTAGTATAGGCCCTGCAGTAAAGAGGATTCCATCTGCTTTAGCAGGAATAATATCTTCTTTGACAAGTAACTTAAGACCATCTGCAATTGGTTGAAGGACCCCTAGCGCTCCTGCATATTCAGGACCTATTCTTTGTTGAGCGGCAGCTGATATTTTCCTTTCAAGCCAAACTGTTACTAAAACGCCAACAACTGCCGCTATTAAAACCAAAAGCATGGGTAGAGGAAGCCAAATTATGTGAGCAATTTCACTAGAAATCCCAAATCCTTTTAAAAATTCATTAAAACTATATTCGAGATCTAATCCGTATTCCAAAATTTTTATGTTATTTACTTTACAGATTAACTCCTAACAAACAATATGTGTGTGTTTTTTTGAAAAGCTGCAAATATTATTCTCTATTTTCTAAGCTAATCCATTCTCTTGGTTCTGAACCAGTATAGATTTGCGATGGTCTGAAAATTCTATTTGCTCCAAGTTGCTCTCTCCAATGAGCTAACCAACCAGCCACTCTAGATATAGCAAAAATTGGAGTAAATAAATCACGAGGAATACCAAGTTTTCTATAAACAAGACCAGAATAAAAATCTACGTTAGGGAATATACCCTTAGGTCCAAGTCTCGGTATTGCCTCTGCCTCAAGTGATTTAGCAACTTCATACATTTCATCTACTCCAAATCTAATAAAAAGTTCTTCTGCCAGTTTTTGAAGAATTATTGCTCTTGGGTCTTTAACTTTATATTCTCTGTGGCCAAAGCCCATTATCTTACTTTTATTTTTTATTGCATTATCTAAAAAAGAACCAGCATTTTCTGGGGTTTTAATCTCTTCTAACATTGCAATCACATCCTCATTTGCTCCTCCATGCAGTGGGCCAGCCAGGGTTCCTACTGCAGAGGCGATGACAGCATATGGGTCTGTAAGAGTACTTGCAGTAACTCTTGCGCTAAATGTACTTGCATTTAAACTATGTTCAGCATGTAGAATTAAGCACCTATCAAAAACTTTTGCAGCTATAGGATCTTGTTCTTTTTCAGTCAGCATGTAAAGAAAATTTGATGAGTAAGTTAAATCATCTCTAGGTTGAATTGGGTCTTGTCCTTTTCTAATAAGTTGAAAAGCCGCAATCATTGTGGGTATTTTTGCTATTAGTCTTATCACAGCGTTGTAGATGTAATTAGGATCATCTATTGCTCTTCGTGAATAGAATAGCCCCAAAGAAGCCGCACTAGATTGAAGAGCATCCATAGGATGACCAGTTGCAGGGAAACATTTCATCATATCTCTGACTCTAAAACTTAACCTTCTATGCATCTGAACTTCTTGTTCAAAATCTCTCAATTGAATAGCTGTTGGCAATTCACCCCAAATCAATAGATAAGCAGTTTCTAAAAAACTGCTTTTTTTGGATAGTTCTTCTATGGAATAGCCTCTATACAATAATTTACCTTTATTGCCGTCAATATCACAGATAGATGAATTAGTAACTGGTACACCCTCTAATCCTGGTTTTAAAATTAGTTTTTTATTATCCAATTGCTTAATTCAATATCAAATACTTATAGATTAAAGATAGTCAAATAATTTTTAATTAACCACAAGTTATTAACTTCACAAAAATTTCAAATGATTGTCTTTGAAGCTTATTTGAATAACTTGATTAAGGTATTTTAAAACTTGTTTCTGTATAAAGAATTGGATTTTTTTCTGGAATAGATTGACTTATGATTTCAAGATATTCTTCATTTGATATTTTTAAAATATTTCTAATGAGAAAATTAAGATCTTCCAAATCAGGTAAATATTTGATTTTATTGGAATTTTCATCTTTGATATCAACTTTGGCAAAAAGAAAAGTAGATTTATCTTTATAACTTTTTAGATTAAAAAATTTTTTTGAGATTGTTTCTAGCTTTTCACTATCTATTAAAAAATTACTTATGAACTGCAAACCTTCTGATTCTATTGAATAGATATTTTCAAAAGTTAATTGTTGTATTGCATCGTTTTTTTCTTCAAGAATATCTTTGGAGTATATTGAGTAAATATCTTCATTTTGTTTTAAAGTATATTTGTTGAAATCTTTTAGTTTTTTTAAAGCACTTAAATCAAGTTGATTTTCAGTATTTTTTTCAAATGTCAAAAGCCAATCTTTTTTTGAATTGATAATAAAGATATTTTGATTTGTATTTTGGTTAAAATCTTCAAAAAAACTTTGTTCAAAATTATTTATAAAAGGTTTTAGATATTTTTCAAAATTCTTAATTTCAGTAAAAATTGAAATTTGAGGGTTAACTTTATGCGTATTTTCTTTATTTGTAAACTTATCATAAGAAAGAATATCAATATTTTTTTTATTATTTAGTAAATATGATTTTAAAATTAAATGTTTATTTTTTAAATCAAACGTAGTAGCTACAATATCCTCATTTTTATTAGTAAAAATTTCTTTATCAAAAAATATACTTTCCCCAAATTGTTTTGTAAATAATATATTTTTTTGATTTTTGAGTCCAAAAAGTTCTCCCTCATATTGAAATTTTTTATCTTTAAAATTATTACTAGAGTTAATACTATTTTTGATCAATCTTTTATCTGATGAAGCAATTATATAATTATCGTGGGTTCGGTATATATAGTTAAGGAAATTTATTTTGTTTTCTCTATTAATTGAAATTATCTCATCAATTTGATCAATTTTATTAGGCAAATTTAATAAATCGTCTATTGTTTTTTCTGGCTTAATTTTAAAAATAATCAAAATATCATCTTTAAGCTTTTTACTATTTTCAAAAAATGAAATTATAAGTTCATTGTTATAGATATCTTCAAATTTATTATTGCCTAGATCTATACCAAGGTAATCTAATATAGAGTCTTTTATTAAAACACAGTCATCTTGGTTTGTTGAATTTTTATCTTTTTCATTATTATTAATAATATGAAAACTATCTAAATTTGAAATAAATAATAATTTATTGTTTTCAGGTATATATCTTAAGATATTTAGTTGCGCAATATTTGTACTTTGCTCCTTATTTTTTTTTGCAGAAACTTTATTAAAACCAAAAAAAAGTAATAAAGAAATTAATAGTATTATTGCTACTACTCTAAGTTTCATTATCAATGTTTATTTTTATTTTTAACAATAAAATTCCTACTGCAACTTAATTTATTAAATTGTAAATAACACATAATTTATCCTACAAATTGGGAAGTTATCCAAAATCTATAAATGCTTCTAGTCTCAATGATTGGTTTAATTCTGAGAAAGAAGATCCAGTTTTGATTGATGTAAGAGAACAGTCAGAGCTTGAAATAGCTCGTTTCTCAAAAGAATTTCTACATATACCAATTAGTAAAGTCACATCGGAATATGTTGAAGAAATATTTGCTGGTTTATTAGATAGAGAAATTGTAGTTACCTGTCATGCAGGAATAAGAAGTTATAACTTCTCTCAATGGTGCTTGGATAATAATATTGTGAGCGAAATATGGAATTTGGAGGAGGGTATTGATGGATGGAGTAGATATATTGACCCATCAATCCCAAGGTATTGATTAAATATCTAATGAAGATGCAACAGTATTAACATCTTTGTCACCTCTACCAGAGCAATTGATAACTATATGAGTATCTTTTTCAAGAGTAGGGCATAATTTATTTAACCAAGCAAAGGCATGGGAAGTTTCAAGTGCAGGTATAATTCCTTCTAGTTCACTAACCAGTTTTAAAGCGTCTAAAGCTTCTTGATCTGTGACTGATCCATATTCTGCTCTACCTATATCTTTTAAATGGCTATGTTCAGGTCCTACCCCAGGGTAATCTAAACCTGCACTTATTGAGTGAGCTTCTTGTACTTGACCATTATCATCTTGCAAGAGAAGACTCATTGATCCATGCAAAATTCCAACTGACCCTTTAGTGATAGTGGCAGCATGTTTGTCAGTATCAACTCCGCTTCCTGCGGCTTCAACTCCAATAAGTCGCACAGAAGTTTCTTTAACAAAAGGATGGAAAAGCCCCATTGCATTTGATCCCCCACCTACACAAGCAAGCAAAATATCGGGCAAAGATCCAAATGATTCCAAACATTGTTTTTTAGTTTCTTCACCTATAACTGCATGAAAATCTCGCACAATCTTTGGGAAAGGGTGTGGGCCTGCAACAGATCCTAAAATGTAGTGTGTAGTTTCGACATTAGAAACCCAATCTCTAATGGCCTCACTAGTAGCATCTTTAAGTGTTGCAGTTCCAGAATTTACAACTTTAACTTCAGCTCCTAAAAGTTTCATTCTGAAAACGTTAAGGGATTGCCTTTTTATGTCTTCTGCACCCATGTAGATAATACATTTCAAGCCAAATCTCGCACAAACAGTAGCAGTAGCAACTCCATGCTGACCTGCTCCAGTTTCTGCAATTATTCTTTTTTTGCCCATTCTTATTGCCAATAATGCTTGTCCAAGCGCATTATTAATTTTGTGAGCCCCAGTATGATTTAAATCTTCCCTTTTAAGCCATATTCTAGGAGTTGCTTTTTTATTTTTGTAATGTTCAGTAAGTCTTTTAGCTTCATAAAGTGGTGTTTCTCTGCCTACATAAGTCTTCAGTAGATGATTTAATTCTTCTACAAAAAGTTTATCTTTCCATGCATTAGATGCAGCGTCTTCAAGCTCAAAAAGTGCGGGCATTAGTGTTTCAGGAACATATTGACCACCATATTTTCCAAATCTTCCATCTTTGGAGGGTTGATTTAAATCTTCATTTTTATAGTTTTGATCTTTGCGAGAAAATGTACTTACCACTTTTTCTATAGAATAAGTATTAACTAACTATAGATTATATTTAAAATAATGGGAAAAAAGAATTGGATCGAATTTGATAATCAAGAAAAGAAATCTGAAGAAACAGCTAAGGTAGATACTTTTAAAAAAACATCAAAAATAAATATTTCAAAACAAAAAAAAGGTAAAAAGGGCAAAACTATAACTTTAATTAAAGGTTTAAGCACTGAGGATGAAATCTTATTAAAAGAATTACTAAAAAAAATTAAAGTTTTTTGTGGGACTGGAGGAACATTAATTGATAGAAATATCCAGTTACAGGGTGATATGGTTTCGAAATCAATTGAGTTTCTTCGTAAAGAGGGATTTCATAATTTATGAAGCAAGGGTTAGGATAGGTTTTTAATTTTGATGAAGTAAAAAATGAAAGAACAAAATCAAACAAAGTCAACCAATATAAAGTGGCACAACTTAACTATTGATAGAGAAAAGTTAGAGAAAATGAGAGGTCATAAAGGTATGGTTATCTGGTTTACAGGTTTATCTGGTTCTGGCAAAAGTACTTTGGCCAACGCTTTAAATGAAGTTTTACACTTAGATGGTTTTTCGACTTATGTGTTGGATGGGGATAATATTAGACACGGTTTATGTAAAGATCTTGGGTTTTCGGATGAAGATAGAGAAGAAAATATAAGAAGAATTGGCGAAGTTGCGAATTTATTTATGAATGCTGGGATAATAACTATTACAGCATTCGTTTCGCCATTTATAAGCGATAGAGATAAGGTGAGAAAAATTATTGGATCTAAGGATTTTATTGAAGTTTATTGTGCTGCTGATATCACAGTTTGCGAAAATAGAGATACTAAGGGTCTTTATAAGAAAGCTCGTTTGGGAGAAATTAAGGAATTCACAGGGATTTCTAGTCCATATGAAGCTCCTCTTAATCCCGAAATTGTTGTTGATACAGGTGCGTTAGATTTAAATGATTCCGTTGAAAAAATTATTAACTACCTTAAAAAAGAAAACTTTCTTAACAAGACCTAATAGAAAAATATTAGTTCATTTACTTTGAAGATAATTATCAGGTCCAATATTTGATAACTTACTATTTTTAGTTCTTACCTGTGTATGTAGATTTTCTCTGAATTCTTTCAAATTTTTCTTTATGGATTCATCAAATAAACTGATCATCTCTATTGCCAATAATCCAGCATTCTGACCTCCATTAATCGCAACTGTTGCAACTGGAATTCCAGCGGGCATTTGAACTATTGATAAAAGAGAGTCAATCCCTTTAAGTGTCTTACTCTCTACTGGTACGCCAATTACAGGAATGCAAGTTATGGATGCCAGCATTCCTGGAAGATGAGCAGCACCCCCAGCACCGGCAATTATTACTTTTATGTTTTCTGATTCTGCATTTTTTGCATATTCCATCATTTCAATAGGTGTTCGATGAGCAGAAAGTATACAAACTTCAGTTTTTATTCCAAATTCACTTAAAATATCAATGGCTGGTTTCAATGTTTTTAGGTCTGAATCACTACCCATTACGACAGCAATTTTATAAATATCTTTAGAATTTAATTCTGACAAAATAACAAATCAATTCTTTCCTATAATGGCGTGCAATTAATTTGACGCCAGTTAGTTAGTATAAAAAGAATAAATTTTCATAGAATATTATGACGTCAAATAAGATTACCGAGAAAAGTGAAGTAAGGGAGTATTTTAATGGCACTGGCTTTGAAAGATGGAATAAAATTTATAGCAAATCTGATGAAATCAATACAGTTCAGAAAAATATTAGGAAAGGACATCAAAAAACTGTAGATGATGTAGTCTCATACATCAAAAATTATCCTGAACTAACAAAAAAAAGTTATTGTGATGCAGGTTGTGGTGTAGGAAGTCTTTCCATACCTTTATTAAGACTCGGTATAAAAGAACTTCAGGTGAGCGATATTTCTTCTGAAATGATAAAAGAAACAAAAAAACGCATTCATGAATTAGGTTTGAGTCAAGGTAAAGTTAAATATGAAGTCTGTGATCTGGAAAAATTAAAAGGATTATTTGATGTTGTAGTTTGTTTGGATGTATTTATTCATTATCCTCAACCGGTCGCAGAAGAGATGGTTCAGCATCTATGCGATTTAAGCAAAGAAAAACTGATCGTTAGCTTTGCTCCTTATACTCCAGCTCTTGCTGTTCTAAAAAATATTGGAAAATTATTTCCTGGGCCAAGTAAAACTACAAGGGCATATACATTGAAAGAAAAGGGTATTATTAATGCTGCTAAAGAAAGAGGATTTAACGTTGTTAAAAAGAAATTAAATCAAGCTCCTTTTTATTTTTCAAAACTAATTGAATTCGAAAAAATTAAATAATTTACTTTACTAAATGATTTTCAAGTGCATAACGAACTAATTCTGTTCGGCTTGATGTACCTGTCTTGATAAAAAGTCTACTTACATATTTCTCAACATTTCTAATAGATGTTTCAAGCTTTCTAGCAATTTCCTTGTTCATCAGTCCCTCTGCTACTAGTTGAAGTACACTTGCTTCTCTAGGAGTAAAACTAGGAAGAATTTTTTTATTTTCTGGATCAGTCTGGTTTTGGTCTGTGAGCATAGATTTTATTTCAGTAATTTGTTTTGCCATTTTGCTTACGTCAATATCTGCGAATCTTGCCGCTTCTTTTAATAGTCGTTCTTGTCTGTTGATTACATTTTTAACTCTTGCAGCTAATTCATCGGGATCGAAAGGTTTGGAAATATAATCATCAACTCCTGCAAGATAACCTTCTGTTCTGTCTAGGGTCATTCCTTTTGCAGTTAGAAAAATAACTGGAGTTCCTCCTAATTTTTCATCCTCTCTAATTTTTTCTAGTAAATCATAACCGCTGGCTCTGGGCATCATAACATCGCTAATTATCAAATCGGGGAAAATTGTTTGAGCTTTTTCCCAACCATCCTCGCCATCAACTGCAATAAATATTTCAAAGCCTTCATCTTCTAGAAATGTTTTAACAGCTGTTCTTAAACCAGGCTCATCATCAACTAATAAAATTCTTGATTTTCTTACCGGTTCATTATTTATTTGATTAATTTCATTCATTTTTTCAATTCTTAAATTTGATTTTCTAGTAATAAACAGAATTTTATATACTAAACAATATGCTATCAACTCCCATTCTACTAGACTATCAATCTTCGACTCCTTGCTCTAAAGATGTTGTTGATTCTATGAAACCTTTTTGGAGTGAGATATTTTCTAACCCTGCAAGCAAATCTAATTTGGCGGGGATTAACGCGAGCGCTATATTGGAAGCCTCAAGAGAAAAAATAGAACAAAATTTATTTCTTAAGAATAAAAAAGTTATTTTTACAAGCGGGGCAACTGAATCTAATAACTTAGCCTTATTAGGTTTTGCTAGAAATTTCTATAAAAAAACAGGAAATTATGGACATATTATTACCTTAAAAACGGAGCATAAAGCTGTTTTGGAGCCCCTAAATCAACTAAAAAAAGAGGGATTTATGGTTACAGAAATTATTCCTGAGAAAGATGGCTTAATTTCAGAAGAACAATTCAAAAAAAATATAAGAGAAGATACATTTCTGGTGAGTGTTATGTTGGCAAATAATGAAATAGGAGTTATTCAGCCTGTAGAAAATATTTCAAAGATATGTAAATCGAGAGGAATAACTTTTCACTCTGATTTTGCACAATGTTTAGGTTATATCGAGTTAGACAATCTTTTATCAGATGTAAATATGATAACGATGAGTTCTCACAAAATCTATGGTCCTAAAGGTATAGGACTTCTTTTGATTGATGAAGAAATTAATCTTGAGCCTTTAATTGTTGGAGGAGGTCAGGAATATGGTCTCAGGTCTGGAACATTGCCTCTTCCTTTAGTAGTTGGCTTTGCTAAAGCAATAGAGATAGCAGTTTTTAATCAAAAAAATAATGCTGAGAAATTACTTTTTTATAGAAATATTCTTTTGGAGGGTTTGTTAGAAAATAATTCTGGTTTATTAATTAATGGCTCCATAAAAAAAAGATTGCCTCACAATTTAAATTTGACTGTTTTGGATTTAAACGGAGCAAAGCTTCATAAAGCTTTAAAATCCAAAATAATTTGTTCTAGTGGATCCGCATGCAGTAATGGTGTGCCATCTCATGTTTTACTAGCCTTAGGTAGATCTTTTAAAGAAGCAGAATCTTCAATAAGGTTAAGTATTGGATTAAGCACTAATTCAAAAGAGATAAAAGAAGCAATCCATATTATTACAAATACGATCAAATCATTACGTTAGAATTTATTGGATTCTTAATTGAGCAACTCTTAATTTTCCACTTCTAGCTCTTCTATTTAGTTCGACTTCTTGTTCGGAAGGAGTAATTGGTTTTTTTGTCAGGTTTTTTAGTCTTTGATCATTCTTAAAAAAACGTTTAACTAACCTATCTTCCACAGAATGAAAACTAATAATAGAGATAATTCCACCTGGCAATAGCCAATCAGGAACAATTTGCAAAAATTTTTCTAAAACTTCAATTTCTTTATTAACAGCAATTCTTAGTGCTTGAAATGTTCTTGTTGCTGGGTGTATTTTTTTATATCTTTGTTTTGGTGGGAAGCAGCCTGCAATAGAATACGCTAACTCTTTTGTCCCAGAATATTTCCCATTTTCCTTTAAATCCATTTTTATTTTTCTAGCAATCTTTCTTGATAATCTCTCATCTCCATATTTATAAATCAGATTAGCTAGATCTTTTTCATTTAAAGCCTCAATTAATTGCTCTGCATCAACCTCAAGAAGAGGATTCATGCGCATATCAAGTGGACCATCTTTTTGGAAACTAAATCCTCTTTTAGGGTCATCAATTTGGTTACTATTTACTCCAAGATCTGCAATCACAAAAGAAACTTTTTCTTTTGGTACAAAATCCGCAAAATTTGAAGCTTTTATATCAATTCTATTTTTAAATTCATCAAGTTTTTTTGATGCTGATTTTCTCGCGAATGGATCTTGATCAAGTCCAATTATATTTAAATCCGAATATTTTCTCAATAAATGATAAGAGTGCCCTCCTCCGCCTAAAGTTGCGTCTATTCCTTTAAGTTGTTTGTTATGTATTAATGGATAATGCTCTAATGAGGCCATAATCTCATCTGTCATAACTGATTTATGATTGAAAAAAGATGAATCAGATAGGTCAGTTTGCATAACTTTCGACTAAGATTTATTTAGAAGTTAAATTTTCAATGGCTCAGCTAGAGACTAGAACAGAACCAATGGTGGTCAATTTTGGCCCTCATCATCCCTCAATGCATGGGGTTTTAAGGTTAGTTGTAACTCTTGATGGCGAGAATGTCATTGATTGTGAGCCGGTAATTGGATATTTACATAGAGGAATGGAAAAGATAGCTGAAAATAGGACAAATGTAATGTATGTCCCTTATGTAAGCAGAATGGATTATGCAGCAGGGATGTTTTATGAAGCTATTGTAGTAAATGCTCCTGAAAGATTAGCTAATATTCCGGTTCCTAAAAGAGCAAGTTACATTAGAGTTCTAATGTTGGAACTTAATCGTATTGCTAACCATCTTTTATGGCTTGGTCCCTTTTTAGCAGACGTAGGAGCTCAAACTCCATTTTTCTATATTTTTAGAGAAAGAGAAATGATTTATGATCTTTGGGAAGCTGCTACTGGACAAAGGCTAATAAATAATAATTTCTTTAGGATAGGTGGTGTCGCATGTGATCTTCCATATGGGTGGTTAGAAAAATGTATAGATTTTTGTGATTGGTTTGGTCCTAAAATAGATGAATATGAAAAATTAATCACAAATAACCCAATTTTTAGAAAAAGAATTGAAGGTCTCGGAACAATACAAAGAGACCAAGCAATTAATTGGTCTTTATCTGGACCAATGCTTAGAGCGTCTGGAGTTTCCTGGGATTTAAGGAAAGTCGATAGTTATGAATGTTATGACGATTTCGATTGGCAGATTGCTTCAGAAAAAGAAGGAGATTGTTATGCGAGATATCGAGTAAGAGTTGAAGAGATGAGACAATCACTAAGCATCATTCGCCAAGCATGTAAGATGATTCCAGGAGGTCCAACAGAAAATTTAGAAGCCCAAAGAATGGCGACTGAAGATAAGAAAAGTGAAATATTTGGTATTGACTATCAATATGTAGCTAAGAAAGTTGCTCCAACTTTTAAAATTCCCAACGGAGAATTGTATACAAGATTAGAGTCCGGCAAAGGAGAAATAGGTGTATTTATTCAAGGAAACAATGAAGTTACTCCATGGAGATTTAAAATCAGAGCAGCTGATTTAAACAATCTACAAATATTGCCTCATATTCTCAAAGGTGCCAAAATCGCAGACATTATGGCAATCCTCGGCTCAATAGATGTCATTATGGGATCTGTTGATAGATAATTTATTTAAATGAAACCTGCTGATTGGTTAATATTGCAGAAGAAGGTAAGATTTGGTGATTGTGATTCTGCAGGTGTAATTCATTTTCATAACTTATTAAAATGGTCGCACGAAGCTTGGGAGGAAAGTATTGAAATTTATGGAATTCCTTATCAAGATATTTTTCCAGACTTCACTATACGTAAAAGCCAAATTATTTTTCCAATAGTAAATTGCGAAGCAAACTTCTTTGCACCTATAACAATTGGGGATTCTTTAAAAGTAAAAATTGCCCCTCATAAAATTAATACCCATTTGTTCCAAGTAAATAGCTTTTTTATAAAAAATGGAAATAAAGTAGCAGAGGGAAAAATTATACATTGCTCTTTAGATGTTGATTCAAGAAATAAAATAGAACTTCCCGATCAGTTAGAAAAATGGATAGAGGCTTCAAATGTAAGTACAAATTTAAAAGAATGCTAATTATTATTTTTTAAATTTATAGTTTATTTTTTCTGTACTGGTATTTTTGTTTTTAATAATCCACTTTTCAGGTTTTTCATGTTTAGGCCAACTTTGAGAAAATTTTTTTAATAAATTTAATGAATTCTCAATATTTTTATTATTTGTATGTTCTTTATATTCAACAATTATTTTAATTTTATTTCCCCATAATTTGTCGGATACTTTTGAAATATTGAATTTATTAATTGGGATATTTTCTTTCATAATGAAATCATTTAATCGAGATTCAATTACTTTTGGAAAAACGATTTCTCCTCCTGAATTAAAAGCGTTATCACTTCTTCCAAGAAAGTTTAAATATAAAGAATTATTGATTTGATTAATTTCACCTAAATCACCGGTGCACCACCACCCATTTTTATTTTTGAAATTTTTAGTTTTTGAAGAGTCTATTATTTCGATTCCAATTCTGGCTGATTTAATCTCGATTAATCCTTGTGCGTTAATTCTTATTTTTGTATCAGGTAGTATTTCTCCAACATTTTTAAAACCCATTAAGAATTCTTTTGGTTTTAAACTCGTAACCATTGCGGCTGTTTCAGTTGAGCCGTAACAGGGTGCTAATTTTATTTTTTCTTCTATACATTGCTCTGCAGTTTCGCCTGAAATTGAAGCTCCACCTACCCAAATTAGATCAAAAATTTTTAGCCAATTAATACCATCTTTTTGAGCTAAAAGTCTTTTTAATTGTGTAGGTACTAATGATGTAATTAAGTGTTTTTTGTTTTTTTTAAATTTAATTGTGAAAAGTAAAAGTTCTCTGGTTTTTTTTATTAAATTCGGAGAAATATTAATGCAATCACATCCCCAAGTTTGACTTCTAAAAACTGGCATTAATCCACTTATATGGTTCAGAGGTAAAGTGTTTAAAATTAAGCAGTTTTGCAATTCAAATCCTTGCTCTATAAGCCATTGACCTGATGAAGCTGCAGATAATTTAAGATTATCTAAATTGTGAAAACATTTTCTCGGTTTTCCAGAACTCCCACTGCTGTTTAAGATAATTGCTGGTCCATTAGCATTAATTGAATCTAATATATCTTCGTTTTTATAAAATTTGTTTTTTACATAAATAATTCTATTCTCTCTAATTTTTTTAATAATTTTCTCTATAGATTGAGTTTCATTATTTTCTACTTCAATAGTATGAATTTTATTTTTCATAATTGATCCCATATCTTTTTTGCTTCATTTAAAAATAGAAACGAATTAGGGAATTTATTCATTGCTAAACCAGGCACTTTTGGAGTTGGTCCTTTTAATTGTAAAGACGATAAATGATAAAGCCATCTTTTCCCTATTCCAGTTTCAAATGAGGTACTTATAGAAATTAAACCTTTTTTATTTTCTAATTCTCTTAAAAGCTTAACTGGATTATCTTCTTGAGAAGGTCTTCGAATTTGCCAACCCTTCCACTGATCAATCAAAGTTGGAAATTTTAAAAGTGATTCGTCTAAGGCTATTGGGATTTTTTTGTTGAGTTCTTTCATACCTTCAATATCATCAACACAGAGAGGTTGTTCTAACCAATCTATATTTTTGTTATCTTTCAAAATATCAGCCCATCTATTAGCTATCTTTCTCCCCCAAGAACCATTAGCATCTATTCTTAACTTAATATTATTGCCTATTTGGCTTAAAATTTCTTCTAAATTTGCTTCTTCCTCATGGTTATCTCTTAATGCTACTTTCCATTTTATGGTTACTGATTTTCCAATATTAGATTGTCTTTTTTTAATTTCATTAAGCTCTGAAATTATATTTTCAGAATTTAAAAGTATGGCTGTTTTATCAATTTCATCAAAGGGATAATTTTCTTTAAAAATTATTTTTCCATTTATCTCAGCTAATGCAGAATTTATTGCAGATTGAATGCATGGATGAAAAATATTTATTTGCTCAGATAAATTAAATACTTCTAAATTCTCAGGGATCATATTTAGTTGTTTTGAACATTTTTTTAAGTCTTCTTCTAGAAGAGGTGAAACTTCTCCAAATCCAATTTTTTTATCCTTACTTGTTAATTTAATTATCCAACCCAGTTTTGTAAGATGAGTGGTTTTAGAATTTTCTACTTTTGTGGATAACTTATAGCTATAAGATTTTTTTTTAAATATTAAGTTCATTTATTAAGTAAGTAATTAAATATTAATCCTGTGATTAAGCCAACTCCATTAAGAGTTTGAAATTTAATTGCGACGAATTTGGAATTTTTTATTTCATTAGGTTTTTTATACGAAGATTTTAATAACTTTATAAGTCTTATTGCTTGAGGAAAACTAATCAAATAAAGGATGCAAAATACTGGAATAAATCCAGTAACTATAGTTAAAAGTTGAAAAATATATATTGTAAAAATTATCCAAGGCACACATTGAGAACCTTTTTTTGCTCCTAGGCGAACTAAAGGTGAATTTTTCCCGTGCTTTTTATCTTCAGAAATTTGATGAAAATGAGAACAAAATAATACAAGAGTTGTTGCTAATGAAGGTCCTGAACCAAGTAATAAAGAAACTTTCCAGGGAATATCTTGTAAGTAAATATTAGAAGGATTTAACGCAATTAAGACTGCAGAGTAGGCAAAAGGTCCAAATGCAAGCCAGCATAATGGTTCTCCTAAACCTTGATAGCCAAATCTAAAAGGAGGTCCTTGATATAAATATCCTAAAAAGCAGCAAGATGCCACCAAAATCAAAATGTTTATACTTGTTGATACTGAAATAATTGAAATTATTAATAAACCAATAACTAATGATGTATAAGCAATAAATGAAACAATTTTTTTATTTTTTACAAGATTTACAATAGAATGGAATTTAAATTCATCGATTCCTGTTTCTGCATCGAATAAATCATTAGTTAGGTTTTCCCAAAGTAATATAAAAATTGCAGCTAAAGTAAATGCAATCAAATTATAAATTTTTACCTTTTCATGTTGATTGAGTATATAAGCCCCCGTTATTAAAACCGGAAGAATGGCAACAGAATAAAGAGGCCATTTTATCGCTTGTTTCCATAATTTTTTTTTATATTCGTCCATTTTTATTTAACTCACAAAATTCGATCATTATTAAATGTAGTTTATAAATTGAGTTACATTTTTTACTTTATTGCATGATTTTTAGTTATTTTCAATAAGTAATGAAAAATGATTTAAATTTAACAGATTTTTTAAAAGATGTATTTTCCTCTTTCGATAAGAAAGTGGAAAATTCTGGATTAGTAAGTATTTGTATTGAGATTCCTTGTATTGATTTATTACAAGTATATGAATTGTTTATAAATAAATATCCATTTTCTTCATTTTGGGAGGAATCTAATGGTATTTCGTATATTGCTTTTGAGAAATGTAAATATGTTACTTTGGATGGTCCAAAAAGATTTGAGGTGGCAAAAGAGTTTAATTCTGAGAATTTTAAAAATTTAATTAACTTAACTAATGAATCACATAATTCTGCACTTTCAAAAATAATTTATTTATTTTCTTTTTCTGAAAAATTTAATAATAAGAACTTATCTTCTGATGTCCCTAGTTTGGAAGCTATCTTACCAAAAATATTAATTATTAAAAGTAAGAATAATTGCTGGTTAAGAATCAATGGTCATGTTGAAGGTAAATCATCATTAAGAACATTAATTGAAGAAATATGGACAATTAGAAATCAAGTTATTAATTCTGGCTCAGAATCAATTAAATCATCTGTCTTACAAACTAGTTTTGATTTACCTTTTATTGATGATTTCTTGCACTCCTTGGAAACTTCTAATACAAGTTTGAAAAAAGTTGTAAATAGAGGAATTCAATTAGTAGAAAAAGGTATTCTCGAAAAGATAGTTTTAGCGAATAGGATTAACATAAAATTTAAAAATAAATTAGATTTAGTAGAAATTTTAAAAAGATTAAAAAAGAATCATCCAAATACATGCAGATACGTTTGGAAAAGAAATAGTAAGGATATTTTGTTTGGAGCGTCTCCAGAAAAATTATTTTCCTTTAATAAACCTAATTTAACTTTGGAGGCTCTTGCTGGAACTATCTCTACTAATTTAAATTTTGTGGAACTCCTAAAAAGTACCAAAGACTTAAAGGAACATAAATACGTAACACAATATTTGATTAAATGTTTAGAAGTTTCAAAAATAAAAAACTTTAAAAAAAGTGATATTAAGGTAAATTCATTTGGAGATATTTCTCATTTGCAAACACTAATTTTCTCTAAAGTTGAAAATATATGTCCTTTTGAATTGCTTAAAAATTTACATCCATCTCCAGCTGTTTGTGGTTACCCCAAAAATGCAGCATTGGATTGGATAAACACTCTTGAGTCTTTTCCTAGAGGGAATTATGCTTCTCCAATGGGTTGGGTTGATTCATCAGGAAATGCTTCATTTCTTTTGGCAATAAGAGGAGCTAGGTATATTGAAGAAAATATTGAATTTACTGCCGGTTCAGGTATAGTTTCAGGCTCCGTTTTAGAGAAAGAAATAGATGAGATTAAATTAAAATTTGAATCTATAGTAAAACAAATATTTTTCGCTAAAAATCCTAGATAATTCCCACTAATTTTTCAATAACTTCCTCTGAAACATTCTTATTGGATAAATTTTCTATTTCTCTTAAACCTGTTGGACTGGTTACATTAATCTCGCTAAGCATTCCATTAATTACATCAATACCTACAAAAAATAAACCTTCATCTTTGAAGTGTTGAGATAATTCTGAGCAGATACTTTTTTCTTTTTCTGTTAATAATGTTGGTTCAGCCTTTCCTCCCATTGCTAAATTACTCCTAAAATCTCCTCCTTGGGGAATCCTATTTATTGATCCAATTGCTTCACCGTTTACGATAATTATTCTTTTATCACCCTCTATGACTTCAGGAATAAATTTTTGCATCATAACGGGTAATTCTTCTTGAGAAGTGATTAATTCAATGATTGATTTAATGCCTGGAGAATTTTTATTTATCCTTATAACACCTTGACCACCTTTCCCCCCAAGAGGTTTTATGACTACTTCATTATTTATATTCGCAAAATTAATAAGATCTTTTACCTTACTCGCTACTATTGTAGGTGCCATTAAGTGGCTGTATCTCAAAGCACCTAGCTTTTCATTCCATGCTCTTAACGATGAGGGTTTGTTGATTACTTTTACTCCTTTTCTTTCGGCAACTTCTAAAAGATGGGTTGCATATAAATAAGCCTCATTTACAGGAGGATCTTTTCTCATCCAAATGCAATTAAATTCGGCGAGAGGTATGCAATCATTATCTTTGAAAGAAATCCACGGATTTACTTCAACTTTTAAGGAAGATGCCCATACTTCATCACCTCTAGCTTCAAGGTCCTGAGGTGTACAACTCCAGATTTCAATATTTTTTTTTGATGATGCTTGCATTAAAGCAGCAGTTGAATCTTTTAAGGGATTTATATTTTTTATTGGATCTATAACGAATAGAAATTTCATAAGATCTAGTTTAATAATGCGTCTAATTTATTTTCATTTTCTAATGTGTAGAGATCATCGCAGCCTCCGATACCCTCATTTTCTATAAATATTTGTGGTAATGTTCTTCTACCATCAGCTCTTTCAATCATCAATGCTCTGGCATCTTCGTCGCCATCTATTTTATATTCTGTAAAATTTATATTTTTTTTCTTGAGTAGTGTTTTTGCTCGAATGCAGAATGGGCAATATTGCCAAGTATAAATTTCAACTTTGGACATTTTTTTAAAATAATACTTAGTTTATACTATTAAACTAAAGTGCTTGTTAGATTATAAATAACGATTAAATTCTATTTTGATAGATATTACAGATTTCAAAAAAGATCTTTCGGAACTAACAGAGCGCCTGGGTAATGCCCAGGATTGTCTTTGACGTTCCAAGATTAAAAGCGAAAAGGAGAGAGTTAGAGCAAATTTCTTCTCAGCCTGAATTTTGGGAGAATCAAGAAGAAGCGAAAAAACAAATGTTAATTCTTGATGATGTTAAGGCACAACTTGAATTGTTGGATAAATGGAAAACTTTTATTTCTGATGCTAATGCCTCTCTTGAGCTTTATTCTTTAGAACCAGAAGAGGAAATGATTCTGGAATCCAATCAGGGCTTAAAGAAATTAAGAGAGAATTTAGATAAATGGGAATTTGAAAGATTGTTATGTGGCGAATACGATAAGGAAGGAGCAGTAGTTTCTATTAACGCAGGTGCTGGTGGAACAGATGCTCAGGATTGGGTAGAAATCTTATTGAGAATGTATTCAAGATGGGCCGATAATAATCAAATGAGTTTAATTATCAATGAATTATCTCAAGGAGAAGAAGCAGGTATCAAAAGTGTAACTTTTGAAATTAATGGAAAATATGCGTACGGATATTTACAACATGAAAAAGGAACTCATAGATTAGTAAGAATTTCTCCTTTCAATGCTAATGGTAAAAGACAAACCAGCTTTGCTGGGGTCGAGGTCATGCCAAAATTAGATGACAATATTTCACTTGATATACCTGAAAAAGATTTAGAAATTACAACAAGTAGATCCGGTGGAGCTGGAGGACAAAATGTTAATAAAGTAGAAACAGCGGTGAGAATTGTTCATTTGCCTTCAGGGATTTCAGTAAGATGTACACAAGAAAGATCTCAATTACAAAATAAAGAAAAAGCTATGTTACTTCTTAAGTCTAAACTACTAGTGATTGCTAAAGAACAACGAGCTGCAGAAGTCGCTGATATTAAAGGTGATATTGTGGAAGCTGCATGGGGCAATCAAATCAGAAATTATGTTTTCCATCCCTATCAAATGGTAAAAGATCTCAGAACTATGCAGGAGACTAACGACTTAGATAGTGTTTTAGATGGTGGACTTGAACCATTTATTCATGAATTATTACGCATGAATATTTCTTCTAACGAATCTATTGAATAACTAATGAAAAATAAAAACGAAAATATAGAAAAACAAGTTGCTCCTCCAAGCTTTATAAAGCTTGCCATGCGAAATATGGTAAGGAAGGGTTCAAAAAGTATTTCTCATTTTTCAATAACCTTTCTAGTTTTAATTGGGATATTAATACTTGTAGCCACAATAGGTAAGCCTAATATTCCTGTATAAGAATGTATGACAGAAAAAATTATTTCTGAAATAAATTTAGATTTGGTTTTTAAATGTAATGAATTTTCTCAATTTTCAAATAAGTTAAAAGATTCTAAAAATAATCTTATCTTTGAATCTAATTTTTGGGAGAAAGTTTTTTTATCTTGGATAAAAATAATATTAAAAGAGGAAGATCATAAATTGCCAAATTTCATTTTTGAAAAAAAATCTTTTTCATTAGGCTTACAGATCATATCTAATCGAGAAATTGCTTTTATGAACCAGAAGTGGATGCAAAAAAATGGACCAACTGATGTTCTATCTTTTCCAATAATTTCTGATGATTCTCTAAATAATCTAGATCATATAGAGTTGGGAGATATATTTATATCATTAGAGATCGCCCTTGAGCAATCTTATCAATATAAACATTCAATCTATAAAGAAATGCTCTGGTTGGCTAGTCATGGATTTTTACATCTTTTGGGATGGGAACACAATAATGATCTTGATTTAGAAAATATGTTAAATTTTCAGGAATATTTAATTAAAAAATTAGATTAAAAATCTATGGACAAAAAAATAAAATCTCTAAAAAATAGAATAGAATCATATAAAACTTCTAGTAATGTATTAAAAAGTTTTAAGTATGCTTTTAGTGGAATTAGTTACGTATTAAAAACTTCAAGAAATTTTAAAATTCAATTAATTTTTGCAGTTACAAGTTTAATGATTGGTTTTTTACTGCAAATTAGTCAAAGTAATTATGTAATTTTGATTGCCACAATTATGTCTGTTTTAATATTAGAAATATTAAATACATCTATTGAATCAATAGTTGATTTAGTAGTAAAAAAAGAATTTAGTAGTTTGGCTAAAATTTCAAAAGATACTTCTGCAGGAGCAGTGTTATTAGCTTCCATTAATTCTGTTATTATTGCTGTATATATTTTTGTTCCTAAAATTAAGTTGTTATTTGAATCTATATAAATATGTTTCTTGTTATTGATAATTACGATAGTTTTACATATAATCTTGTTCAATATTTAGGAGAACTTTCTGTTGAGCATGAAATAACTAGAGAATTAATAGTTAAAAGAAATGATGAAATTACTATAGATGAAATTATCAAACTAAATCCAAGTGGCATCTTATTATCTCCAGGTCCTGGTAATCCAGATCAATCTGGAATTTGTCTGCCAATACTAAAAAAATTATCGAAAAATATTCCGATATTAGGAGTTTGTTTAGGGCATCAAGCTTTGGCCCAAGCTTTTGGAGGTAAGGTTATAGTTGGGAAAGAACTTATGCATGGTAAGACATCCAAAATATTTCATAATCAAAAAGGTTTGTTTAAAGATATCGAGACTCCATTTGTGGCGACTAGATATCATAGTCTTATAGTTGATTCAAGTTCATTACCAACTTGTTTCGATATAACTGCGACTTTAGAAGACTCAACTATTATGGCTATTTCTCATAAAGAATATAAACATTTACATGGGGTACAGTTTCATCCCGAAAGTGTATTGACACAATTTGGTCATAAATTAATTAGTAATTTTCTAAAAATGGCTGAACAAAAGTAAAATACAAGAAAATTAATATTATGATTTCTCAAATTAAAAACATTTTCTTTTTTATATTATTTAGCTCTTTTTTACCTACCCAATTATTTGCGAGGAATTTATTAATAAAAAGTCTGGGACATAGTAGTTTTTTAATTAATAGTAAGGAACAATCGATTCTTATAAATCCCTTTAAAGCAATAGGTTGTGCAAGCAATTTAAAGGAGCCAAAAGAAGTCAATGTAGATTTTATTTTGGCTAGTTCTAGGCTTTCTGATGAAGGATATAACCCTAATAATCAATTAATGTTTGTTGATCCAGGAATCTATCAATATGAGGATATTTTATTAAATGGAATTTCCGTCCCACATGACAGAGTCAATGGAAGAAGATTTGGGATGGCAACTGTTTGGAGTTGGGAGCAGAATGATCTTAAAATTGTTCATATGGGAGGCGCTGCTGGTGAAATTGATATTAATGGTCAAATTATTTTGTCTCGTCCAGATATCTTATTTATTTCAATTGGAGGAGGAGTAAAATCTTACGATGGGCTAGAGGCTTCAAGAATCGTTAAGCTTCTAAAACCTAATGTAGTTATTCCCGTTAACTTTGCTCGTGGAAAAAAAATTAACAAAGAATGTGATTTCTCAAATGCTGATTTATTTATCGAAAATATGAAAGATTTTAAAGTTAAATATGTTGGAAAATATTTTCGAATAAAATCTAAAAGAATCGATCAAAATACAATTTATATTTTTGGTAATTAATTTATTAAATCTAAAACCTTGTAATTGTCCCAGAAAAAAATCATTTGTTTTTTGGTTCCAATACTAATCCTGATTGACTTTCCTATATCTTTTTTGTTCTCCATACTTCTTATAAGAATACCTTTTTCTCTCATCTGTTGTATTAAAATTTTAGGATCTTTATTTGGCCAAATTAAGAAATAATTCCCACCACTAAAGTGAGTTCTGATTTTTGTTGATTTAAATTTATTTAAAATCCATTTCCTTGCTTTTTTTACTTCTAAAACATAATTATCAATATATGATTTGTCTTTAAGTGCTGCCAATGCTGCAGTTACAGCAAAGCTGTTTACATCATATGGTCCTGTAACTTTGTTAATGTAGTTGATTAAATTTTTATTTCCAAAAGTAAAACCTATTCTTAAACCAGCTAAACCAGCTGTTTTTGAGAGAGATTGGATTATTAGTATATTGTTATTCTTTTCAAAATCTATCGACTCAAGAAGACTATCCCCATTAAATTTTTCATATAGTTCATCAACTATTATCAATGAATCTTTTTTGATATTTGCTAAGTTAATTATCTCTTGAGCACTTAAAACTGTTCCTGTTGGATTATTAGGATTACAAATAAATATTAACTTTGGATTATACTTGATTATTTTTTCACTAAATTCTTCGATGGGGAATATAAAATTTTCTCCAATGTAAGAACAAGTTATTTTCTTCATTCCTCGGATTTCTGAACAAGGAGAATAGTAACCAAAAGTTGGATTTGTTGTTAGAAATATTTGATCTTTTTCTCCAAAGCAATTGAAAATTGAATTTATTGCAGCGTCTGCTCCATTGAAAATTCCTATTTCATCTTTATCAAATTTTCTTGAATCAAGATATTTATCACATAAAAAATTTTTTAATAAATTATATTCCGGATAAATTGAAATCTCGTCTAATTTTATTGCTTGTAATGCCTCGAAAACATTAGGACTAGGACCTAAAGTGTTTTCATTAAAGTCTAAGCGGAGTAAATTTCTTCTATTTTCTAAAGGTGCAGAGTAAGACTGCATATTTATTATTTCTTCTCTTGGTTTTGGGAAAAGATTATTTAATTGATCAAAATCATTCATTACATTCTTTCTAATGTTTCAATTCCTAGAAGCTCTAAGCTTAATTTTAGTATTTTTGCAGTTAGATCACATAAATTAAGTCTAGAAATTTTTATATATTTTTCTTCTTTGAGTATTGGAGCTTGATCATAGAATCTATTAAAAGTCTGACATAGCTCAAACAGATAATTACATAATCTATTTGGCATTAAGTCTTTTTCAATAGATATTATGACTTCATCGAACTTAATTAATTTTCTGATAAGTTTCCACTCAGACTTATGTTCATAATTCATATATTGAAAATCTTTAGAGTCATAAACAAAATCATTTTTTCTTTTGATTCCTGCAATTCTTACAAGTGTATATAACAAATAAGGAGCCGTATTTCCATTAAGGGAAAGCATTTTATCAAAACTAAATTGATAATTACTAATCCTATTTTGGCTTAAATCTGCATACTTAACAGCTCCTAATCCAATTATTCTTGAAGTATTTGCAATAAAATCTTCTGTCTCATGACGATTTTCATCTTCTAATCTTTTCAATAAATCTTCTTTTGCTCTTCTAACTGCTTCTTTTAATAAATCTTTCAAACGTATTGTTTCACCTTCCCTTGTCTTTAATTTTTTGCCATCAATTCCTTGAACTAAACCAAAAGGGACATGGTCTACTTGACAATTATCTGGGATCCATTTTGCTTTTTTTGCAACTTGAAAAACTCCAGCAAAATGATTAGCTTGTCCATGATCAGTTACATAAATAATTCTCGAAGCATTATCCCCAATAGGAGGTTTATTGAATCTGTATCTTATAGCAGCAAGATCTGTAGTGGCATAATTAAAACCTCCATCTTTTTTTTGAATAATTAGCGGTAAAGGTTTGCCTTCTTTATTAGTCATACCATCTAAAAATACACATTTTGCCCCTTGATCTTCTACTAATATTTTTTTTAAATTCAAATCATCAATAACTGATTTTAAGAAGGGATTATAAAAAGATTCACCTCTTTCTACTATTTTTATTCTTAAATTTTTATATATTTCATCAAATTCTTTTCTAGATTGGTCGCATAATAATTTCCAAGCTTTAATCGATTTAATATCTCCACTTTGTAATTTAACTACTTCCTCCCTAGATCTTTTTTGGAATTCAGATTCATTATCAAATCTTTTTTTTGATTCTTTATAAAATTCAACTAAATCACTTATCTTGATTTTACCTATCTCTTCTAAATCATTTGAATATAAATCTTTGAGCTGAGTAATAAGCATTCCAAATTGTGTTCCCCAATCTCCAACATGATTTAGTCTTAATACTTGATAACCTCTTAACTCGAAAATTCTGGATATTGCATCTCCTATTATTGTTGATCTTAAATGCCCTACATGCATTTCTTTAGCAATATTAGGACTAGAGAAATCTATAATAACTTTATTTGATAAGCCACTATCTAAATCTTTTTTAATTTGAGGTACTCCAGCCCTTTGGCATAGAATATTTGATTTAATTTCATTTATGAGAACTTCATCTTTTAATTTTATATTTATAAATCCAGGCCCAGCTATTTCTAGACTCTTACATAATTTTGATATGCTTTTATTGTTATTTAAAAGTTTAATAAAATCATTAGAAATATCTATTGGATTCTTTTTATATATTTTAGATAAACTTAAACAAACATTACATTGATAATCACCAAATTCCTCTTTTGATGATTGTGTAATTAAATTTTTTCTAAGAATTTCGAACTCTTTTTCTTTATCATTTTTTTTAAGACTATCTAAAAGAGATTGTTCAAAGTTATTTATTAATTCTTTAAAAATGATTAGCATTATTTATTTAATTATATATATGATTAATTAATATAACGCATACTTAAATCAATCCAATCACTTTTGGTAATTGAAGAACTTGTTGAAATTAAATCAATACCTTTTATTAGATATTTACTAATTTCTTCAGGGTTTATTCCAGAAACTTCTATTATCAAATTTTTATTAGCTTCTTTTTTTAAGCAATTCTTTGATAAATCTCTTAATTCTTGAACGTTTTTTTTGATTGTTTCAGGATTAAGTTCATCTAATAAGACACTATCCGCTCCTGCTAATACGGCTTCTTTTGCCTGTTCGATATTCTCAGCTTCAATGATGATATGAGTTGTAAAAGGCGAATTTAGGCGAATTTTTTGTACTGCATTTTTAAGATTATCTGTCCACGCAATATGATTTTCTTTTATCATAGCCGCATCATATAATCCCATTCTATGATTAACTCCACCTCCGCATTTGAATGCATATTTTTCAAATATTCTTAAGCCAGGAGTCGTTTTTCTAGTATCTGCTAATTTTATATTTGTACCTTCTAACTTATCTACAAGATTCTTTGTATATGTCGATATTCCAGATAAATGCATTGCTACATTTAAGCTGATCCTTTCACTAGCTAGTAAACTTTGTGAAGGTCCACATATTTCTAAGAGTTTTTGATCTTTAATAAATTTATCTCCATCAGAGATATTAAATTTTGGACTGATTTTTAAATCAATCTTTTTAAAAATTTTTTTTATGATCTCAACTCCACAAAATATACCCTCCTCTTTTGCAATCCAATATGCACTACCATTCTCCTGAGTAATAGAGGAACTTGTTAGATCTCCCCTACCTATATCTTCATCGATCCAATTATCAATGATCTTGTTTATTATTGGAGTATTCAGATCCACTAAACTAAAAAGTAATTAATAAAAATTCAACTGAAGTTAGAAAATTAACTATAAATCACTATGTAATTTAACTCAAATTTATTTACCAATACAAAACTTAGAAAAAATATTATCTAGAAGCTCCTCTGTTAATTCTTGACCAGTTATTTTAGATAAGTTTTGAATACCATCTCTAAGTTCTATTGATAACAAATCAAAAGGTAATCTATTTTTAACTATTTCATCAGTATCATTTAAATTAGATAGGCAAGCAGATAAATTCATTAGGTGTCTTTCGTTTAAGAATATATTGATATTTTCTAATTGTTTTAATCCGCATTTTTTTATGATTGTGTCGATTAATAATCCTTCACCATCATTATTCTTAATGCTCATTAAAATTGTGTTTTTTAACTCATTTGAATTAATATTTTTAGAATCAATTAAATCTTTTTTATTACCCACAAGAGTAATTAATTTTTCTTTGGGGATTTCTTTTATTATTTTTTTGTCTTCTTCATTAAATCCTTCTTCAAGACTATAAATATAAATTATAAAATCTGACTCTTTAATTTTTCCAAAACTTTTTTTAATTCCAATATTTTCAATTTGTTCATTAGTTTCTCTTATTCCAGCAGTATCAATTATTTTCATTGGGATCTCATTAATAGTTAAATTCACTTCAATTACATCTCTTGTCGTTCCATGAATATTAGTTACGATTGCTTTCTCTTTTTTTGCAAGCAAATTTAGTAAAGAACTTTTGCCAACATTTGTCTTACCTATAAGCGCAATGGATATCCCATTATGAATATATGAATTTCTTTTTGAATTCTCTATGAGCGACTCTATTTTTTTTTTCACTTTTTTAATGTTTTTGAGATATTTGGCGTAATCAAAAGATGTGAAGTCTTCTTCAAAATCAACTCTCGCTTCTATCTCACAAAGTTGATTAATAAGATCATACTTAATATCATCAATTTTTTTCTTTATTTCTCCTTGAACCCCGCTAAAAGCTAACTCTGCTGATCTGATATTGCTTGAGTTAATTAATTGATTAATTGACTCGGCTTGTGTAAGGTCTATTTTCCCATTCAGAAAAGCTCTTTGACTAAATTCTCCTGGATTTGCAAGTCTAACTCTAGAATCACTTGATAATAATGTCTTGAGAACTTTGTTGACCAAGATAATTCCTCCATGGCAATGGAGTTCAACTACATCCTCTCCTGTAAAGCTATTTGGTGATTTCATCACCAAAATTAAAACCTCATCTATAAATTTATTTTGTTTATTTTCCTGAATAAAACCATGAAAAACTCTATGTGATTCCCATGCATATTTTGATTTAGTTTTGACAATCTTTTTGCAAGAATTTATTGAGTCTTTCCCTGATACTCTTATTATTGCAACTCCTCCTTTCCCTATACTTATAGCTGAAGCAATTGCAGCTATCGTATCCTCTGAAGTAACTATCGAATCCATCTCTCGCTTTGTTATAGATAATTAAGTAAGATTATCAAGAATTTAATTTTGAATTTTTCTTTCTGAATGAGATTTAAAAGAGATATTACCTATAAGAAAATTCTAACATTATTTAGGAATCAGAATGGAAGTCCTTTCTTTAATGCCAAAGGTTTAGCTATAGGTGTTTTTAGTGGTTGCTTTCCTTTTTTTGGGTTTCAGACCCTAATAGGGGTTTTTTTTGCGAAATTAGCAAAGGGAAATATTGTTCTAGCTGCAATTGGTACCTGGATCAGCAACCCATTTACTTATATTCCGCTTTATTATCTTAATTATAAAGTTGGTTCGATTTTTTTTAATACTTCCTCTAATGAAATTATTGAAAAAAGTTTGGTTATTGATGAATTATGGAAACAAGGTAGAATTTTTTCTTTAAAATTACTTTTAGGTTCTTCTTGTGTTGGGTTTTTATTAGCTTTAATTTGCGGCAGTATTGTTTTTTTTATCTATAAGATAAAACTTAAAAAGTAGATTGTTATGATTTTAAATTAACCTTGTCCAACTCTGGCTATATCTAAAACATCTGCCATTGATTTAATTTGGTCAATTGTTTTGTGAAGTTGATTATAACTTTCTAGACCTACGCAGAGATTGATAATAGCTGGTTTGCCATAAGCAGTTTTAACATTGGCATCACTAACATTTATACCTTTATCAGATAAACGCATAAGAATATCTTTCAGGACTCCAACTCTATCAATTACTTCTATTCGAAGTTGAATTGGGAACTTATTATCGCCAGTTTTATTATCTTGATTCCAACCAACAGGTAATCTTCTCTCTATTGGAATTGGCATAACATTTTCGCAATCCGCCCTATGTATGGTTATACCGTGGTTGCCTAGCGAGACAGTTCCGATAATATCCTCGCCTGGAAGTGGGGTACAGCATTTACCTATTCTGTAATCAAGACCTTCTATCCCGGAAATTGGTGATTTAGTAGTTGTATAAGGTTTATTGGTGGATAAATTACTATTACTTTTAAGAGATTTTGCTATTTCAGAATCAGAATCACTTTTAATATCCTCTGTCTGTAATTTAATTTCTTCTCTAAGTCTGTTTAATACTTGATGTAAAGTTAAACCACCAAAACCAAGTGATGCAAGAAGGTCTTCAGTATTTTTTAAATTGCATCGATTCGCAACTTTTTTCATAGCATCACTAGAAAGTAATGTTTCAAAACCATTTCGACCGACTTCTTTTTCGAGTAAATCTCTGCCTCTTTTAATCGTCTCATCCCTATGGCTTTTCTTATACCATTGGCGGATTCTATTTTTAGCAGTTGGCGTAACTACAAAGTTAAGCCAATCCAAGCTTGGAGTGGCATTATTATTTGTCAAAATTTCTATGAAGTCACCATTTTGAAGTGCTGTAGATAATGGAGAAAGCTTTTCATTAATTCTTATTCCATTACAGTGATTTCCAACTTCAGAATGAATTCTGTAGGCGAAATCTATTGCGGTAGATCCTTTTCTTAAACCAACAACGTCTCCTTTCGGAGTAATTACAAATACTTCTTCATCAAATAAATCTTCTTTAATTGAAGCTAAATAATCATTATGATCACCCTCGCTACCTTCTTGTTGCCATTCAACTAGTTGTCTTAGCCAATTAAATCTTTCAGCATTGCTTTTAGCAGGAGAACCACCCTCTTTATATTGCCAATGAGCAGCAATTCCATATTCTGCTATTTGATGCATAGAAGTAGTTCTAATTTGTACTTCAATAGGTCGATGTCTACCAATTACTGAAGTATGTAAAGACTGATATCCATTGGGTTTTGGTAAACCTATATAATCTTTAAATCTGCCTGGAATTGGTTTGAAAGTATCATGTACAACTGCTAAAGCTCTATAACAACTATCTGAATTATCAACGATAATTCTTAGAGCAGCAACATCATAAATTTCATGAAACTGTTTTTGCTGTCTTTCCATTTTACTCCAGATGCCATAAAGATGTTTTGGTCTTCCAGTTATTTCAAAGTTTTTTAAACCTGCTGCGACTAAATTTTCTTTAATAAGATTCAGGGTTACTTTTAATCTTTTTTCTCTATCACTCCTTTTGACAGCAATTTGATCTTTTAGATCTTGATATTCTTTAGGTTCAAGAAATTTAAAAGCTAAATCTTCTAATTCCCATTTAAATCTATTTATTCCTAATCGATTAGCTAAAGGTGCATAAATCTCTCTTGTTTCTCTTGCTATTCTTTTTTTTCTCTCATCATTTAACCATTCAATTGTTCTCATGTTATGAAGTCGATCTGCCAGTTTTACTAAAACAACTCTGATATCACTAGCCATAGCCATAAACATTTTTCTAAGATTTTCAGCTTGTGCTTCAGTCCTGTTATTAAAATGAATACCTCCTAATTTTGTTACACCCTCCACAAGTATTTTTACTTCTAATCCAAAATTTGTTTCTATTTCAGATAAATCAACGCCAGTATCTTCAACAACATCATGTAAAAGTCCTGCAGCAATAACAGATGAACTAGCGCCTATTTCTTTGAGGAGATTTGCTACGGCAACTGGGTGGATGATGTATGGTTCGCCACTCGCACGGAATTGTCCATCATGAGCCTTATAAGCAAGTTTAAAAGCCTTTACTATAAGGTTTTGATTATCATCATTTTGTTTATTTGATTTTTCAAAATTATTAATATCGTTAAGAAGCCAATCGGGTATTTTTATTTGATAATTCAAAGATTCACTTTCATATTTTTTATTTTCAGGCAAAATAGTTTTGGAAACTTCAATTTCGTTTATTTCTTTTGAATTTGCAGCTGCCTCAGACATTTTATATTGCTTTAGATGTATTTTATTTAGGTCTAGAAAAATTTGCTATAAAATCATGGAAATAAATAAAGAAAAAATTCTTGTAGTTAAAAATCTTACTGTTAAATATGGTTTAAAACAGCAACCTATCATTAAAAATTTTAATCTTGAAATAGATAAAGGAGATCATTTGGCCATAATAGGACCCTCTGGATGTGGAAAGACTACTTTTGCAAAAACATTAGTAAATATATTGCCTGATAAGGCCACTTCTAAAGGGTATTTATCCATTTCTAGTGTCGATCCTAGAAACATAAGTAACAAAGAAGCACAATTATTTAGAAGAAAAAATTTTGGATTTATCTATCAAGATTCTATAAAAAAACTTAATCCACTTATGAGAGTTGGGGATCATTTATATGAATTGTTTAAAACTCATGATCAAACTAAATCATCTTTACTTATAAAAAAATTAGTAAAAGAAGTTTTTCAAAAAGTAGGAATTGAAGAAAGCAGACTTGATTCTTTCCCGCATCAATTTAGCGGTGGAATGAGACAGAGAGTTTCTATAGCAATGGCTCTTGCTTTAAAACCTAAATTACTAATAGCTGATGAACCTACAACAAGCCTAGATTGCATAACAAGTTTTGAAATTATGAAAGAAATAATTCAGTTATGTAACGAATTCGATACTACTTTAATTTTAATTAGTCACGATATTAATCTTGCAGCAAAGTGGTGTAAAAAAGTTGCAATAATTGAAAAGGGATCGATTGTTGAAAAAGGAAATATATTAGATATTTTCCAATCTCCAAAATCAGATATCGGGATAAAGTTAGTAAATTCCTCAAAAATAATATTAGAATCAAACTCTAAAAATAATGTTCGAGATGAGGTACTGCTAGAGGTAAATAACTTAAGATATTGGTATAAATTAAATTCTTCAATTTTTATAAATAAATGGAATAAGGCTTTAAATGAAGTTAGCTTTAAATTATATAAGAATGAGACTCTTGGAATAGTTGGTTCTTCAGGTAGTGGTAAAAGTACATTATGTAGGGCTTTGATTGGACTTTTGAAATTAAGAGGTGGTGAAATAAAAATTTATGATAAAAATTATTCATCGAAAAAAAATA
This sequence comes from Prochlorococcus marinus CUG1438, assembly GCA_017644325.1. Classification (NCBI taxonomy): domain Bacteria; kingdom Bacillati; phylum Cyanobacteriota; class Cyanophyceae; order Synechococcales; family Prochlorococcaceae; genus Prochlorococcus; species Prochlorococcus marinus. The sequence continues at coordinate 221,750 of JAEPLS010000001.1, read as the reverse complement.
AATTTTTTACAAAGAACAATAATGTGCAAATTATTTTTCAAGATCCTTTTTCAAGTTTGAATCCGAAAATGACAATAAAAAATATTTTGGAAGATATATTTTTTATTCAAAAAATTTCAGATAAAAGAAAAATTGAAAAAGAAATAAAATTAATGTTTAGAAATTTAAGTCTTCCTTTTAAGAGTGAATTTTTAAATTCTTATCCTAGCCAATTATCTGGTGGCCAATTGCAAAGAATTTCATTAGCCAGAGCTCTATTGTTGAAACCAAAAATTTTGATTTGTGATGAGAGCGTTAATATGTTAGATGCTTCAGTAAAAATAGAAATTCTTGAATTACTAAGAGTCTTGCAAGAAAAAATGGGTTTAACCATTATCTTTATCACACATGATTTAGGTATTGCTAAAAGATTTTGTAATAGAATGCTAGTAATGAATCAAGGAAAGATAGTTGATGAAGGAGAAAGCTCTACAATATTCACTAAAACTAAAAACACCTATACAAAATCTCTTCTAAATTCTTCTTTAAATCTTATTTAGATTTAAGAACGTTTAGTAATTTTTGAAAATCTAATGGCAATTCTGCTTCAAATATCATTTCTTTGCCATTGATTGGATGTATGAGGCCAAGCTTAAAAGCATGTAATGCTTGGCCCTCTAATTTACATGGAAGTTTTTTGCATCTTCCATATAAAGGATCACCCACAATAGGATGATTAATATGAGCGCAGTGAACTCTTATTTGATGCGTTCTACCAGTATCTAATTTGAAATTCATTAATGAGTAATTACCTAATCTTTCTTTTAATTTCCAATAAGTACAGGCATATCTTCCTGAAGCTTCTTCAACTACTTTATATTTAAATCTATTGAATTTATCTCTACCAATGTGTCCCACTATTTGGCCTTCTTCAGAATTAGGTGCTCCATGAATTACTGCAATATATTCGCGTGATGCTATTTTTTCTTTAATTTGTTTCTGGAGATTTACTAATGCCTCTTGGCTTTTTGCAACCACCATACATCCGGAGGTATCTTTATCTAATCTGTGAACAATACCAGGTCTTAGTTTCCCATTAATTCCAGGAAGATCATTACAGTGAAAAAGTAATCCATTGACTAGAGTTCCTGATTTGTGTCCTGGGGCTGGATGAACAATTAGTCCTGATTGTTTATTAATTACTATAATATGTTCGTCTTCAAAAAGGATTTCTAAATCCATTTTTTCAGGTTTCAAATATACAAGAGGTTCTGGAGGAGGCATCCAGATTTGAACATTGTCGCCATTTTTTAATGGGGTCTTTGCTTTCGCAGTCTTGTAGTTTACAAGTACTAAGCCTGAATTGATAAAATGTTGAATTCTTGCTCTACTTTGTTCTGGCCTTTTACTTACCAACCATCTATCTAGTCTCATAGGAAGAGGTAGGTCATAAATAATTTCTATAAGTTCACCTTCTCCAATGCCAAAAGAATTTTTATTATCTAATTCCATGGAGGGACTTCTAAAGCAATTTTACCAAGCATTTGATTTCTATAATCTTCCAATAATTTATGAGACATTCTTCTTTTATCGCCTGAGGTATGTTTTGAAGCTGCTTCATCGATCCAAACAGAAGGACTCTCAAAGCCTTTTACAATATCAACTCCATATCTATTAGATATTTGTTTTGCCGAGATATTTGCATTTTTATCTTTGTTTAGAGTGGACATAATTTTGATAAATTCAATTGCGACACTCTCGATTTCATAAGCAGCCTCTCCAATATCGTCACATAGTGCAAGGTTAAGTGCTGATTTTTGATTTTCTAAATTAGGAGGTATAACGCCAGGAGCATCTAGTAGATCAATACCACTATCTAATTTTATCCATCTCAAATTACGTGTCACTCCAGCTTTCCTAGCACTATCGACAACTCTTTTTTTAGCAATTCTATTAATTAAAGCTGATTTACCGACGTTTGGAAAACCAAGTGTGAGGGCTCTTATTGGCCTTATTTTCATACCTCTAGAAATCCTTCTAGCATCAATTGATGATCTAGATTCTTTTGCAGATTTACAAATTTCGTTAATACCTATACCTCTTTTAGCATCGCACCAATGCGGATATTGATCTTTTTCATTAAACCATTTATTCCAACTAGTTATTGTGTCAGGAGAGATCATGTCTGATCTATTAATAACAAGAATATGTTTTTTATTATTGATCCATTTATTTAAATGTGGGTGCCCCGTTGATATTGGGATTCTTGCATCTCTAACTTCTATAATTAAATCTACTTTATTGATGACTTCAGATAATCTTTTTTCTGCTTTTGCGATATGGCCTGGGTACCATTGAATTTTGGGTATGTCCACTTCAATAAAATAAATAAAATTTTTGTATTGCTTTTAAGCTTTAATTAGTTTCAAAAGTATTTACTTCTAAATTTTAGTATAAATTAAATAACTAAAAATTTTTTATCATAGTTAATTTTTAAATTTTATTAAGGCATAGGTAACAGTTACTACTTTTTAACCCAATAAGTCTAAATAAACGTTAGGGTCTTAAGATTAAAATAGTTTGTTTAATGTCAAAATTATCTCTTTCCAGTCTTGATAAGACATATTTAGAAGGCAAAAAAGTTCTCGTAAGAGTAGATTTTAATGTTCCATTAAATGAAAGTGGCAAGATAACTGACGATACACGCATTAGAGCAGCAATTCCAACAATTGAATATCTCATTAATAATTCTGCAAAAGTTATTTTAGCTGCCCATTTTGGAAGACCAAAGGGTCAGGTAAATGAAAAAATGAGATTAACTCCAGTAGCAGCAAGATTAAGTGAATTGTTGGGCCAAAATGTTGCTCTTACTAAAAGTTGTATTGGTGATGAAGCAATTGCACAATCAAATAGCTTATCTAATGGAGATGTTCTTTTAATTGAAAATGTTCGTTTTTTTGGTGAAGAGGAAAAGAACGACCTGGAGTTTGCTAAAAAATTAGCCTCTCATGCAGATATGTATGTAAATGATGCTTTTGGTGCCGCTCATAGAGCTCATGCTTCAACTCAGGGTGTTACTAATTATTTAAGTCCTTCAGTAGCTGGATTCCTTTTAGAAAAAGAATTGAAATACTTGCAAGGAGCAATAGATTCCCCTAAGCGTCCATTGGCAGCAATAGTTGGAGGATCAAAGGTTAGTAGCAAAATCGGAGTGCTCGACTCTTTACTAGATAAATGTGACAAAATTATGATTGGTGGAGGTATGATTTTTACTTTTTATAAAGCTAGAGGTCTAGATGTAGGAAAGAGCTTAGTAGAAGAAGATAAACTTGAGCTCGCTAAAGATTTAGAGGCAAAAGCAAAATCAAAAGGAGTCGAATTATTATTACCAACTGATGTTGTTTTAGCTAATGAATTTTCTCCTGACGCCGAAAGTAAAATATCTCAAATTGATTCAATTAGTGGTAATTGGATGGGTCTTGATATTGGTCCAGATTCTATTAAAGTTTTTCAGAATGCTCTTGCAGAATGTAAGACAATAATTTGGAATGGACCGATGGGTGTTTTCGAATTTGATAAATTCGCAGAAGGTACAAATGCAATCGCTACAACTCTTGCGGACTTAAGTGCTTTTTCTGAAGTTTGTACAATAATTGGTGGCGGAGATTCAGTTGCAGCAGTAGAGAAAGCTGGATTAGCTGAGAAAATGTCTCATATATCTACTGGAGGTGGGGCTAGTTTAGAACTTTTAGAAGGTAAAACTCTACCAGGTGTAGCTGCTTTAAACGACGCATAGGCTATAACTTATCAACAATATCAATACTCTTTGTGAAGGTAATAATTCCCTCTGGGTGAGCTATGATTCCTGACCAAACTTGTATCCCTGGTTTTGAAGGAGCTCTCGTCATTTTAAAAATGCCTCCAGACGCTAGTGGTTCCAATAAAATTTCTTGTTCAAAAAATGAATTTACTTGATGGGGTTTTATAGCTCCGGCAATAATTACGTCTTCAAGAGGCTTATTTAAAATAACATCGATATCATATTTTGAACCAGTAAGAACTTTATCAGGAATGCTAAAACTAATATCTATTTTCTTTTCATCATTTCTTATTGTTGTGAATAAATTTTTGATAATCCCTTCATCTATTTTCCCATTTACTGTTGAAAATAAATAATCAAAATTGGATTCGAGTTTATGTTTCTCTCCATTAACTATTTTTTCCCCAGAAACTTTTATTTGCAAGATTGTTTTATTTGGAATAGTAGGTTTTAATTTTTTGATCTTCCATTTGCTGTCAGGGAAATTATTAATAATCTTTGAAAATTCTTTTAGGATATTTTGGCTTTCATCATTTCTAAAATTTTTTCTAATAAATTCTAAATCTCGAGCATTTAAAGAGTTTTCTAAATTTCTTATAAAATTAACTTTTAAAGTTTCCGTTATTGCTGAATAGGGAAAAATGAGATAAACAAATAAATAGAGAGGAACTCCTATATTTTTTAAAAAGTTTAAATTAAACATATTTATCATTTGTTAATTTCATTCTACTAATTTAAGTCTTTATGTCTAAAAAAAATAATTTATTAGTTGCAGCTAGTGGAACAGGAGGGCATATTTTCCCAGCTTTAGCAGTTTCTAAAGAGGTAGAAGATAAATGGAATATTCATTGGTTGGGAGTGCATAAAAGACTTGATGCAAATTTTATTCCTAAAAAATATAATTTAACGACTTTGAATATAAAGACTCCAAGAAAAAATATTTTTTTGTTGTTTCAATATATAGAAATTTTAATGTCAACTTTCAAAATAATTAGGATTTTAAAAGAAAAAAAAGTTAATTTAGTTTTTACGACTGGAGGTTATATATCAGCACCTACTATTGTTGCTTCAAAACTTCTCAGGATACCCATTATTATTCACGAATCAAATTTAATTCCAGGAATGGTTACGAAGTATTTTGGTTTTTTATGTAACTATGTTCTTTTAGGATTTAAGAAAACAAATGTTTACCTAAAAAATTGTAAAATTATTTTCACTGGTACTCCATTAAGAGAGCAATTCTATAAATCTAATCTTTTGCCACAATGGGTTCCAAAAGGGAAAGGACCTCTTTTGATTGTTATGGGCGGTAGTCAAGGAGCAAAAGCTATAAATCAAATTATTTACGAATCTCTTGAATTCTTAATGGAAAAAAAGTTTCGGATAGTTCATATTATTGGCGAATGTAATCAAAAATCCTTTCAAGTAAAAAATTTCAAAAATTATGTTCAAAAGAAATTTACTAACGAAATTGCAGCTTTAATTCAAAACTGTGATCTTGTAATATCCCGATCTGGTGCAGGAACAATAAATGAATTAATTGAGACTGAAAAACCTTCAATTTTAATTCCATATCCTTATTCTAAAAATAATCACCAGGAGAAAAATGCAATGATTCTTGCTGAAAGTGGAGGCTCAGTTTTAATTAATCAAAATAAAATTTCTAAAGAAGTTTTTGAAAATACTTTAGAAAGAATTTTTAAAATAAAACCAAAAAATGGAAAAAATAGCTATGAAATTTTAGATATTATGAAGAAGAATATGAAAAATAATAATAAAATTAAATCTAAAATTGAGATTAAAAAATTTATTAATTATTTTCTAAAGGAATTCTGAATTTCGTTGCATAAAAGAATATTATTTTCCCTACTCTGCAAACTTATTCTTGCCCACTTCTCATCAAGAAATCTAAATGAAGTACATTCTCTAAGCAATATTCCCTTATTTTCTAAGTACTTAATATTTGGCGACAATGTTGTTTTACTTTCTATTAAAAAAAAGTTAGTTGATGAGTTATGAACTTTAAGGTTTTCTATTTTTGATAATTTTTGACATACTCTCTCTTTTTCAATATTGATCCACTGGTGAATTTGTCTTGTCCATTTTTCATAGAATTTCCTATTACTTAGTAGATCAATTCCGGCTTTAATAGCAAAGGAATTTAAAGGCCAAGGATCTCTATTGATTTTCCATTGCTTAAGTTTTTTCGATGAACCAATAATGTAACCTAATCTAAGACCTGGAATATTGAAGATTTTGGTTAAGCTTCTTAAGACTAATAAATTATCATATTTTTGGGTTAATGGTATTAAAGATTCCTTTTCTCCATTAGGTGTTATTGATAAGAAAGCCTCATCACAGATAACTAATTTATATTTTTTTATAATTTCTTCTAATGAATTCTTCTCCCACAATTGGCCGGTGGGGTTGTGTGGATTTGTTATCCAAATAACATCACCTTTAGGATGAATTGGAAATGATTGAGGAAAAACATTTCCCCAGTTTTTTGGTAACTTGCAATTTATGAAATTGCTATTCCAACAATTTAATGATCTTTCATAATCAACAAAGGATGGAGAAGGAATGCAACTGATGCCAAATTTGGATGCTTCATAACCTGCCCAGGTTATTAGCTCAGAAGCTCCATTTCCTGGCAATATATTTTCAGGATTTATTCCATGAAATTTACCGATTATTTCTTTCAAATCACTCAGGTTTCTCTCGGGGTAATATCTAAACCCAAGATTCTTAATTTCTTCATTTAATGAATCTATTAGTATCTGAGGAGGATCAAAGGGTACTAATGAGGCACTTGCGTCAATAATTCCAGAGGGTAATAAATTTAATTTCTTTGCTTTTGCATATACGTTCCCCCCATGTTTTAGGTTTGATGATTGCATGGTTAGTATTTTTTAATCATTAGGTTCCGATTTATTTATTATTTATTTTCTTTTTATTCAATCCATTTTAGATCTGATCCAATGGCCTCTTTTATATTTGATAATTTATGGATATTTAGTTGCTTTATTATTCCTTGTAGTATATCGGGTACTAATTGTGGACCTTTATATATCCATCCTGTATAAAGTTGAATTAATGATGCTCCAGAACAAATTCTTTCCCATGCTGACTCAGGGCTATCTATTCCACCAACGCCAATTAAAATAATCTTTTTATCAATATTATGAATATGTTTTATTATTTGATTTGCTTTTTTTTGTAGAGGCCTGCCACTTAATCCTCCATTCTCTTCAGAAAGTAATAATCCGGTTTGCATGATCTTTCTATTTTCAAGACCTAATCTATCTATGCTGGTGTTAGTCGCAATTATTCCATCGATGTTTTCCTCGATTATTAATTGACAAATATCTTCAATATCTCTAAAGCTTAGATCTGGTGCAATTTTGACAAATAATGGTGGACAACTGGGTAAGTTTTTAATTTCTCTAATAAGTTCTTTTAGAAGAATTGGATCTTGTAACTTTCTTAGTCCTTCAGTATTTGGAGAACTTACGTTTATTGCTGCATAATCACAATATGGAATTAATAATCTTAGAGAAGTTAAATAGTCATCTTTTGCTTGAGATAAATCTGTAATTTTAGACTTACCAAAATTTATCCCTAAACAAATATTCTTTCTATTTTTTTTAAACTCAATTCCTTGTTCGACAAAGTTTTTAACTAGATTTTCAGCACCATTGTTATTGAAACCCATTCTATTTAATGCTGCCTCTTCTTCTGCTAATCTAAATAACCTTGGTTTGGGATTTCCATTCTGAGCAAATTTAGTTACCGTTCCAAGTTCAGCAAATCCAAAACCAAAATCTTTCCATATATTTGCGGCATTTCCATTTTTGTCAAAACCCGCAGCTAAACCAATTGGATTGCAAAAATTTATTCCACATATGTTCTGAGTTAATCTTTTATCAACTACAGAAAATTCTTTATTTAGATTTTTTAAGATAGAAGAAACTACAGGCCAATTATATTTTCTTGAACTGAATGATAGGAGGCTAAGAGATAAATTTGTTAAGTATTCTGCATCAATTCCAGAGTCTTTTTTTAATACAGGGGTAATCAAGTTTTTATAAAGATTTTTAAATACCCCCTTTTGAAAATTCATAAAAAATTAGGCTTCTCTTTTTTCTATTATCCAATATTTTTTATCTTTAGGAATCAATCTCCAATTACGCCATTCAAAAAGTGAATATTGTTTTATCTTTAAGTGGTTTTCTTCACCTAATAATGTGTCTAGTTCAGGTGAACTTAAAAGGTACTTTTTTTCTGCAAATTTTTTAATTAATTCATTACGGGAAAATAATTCTTGAATTTCTATAGGTGCATTTTTTTCAAAAAAATCAACAAAGGATTCTGTTTTTTTTAAGTTATTTTCTATAGATATACCTTTGCTGTAATTAGTTGCAATTTTATCAACCCTATCATTTTGTTTATCCCCGCTATGACCTTTAACATATTCCATTATTAGGCCATTAATTCTTAATTGATCAATTTTTTGCCATAGATCAAGATTCTGAACTGGTTTTCCTGAACTTGTTTTCCATCCATTTCTCTTCCAATTAATAATCCATTTTGTATAACCTTCTATGACATATTTACTATCAGTTCTTAGTTTAAAGTTCTCTTTTAATTGGTAGGTTTTTAATTTCTCAAGAGTTTTAATAGCCGCAGTGAGTTCCATTCTATTATTAGTAGTATTTTGCTCGGAACCACCGATTTCTAATTCGCTGTTATCGTCAAAAACTATTAAACCGCCCCAACCACCTGGGCCTGGATTACCACTGCAAGCTCCATCCGTTGCGGCTTCAATCGCAATACTATCACTATCCATAATTTTTGAAGCCGATATTAAGGTTATCGGCTTGAAAAAATGTACTCTTACTTAAGTGTAGCTTTACCGCCAGCTTCTTCAATCTCTTTCTTTAAAGATTCAGCATCTGCTTTAGCAATTCCTTCTTTTACTGTTTTTGGTGCAGATTCAACAAGTGCTTTTGCATCGCCAAGACCTAGACCAGTTGCATTTCTTACAACCTTAAGGACTTTGATTTTTGCAGCAGCATCAAAGCTTTCGAGAACTACATCAAATTCAGTTTTTTCTTCAGAAGCACCACCATCTGCGTCACCGCCAGCTGCTCCTGGAGCTGCCATTACTACACCTGCAGAAGCTGCAGCAGATACACCAAAAACCTCTTCAATTTGCTTTACAAGCTCAGATGCTTCTAAAAGTGATAGAGATTTTAATGATTCAAGAATTTCTTCAGTTTTTGCGGACATTTTCTTAAAAGTTAATTAGGGTTTGAATTTAAGATTCTGATTTTTCAGAATGTTGTTTAAGTGATCTAGCAAGTCCAGAAGGCACTTCATTAATAGAGATCGCAATTTTTGTTGCGACGCCATTTAGAGCGCCAGCAATTTTTGCCATCAATACTTCTTTGGATGGAAGACTTGCAATTTCTTTTATTTCAGAATTGCTAAGAAGTCTACCTTCAAATAAAGCTCCTTTGGTTTCGGATTTTTTGGTGTCTTTTTGAAAAGATTGGATCGCTTTTACAGCACCACCAACATCTTCTTTAATTAAGACAAAAGCATTGGTTCCGGTCAGTAAAGATTCAAGATCATTCCAATTACTATCTCCATCAATAGCTTTACGCATTAATGAATTTTTGGTAACTTTGCAAATGCCATTTGTTGTTTGCAATCTAGATCGCAAATCTGACATCTCTTTGATGGTTAAACCTTTATAGTCAAGAACTACAGCCATTTCCGAGTCGTTTAATAGAGATTTAATCTCAGTAACGATTTGTTGCTTATTCTCTAGTGTTCGGCCCATTGTTGTTTTTTGGATCGTAATTTAGGGAGAGCAGGAAATGCGGCAAAGTCCTTTAAAGAGGCCGCTTTTATTAGATCCAAAAAGAAATAATTTAAGACGAGTCCTCGGTAGGAATTAAAAATTTAGAATAACTAAATAAACCTACTTTCTTTGGCCGTATTATTGCAATTTAAATTATACTACAAAGGGTTAACCTTCAGGTTGGTAATCTTGGATGGCATTTATATCAACTTGAACAGAAGGTCCCATAGTTGAAGTCACATAAAATGTTTTCCAATACTTTCCTTTGGCTCCACTTGGTTTATTTTTATCTATTGATTCTTGTAAGGTCTTTAAGTTGTCAAATAAAGCCTCTTTTGTGAAGCTTGCTTTTCCAAAACGGACATGAACAATACCCGCTTTATCTGCTCTAAATTCGAGCTTACCAGCTTTGAATTCTTTTATCGCATTAGCAATATCATTAGTTACTGTCCCAGCTTTAGGATTAGGCATTAAACCTCTAGGTCCTAAAACTCGACCTAATTTTGCAACCTTTGGCATCATATCTGGAGTTGCAATAAGTAGATCGAACTCCATATTTCCTTTGTTTATGCTTTCCACAAGATCTTCTTCACCAAATAAATCTGCACCAGCATCCTTTGCTTTTGATACATTCTCACCGCTTGTGATCACTGCAATTTTGATGCTTTGGCCAGTACCATGCGGTAATGCAACAGTGGTTCTTAATTGTTGATCGGTATATTTTGGATCAATCCCTAAACGTATATGCGCTTCAATAGTTTCATCAAATTTTGCATTCGCATTTTCTTTGATAAGACTAAGAGCTTCGAGTGGAGCGTAAATGCGATCTTCTATCTTGGTTGATAGAGTCGCCATTCTTTTTGATAGTTTTTTCATAGTAATTTTGGGTGCCAACGGTTATTAACTAACCTCCCCTAAACGGTAAGTAATTTTGTCTTGAACTCAATCAGTAATAGATACGCCCATATTACGAGCGGTACCCTCAATCACTTTCATTGCTGATTCAACACTAGAACAGTTTAGATCAGGAAGCTTAGTTTTGGCTATTTCTTCTAGTTGAGCTTTACTTATATTCCCAACAGAGCCTTTTGCAGATTCACCTGATCCTTTCTCTATGCCAGCTGCTTTCGTTATTAAAACGGAAGCGGGAGGTGTTTTTGTAATAAAAGTAAAGCTTCTATCCTCAAAAACAGAAATCTCAACGGGGATTACAAAACCTGCTTTATCTTGTGTCCTTGCGTTGTATTCTTTGCAAAATGCCATGATATTGACACCATGTTGTCCTAAAGCTGGCCCTACAGGAGGAGCAGGATTTGCTTTGCCTGCTTGTAAAGCGAGCTTGATAACTGCAACAATTTTTTTTGCCATTAGTTTAAAAATTTAAGCTGAAGTAAAGAGTCATAATTTTACTCGATAAACAAGAACAATTTGAAATTAATTTTGTTTATTGATTTGGGAGAATTCTAATTCTACAGGAGTCTCGCGCCCAAATATTGAAAGTAATGCTTTTAATTTATTTCTTTCCCCGGAAACTTCTATAACTTCTCCCTGGAAATCCTTGAATGGACCACTAGTTACTATGATTCTATCTTTTTCTTCAATATCTAACTTGATTACAGCTTTTTTCTCTGATGCGCGCTTAAATATTCTATTAACTTCTTGTCTTGATAAAGGTCGTGGTTTGATATGACCTCGTGACCTTCCGCTACCTCTACCGTCTTCAGCGCCTACAAAGTTAATTACATTTGGAGTACTTTTAACAGCCATCATTGTATCTTCATCCAAAATCATTCTTACGAGGACATAACCTGGGAAAACTTTTTCTTCAGTAGTTTGTCTGCTTCCATCTTTTTTTAATTTAATTCCTGGAGTTTGGGGAATTTCAATTTCAATGATTCTATTATTAACACCTAAAGTTACTGATCTTTGCTCAAGAGTCGCTTTTACTTTTTTTTCACAGCTTGATGCTACTTGAACTGCATACCATCTTGCGATGCTAGTATTTGCTTTTGAAGAAGCAAGGTTTGTAGTTAATTCATTACTCATTTTTCTGGAAGCTTAATTAAGATTTATTAATGGATATTCGGGGGATAATTCAACCAAAAATTTGCGAGGCTGCCCATCCATAGAATCTGCTAACAGAAGCAATGGCTGCAGCAGAAAACGATACCATAATTATAACTGCTACTGATTCGCTAAAAAGTTGTTGTTTGTTAGGCCACACGACAAGTTTAAGCTCATCGTATGTAGATCTAAAAAAATTATTCTTTTTTTTAGGCTCTTCAAATTCAGGAGAATCCTTTTTAAGAGGTTCTTTATTAGTAATAGGACTTGTCACAAAATTTTTTTTGAAATTAAGCTTTACGCTTTAGTTTTATTTTAGCTTATTGATTTACTCCTCAGCTAGGTTTGAAAACAATCTCATCCTTTTTAGCGGGATTAAGTTTAATTGTGATATTTTTTTTGTTTTTAAAGTTGTCCTCTAACAATTTTGCAGCTAAAGGATTTTCTATTTGTCTTCTAAGTTCTCTGCTAAGTGGCCTAGCGCCATATTTAGGCTCGTAAGAATCGTTTGCAATTTTATTGATTACCTTTTTGTCTATAGCGATATTTATTTTTTGTTCAAGAAGCAGGTTTTTTAAATCTTCTGTTTGTAGAATAATTATTTTTTGAAGTTCATCAATGGATAAAGGATCAAACTTTACTACTTCATCAATTCTATTCAAAAATTCTGGTCTAAAAATTGAAGATAATGTGTTATTGATTGAATTTTTTAGATTTTCTTCAACTTTTTCTAAATTATCCTGACTTGTAGATATCTTTTGGGAAAATTCTAGTATTACTTCACCAGCTAGATTACTTGTCATAATGATTACAGTATTTTTAAAGTCCACGGTTCTTCCTTGAGAGTCAGTTAATCTTCCTTCATCTAAAACTTGTAAAAGGATATTAAATACTTCTGTATGAGCTTTTTCTATCTCATCAAGCAGTATTACTGAATAAGGTTTGCGTCGTACGGCTTCAGTTAATTGACCACCCTCTTCATAGCCAACATAACCAGGAGGAGCTCCCAAAAGTCTTGCTACTGCATTTTTCTCCATAAACTCACTCATATCCAATCTTAATAGTGCCTCTTCTTCATCAAATAAAGCTGATGCAAGAGATTTTGCTAATTCTGTTTTACCAACACCTGTAGGGCCCATAAATAAAAAAGACCCAATTGGTCTTTTTGGATTTTTCATGCCAACGCGGGCCCTCCTGATTGCAGCAGAAACAGATTCTATGGCGTGTTCTTGCCCAATTACTTTTTGACCTAATTCGGTTTCTAAATTAACTAATTTCTTACGTTCATTTGAAACTACTTTTGATATTGGAATACCTGTAATTTTTGAGATAACATCAGCAATATCATCAGGTTCAACTTGATATTGAAATGGGAAATTTCTATTTTTCTTGATTTTTTTAAAGTCCCCTTCAATTTTTTGTATTTCATGCTCTATTTCATGTAACTCACCTTCAAGCTTTTCTACAAAATCAAAGTCATTTGGAATCTCACCATTTGATATTTTATTAATTTTTTTAGTTAGCTTATCTTCTTCTTTCATCAAAATTGTCAATTGTTCCATTTCCCCACGCAAATAATTCCAATTATCGAAAAGAACATTCAGTTTTTCCTCTGATTGTTGCCTCATGTTTATTAGTTTCTCTTTTTCTTCGATATTTTCGGTTTCTAGATTATTCAGTTTTTCATCAATAGATTTAATTTTATTTTCATGTTGGAGGATTATTTGAGGTTTTTTATTAGAATTTATTCTTAATTGTGCAGCTGCTTCATCAATTAAATCTATTGCTTTATCAGGAAGACATTTATCGCTGATGTATCTGTCGGCTAATTTTGCGGAATATTTAACAGCTTCTTCAGAAATTCTTATGCCATGGTGTAGTTCATATTTCTTTTTGATTCCATGCAGTATTTTTGCGCTCAATTCTACCGAAGGTTCATTAACGGCTATTTTTTGAAAGCAATTATTTAATGCTTGATCTTTTTCGATTGTTTCACGAAATTTTTCAGGTGTTGTTGTGCCTATACATTTAAGTTCCCCTTCAGCTAGCAAAGGTTTTAAAATATTACTAATATCAACAGTAGATCTATCAGAACTCAAAATTGAGTGAATTTCATCAATAAATAAAATCATTCCTTGACTTGGATCTTTTAATTCCTGGAGTATTAAGCTTAGTCGTTCTTCTAGTTGCCCCCTAAATTTTGTTCCAGAGACTAATGCACCTAAGTCAAGTGAAATAATTTTAAAGTCTTTTAAAGAATCAGGAACTTTTTTATCTACAATTAATTGTGCAAGTAATTTCGCAATTGAGGTTTTACCTACTCCAGGATTGCCTATAAGAATGGGATTATTTTTGTTCCTTCTGCAGAGTATTCTCATTAAATTATTAATTTCATTTTCTCTTCCAATCACAGGATCTAGTAAACCTTTTTTAGCTGACTCTGTTAAATCTTTTCCATAAATTAAAAGAACATTTTCATCTTTTTCAACTTGTTTTTTGGTTTTAATTTGAAGTTCACTTTTAGTTAAAGGAACAATAGCTTTTTCTGATTTTTCCTCTTTGACTAAACTCTCTTTGTTTAATTCAAAATTAGATTGATTATTTATCTGAATTACGTTCTCATAATCAACAGAATCTTGGGATTGATTAATATTTGGGAAAGACTTTAATTCTTCCTCTAATTTCTCCATTGAAAGATTTCCTTCTTGAAAAACATAATTGCCAATTCTTAAATCTCTTCCTAAAGCAATTAGTAAATGCGGGATTTCTATTAACCTTGATCCCCATTGAATTTTAATCTGATTTGCATTATCCAATAAAATTTCTAAATCTTCTCCGATAGTGAAAATTTCTGATTCATTCGTTGGTGTCTCTTCTAAAAAATCCTCTGTTATATCTAAAACTGTATCTTGGTCTATTGATAATTTTTCAATGAAAGCAAAGAATTCACTTGATGAAAACAATGTATGAATTATGTGTTCGATATTGAATTCGCTATGATCCCATTTTTTTGCCGTTTCTTCTCCTAATAGGAGAAGATTCCAACTTATATCGCTAAATAGTTCAGGACTGGATGTAAGGGTTTCTCTCATAAACTATAAAACTATAGTTGATTATCAATTGATATTCTAAATAGGATCTGCATTAATAATCATCCTATAATTTTCAAATTGTAAGATGAAATTTACAAATATATTTATGAAAGGGCTCATCAAGAGTTTAGGATTAATAAATCCTTAAATCATATCTAAGTTGTTCTGAAATCAAAAAATTTTATTTGGTTAACATATATATTTCAGATATTAGCCAAATAGTTCAGCAATTAATAGGATTTAAATAGTAATAATTAAATTGTGAAAGAAACTATTGATTTTCTTATCGACACTATTGAAGCGAGGCAAGTTCTTGATTCAAGAGGTAACCCTACTGTAGAGGCAGAAGTATTTCTGGAATGTGGGGCAACTGGTAAAGCGATTGTTCCTAGTGGAGCTAGTACTGGTGCTCATGAGGCACATGAATTAAGAGATGGCGGTTCAAAATATATGGGTAAAGGTGTTTTAAATGCTGTTAATAAAATTCATGAAACTATATCCCCAGCTTTGTGCGGTTTGTCAGCTTTAGATCAAACTGCTGTAGACAACTTAATGATTGAGATTGATGGAACTCCTAATAAGTCTAACCTTGGGGCAAATTCAATCCTTGCAGTAAGTCTTGCAACTGCTAGAGCATCAGCAAATGCTTTAGAAATTCCCCTATATAGGTATCTTGGAGATCCATTATCTAATCTTCTTCCAGTCCCATTGATGAATGTAATAAATGGTGGTGCTCATGCACCAAATAGTCTAGATTTTCAGGAATTTATGCTTGTCCCACATGGAGTGAATAATTTCAGTGAATCATTAAGAATGGGTACTGAAATTTTTCATTCATTAAAATCATTACTTGATCAAAAAGGTCTATCCACTGCTGTAGGCGATGAGGGTGGATTTGCACCTAATCTGTCATCAAGCGAAGAAGCAGGAGACTTATTATTAGAAGCAATTCAAAAAGCCGGATTTAAGCCTGGTGAGCAGGTATCTTTAGCTTTAGATGTTGCTAGTACTGAATTTTATAGTGATGGTAAGTATAAATATGAAGGAAAAATTTTAAATAGTTCTGAAATGATTTCATATCTTTCAAGATTAGTTTCTAATTATCCAATAGTTTCAATAGAGGACGGTTTAGCAGAGGATGATTGGGAGGGTTGGTCAGAATTAAACAAGGAGTTAGGAAATAAAGTTCAGCTCGTAGGTGATGATTTATTCGTTACTAATACAGAAAGGTTAAGGAAAGGAATTATGGAAAAATCTGCTAATTCAATCCTAATAAAGGTAAATCAAATTGGAACATTAACTGAAACTCTAGAAGCTATTGAGTTAGCAAAAATGTCAGGATACACAAGTGTTATTAGTCATAGAAGTGGTGAGACTGAGGATACAACAATTGCTGATTTATCTGTCGCCACAAGATCAGGTCAGATCAAGACCGGTTCTCTGAGTAGAAGTGAAAGGATTGCAAAATACAATAGGCTTTTAAAAATTGAGGAAGAATTAGGGAATCAGGCAAGATTCGCTGGGGCTTTAGGTTTAGGTCCCAAAAATATATAGTTTTTTTAGCGCTTAAGTTTTTCTAGACGTGAGCCTTTTCTCATACTTAATTGGCATTTTATCCAATCAATACTTATTGGTAGTGCAAAAAAAAGTGGCAACAATGCAAAATTATTTTGTTTATTGGTTACAAGTAAAGCGGATGCAATTGATAAGCTTCCTATAAGAATTGAATGGCCTAAAGTTTTTTGAGCAGTAAACATTTTTTTGAATTGCCTATCAGACTCTCCCATTCTTATTTGCAATTGTAAATCCCCCTGCTCCAATCTTTCTAAACTTTCATCAATTCTTTTGGGAATTCCAACCGCTTTAGATCCAAGTTCACCAACTTGCCTTCCAAATTGATTAATTAAATCATTGGGAGTTTGATTATTTGAAGTCATGAGTTCTATTAAATAAGGCTTGGTAACTGATACAAGGTTAAACCCTGGATCAAGCATTCTACCAACTCCTTCAAAAGTTGATAATGCTCTCATCACAAAGATTAAATCTACTGGTAGTTGAAATGGTGTTTCATAAACAAGTTCGTAAAGATCTCCAGATAATTTTTCAATAATATTGGGACTAAATGGTGGAGTTAATGCTTCTTTAAGCATCAATCTGACTAATCTTCTGACAGGCCCAACATCAATATCTTTTGAAATTAGCCCGGCTTGTTGTAATTGACTAACAAGTGATGAGGCGTCTCTTAAAGCAGCAGCCTTAACCATCCCCTCTAATCTTGTTTGAAGATTATTTGAAATATTTCCCATCATTCCAAAATCATAAAAAATCAATTTACCCTCATTTGATACTGCTAGATTCCCCGGATGAGGGTCTGCATGAAAAAAACCATAATTTACTAGTTGTTTTAAATAGCTGATGGCTCCTATTTCTGCAATCACCGGTAAATCAATTTCTTGTGTTTTTAGTTTTTCTAAATCGCTTATTTTTGTTCCTTCTAGATAACTTAAACAAAGCACTTTTTCGCTACTCATATCCCAAATAACTTCAGGAACTTCAATATTTTTATCATCAAGAAATTGCTGTCTAAATCTTGCTGCATATTGTGCTTCACAATTAAAATCAAGCTCCTTCATTAGAACTTTCCTACACTCTTTAGCAATCTCAACCCAGTTTCTACCTCGACTCCAATTCTTGTTTTTCTGCAACAATCCCGCTATCTGCTGCATAATACCCAAATCGATAATAAACAATTCTTTTAAATTGGGTCTTTGAACTTTAAATACTACTTTCTTTCCATCTTTTAAGGTCGCCCTATGAACTTGAGCTAGTGATGCTGATCCAACCGGTTCATATATTATTTGATCTATTTCATTAAACTTTAACCCTAGTTCATTTCTTATAGTTTCTTCAACTTTCGCAAATGAAAAATTAGGAACTTGATCCTGCAATTTAGATAATTCCTGTATCCAGGTATTAGGAATTAAATCAGGTCTCGCTGATAATAATTGTCCAATTTTAATAAATGCTGAACCAAGTTTTATTAATTGATTAGTAAACCACCTAGCTCTTTTAATTTGGACCCTACTTTTTTCATCGCTCTTAGTTTGTAAAATTGTAAATCTAATATTATCTATCCACAAATTTATTAAAAGCGAAATAAGAGTTATCCAAATCAGAAAGGCCCTTTTAAATTTTTTTAAACGATGATGAAGAATGTGATTAATCATTTAATTTGATTATTTATGGCTTTATTTAAGACATCAATTTGCTTATTAATACCTTCAATTTCATTTAATGCTTTTTTTATTTTGGAATCTTGATAGGTATTTGTGGACTCATTTTCTTGAATATTTTCGGCGTTCTCCATTCTTGAGGCTTCTTCGATTATGGATTCTTTCAAGCTGTCAAATTCTTTTTTGAGAATTTCTGGAGCATCTTGAGCTATATTTGTTGCTTCTTCAATTTTTTCAACCAATATCTCGTTTAATTTTTCGGTTACTTTCTTGATGGCAGCTTTTAAAAGGTAATCAGAGTTGGTCATGAAAAATATACTGTTTCTACGGCAATTGATTTTTCGATATGACCTAATAATAGATCAATACAGAACATTTCACGTAACTGATTATTTTGATAATTAATTTTTTATGTTTTTCCTATGTAAGTTTGTTTCTATATTATGCTTTTTTCTCTTTTTTCTTTTAACTTATATTTATATAGAGGTTAGGAATTTTACATTAAAGATATCTTCTAACCAAGAACTCATCTAATTAACTACTAAAAAGGAGTTTTATTAAATTGGAAATCATTGAGTCAGATGTAGTTATTATCGGAGGAGGCCCGGCCGGATGTACTTGCGCACTTTACACATCTCGTTCAAATTTAAAGACAGTTATTTTAGATAAAAATCCATCTGTTGGCGCCTTAGCAATAACTCATCAAATAGCTAATTATCCAGGTGTCCCGGTTGATATAAGTGGCGAGAAATTACTTACTCTAATGAGAGAACAGGCTGTACAATATGGCACAGACTATAGAAGAGCACAAGTGTTTGGAATAGACGCTAGTGGAGAACTGAAAATAGTTTATACACCTGAAGGTACTTTCAAAGCTAAAGCCCTTGTACTTGCAAGTGGGGCTATGGGTAGACCTGCATCATTTAAGGGTGAAGCGGATTTTCTTGGCAAAGGAGTAAGTTATTGTGCGACGTGTGATGGCGCTTTTTATAAAAATAGAGAAGTTGCGGTTGTTGGAGTCAATAAGGAGGCAATTGAAGAGGCAACCGTTCTTACTAAATTTGCATCAACTGTGCATTGGATTACATCAAGTGATCCCAAATCAGATAATGAAGAAGCTATGGATTTGATGGGTAATTCAAATATAAAACATTGGAGTAGAACGAGATTATTGGAAATATTGGGTGATGAGATGGGAGTAAATGGGGTTGTTGTTAAAAATAAGCAAGAAGAAAATCCCATCAATTTAAATTTAGATGGAGTCTTTGTCTATATGAGTGGTTCAAAGCCAATTACTGATTTTTTAGGGGATCAAATTGCTTTAAAAGAGGACGGAGGAGTTATTGTGGATGACTTTATGTCTACAAACTCTGCTGGAGTATGGGCTATTGGAGATATAAGAAATACACCATTTAAGCAAGCTGTTGTTGCAGCTTCTGATGGGTGCATTGCCGCAATGTCAATTGATAGATACTTAAATAGTAGAAAAAATATAAGAGTAGATTGGATTCATTCTTAAAACCAAATTACTTTTTTGGTTTAGAGGGGTGTAGCCTCAGAAATATAAGCTACTCCTCCGTAATAACTTAAGTCATCTCTAATATTGTCTCTCATTTTATCTATTATTTCTTGTTCACAAAAAACAATTACATGAACATTTGATCCAAATCCTGTAAATTCCATATCTTCAGTAACAACTCTTTCAGGCCCCCTTCCAGTAGCATGTTTCATAACTGTATATCCAGGAACATTAGCTTTTTCTAATGTTTTAATGATTGCATCTAGTTCTCTTTCACTAAATATCAAGTCTAATCTTTTCATTTCTATAAAGGGGAAAGTGGGATAATGGTATTTACTAAACTCATATATATTGGAATGCCAAGAACTATATTGAATGGGAAAGTTAGACCTAGTGTTGTTGAAATATAATAACTAGATTTAGCTTCAGGAACTGTCATTCTCATAGCTGTAGGAACTGCTAAATATGAGGCGCTTGCACATAAAACCACGAATAAAAGTGCATTCCCAGGACTTAAAGATAAAAATCTTGCAACGAAAACACCTATAATTGAATTAAATAAAGGCATGAAAATTGCAAAGCCAATTAAAAATGAACCTGCATTTTTCAGTCTCGGCAGTCTTTGCGCAGCGACTATTCCCATATCCAATAAGAAGAAGCATTCTGCTCCGTAGAATAATTGTCCAGTAAATGGCTCCATTTTTGTGATTCCTGAAGGATTACTGGAAGCAGTTAGAAATCCTACAATTAAGCTGGAGAGCAATAAATAAACTGATCCATTTAAAAGTGATTCATGTAGTATTGCGCTTAGATGCATTTTTCTTGATTTTGGTCTATTTTGGGGAGCTGCAAATTTTACAAGTAATAAACCAACTATTATTGCAGGAGATTCCATTAAAGCTAAGGCACCAACCATAAACCCATCAAATGCAATTTTTTGACTTTCTAAAAAACTTTCTGCGGAAATAAATGTAACAGCACTTATTGAACCGTATGCTGCCGCTATTGCTGCTGAATTAAAGACATCAAACTTGTATCTTAAAATTAAAAATCCAATCAAGGGTATTAATAGGGACATTATTACTGCAGCACTTAAAGTCGGCAATACTTGATCAGTAAAACCACTTTTTTGTATTTCTATGCCACCTTTAAAACCTATAGCTAGGAGAAGGTATAAGGAAAAGAGTTTGGGCAATGGAGCTGGAATTTCTAAATCAGATTTAAATAATACAGATATCGCTCCAATTAAAAAGAAAAGAACTGGCGGGGCTAGTACATTTTGCAGGATTGGATTTATTTCCATAAAAACTAGGTTAGTTCATTTAGAGCCGTTTCTAACGCTTCTTTTCTTGTTTCAATAATCCCTTCAACTCCAAACTTAGATAATCTATCCTTTACTTTTTCATTGGCCCCAGCAACAAATGCTTTTCTGGAATTGTTTTTTGCTTCTTGCATCATATCTTCTATCGCTAGAGTAGCCGTCACTCCAAGTCTTGGTACATCGGTTATATCTAATATTAAAATCTTGTAGTTTCTCACTAGCATCATTCTTTCTGATATACCTTTGGCTGCTCCAAAACTGAGTGGACCTTTAAGTCTAAATAGCATCACATCTCCAGAACATCTGTCCAGTAGTGCTTTTTCATCAGGAGGTAATGCATTTTTTGCTTGATCATCTTTTGATAAAGGATTATCCTCATCCATACCTTCTAGCTGAGTTTCGGTTATTGAATCAATAGTGAGCATATTTGCTATAAATACACCAACCAGAACTGCCCAAATCAAATCCCAAAAAACAGTCATTAGAAGTACGCCGTACATTACGACTGAAGTTTTTAAAGATAACTTGTGAGCCCTCCTCAAGAATCCCCAATCAATAATATCTAGACCAACTTTTATAAGAATTCCTGCGAGCAAAGCAGTTGGTATTTGTTCAGCTAAAGGTCCTGCACCAACTAAAACTATCAACAAAACAACCGAGTGAACCATACCAGAAATTGGCGTTGATCCTCCAGATTTAACATTTATAACTGTTCTCATGGTTGCTCCTGCTCCAGGTAAACCTGAAAACAGACCTGCAACAGCATTTCCTATTCCTTGACCAATAAGTTCTCTATCAGAATTATGTTTTGTTTGAGAGATATTGTCTGCTACTAGAGATGTCAGTAAGGAGTCAATTGCGCCAAGTACTGCTAGGACTAAGCCTGCTTTGAAAATAATTGGGAAATATTGATTAAAACTTGGGAAATTTAAAGATGGAACTCCCCTCGGGATTTCTCCGATTCTATCAATAGCTCCATCTCCAAAAATTAATATTGATATTGGGGTAACTATCAATAGGGCCAAGAGAGGAGAAGGAACCCACTGACTTATTTTTCTAGGAGTAAGAAATACTATACCTAGTGTCATTATTGCTACTCCAATAGCAGCACCATTGGGCTGGAAATTTGAAAATACAGTAGTTAAAGATTCGACTACTCCACCTCGAGTGCTAATTCCAAGTAATGGTCCAATCTGAAGCGCAATGATTATTACTCCAATACCAGACATAAATCCTGAAACAACAGAATATGGAACTAAAGTAATGTATTTACCTAATTTTAAAATGCCGAATAATATTTGCAGTAAGCCGCCAATGACTACCGCTGCCATAACTAAGGGTAAAATTTGACCTGCAGAAAGATCTCTAGGAACCCCTACTGCTGCTAATCCTGCTACTACCCCTGCGACAGTTACACTCATGGGACCGGTAGGTCCACTAACTTG
Organism: Prochlorococcus marinus CUG1438; assembly: GCA_017644325.1. Taxonomy (NCBI): domain Bacteria; kingdom Bacillati; phylum Cyanobacteriota; class Cyanophyceae; order Synechococcales; family Prochlorococcaceae; genus Prochlorococcus; species Prochlorococcus marinus. The sequence goes on along the minus strand of JAEPLS010000001.1, from coordinate 199,408 downwards.
AGCAGGTGTTCCGCCGAATAATGCTGCTAAAAAACCAACTACTACTGCTCCGTATAGTCCATAAATTGCTCCGCCAGGTCCTAACGCAGCATTACCAAAAGCAAGAGCGAGAGGCAAAGCCACCACTGCGGCTGTAATCCCTCCTAGAATATCGCCTCTTACATTCTTTAGATGAAATCCATTAATTATTTTCAAAGATACTCTCCTTAAAATAAATACTTAACTAGAAGATATTATCTCTTAATGACGTAAATTTGTGAAAAATAAAGAATGTGCAAAATACTTTTGTAACTTTTTTTGCTCGTATTAAATAAATTTTAGTTAATTTTCCTGAACAAAATTACTCTCTGATTGATTTATGTGCGTGGCAAGCGATTAATCTAATAAATAAATATTTTTCAATTTAAATAATATTCAAATGAATTCGATTATTCGTCCAAGAAGGTTAAGAAGAACTGAGGCAATTAGAGAAATGGTTAGGGAAAACCATCTAAGTGCATCGGACTTTATTTATCCATTATTTATTCATGAAAAAGATTTTAAAGAGGAAATTTCAGCGATGCCAGGAACTTATAGATGGGATATTAATGGCTTAATAAAAGAGGTTAATAGGGCATGGGAATTGGGAATAAGGTGTGTGGTTCTTTTTCCGAAAATTAACGATAGCTTAAAGACTGAAGATGGTGCAGAATGTTTTAATGAAGACGGTTTAATACCTAAAGCTATACGAATATTAAAAAAAGAGATTCCAGAAATGGCAATAATGACAGATGTTGCCTTGGACCCATACTCTTGTGATGGTCATGATGGATTAGTTGATGAAACTGGAAAAATATTGAATGACGAAACCATAGAAATTTTAAAAAAACAAGCTTTAACACAAGCAAGAGCTGGAGCAGATTTTATTGGTCCTAGTGACATGATGGATGGGAGAGTTGGAGCAATCAGATCTTATCTTGATACTCAAGGATTTAGTGATGTAGGTATTATTAGTTACACAGCAAAATATTCATCTGCTTTTTACGGTCCATTTAGAACTGCTTTAGATTCGGCTCCTAGAGAAAATAGTAAGAAAATAATTCCAGACAATAAGTCTACATATCAAATGGACCCTGCTAATTCAAAAGAGGCTTTGATTGAATCTGCAATGGATCAGTATGAGGGAGCTGATATTTTGATGGTAAAACCAGGAATTTCATACTTGGATATTGTTTATAGATTAAGCACTTTTTCAAATAAACCCATAGCCGCATACAACGTTAGTGGGGAGTATTCCATGGTAAAGTCTGCTGCTATGAAGAACTGGATTAACGAAAAAGATATTGTATTAGAAACATTGCTTAGTTTTAAAAGAGCAGGAGCTAAGTTAATACTCACTTATCATGCTTGTGATGCATCTCAATGGTTGCAGGATACTTAAAAACTCATTATTAGCAAAAATTTGGTTTATTCTTAGAAAAGTAATAAATTAAATACTTTGTTTTGAAGTTTTCACAAGGAGTTAATAGGATTGGTCACATTGCACTTAGAGTAGAGAATCTCGAAAGGGCAAAATCTTTTTATATTAAGCTGGGTATGAATTTAGTTTGGGACGATAAAGATTGGTCTTATTTAGAAGCTGGTAAAGGGAAAGATGGACTTGCGTTATTAGGCCCTAGCTACAAAGCTGCGGGACCTCACTTTGCTTTTCATTTTGAAAATAAAAAAGATGTGGAAAATATTCAAAATGATTTAAAAAATTCTGGTGTAAAAGTTGGCCCTTTACATGAACATAGAGATGGAACAGCATCCTTTTATATGAAGGATACTGAAGGAAACTGGCTAGAGATGCTTTATGTTCCTCCTGAAGGGATTCAATCGAATGTTTGATTCTTTTTTTTGTATGCAAGAGAAAAGTTATTCAAAAAAATCATATTCAGATAACACCTTAGAAGAAGAATCTATAAGCCTTTTAGAGTGGGATTCGTTAAAAATGCATTTATCTTCATTCGCCTCAACGGATATGGGTAAACGAGCAATTTTAAGTTTTGAAATTCCTTCGGAATACGAAGTATCAAAAAGACTTTTGAATGAGACGGTTGAAATAACTGAACTAGAAAATAATTTAGATAAATCAATTAGTTTTGCTGGTGTTTTTGATATTAGTAGAAATATTGAAACTTGTTCCAAGGGAGGTGTAATTTCATCTCCTGAGTTGTTAGAAATAGCAAAAACAATTGCTGCAGCAAGAAATTTAAAAAAAATCTTATTAGATTTTGAACAAAGGCCTCATATTTCATCGTTTACAAAAAATTTAATTGACTATCAGAATATCGAAACGATTTTTAAAAAAGGCATTGAATCTAACGGAAGAATTTCAGACAATGCTAGTAATGAACTATCTATTCTTAGAAAAGAATTATTATCTAAGAAACTTGAAAGAAAAATATTAGTTGAGAAATTTATTCAAAAGAATATAGCTTATTTGCAAGATAATACTATTGGAGATCGATATAGTAGGCCGGTTTTAGCAGTGAAAGTTAATTATGTAGATAAATTTAAAGGCATAATTCATGACTCTTCATCCTCAGGAAATACAGTATATTTTGAGCCTGATAGTGTAGTAACAAAAGGAAATAAGATAGCTTCTTTAGAAGCTAGAATCACAGCAGAAGAATTTAAATTACTTAAGAAATGGTCCCAAGTTGTTAGTGATAATTCAGGAAATCTTATTGAAATGGCATCTATTTTATTGAGATTAGAAAATGCTCTAACTCGTTCAAGATATTCGAAATGGATTGGAGGCAAAACTCCTAAGTTTGAGAAAAATCCTATTATTTCTTTAATTGGTTTTTCTCATCCGTTATTGATTTGGGAACATAAGAAAAAAGGAGCTCCTGCCCCAGTAGCTGTCGATTTTCATATAAACAGAAATATTAAGGTTGTAGCTATTACAGGTCCAAATACTGGAGGTAAAACGGCAGCTTTAAAAGGCTTGGGTTTGTCTTTACTTATGGCTAGAGCAGGATTATTGATACCTTCAACTAATAATCCTGTGATCCCTTTTTGTCCCAATATATATGTGGATATAGGAGATAATCAATCATTAGAAGAAAATTTATCTACCTTCAGTGGGCATATATCCCGCATAAAAGAGATATTAGATTCACTTGATAATAAGAAAGGATTATCAGTTGTTTTTTTAGATGAGATTGGATCTGGTACAGATCCTCTTGAAGGAAGTGCTCTTGCGATGGCTTTATTAAAAGAATTTGCAAATAAATCTGATATCACTTTAGCAACTACACATTATGGAGATATTAAGGCTTTAAAATATAATGACTCCAGATTTGAAAACGTATCAGTTGCCTTTGATGAGGATTCTTTGAAGCCAAAATATATTCTCAACTGGGGTATTCCTGGGAGAAGTAATGCTTTATCAATTTCAAGAAGAATTGGTCTTAATGAAAGCATACTTAATGAAGCTGCGAATTATCTAAAGCCAAAAGAAGTTGATAATATTAACAGCATTATTAAAGGACTTGAGGAAGAGAGGATTAAACAACAAAATTCTGCAGAAACCGCTGCAGAACTGATTGCAAGGACTGAAATATTACATGAAGAACTGAAGAGAAATTATGAATATCAAAAAATAAATGCTGAAAAAATCCAGGAAATTGAAAGGTCTAAATTATCAAAACATATCGTATCCGCTAAAAAAGAGGTAATAGATTTGATTAAAAAATTAAGAGATAAAAATGTTGATGGAGAGGATACCAGAATTATTGGAAAAAGATTAAAGGAAATTGAGACGGAACATTTAACTCAAAAAAAATTTGAAAAGTCAATATCATGGAATCCCAAGGTAGGCGATTTTGTAAAAATTAAAAGTCTAAATAGTACGGGACAAATTGTAGATTTAGATAAAAAAGCTGGTTTTTACGAAGTTAAATGTGGTTCATTCAGAAGCACATTATCTGTAAATGATTTTGAAGGTATCAATGGAGAAAAGCCTAATTTAAAAAGGTCAAAAATTGAGATCAAGTCTACAAGAGAAGATTTTTCTTTTTCTAAAATTAGAACGAGTAAAAATACAATTGACGTAAGGGGGCTAAGAGTTCATGAAGCCGAAATAATTATTGAGGAGAAAATTAGAAAATTTCATGGACCGCTATGGATTGTTCATGGAATTGGTACAGGGAAATTAAAAAAAGGACTAAGAAATTGGTTATCAGGTTTAAATTATGTTGATAAGATTGAAGATGCAGCCAACAACGAGGGTGGCCCTGGTTGCAGTATTGCGTGGATAAAATAAAATTTAAAATACCTAGAAAACAATTTAATAAGCGTATTAAGTGCAATTTATTGATCAAGCCAACATTATTCTTAAAGCTGGAAAAGGTGGAAATGGAATAGTTTCATTTAGAAGAGAAAAATTCGTTCCTGCTGGAGGACCTTCGGGGGGAAATGGTGGCAGAGGAGGGTCAGTTATTTTGATGGCTGATAATAATCTACAAACATTATTAGATTTCAAATTCAAACGTGAAATAATTGCTGAAGATGGATGCAAAGGAGGTCCTAATAAGAGATCAGGTGCTTCAGGTGAGGATACAATCCTTAAAGTACCATGCGGTACAGAAATCAGGGATATTAAAACTGGCATTATTTTAGGAGACTTAACTAAAGATAAACAGTGTTTAACTATTGCCATTGGAGGAAGAGGTGGACATGGTAATGCTTACTATTTAAGTAATCAAAATAGAGCCCCAGAATCATTCACTGAAGGAAAAGATGGTGAGATATGGGAGGTTCGATTAGAACTAAAACTTCTTGCAGAGGTTGGGATTATAGGCCTTCCAAATGCTGGAAAAAGTACCTTGATTTCTGTTGTATCATCTGCCCGTCCAAAAATCGCAAATTATCCTTTCACAACTCTAATACCTAACTTAGGTGTAGTAAGAAAAATCGATGGTAATGGTTGTCTTTTTGCGGATATTCCTGGATTAATATCAGGGGCAGCTGATGGAGTAGGTTTAGGCCATGATTTTTTAAGGCACATCCAAAGAACGAAGATACTTGTTCACTTAATTGATGCAATTGCAGAAAATCCTTTACATGATTTTGAGATAATTGAGCAGGAATTAAAAAAATATGGAAAAGGTCTTTTAGATAAAGAGAGGATAATAGTATTGAATAAAATGGAGCTAGTAGATGATGATTATTTGAAAATAATTTCAAAAAAGTTAGAGGATTTATCTAAAAAGAAAGTTTTAGTTATTTCTTCATCTTTAAAAAAAGGTTTATCTTCACTGCTTTCTGAAGTATGGAAAAGGATCTAACTTAAATATAAAATTCTTTTGTAAAAAAAAACACTTGATTTAATAATGAAAATTAGTCATAAATAAGATACCTCTTTAAACACAATATGAATTTCTATACTTGCTTTGATCAACAAGGAAAAATAATAGCTAGATGTCAAACCATTCAAGATATTGAGGTTTTGAAGAAAATGGGAAGACCAATTGTAGAAGTCAAGGAAATGAAACATGAAGAGTCTGTTGTATGTTCACTCACAGGAAGTCCATCCGACTTTAATAGAGATTACTAATAGAATTAATAAATAAAAAAAGGGCTTTTAGAGCCCTTTTTTTATTGTGCATTATCTATCAAAAGAAAACTTAATCATCATAGACAAGACATTCTGGTTCATCCGGGTTGGCATCGCAGAATAGTTCCAAAGCATTAGGGTCATGTTTATCATCAGGATGATGATCCTTATATTCTTCGAGTTCTTTAAGCTCTTCAGTTAAATGTCTGACCTTTGGAAGATTGCCCTCTGCTTTTGCAGATTCGATTTCCGATTGATCTTTTTGGATGTGTTCGTCAATGGATTTCATTTTAAGCTTTTCGTACTTTAGTAGACATACATAACATAGTTAATTTCTAATGAAATTGCATTATCTATGAACTAAATAAGTGTTCATTACAACATCATTTCTTTTCGAAATTGATTTATGTATTTTTTAGGTCTCTACTTTCATTATTTCCTTTAGGGATGGTAAAACGGGGATTAGTTGATTTGGGTTTAAAGGGAATAAAGCTTTGTAGTAATCTTTTTTCCATTCATTGTCGAAGCATGTCCTATTTACGTTAGATAATTTAAAGAATTTTAATCTCCATTCAAAAATCTTTTCAAAACTTGATAGTTCTTGTTCAGTACATTTGAAAAGTTTGCTATATATCAATTCCCATCTTATAAGCGTTGGAAAAAGGTAAATATCTGCAAAGGTTAACTCTTCTCCAAATATCCAGTCCCCTTTGTTTTTCTGTAGAAAATTTTCAACTTCATTTATAGCTGCGAAAAGATTTCGACTTGCATTTTTATAAGCTGACTGGTTTCTGGCGAAACCACATTTATATACGCCATCATTAATGTTGTTATTAATTAAATTTAAAAATTTTTGATTACAGTCTTTAATAGTCAATATCTGAGTTTTTGAATGAATTTTTATTGAATTGAGTATTCTTATAATCTGTGAACTTTCATTAGATAGAATATTTACTTCATCTTTTACAAAGCTAATTAAAAGAGGTAATGTTGCTCTAAAAATAATCTTTTTATTCGCTTTTTTGTAAAGTTCTGAAAGTCTCATACATCCCTTAATCTTTGTATTGAAAATCCATTCGCCATGCTCAACATCTGCTTTTAAAAAAATTATTTTAACTTTTTTAGATAAATCTTTTATTTGGTGCACGAGTAAAGTTCTTTGACACCATGGACAAGAATGACCTACTAATAAGTAAATTTTCCCATTCTCATTATTAATGTCGTATTCACTATTAATGGTTATACCTTTAGGCCTTTTATAATTACCATGTAAATCTGATGGCGCGAAGCCATTCATTAATTGGGTCCAAAACCAAAACCAGAATTTTCTGGAGATCTTTATAAGGTACTTATTTTGCATAAAATTTTATTTTTAAAGAAAAAATGACTGTTCGAAGAATACTTATCGTTTCAGGCACTCATGGGAATGAAATTAATCCTGTTTGGGCTGTTAAGCAATTTAATAGAAAGGAAAATAGTTTAAATAATGGTATTGAGTATGAGTACATCATAGGTAATCCTGCTGCCTATGAAAAAGGTTGCAGATATATAGATGTAGATTTAAATAGATCCTTTAAAAAAAGTAAGAATTTTTATCAACACAAGAATAGCTTTTATGAAACTAATAGAGCTAATTTTTTAGTAGATGAATTTGGAATTGACGGATCTAAACCCTGTCAAATTGCAATCGATTTGCACACTACTACTGCAAATATGGGAACAAGCATTGTTATGTATGGGAGGAGACCCAAAGATTTTTGTTTAGCTGCATTACTGCAGAACAAATTTGGATTGCCTATTTATTTGCACGAAAAAGATAAAGCCCAAACAGGCTTTCTTGTAGAAGCTTGGCCATGTGGTTTAGTTATTGAAATAGGAGCTGTCGCACAAAATTTTTATGATCAAAATATTATAAATAGATTTTCTCTAATAATTAGCTCCCTAAGGGAAGAGATAGATAAGTTAAAAAATAAACTTATAGAACTTCCAAAAGAATTAGTGGTTCACGTTCATCAAGGGAGTATAGATTATCCAAGAGATGAAAAGGGAGATATTGATGGCATAATTCATCCTGAGAGGATAAACCAAGATTGGAAAATGATTAAAAAAGGAGATCCATTATTTCTGGATAGCAAAGGAATAATCCACAAATATGAACGGGACCAATTGATTTGGCCTGTTTTTATTGGAGAAGTTGCTTATAAGGAAAAAAAAATTGCCATGAGCTACACAAAAAAAGAAGTGATCTGTTCCAAAAAACAATGGGTTCAAGAGTTTGAAAGTTTTTAAATTAAGAAACCGGAACAATAAATCGTTGAAAACTAATAAGGATTTTTTATTATATAGATAAGATTATTTAATATTTAATACTTCTATTTTCTTTTCTAATTTTTAAACCTTAAAAACCTAAATTCTCTCACTCCAATAAATAACAGCTCCAAAAGCCTCTAATTGCAGTCTTCTATGTTTAGCCTCTCTTAAGGAAACTACCTCTCTAGATCTTTTTCCGTTAAGAAGCCATTCGATTATTACCAAGTTGAATCCTCAATAACAAAGAAAATCTTAAGACATGGAAGTTCTTTTCTCCTGTTTTCCAAAAAATAAGTTTACTTAAAGAAAAATATTTACACATTTTTAGCGATTTTGGTCTAAAATCTTCGAAGCGGAATTTATTTTTCCGTTTTTATTTACACGTCTCACTTTAGAGACATATTTTACGAACTCATGACAACTATTCAGCAGCAGCGTTCTTCGCTGTTAAAAGGTTGGCCACAGTTTTGTGAGTGGGTAACATCAACTAACAACAGAATTTATGTTGGTTGGTTCGGCGTCTTAATGATTCCATGCCTTCTTACAGCAGCGGCTTGCTTCATCGTTGCATTCATCGCAGCACCACCAGTAGACATCGACGGAATTAGAGAGCCAGTTGCTGGTTCATTCCTATATGGAAACAACATCATCTCAGGTGCAGTTGTTCCTTCATCTAACGCTATTGGTCTACACTTCTACCCAATTTGGGAAGCAGCTACTGTAGATGAGTGGTTATACAACGGTGGTCCTTACCAGCTTGTAATTTTCCACTTCCTAATTGGTATCTCAGCATACATGGGAAGACAGTGGGAGCTTTCATACCGTCTAGGTATGCGTCCTTGGATCTGTGTTGCATACTCTGCACCAGTTTCAGCAGCTTTCGCAGTATTCCTTGTATACCCATTCGGTCAAGGTTCATTCTCTGACGGAATGCCTCTAGGTATCTCTGGAACATTCAACTTCATGTTTGTTTTCCAGGCAGAGCACAACATTCTTATGCACCCATTCCACATGGCTGGTGTTGCTGGTATGTTCGGAGGATCTTTATTCTCAGCTATGCACGGTTCACTTGTTACTTCATCTCTAATCAGAGAAACAACTGAGACAGAGTCTCAGAACTATGGTTACAAGTTCGGACAAGAAGAAGAAACATATAACATCGTTGCAGCTCATGGCTACTTCGGTCGTTTAATCTTCCAATATGCAAGCTTCAACAACAGCAGAAGTCTTCACTTCTTCCTAGCTGTATTCCCAGTTGTTTGTGTATGGTTAACTTCAATGGGTATCTGCACAATGGCATTCAACCTTAACGGTTTCAACTTCAACCAGTCAGTTGTTGATGCAAACGGTAAGATTGTTCCTACATGGGGTGACGTTCTTAACAGAGCAAACCTAGGTATGGAAGTAATGCACGAGCGTAACGCTCACAACTTCCCACTTGATCTAGCAGCAGCTGAGTCTACAACAGTAGCTCTTTCAGCTCCAGCTATCGGTTAAGCTTAAAGTTCTTAAACTTACATGCCCCCTTTTTGGGGGCTTTTTTTTGTTTAATTTTCAATTGGTTTCATATAATGTTTATATATAGATAAAACATTTGATATTTCTATGAGTAGTAGTTTTGGAAAAATTTTTCGTGTTAGTACTTTTGGAGAATCACATGGTGGTGCAGTAGGAGTTATCCTTGATGGGTGTCCACCTAAGTTAAAAATAGATATAAATCTGATACAAAATGAATTAGATAGGCGCAGACCTGGCCAAAGTGACATTACAACACCCAGAAATGAAGAAGATAAAATCGAAATCTTAAGTGGGATAAAGGAAGGGTTAACACTTGGAACTCCAATAGCAATGTTGGTAAGAAATAAGGATCAAAGACCAGGAGATTATAATAATTTGGAGCAGGTATTTAGACCTTCTCATGCAGATGGTACATATCATCTGAAATATGGGATTCAGGCAAGTTCTGGCGGTGGAAGAGCCTCTGCTAGAGAAACAATCGGGAGAGTAGCTGCTGGTGCTGTAGCAAAACAATTATTAAAAACCTTCTGTAACACTGAAATACTATCTTGGGTAAAGCGTATACATGATATTGATTCTGATATAAATAAAGAGAAGATTTCTCTCAAAAAAATAGATTCTAATATTGTTAGATGTCCTGATGAAAAGGTTTCAACAGAAATGATTGAGAGAATTAAGGAATTAAAGCGTCAAGGAGACTCTTGCGGCGGTGTTATTGAATGTCTAGTAAGAAATGTCCCTTCTGGTCTTGGAATGCCTGTGTTTGATAAATTAGAAGCTGATTTAGCAAAGGCTTTGATGTCTTTGCCTGCCACGAAAGGCTTTGAAATAGGTTCAGGTTTCTCTGGAACTTATTTAAAAGGAAGCGAACATAATGATGCCTTCATCAAGTCTGATGATATTAGTAAGTTAAGAACAACGTCAAACAATTCAGGAGGTATACAGGGCGGAATAAGTAATGGTGAAAATATCGAGATGAAGATAGCTTTTAAACCTACTGCAACTATCGGGAAAGAACAGAAAACAGTAAATTCTGAAGGTAAAGAAGTACTTATGAAAGCAAAAGGGAGACACGATCCATGCGTTCTACCAAGAGCAGTTCCCATGGTTGATGCTATGGTAGCTTTAGTACTTGCTGATCATTTGCTTCTAAATCATGCTCAATGTGACTTACTAAATAAGTAGTAGTTTTGTTGAATAAATTATATTTATCCTTAACTTAATTATTTTTGAGCCATTCATATATTTTTGGATCAAATTTTTTATTTTTGATAGCTTTATCTCCAATTACAACTGCTTTATACCCTAAAGATTTATAAGTTTTTAAATCATTGATTGATAGTCCTCCAGCAGCAATGAAATCAATATTTTTATAGTTGAGTATATTTATCGAACTATCTTTACTTTTTATTGGATAAAGTTTGATAATGTTGCAATTTAAATCTATAGCTTCCTTAAGATCTTTTAAATTATTAATTCCAGGAATTAATAAATAATTTTTTGACTGCGCATAATTGAAAAGATCTTTATTCCAAAATTTCATCATCGAAAAATTTAATCCAATTTTTAAAGAATCTTCTATTGATTGCTTATTAACTATGGAGGCAGAGCCTAAATTAATTCTTGGATATTTAATTTTGATATCGGATACAAAATCGAACCAATTTTCATTGTTAGACCAACTTATTTCAATATTCTTTAATCCTAATTTTACTAAGTTTTCTAATTCTTCAAAAAATGAATTTCTTATAGAGGTATTTGAGTAAATATTATCTTCAGGTTTTATAAGTAAAAAAAAAGACTCAATTTTCAGGAACTCCGAAAAAGAATCTTCTTTATTATTCATTAAAAATTTAAAATTCCGCTTTAAATATAGTTTGCGACTTTTACTTCTGAGCGGTTGAGCAAGTCTTGGATATCTTCAGTATCTATAGTTTCTCTTTCAATTAGCATTTGAGCCATTTCGTCAAGAACAGTTCTATTGTCTGTTAAAACTTTTGTAGCTCTCTTATAAGCAACATCAACAAGTTCTGAAACCTCTACATCAATTGTTGCGGCAGTGTCTTCAGAGAAGTCTCTTGTAGAACTCATATCTCTTCCAAGAAACATTCCACCTTGAGATTGACCTAGAGCGACTGGACCTATTTTGTCACTCATGCCGAATTTAGTGATCATTTGTCTTGCTACATTGGCAACTTGTTGTAAATCATTTGAAGCTCCGGTTGTTACCTCTTCTTCGCCATAGACTATTTCTTCAGCAACTCTTCCACCGAGAGCTACAGCCATTTGATTCTGAAGGTAAGAACGAGAGTAAAGACCAGATTCCATTCTTTCTTCACTTGGAGTAAAGAAAGTTAGACCCCCAGCTTGACCTCTTGGAATGATTGAGACTTTTGCTACTGGGTCATAATCAGGCATTAATGCTCCAACGAGTGCATGACCTGCTTCGTGATAAGCAACTAATTCTTTTTTCTTATCACTGATGACTCTATCTTTCTTTTCTGGGCCAGCCATAACCCTTTCAATGGCATCACCGACTTCATCATTACTTACTTTATCTAGATCTTTTCTAGCTGCTAGTATTGCTGCTTCATTTAAAAGATTAGCTAAATCTGCACCAGTAAATCCTGGTGTTCTTCTGGCAACTTTATCTAAATCAACGTCTTTTGAAAGAGTTTTATCTTTCGCATGAACATTTAATATCTGCAATCTTCCAGCATAATCTGGTCGATCTACTGTTACCTGTCTATCGAATCTTCCAGGACGCATTAAAGCTGAATCTAAGACGTCTGGTCTGTTGGTTGCGGCAACTATTATTATTCCTGAATTACCTTCAAAACCATCCATTTCGGTTAAGAGTTGATTTAATGTTTGTTCTCTTTCATCATTTCCTCCGCCCATACCAGCTCCTCTTTGTCTTCCAACTGCATCTATTTCGTCAATAAACACAATACAAGGAGCATTCTTTTTGGCTTGTTCAAAAAGATCTCTAACTCTACTAGCACCAACCCCAACAAACATCTCTACAAATTCTGAACCAGATATTGAGAAAAAAGGTACACCTGCTTCTCCAGCTACTGCTTTAGCTAACAATGTTTTCCCAGTACCAGGAGGACCAACAAGAAGAACTCCTTTTGGAATTTTTGCTCCGACTGCAGTAAATCTATCTGGGCTCTTAAGAAAATCTACAACTTCTGTGAGTTCTAATTTTGCACCTTCTACACCAGCAACATCTGAAAAGGTTACTTGTGTAGATGGTTCCATTTGAAGTCTAGCTTTGCTCTTGCCAAAACTCATGGCAGGGTTACCACCTCCAGCATTACCACTTTGGGATCTTCTGAAAAGAAAAAATAGGCCTCCAATTAAAAGTACTGGGAAAATTAAGCTACTTAAAGCCTGTTGCCATGGATTAGCTAACTTTGTAGGAGTTACAGCGATATCTACATTATTCTCAGTCAGAATTTTTAATAAATCTTTGTCAGGGGCTAAATTGACCTCAGACCTGCTCCCATCATTTTCAACAACTTGAGCTGTGGCATTATCTGGAGATATTAAGACTCTACTGATTTCTTTATCTTGAACTGCCTCTATAAAATCACTATATCTCAAGGTTTTTGTAGAACTTTCAGTATTAGGTTTATCAAAAACTGAAGTACCAATGAAAATTACAGTAATGACAGCTAGGACATAAAGTCCTACGTTTCTCCAACGTTTGTTCACGATAAAAAATCTTTAATAAATCTATAATACTAATAATAAAACAATATTAAGAGCGTCTTAGAACATCTACTACACTTTTGAATGCAAACCATTCAGGAATTGGTTCGCCATTCCTCAATTTCTTTCTAAATTCAGTACCACTAAGTTTCATAATTTCATAATTAAATTCTTTGGCTTCTTCAGCTGTTATGTATCCTTTTTCCTTCGTATAAACTAAATTTTTTGAAGGAACAGTTTGCATCATCAATTCATCTGCACACTTATTCGCGAAATTTTGGGCTTCATATGGACCATAAAAATCTTCACCAGTTGACGACGACTTACAACCAGCCATATCTCTACCAATAATAAAGTGAGTGCAGCCATAATTTCTTCTTATTATCATATGTTGAAGAGCTTCTCTTGGCCCTGCCATATGCATTGAATAAGGTAAAAAAGCCCATTTTATTCTTTCATCAGATATTTCCTCTTCTAATTCTTTGTAGGTCAAATATCTAACTTTTCCAGGAATATCATCTTGTTGAGTTGGCCCACAAGTTGGATGAACTAAAACAACTGAGTTAGAGGAGACATTATCTGAAAGTAAGGCATTAGTAAATAATTCATAATGTGCTCTATGAATTGGATTTCTGCATTGAAATGCAACTACATCATGATTTGATGGTAGTGTAGATCTAACTTCTTCAGGGGTTTTGCAGGGGAATTCTCTAATTGGTAGTTCGAAACCATAAACTCTTCCTCCTATATAAAATCTCCCTCTCTCGTTAAAAATCATCTTAACCGCAGGATGATCTAAAGAATTAGTACCATAACAAAGTTCAGCTTCTAAGGATTTGTCAGGCTCCCATTTAGAGCTAACTTCTAAAACTGCTATTTTTTGTTTTTTATAAGTAAGCAATATTGTCTCTCCAGCTTTTACTTTTTCATTATTTGAATCAAATACTATAGGCAAGCCAAAAAGCAACCCATTTGTATTTCTATTATTTTTAATTACCGAATTGTAGTTATTTTCATCCATAAAACCTTCTAATGGAGAAAAAGCTCCAACCATCAAAAGTTCTACATCGCATGCATTTCTCTCGCTACATTCAAACTCATAAGTAGCTTTAGAGATAAGATCATTTTTAAGATTTTTATCTTGGATAATTAAATTTTTTAGTTCCCCTCCATAAGGCGGTATTAGTCCATTAGTATCTGTTTTAGTTTTTTGTTGTAATTCCATTTTTTTAAATTGATAAAGATAAATTTTGAAAAAAAAAAAGGGGTTTAACCCCCTTTTTCTCTTAAGTAAGATTTAAGCTTTTCTTCCGTAAAGCTCCCCAATTATTTTTACATCAAGTGGATCCTTTGAACCCATATCTGTATCTGAAGGTTGGATAGCTTCAAAAGTACCAGCAAATTCGTCTGTGTCAGAATCTACATTGTTGATTGAAAGAGTAATAACGCCAGTACCGTTTACATCAACTTTAATATTTTCTTTTGCAAGTTCTTCGTCGTCTCCTCCTAATGCAACTAAACCTTGAGCATATTCAACACCAGTATTTTTAGCTCTTGCCTTAGGATCTAGAAAGTCACCAGTTCTGTAGTTAGGTGTAAATGTTGAACCACTAACCTCAGTTCCTGGCTCAATAGATGAAGGTAAATCAGCTGTAAGATCTTTTGCTGAGAATGCAAATGGCACCTCTAAACCACCAGGAGTTAATACAGTAATAAGTTGAAAATCAATACCACCCTTTTCAGTGAAAGTTCCTGAATCTATATCTCCATAAACTTCTGTTACTGTGGTGTTATTTCTAGGACTAATAATTTTTGTAGAAACAAATTCTGCAGCTTTTCGTTTTGTTCCTGGCACTTTTACGTAAACTTCTGTTGGGTGCATGCATATTCCTTTGAGGCTATCTCCATTCCCTAGAGATATTGATCCGACAAGAGATGAGTCTAATGTAGGACAATCATTAGCTTTTCCTGTATTAACAACATCTGTGAATTGTGCATTTCCTCTTTCAGAAAAAGCAAATGTTTTAACAGGAACGAAAGCAAAAGTTATACAAAATGAAATAACAAAAGCTAAGAAAGAACGAATTCTCATAATTAAAGTTGCAGTAAAGTTCTGTGACGATAGATTAAAGGTCATCTAATAAGTTCAGTACGGATATTACAAGGGAAAGGACCATAAAAGATAGGACTATTAAATCCTCGAAACAACCCGTAGCTTTTTAGATTTTAAAAAACTGGAATTATTTTAAGCTATCACATTATTTTTAATGATTAAGATTACAAAAAAATACAAATTAAAAATTTTTTTTTATTTTTTTAATGAAATAATTTGGGTTATTAACTTATTTGCTAAATCAATTTTTGATGTTTTGTTAATGTAGTGTTCCATATTGTTAGTATCGAATAGCCATCCTTCATTTTGTGCCAAAAAGCCAAATCCTTGACCTTCAAGATCAATTGGATTGGCGAATAGATAATCACAACCCTTTTGGATAATCTTTTCTTTAATTGTCATTCGTGCTTCCTCGATAGATCCTGTAAAAGCACAAAAGCCTACAAAAACTTGGTTATCTTTTTTTGATTTACTAATTGTTTTTAAAATATCTGGGACTAGCTCAAAGTTTTGATTCAAATGAGCATTAATTTGATTTTTTGGAATTTTAGCTAAAGTATCAGATTTTATTTTGAAATCAGATACTGCTGCATTCATGAAAAAATAATCGCAATTTGATATTTCATTATTAAGTGCCCTAATTAAATCGACACTAGTTTCAATTTCATATCTTTTTATTCCATCAGTAAGATTCTTATCGATTTTCAGAGGCCCATGAACATATTTTACTTGTGCTCCTCTAAACCTCGCTACTTGAGAGAGAAGTAGTCCCATAGCTCCAGAACTTTTGTTAGTAATTTGTCTTGCCGCATCGATTTTCTCTGAGGTACACCCTCCAGTTATTAAAATTTCTTTATTAAGTAAATCTTTGCGATATTCATTTTGTTTGTGTGAAGCTATAAATTCGAGAGCTAATTGGATTAGATCATTTGGAGGTATCTTACCGATGCCAATAGCATCACATGCTAAGAGGCCTTCACTTGGTTGCAAAGACAAAACATTTTCGTAATTCTGTAAATTCTCATAATTTTTTTGGACAGCTTTATTTAGCCACATTTGTGTATTCATTGCTGGTGCAACAATAATTGGCTTTATATTTGCTATTAAGATGCTTGGGATTAATCCCTCTGCATTTCCAGTTACCCATTTTGCTAATGTTGTCGCTGTTAAAGGGGCGATGATTAAAATATCAGCCCAATTACTTAGTTCTATATGAATAGGTTTTGATTGACTATCAGACCATTGATCATTTTCTAAAATGCACGGGTTTCTACTTAAGATAGAAAGAGAAAGAGGCTTTATTAATTTTTCTGCATTTTTTGATAAAACGCATCTTATTTCATAATTTTCTTTTGCTAATTGGCTAACTAATAATGGAATTCTTACAGCCGCAATACTCCCAGTTATTAATAAAAGAACCTTTATTTTGGAGTCCTTACTTTTAGTTTTCATCGAAAGGTTCCTGATCGAGGAGATGGGTATAATTAGTTGTTAATTCAGGTCTATTGATTGCAAGAGCCCTCAGTAAGTGCCAGTCTTTTAAACCATCAAATGGAGTATTATAGTTATCTTCCTCTAGCCTTTTAGCAAGCTCAAGGGTCATTTCTTCATCAAAAGAATTTACTAAATCTTCACTTATTTTATTTTCAGAAATGAATTTCATATTGAGTAAAGTCAATATAATCTAATAATAATGCCTCAAGTAATTATTTAAAATTTATATAAGAATTAAGTACATATTTTCAAGGATATGATAATCTTCAAATCTCATAATCTTTTCAAATTGTTGTTAGGTCATTTATCTTCATTCTCAGTCATAAATATGCAAACTCTCCGTTTCAAAAATATTCTTTCTTAAAATGTCGGTATCAAAATTTTATCATGTCGCAAACCAAAAGAGAGCAAGTCATTAGTCACATACGCTATTTAAGGCAAGAGCTCAGAGAAATTCATTTAGGCATAAAAGAAGATGACCTTTTCCCTGAACCAGGTGAATTAAGAGGATTAATGGCTCAGTTGGAAGCATTACTTGAATTAATAGAAGGAAATACTAAAATTCAATCAAACTCTGAAGCGGCTTAGTTTAATGCAAAATGGTTTTTGAACCTCAAAAGACAAAATTTCAGCTAAAAATTGTGGAAAATATTCAGACATTAAGTATTTGGGCTAATAATCCATGGCGAAGATATTCAATATCATTGATTACACTTTTAATAGGCTACTTTTTTGGAAGTTCTCTTGGTATGGTAAGTGCCGTTGTGGAACTAATGGATCCTGTAGCCGCTTTTTTATCAGTAGTTTTTATTGAGTTTTTAATAGTTCTAAGACGAAATTTTAGATTTGAAAGGAAAAAGAAATTTTTATTACTTTTATTAGATTCTTTAAGATTGGGATTATTTTATGGTTTCTTTACTGAAAGTCTTAAGTTGCTATAAATTTAATTTTTGTGTTTTTGCAATAGATAAAGCAAAGCCATTCTTATAGGGATACCATTTGCAACTTGATTATTAATTAAGCAATTAGGATATCGATCTACCACTTTGCTACTTATTTCAATATCTCTGTTAATAGGACCAGGATGTAGAATTGGAATTTCTTTATTATTTAATGATAATTTCTCTGGGGTTAAGCCATAATCCAAACTATATGAATCAATGCTATTTAGTAAATTTTCCATCATTCTCTCTTTCTGGAGTCTTAAAACAATAATCGCATCTGCAATTTTTATTGATTCTTCCAATGATCTAGAAATTGTTATGGAGCCTCTTGATTTAACAGGATCTTCTGTTTGATTTGGCGCAGGGGTTTTTAAAAAATTGATAAATTCATCAGGTATTAATGTCTTAGGCCCACATAAGATTATATCTGCGCCGAATGCACTCAAAGCCCAAAGATTTGACCTGGCAACCCTTGAATGATTAACGTCTCCAATTATTAAAATTTTTTTGGAATTTAAAACCTTTGGATTCAATGTTTTTTGGGAAAAGAACTTTATCAATGTATAGATGTCAAGCAATCCTTGGCTGGGGTGACTATGTAATCCATCTCCCGCATTAAGAACAGAAGTCTTTGAATTTATTGCATCAAGTTTTTTTGCGATCTCAAAGGTTATGTAACTTGATGAATGTCTGATAACTAATGTATCCGCCCCCATAGCAGAATAAGTTATAGCTGTATCAATTATTGTTTCGCCTTTTGTTAAAGAGCTGGATGATGGCGCAAAAGTTTGGACATCAGCAGAAAGTCTTTTTGCTGCAAGCTCAAAACTATTTTTTGTTCTTGTACTAGCTTCAAAAAATAAAGAAGTTACCAAAGTCCCTTGTAAGGCCGGTAGCTTTTTTGTTCCTGCATTCTTTAGTGCATCAAATCTATTAGCTAATTCAAATACTGACTCATAATCTTCAATTGAAAAATTAGCGAGTGTGTGTATATGTTTATGAGGCCAAATTTGCATTACGCTTAAAAAGATAAATGATCATTGAAATTTAGGTGTTCTATCACCTTTTAATCTTTTACTTACACTCCTACTATTTTTGAGATACCAACGCCATTTTATATTTTTTGCCTTTGATATGCCAATTCTCGTAGTTTGAATGAGATCTTTTTCTTCTAGAGTGGATTTTCGTGGAGAAATCCATAGAGATTTGTTATTAAGAACTTCAAGCGAGTTAAATGAAATGTCTACACTGAATGTTTTAGTTACCAGGCCAGGTCCAGAAGCTAATCTTTCGTTTTTATTAGAGATAAAAACTGATCTTATTAAAACACCACTCGCAAAATTTTCTCTATCAGTAACAATGTTTAAACAATGATGAATGCCATAAGATTTGTAAATATAAAATGTGCCAGGTTTGCCAAATAATGATTTGTTTGATTCAGTCATTTTGCGGTAGCCATGACAGGCCTCTTCTTCCTGTGAATAAGCTTCAGTTTCAACAATAACCCCTTTAACTTGATCTATCTCATTATTTTTTTTTATGAGGTGACAGCCTATTAAATCAGGAGCAACAAGTTTAGAGTGCCGATAAAAAAAATTTTTTGGAAATAATTCTTCTTCTATTTTTCAATACCTATCTAGTAACATATTTAGCTGAGAAAAATAACTAAGGCTATTAATTGATATTGATTTTCAAAAAGATGTGATTATTTTTTAAAATTATTCGAAATTCAAAGGATATGTAAATAAGTTGTTCTT
Organism: Prochlorococcus marinus CUG1438; assembly: GCA_017644325.1. Taxonomy (NCBI): domain Bacteria; kingdom Bacillati; phylum Cyanobacteriota; class Cyanophyceae; order Synechococcales; family Prochlorococcaceae; genus Prochlorococcus; species Prochlorococcus marinus. Next base: position 179,968 of record JAEPLS010000001.1, on the reverse strand, counting down.
GATAAACTATTATTTAATAAGAAAGACATTAAAGGTATGACAAAAATAACTAAAGAGGAAGTAAAAAAAGTTGCTCATTTAGCGAGATTAGAACTTAACGAGAATGAAATTAATAATCATGCAGAACAATTAGAAAAGATATTGGACTATATAAAACAACTTGAAAAAATTGATACAGATGATATCCCCTGTACAACGAGAGCTATAGAGGTTGTAAATGTATTTAGAAAAGACGAAAAGAAAGATTCTGATTGCAATGAAGAACTCTTAGAATTGGGTCCATCGAGAGAAGATAAATATTTTAAAGTACCAAAAATCATTAATGAATGAGAAAGTGGTTAGTTGCTTCCAATAAATGTTTTGTTGACTATCTTTAATAAAAATTTTTTTATTTTAAAGCCTGGATATAAATTTATGATTTTTCTTATTTTCCCCCTCTTTTTGCTATGACTCCTTACACCTATCAATAAATCATAAATAAAGTTAAAAATGTCTTCTTTACTTTCAAATATCCCAACCCTTTGAGGGGAGCCTTTTTTATCTAATAAAGGCTTAGTTTTTTCATAAGCTATTTTGTATTCAAACCAAGGAATAGAAGGCCAAAGATGATGAATGAGATGGTAATTTTGTCCCATTATTAATAAATTCATAAATTTGCTTGGATAAACTCGAGAATTTATCCATTTATTTCTTGATCGAAATGGTCTATGGGGTAAATAATCAAAAAATATTCCTAGAGTGACTCCTACCATTAATGCCGGGCCGAACCACAAATTATAAATTAAATTCATAAAGTCAAATTTTAAACCTGCCAAGATAATTGTTATGAATATAGATCTTTCAATTCCCCATTGTAGTAATTCATATCTTCGCCAGAGTTTTCTTTGAAAGAAAAACACCTCATGATAAAAAAATCTTGGTGCAATTAGCCAAATTGGACCAAAAGTACTGACTATATGATCAGGATCATTTTTTGGGTGATTTACATGAATATGATGTTGCAAATGAACTCTTGTAAAAACTGGAAAGCTAAACCCTAATAGAATAGCTGAGCCATGGCCCATTGCTTGATTTATCCAAGGAACTGGATGAGCAGCCTTATGACAGGCATCATGAATTACAGTACCTTCAATATGTAAAGCTAAAAACGCAGTGGCTACAAGTAAAGGTAAAGGCCAAACACCTCTATACCATTGCCAAATGCTAAGAAAAGCAAGAAAATAACCACCGAAAAATAACCCTAATGTTGGATTCCAAAAACTTGGCGGATCTACGTAATTTTTAATCTCTTTTTGCCAATTAAATGTTTTTGAAGAATTAGTATTTTTCGTTGTATTTTTACTGGTTAAGTTTGAAATCGTTTCTTTTATTCTTTAAATAATATAACTAATATTTTAAGATGATTGCATCCATAAACATAAAAAATTTCTTTTAAGGTGTTAAAAATTTAATTTTAATGTGTCAAATTAATCATCTTAAGAAAAAAAATTTTTAAAATATACCTATTTCAATTATTATTTTATTTGAGCGGTCGTGGCGGAATTGGTAGACGCGCGAGTTTTAGGTACTCGTATCTTCGGGTGTGGGAGTTCAAGTCTCCCCGACCGCACTTAAAGAAATTCTGAAATATGGTTTGCTTATCTATATCAACTCTTATAATTTAATCAAGTAGTTTTTTTAATGAATAGTTTGATATTTTATTTGGGAACTTTTTACATTTTAGTTGGGACCATTTTTTTAACTGTACCGATAATTTATCTTGAGCTGGGTAAACCAAAAGATTTAATAAAAGCTTTTTTAAATTTATTAATAGGTTTGATATTAATAATTAAAAATAAAACATTAGATGAATCATTTTTAGTAATTTTCCTTTTTTTAACAGTACTAGTTATTTTTTATCTAGTAGAGCTTTTTTTATCTAGATGGTACCAATTGACAGATAACGAAAAGAAAAAATTAACTACCTTTTTGGAGTTGAAAAATAACTTTTTGAAAATATTAGAATCTATTAATCTCGTATTTGCTGATTTCACGAAACCTTCAAATTTTTTTAATTTTGGTGGTGATAATAAAAATGCAACCCAAAAAAAGTGGGTAAGAAATGATAAAAATGATAATATAAAAGTCTGAAATAAAATAAATTGGTTATTTGAAACATCTCCAAAAAACTACATCTCAATTAAGAAAGAATATAATAAATTAAATTTATTTAAATAATTCTTTTGATCACCAATATTTCTTATATCGTCGTATGAAATCTCAAAATAGCAAAGAACAAAAATCAGACTTTTCTTATAAAGAGACTCTAAATCTACTAAAAACTGACTTCTCAATGCGTGCTAACTCAGTTGTAAGAGAACCCGAGATTCAGAATTTTTGGGCTAAGAACCATATTGATTTCCAATTAGGTTCAAGTAATTCAGGCGAAATATTTACATTACATGATGGTCCTCCATATGCAAATGGGGCGCTTCATATGGGTCATGCCCTTAATAAAGTTTTAAAAGACATAATAAACAAGTACAAAACCTTAAGAGGATTTAGGGTGCATTTCGTACCTGGTTGGGACTGTCATGGATTACCTATTGAATTAAAAGTTCTTCAGAATTTAAAATCTGAAGAAAGAAAGAATCTTGACACTTTAAATTTAAGAAAAAAAGCAACAGATTATGCTCATATCCAAATTAATAATCAAAAGGAGGGTTTCAAAAGGTGGGGCATATGGGGAGATTGGAATAATCCTTACTTAACTCTGAAGAAAAGTTATGAATCTGCTCAGATTGGAGTATTTGGGAAAATGTTTTTAAATGGCTATATATATCGAGGTCTTAAACCTGTACATTGGAGTCCAAGTTCAAGGACTGCACTTGCTGAAGCAGAATTAGAATACCCTGATGAACATTATTCAAAAAGTATTTATGTTTCATTAAAAATCACTAAAATATCTGAGGAAATTCTATTAAATTTCATCCAAGAAAATCTTAATATCAAAAAAGATTTTTTTCAAAATAATTCTTTCATAACTATTTGGACCACTACTCCTTGGACTATACCTGCAAATGAGGCTGTAGCAGTAAATCCAAAAATAAATTACGTTTTTGCTATGGATGAAGAGAAGCGAATTTACCTTTTTGCTAAGGATTTATCTTCTCAGATAAGTAAGAAATTTAATAAAGATTTCAAGGTGCTATTAGAGGTTAAGGGCTCCAAATTGGAAAATATTGAATATCAACATCCCTCTAAGAATAAAAATTGCAGAATTGTAATAGGAGGAGATTATATTACTACAGAATCAGGGACTGGAATTGTTCATACTGCGCCTGGTCATGGGATAGATGATTTTAATGTGGGTCAAAAATATGATTTGCCAATAACATGTGTCGTTGATGAAAAAGGTAACTTAAATGAATATTCTGGTCAATTCAAAGGATCAAATGTCCTTAAAGATGCAAATGATCTAATTATTGAACATTTAAAAGGAAATAATTTGCTTATATTACAAGAAAAATATAAGCATAGATATCCCTATGATTGGAGAACCAAAAAACCAACTATTTTTAGGGCAACAGAACAATGGTTTGCATCTGTAAATGGCTTTCGATCATCTGCATTAAAAGCAATCGAAGATGTTGAATGGATGCCAGATACTGGAAAGAAAAGAATTTATTCTATGGTTGTTGGTAGAGGTGACTGGTGTATTTCTAGACAAAGGTCATGGGGAGTCCCTATTCCAGTTTTTTATAAAAAAAATGGTAATGACATTCTCCTCAATAAAGAGATCATTAATCACATTCAAGAACTATTTAGTGAACATGGAGCAGATATTTGGTGGGATTGGGATGTTAAGAATCTTTTGCCAGAAAGTTATGCAAAAGAATCGGATCTATGGAAAAAAGGAACAGATACAATGGATGTTTGGTTCGATTCAGGATCTAGCTGGGCCGCAGTATGTGAACTAAGAAGTGAATTAAAGTATCCAGCGGATCTTTATTTAGAGGGCTCAGATCAACATAGAGGATGGTTCCAGTCTTCTTTGCTAACATCAGTTGCAGTCAATAATAAACCTCCATATAAGAAAGTTTTAACTCATGGTTTTGCACTTGATGAAAATGGAAGAAAAATGAGCAAATCTTTAGGAAATGTTGTTGATCCAAATATAATTATTAATGGAGGTAACAATAAAAAAACTGACCCTGCTTATGGTGCTGATGTTTTAAGGCTATGGGTAAGCTCTGTAGATTATTCAGTAGATGTTCCAATTGGTTCAAATATACTCAAGCAACTTTCAGACGTTTATAGAAAAGTTAGAAATACTGCAAGATATCTCCTAGGTAATATTCATGATTATGATCCTAAAATTGATAGTTTTGAAATTGATCAATTACCTCTCTTAGATCAATGGATGTTAGGCAGATTAGTTGAGGTTACAGATCAAATATCAAATGCTTATGAAAATTATGAGTTTTCAAAATTTTTCCAAATCTTGCAAAGTTTTTGCGTTGTAGATTTATCAAATTTTTATTTGGATATTGCGAAGGATAGGTTATATGTAAGTTCTAAATCACAATTTAGGAGAAGATCTTGTCAGTTCGTCATGTCAAAAGTTGTTGAAAATTTAGCCGTACTTATTTCTCCAGTGCTTTGTCATATGGCCGAAGATATTTGGCAAAATATTCCATATTCAACTACAGAAAAATCAGTCTTTCAAAGAGGATGGCCAATATTTTCGCAGTCATGGAAAAATCAAACGCTTAATGAGCACATTGCAAATTTAAGAAATTTGAGAGTTGAAATTAACAAGGCAATAGAAGGATGTAGGAACAAACAAATAATTGGAGCTGCTTTGGAGACTGAAGTTAATTATTTACCTGAAGATAAAGCTTTAAAAGATTCACTTATTTGGCTAAAAGAATTTGGCAATCAAGAAGTAGATTTATTTAGGGATTGGCTTATAGTATCAAACTTCCAAGTGGCATCTGATTTGGTGGAGAATTCTCTGGTCATAGATAACAACGAACTTGGTAAAATTCAAATTATGAAAGCTCAAGGCACAAAATGTGATAGATGTTGGCATTATCAAAAAGAAACTTTTAATGGAATCCAAAATACAAAATTATGTAAAAGATGTTCAAATATTATTAATTTTGAATTTATTTAAATCCAGTTTTTTTGATTCAAAAAGAAAACTGAGTTTTGATTTTCTCTGATAAGGTTATTTTCCGTTTTTATTAGGGCCTCTAATAAAGTCTAAAATTTGTAGATATAAAATAACATTCTAAAACTTTTTTTTAAATCCATTTCAATTGGATAAGTGGTAGAGCTACTGAAAACCGTGAAAATAATTATTTGTAATTTATCTTTGTGTGTTTTTTAAAAATATACCCTTTAGCTTAAGGATCCTATTTGATATCTTAGATCTTATTTTTCTAGGCGACTTATGAAATCAATTTTCCCCATTTTTTGAGAAGCAAGAATTTCTTCCATTCTTAGGCAATTTAATTATTGACCATTGTATAAAACCGATAATATAGATTAACAATGAAAACAAACCTATAAATTTGGCAATGGGCTGAGTAAAGTTAGCGCCAAATAAAAAATTAAATAGATTTTTGATAAAAACATATAAATTTGAAGAAGGCTGGAGCCACAGTGTACATTTATCCGAATTTATAAAATAAATACAACTAAAGTTTTGTAAACTTTGAATTAAGAAATTGATGGAGATAAAAATTAGTGCCCATCTCCATATTTTGGTCGTTGTAGTGAGGGCGTAAGAAAAATCATATTCTTTTAATTCATCATTTATGTCATTCCAAAACCAAACGGAAATTGTCATTAGTACTATTGAAATATTGGTAACGAGAAGCGCGAAATTATACTTTCCTATCAAAAGTAAAAGGCTTATAAAGAATAAAATGGATATTTTCCAATAAATAGATAAAAGTTTTTTAACAGCAATATTCTTTTTTTTTATTGACCATAAGAATAATGAAATAGGAATACCAATAAGGAAAATTATCGTAAGTTGAAAAGATAGCCACACAGAAATTTGATTAAGAATGTACAAAACTTTTACTTTTTAATTACATAATAATTAAACATCAAACTGTTACTTTTTAACTTACTATTGTCATAGTTATGAATATTATTCATTTTTAAATTATTGACTAGAAATCAATTTTTATTTCATGAGACAGCATGTAAATCCACTTAGTAAAAATTTTAACGAAACTGAGAGAATTCCTTCTTTAATGCAAATGTTTAATAATTCCAAATTAAATCTTCATTTGGATATTGGTTGTGCATCTGGTCAATTTTTATTTGATTTAGCTATGGTTAATCCCAATTGGAATTACTTAGGAATTGAAATCCGTGAGAGATTAGTAAAAACTGCTAAATTGAAAGTTCAAGAAAGAGAAATAAAAAATTTATATTTTGTATTTGGTAATGCAAATAATATTTTTAATGATTTCCAAAGTAAATTTATAGTCAGAAATTTAAAAAGTATTTCTTTTAACTTCCCAGATCCATGGTTTAAGAAGAGACATCATAAAAGGCGTGTAATTCAACCAGAGTTTATTAATATTCTCTCAAATTCGATGCAAAAAGGGGCCCTAATTTTTGTTAAAACTGACGTACAGGATCTATTTGAATATATGGATTTCACCATATTAAGTAATTTGAAATTTCAGAAAATAGAAAAAAGAAATTTTAATTATTCCAAAAGTTTTAATCCAATTAAAATTCAAACCAATAGGGAAAATTATGTGCACGCTAATCAACTTGATGTTTTTGAGAGGATTTATGAAAAAATATAGTTCTTAACTAACTTAGTATTTTATTAATTTCTAAACTGAGTTCGCTCGTTATTTCTCTTGATAAAGAATCCACTTTTATTTGATCTTTGGCTTCCACAAGCACTCGCATTAGAGGCTCTGTACCACTAAGCCTTATGTATACTCTGCAATCTTCGGAATAAATTTTTTGATAATTGTCAATCGTTTGTTTAATTAAGCTTTTAGCTTTCTGATTTATTTTATTAATATTAAATTCCAAATTAATATTGGTTAATTTCTGAGGAAAAGGTTCGAAACTACTTTTAAGCCACTCATTTAAAGTAATATTTTTCTTTTTACAGTATTTAGAAATTTGAATTGCAGTCAATATTCCATCTCCAGAAAAGTTATTAATCTTTGAAAGTATATGTCCTGATTGTTCACCACCTAAAACTGCATTTTTTTCCTTAATTGCGTCATAAACAAATTTATCTCCAACATCAGTTCTATATAAGATTCCACCAAGTTTGTTCCAGGCTTTTTCAAAGCCTATATTTGCCATTTGAGTTGAGATTAGTAAATTATTCGTGAGTATTTTTTGGTCCTTAAGTTCTCTACCCCATAGAAAAAGTATATGATCCCCATTTAATTCATTACCTTCGGAGTCTAACCCAATTACTCTATCGGCGTCTCCATCAAAACTAAATCCCATATCGGCTGGATTATCTTTTAATGCTTTTTTTAATGGTTCAAGATTAGTAGAGCCGCAATTCATATTAATTTTTAAACCATTTTTAGTGTTATTGATAACTCTTACATCTGCTCCAAGTTTCTGAAAAATTTTTTTGGCGCATGTTGTTGCCGATCCGTAGCATGTGTCTAATATGATTTTCATACCGCTTAAATTCTCCCCTTTTATTGTTTGGATGAGACCTTTTATATAAATATCTAATAGCTCCTCATTAGTTTGAAGAGAGATATCATTTGTAGAAAAAGATCTATTTTGATTTGATCTTTCAATTAATTTTTGAATTTTATTTTCATAATTCTTGGTAATTTTCTGGCCATTATTATCAAAGATTTTTATGCCATTATATTCTGGGGGATTATGACTCGCAGATATCATTATTCCGCTACTCATTTTCTCTTGCTTGATTAAAAAAGGAATGGCTGGAGTTGGGCAGATCCCAACATTAATGAATTTTTTCCCGCTTGCATTTATACCTGCAGCTAATGCCTGAAGTAGTAAGTCTCCACTAATTCTAGTATCCCTACCTATTAATATTGGATTATTACTTTCTATAGTTAAACCAAGAGCATAGCCGACTTTATATGCCAAAGAAAAGGTTATTTCCTCATTATATTTTCCTCTTATTCCATCAGTTCCAAAGATTGATTGCATAATTAGATTGTAGGAATTAAAGAGATTGTTATATTATTTAGTTTTAATTTTATCAGTTGATTAAAAGGTAAAGGATTAAAGTTCTCTTTGTTTCTTTATCTTATTTAAGATGTTTTTAGTTATTACTCATTCATGGTGCAATCTGAGAGTAAAGAACCACTCTTAAATAAAAATTTAAAAGTAATGCTTGTTTTGCTTTTAGGTGTAGTTATTGTTTCTTTCATTTTATTCGGAAACCTCTTTTATCAATCAACTTACCTCCTCAAGAGCTTTGGAGAATTATCTGTTGATCCTGAAATAGCTTTTAGTAATAATAAGCCAACTTTTCTTGAATTTTATGCTGAGTGGTGTGAAGTTTGTAAAGAGATGGCTCCCAAAGTATCTGCTTTAAAAAAGGAATATGAAAAAGATATTAATTTTGTTTTTCTAAATGTTGATAATCAAAAATGGGACTATTACATCCGTAAATTTGAGGTAAATGGAATTCCTCAAGTTAATCTTTTGGACAGAAAAGGAAATTTAATATCTACTTTTATTGGTAAGCAAAAAGAAATAACTATAAAAGAATCTCTAGATCGACTAGACAGTGGAACTAAATCTCAAGAAGAAATTCTCAATGCTGAATTTTCAGTTTTAGAAGAAAATAAAAATTATGAGGTTAACCCAAGAAGTCATGGATAATTTTTACCAATCTAGAGATTTTGATACAATTGGAAAACTTTTTTTAAAAATAGACTTGCAATTCTCGGCAATAGATTTGTGTTCTTTTTGAGTCCCATGAGCTGATCTTAAATGAATGTAGTGTATCCACGATCGGCATGATCCAGACATATAGATTCTGGTAGGAGTTGCTAATGGTAAAACAAATCTCGCACATTCTTTGGCAATACCTTCAGCGAGTAAATCTTCATATAATTCTGAAGCTGCTTTAAAATGAGAGGCAATTCTTTGATTGAATCTTTTTTTTAACTCATCAGAAAGGTCTGGGATAGAATTTTGCCTATTTTTAAAATCTTGTCTTCTTAAATCTGGCAGTGGGATATTCCCTAGTTGAGAACTATCTGCATATCTCTGTGAAAATTCCTGGAAAGTAAATGATCTATGTCTTAAAATTTGAGCTGCAATTCCTCTGTTGGTTTCTATTTGTAATGTCATAAATGCCTGTTCAAAGACACTCCAATGCTCATTTTTAATGCAATAGCTCAATAGTTTTGAATAGTCTTCATTTTTCTGATTGCTTGGATTACTAACTCTCGCAATGTAAGCCATTGTTTTTTCTGCATCAGGAGTTAGCGAAATTAGTTCAACTTTACTCATTTAAATCTTTGCAAGAGTAACTTGTTCTGGTTGATTTTGATATTTACCTTTTCTATCTTGATAAGTTGTAGAGCATGGATCACCCTCAAAAAAGAGTAATTGGCAGATACCCTCATTAGCGTAAATTCTACAATCTGCACCTGAACTATTACTAAACTCTAAAGTTAAGTGACCTTCCCATCCTGCCTCTGCGGGGGTTGTATTAACAATAATCCCTAAGCGGGCGTAAGTACTTTTACCTATACAAATCACGGTTATATTCTCTGGTACCTTCATTTTTTCTAGAGCCACTCCTAAACCATAAGAATGTGCTGGAAGAATGAAAAATTCTCCATCTTCATCATGATGAAGAACTGTTTTTTCTAAATTATTAGGATTAAACTTTTTAGGATTCATAACAGTTCCAGGGATATGCCTAAAAATTAGGAACTCTTTTGATGAAAGTCTTAGATCATAGCCATAAGATGAACATCCATAACTTAAGACTGGCTTTTGTTGATTATTAGGCTCGAGATGTCGCACCAAATTTGACTGAAAGGGATTTATCATTCCTTCTGATGCTTTTTTATTTATCCAGAGATCGTTCTTTAGCATTATTTTATGAGCGAAGTTCAGTAATTTGATTGGCCATTAATAATAAATCTTTGGGGATACTTGTACCAGTAAGGATTACATCTCCTGGGATAAATCGGTTTTCAAGTGTTGAAATCAAATCATCCTTATCGATAAGCTTTAATTCAATTGCAAGAAAAATCTCATCGAGAATGATCTGATCATGTACACCTGATAGTAATTCTTTTTTACAAAAATTCCATAATTCATAAACAGCTTGATCAATAATTTTTTTTAAATTTTTATTTTTTTCAATTTCTTCAGAATCATATTGATCATAGGAATGAGATGATCTTACCCAGGTTAGATTCCCACAAAGCTTAACCGCATTATCAATTCCTTGCTTTACTCCTCCTTTCATAAATTGTGCCAAAAGTACTTTCCTGCCAAGAGCAGCATTTCTAAGAGAGTCACTAATGATGGAGGAATAACTTCCTCTATAAGAAGATTGATAGATTTGGATTTGTCCGTTTTGTGTGAATCTTTTTAAATTTATTTTGTTAGGACTACCTATTCTTGCAACATCAAAATTATTTTTTGAATAATTATTATTTGAACTAATTACCATTATTGTAGGTTTCTTGTCTATATGCAGTATAATTTGAATTTAATTACACTGCATATAGTGTAATGTTACTTAAAAAACAGCTGGGAAAGTTGAAGTTAACCTAGGGACATTGCTAGGGAAACCAAAAAGAATTCAAAATTGTTACTGTTGATACAAGATATTTTAGGTTGTCTTCTTAAATTTTTTAATATTAAAGATATTTATGATACCTTCTTCTCGAGGATTCAGCAGTTTTAGTTCGCAACTGTCCGGACAAAATAAAATCAACTCTGTTGGAGAACGTTTCCCAATCAATAGAACCTTAATGGAAGTAATTAAGGGTCTTGAAGGTGCTAGCACAGAAATGGTTGAGAGATCGAAAACAATATTTTTCCCAGGGGATCCGGCAGAGAGAGTTTATTTAATAAAAAGAGGAGCAGTAAGGCTATCAAGAGTTTACGAGTCAGGTGAAGAAATAACTGTCGCACTTTTAAGAGAGAATAGCCTTTTTGGTGTTTTATCTCTCCTTACAGGCCATAGATCTGATCGTTTTTATCATTCCATAGCTTTTACACGAGTTGAAATGATAACAGCACCTGCTCATTCTGTTTTAAGAGCAATAGAGGATGACGCATCAGTAGGACTATTATTGTTGCAGGGCCTTTCAAGTAGGATTCTACAAACCGAAACAATGATAGAAACCCTCACTCATAGAGATATGTCTTCTCGTTTAGTAAGCTTTTTAATGGTCCTCTGTAGAGACTTTGGAGTTGCAAGCGAAAAGGGTATTACAATAGATTTGAGGCTATCTCATCAAGCTATTGCTGAAGCGATTGGTTCAACAAGAGTAACTATTACAAGATTATTAGGTGATTTAAAGGATTCGGGTCTTCTGACTATTGAGAGAAAAAAGATTACAGTATTTGATCCAATAGCTCTTGCAAAAAGATTTAATTGATTCATCATTAATTATGATGTATTGAGAATATGAGACAAAGTGGCTTGGATTTTAATCGGTTTTTTAATATTACTTGGAGGTTTAATTGCGCCATTTGGGGATTTGCTTGGCACAAAAATTGGTAAAGCAAGATTTAGTATCTTAAAATTAAGACCAAAGAAAACGGCCACAATCGTTACGGTAATAACTGGAGGTTTTATTAGTTCAATATCAATAGGGTTATTGATATTAGTTAGCGAGGAATTTCGACAAAGACTTTTTGTTGATATTCCGTTTTTGCAAAAAACATTAGATGAGAGTAAAAGGGCTCTTATACCTTTGCAAGCAGAAAGAAAAAAACTTGAAGATAAAATAATTCAAAAAGAAAAGGAATTAAATAAGTTAAAAAGTGATGTTAATGAATTTAGAAAAGGTAATGTAGTTATTAAAAGAGGTCAAACTTTATTTATTGCTGAAGTTGATTCTACTTCGAATGTAAAATTAGACTTGGCAAATTTTTATAATCAAGCAGATGAATTTGTAAGGAAACTTGTTATTCCGAGTAATAAAGATGCAAAAAATATTCTTTTATGGAGACCTAGTGATATCAAAAAAATTGAGAATGTAACAGCTAAAGGTGGTAATTGGATTTTATTAATTAAATCAGCAACAAATGTCTTGAAGGGTGATAATTATGTATTTGTATCACCTGATTTATTAGAGAATAAACTTATAGTTAGAAAAGGAGATGTCATTAAAAGCTCTATTTTTGGAAAAAGTGATTTAAATCGTAAATCTATAAACTTAAAAATTCAATCATTATTAAGAGAAACAAGAGATGAAATTAAGTCAAAAGGGTCACAAGCTAATGAAATTAAAACAAGTGGGAATTTTGTAAAAAAAATAAGTGACTTTCTTAAAAACAATCAGAATATCAAATTTAAGTTAGAGGTAGTCTCTTTAAGGGATAGTAAAACTGCAGAACCCATAGTTGTTGAAATTAATATCTTAAAGATAGTATCTTAAATGTCTAGAGTATTAACTATTGATCCTGGAAAAAGTAAATGTGGGTTGGTTGTAGCTGATATAAATGAACAAAAAGTTTATGAAGCTATCATTCTTAAAAGTGAATTGATTGTAAGTTATGTAAAAAATTTAAATATTGTTGAAGATATATCTAAAATTATTATCGGTAACGGTACAACCAGTAAAGAGATTATAGAAAAACTGAATTTTTTTAAAAAAGATATAGTAACTTTTGAAGAAAAAAATACTACTTTTAGAGCAAAAGAAAGATATTTCGAACTTTTTCCAATTAGCGGCTTGAAGTTTTTAATGCCAAGGGAGGTGTTTATTTTAAATAAAAATCTCGATGCATTATCCGCATTAATAATTTTAGAGGATTATTGCAAAGTAAAGTTTACTTTGAATCAAAATATAGATTTTAAAACTTGGCTGAAATAGTGAATTTATATTCATTGCCTGCTTCTAGTTCATAATCTTTTTTCAATAAAAATCTTAATAAGGAATCTTCAATTAATGCTCTTCCCAAAGGAGGATTCACTAATAATACCCCTTTATTAAAAGACCATGTAAAAGTCCATTTGAATTGACTAGCTTGCACAACGCCCTTAATTTGCTTTTTTGAAAAGCAATATTCTTTAACGCTTAAATGGGCAATTGTTTCTGGTTTGCGCCGCATTTTTTAGATTCGGTCTTTGTCAAAAGAATTCAATTCGTTTACTATAAATTCTTCTTTTTTAGAAATTAATTGTTCGAGGGATTCAATTACTTTTATATACACTTTATCTAATATTGTTTGCTCTTCAGAAGATATATTTCCCAGTACATGTGAAATAGTATTTAAATTATTTGTTCTATTTATTGCAGGAGGTGAACCAATACCAATTCTGATTCTATTAAATTCTTGAGTTTGCAATGTTTCAATAATGCTTTTTAACCCATTATGTCCTCCTGATCTGCCTTTTTTTCTAAATCTGATTTTTCCAAGAGGTAGATCTTTATCATCAACTATCACAAAAAGCTGATCTAAACTAATCTTGTACCAATCTACTATCGCTCGAACAGCATCACCACTATTATTCATAAATGTATTTGGTAAAAATAACCTGTATGTGTAATGGTTGATTTTGAATTCTGAGCAATAACTTTTAAGTTTATCTTTCAATATAAAATTTGAATTATGTTTTCTTGAGAGATTTTCAAGAACTAAAAATCCTATATTATGTCTATTTTTAGAATATTTTTTACCAGGATTTCCTAAACCTATCAAATATACTTCATTCATGACTTATTACTAAATCTCCCTTTATAAAAGGATTATAAATATACAAACAGAATATAACTAAGTAACTTAAGACAAGTGTCCTAAAAGTTTATTTATGGATATTTAAATCAAATAAATTTTTAGTGTTTAATCTAGTTGCCATTCCAATCAACTGAAAAGCCTTGTAACAAAAGAGATTGGTTATAAATTTGTAGAAGAATAACTAAAAATACTAAAAGTAGTAGTCCTATGACTGTCATAATTGGAACAGCGCCCCAACCTGGAACAACTTTACCTTGACCAGAATTGCCAATTGCTTTTAAAAGGCTTCCTAAAGCAGTTTTTTGACCCATGATGAATTCACTAAATCGAATATTATTTCGCTATTGTATAAGAACTAATACATAAATTGTTTACAAACTTAGCAAAATTGATGCAAACTTTATCATCAGCTCCAGATCCTGCAGTTTCAATAGCAGTTACAATACTGGCACTTTTACTCGCTTTAACAGGCTTTGGTCTTTGGACTGCTTTTGGGCCCAAAGCGGCAAAGCTAACAGATCCTTGGGATGATCATGATGATTGAATTTGTATTAATCTATAACTTTTAAAAAGTATTTCAAAATTTACCAAAAATACAAAAAGTAAACCTTTTACCATAATTTAAATATAAATTTAATAGGATATAAATCTGTCAGCAAAATTATTTCCATGCTAGCTCTCAAAATTTCTGTATACACAATTGTTTTTTTCTTCGTAGGCATTTTTCTTTTCGGATTTTTGGCAAGTGATCCAACAAGAACTCCTAATAGAAAAGATCTGGAAAGTCCTCAAGATTAATTTATTAACTTAATTTTTACATTGATTCTAGGAATTGCGAAAAAATTAATATTTACTTACTTTTTATTTATTAATTTAATACAGCCATCAAGATCATCTGATTTTAAAAAAATCAATAAACCCGAAAATAATTTGGTCACAAAACGAAGTTGGCCAAAATTATCATTTAAAAATCTTAAGCGAAAATCCTATGATAAGCTGATTAACAATAATTTAAATCAATTTACAAACCCTTTATTAGCAAAAATCAGTGAAAATAAAAGTGAAATAGTAATCCAATCTGATCAACAATCTGAAATTAATGGTGTCATATATGCAGAAGGCAACGTAATAATTGAATATCGCGGAAAAGTTCTTAAGGCTGATAATTTAATTTATGATAAGTCAAATAAAAAAATAAGAGCTGAGGGCAATATTGTTTTAATAATAGGAGATCAATTTTTTAAATCTTCTGAACTAGAGTATAGCTTTGCTAATAAAAAAGGGTATTTGATAGATGTTAAGGGATCTGTTAATACCAGTAGCTTGATAAGAGACTTATCATCAAATTTCACTTTTTCAGATTCTAAAAAGTTAGAAAGTCTTCTCAATTTTAAAAAAAAAGAAGTATTCAATACTCCTGGAAAGGTTGAAAATTGGTTATTTCTCTCAAATAAAATAACCATAGATGGTGAAAAATGGAAAAGCAAGAAGGCTGTATTTAGTAACGATTTACTTGAATTGAAACAAGTTAAAATAGTAATCAATTCACTAGAAGTTATTCCTGAAGAAGAAAAATTACGATTTAGGTCATCTATAAATAATTTAATTTTTGATGAAAAAGTGTCAATTCCTTTTTGGGTTGGAGATAGAACGTTAAATAGGAAGGGAGGACTCTCTAACTTTGATAATAGATGGACTTTTGGATATGAAAACTTAGATAAGGATGGGTATTTTATCGGCAGGAAATTTAACCCTATAGATATATCTGATAATTTTGTTCTGGATTTAGAGCCTCAATTTTTAATTCAACGCTCTCTCAAAGGGTACACAAAAAGTTTTGTAAAGAAGAATGAATCTATAACTTCAGAAAGGATTAAGAGGAATGTAAGTTCAGAAGATTATTTTGCTATTAAATCACAGTTAAAAGGTAAGATTAATAATTGGGATTTACAGATAGATAAGAATTTAAATTCATTGGATTTGAATAAGTTTTCAGATGCATTTAGATTAAAAACTAAATTGAGTAAAGAGATTAATTTCTTAAATACAGAATGGGATAAAAGTATTTATGGAATATATCGCGAGAGGGTCTGGAATGGCTCATTGGGTGAAGCCGAAATTTACTCTGGTTATGGTTCAAAACTAAAAAAAGAAAAAGCTTGGGTTGTTAATGGCATTAAAAAGAAAGAATCTTTTTCTTTAGGTTTGGCCGATATTACAGCAGAGGCCTTAAAGACAAAAACTTTGGTGAAAAACTTAAAAGGGAACTTATTTTATGCTTTAGATCAAGAATTTCCTCTATGGATTAATGATCCTATAAATAAATCTGTTGATATTTCATATAAGTATATTCCTGAACCAATCACAAAAGGGTTAAGTCTTAAGACAAGAATAGAAGCCTCATACTCTCTTTATGAAAGTGGAGATCATCAAGAATATTTAGGTTTGGGTATGGGGCCACAATTAACAGTTGGTGATTTTAAAAAGAAAACTTTTGACTATACTCGTATAAGTCTTTTCCCTTTCTATCGATTTAATAGTGGTGAAAGTATTTTTAGATTCGATCAAAATGATGATAAGTTTACTTTAGATATTGCTTTTGATCAGCAATTATTTGGTCCAGTTATTCTCAAAAGTAATGGTACTCTAAATCTGACAAATGATTCAACAAATTACGGTGAAATTATAAATTCTAAAATCTCATTAATTTGGAAAAAAAGATCATATGAATTAGGTATGTTCTATCAACCTCATAACCAATCAGGAGGAATTTCTTTCAATCTCTTTGGATTTAAATAGCTAAGAAATTAGTATTAAATTCTAAATAGGGCAAATTATTATATTTTTTTTCAATAAGATTTTGATTATCAAGTAGCGTTGAAGTTGCGTCCCATTCTCCAGTTAAGAACATTTTTTTTGAGCTTTCCTTAATCTCAAGGTTAAAATTTAGATCTTTTGATGTTGCTAAGGAATGTTCTAAATCAATTTCTAAGAAAAGACTTTTCTGATTGTTATATTTTTGAATATCATGGATAGATTTTTTTGGAAGTGTAAAACAAGGAATTCCAATTGCAATACAATTGCTATAAAAAATTTCGGCAAAACTCTCACCTATTATTGCTTTTATACCCCATCTCATAAGTGCCTGAGGGGCATGTTCTCTACTTGAACCACATCCAAAATTGCTATTAACAATTAGTATTGTGGCATTTTTATTTTCATCTAGATCGAAAGGATGCCTTCCCTTTAAAGTTGCTCTATCGTCCTCGAAAACAGACTCACCCAATGAATCAAAGTTTACACACTTTAAGAAACGAGCAGGAATTATTCGATCTGTATCAATGTCGTTACCAATCAAGGATATACATTTTCCGTTTATTTGTGTGATTTTTCCAATAGGTGGGGTAAACTCGGATTTCATTAGTTAATAAATTCTCGAACGTCACTGACTTTGCCATTTATTGCAGCAGCAGCAACCATTGCTGGACTCATTAGTAGTGTTCTCCCGCTAGGAGATCCCTGTCTTCCTTTGAAATTTCTATTACTAGAACTAGCACTAATTTGATTACCTATTAGCTTATCTGAATTCATTGCTAAACACATTGAGCAACCTGGTTCTCTCCATTGAAATCCAGAATCCTTAAATATCTGATCTAGACCTTCTTGTTTCGCTTCATTGGCTACTTTTTCTGAACCAGGAACTACAAATGCTTTTACATTCTTAGATACTTTTTTGTCTTTTAATACTTTAGCTGCAACTCTTAAGTCACTGATTCGCCCATTTGTGCAACTGCCTATGAAACAAACCTCTACGGGAATATCTTTTATTGATTGTCCTGGCTTGAAACTCATATACTGATAAGCCTCTTCAGCAACTAATTTGTCATTTGGGGACAATTCATCTAAAAGAGGGATTTGTTGATTAATGCCTATACTTTGGCCTGGAGTAATCCCCCAGGTAACGGTTGGTTCTATTTTAGAGGCATCTATTTTAATTACATCATCATAAACTGAGTCTTCATCGCTTTTTAATGATTTCCACCATACGAGAGCTTTTTCCCAATGCTCATTTTTTGGTGCGCATAATTTATTTTTCATATAACTGAAGGTCTTTTCATCTGGGTTTATGTAGCCGCATCTTGCTCCTCCTTCAATAGACATATTGCATATAGTCATTCTCTCTTCCATTGATAATACATTGATTGCAGGCCCTGCGAACTCATATGCAAAACCTACCCCAGCTTTTACACCGAGTTTATTAATAATATGAAGAACTAAATCCTTAGCATAAACCCCATTAGATAATTGATTTTCACACCAAATCTGCCTTACCTTTAATTTATTCATGGCTAAGGTTTGGGTTGCAAGAACATCTCTTACTTGGCTTGTGCCTATCCCAAAAGCAATTGAACCAAAAGCTCCATGAGTTGAAGTATGTGAATCTCCACAAGCGATTGTCATACCAGGTTGAGTTAGCCCCAGTTCTGGGGCTACTACATGTACTATTCCTTGACTACCACTACCAATATTAAAAAATTTTATTTTATGTTCTAAGCAGTTCTTTTCCAGTGTTTCAATCATTTGCTCTGCAAGATTATCTTTGAAAGGTCTGCTTTGATCATCTGTTGGCACAATGTGATCGACTGTAGCCACAGTTCTGCTAGGGAATTTTACTGTTAAATTTTTGTCTTTTAAAGCGCCAAATGCTTGAGGACTTGTCACTTCATGGATTAAGTGAAGACCAATAAAAATTTGATCTGAGCCACCAGGAAGACTGGAAACTTTGTGTAAATCCCAAACTTTATCAAATAAGGTATCTTTACTCAATTTGTAAAAAAAACTACTTACTATTTGATAATAAGATTATTCTGAGGCTGTTCAAACACACATTTACACTTAGTGTTTGAATTTCAATTCTGTTTTGGGTTGAGTTAAATATTTTTTTAATATTAGTTATATGATTATTTGGTCCTGAAATTGAAATATAGACAAGTCCAACTGGTTTATCTGGACTGCCTCCATTAGGACCAGCTATTCCACTAATCGCTATTGCCCAATCTGCTCTTAATTTCTCTTTTACATTAATTGCCATAGCCTCACAAACTTCTTTAGAAACAGCTCCATATTTTGTAAGCTTTTCTTCAGAAATATTTAATAATGAATTTTTCAGCTCATTACTATAGGAAATAATACTACCTTGAAAAACTCGAGATGAACCTGATATTGATGTTAGAGATGAAGATAGAAGACCTCCTGTACAGGATTCAGCAAAAACAATAGTTTG
Organism: Prochlorococcus marinus CUG1438; assembly: GCA_017644325.1. NCBI lineage: Bacteria > Bacillati > Cyanobacteriota > Cyanophyceae > Synechococcales > Prochlorococcaceae > Prochlorococcus > Prochlorococcus marinus. The sequence goes on along the minus strand of JAEPLS010000001.1, from coordinate 160,764 downwards.
GTTCCTCTTAGTTAACTCTTTTATTAAAACGCTTGGCAAAGTATCATTATCCTCTCCAAAAATAAATTTCGAAAACTCTTTTTTTAATTTTTCTTTGACAGGTTTAATTATACTTTTTGCTTCTAAGTTATTCTTTGCTCGCGCTGTGATTCTGAGTTTAACCTCTCCCAAGTTTGCATATGGAGCAACAGTCGGGTTTTTAAGATTTAATAGATCGTTAATTTTTTCCGTAACACTAGATTCTCCAATTCCTGCAAATTTAAGAGTATTTGAAAAAAAGGAATAACTATCTGAGAATTTGGTTTTAATGAAATCATACGCCGTCTCTTCCCACATAGTTTTCATTTCACTGGGGACTCCTGGGAAAGTAAGAATAGTGAATCCTTTTACTGGTTCCCAAATCATTCCTGGGGCAGTACCCCTGGGGTTATTAATTATTTGGGCATTTTTTGGGAAGAAACATTGTTTCCTTAAGCTAGAGGAATCGTCTTTGAGCTTTGAGTTTGGAAGCTTTTGTTTGATTTCATCCCATAAGTGCGGTCTTTCAAAAAGAGATACATTAAAGGATTTGGCTATCGCTTCAGTAGTTAAGTCATCTGGGGTGGGTCCCAATCCACCCGTTGTAATTAGAAGATTACTTCTTTTCGATATTTCTTGAATTACTTTTATAATTCGATCACAATTATCACCTATAGTTGATTGCCTAAAGTGATTCAAGCCTAATAGCGACAACTGTTCAGAAATCCATTGAGCATTTGTGTTTATGATATTTCCTAAAAGTAGCTCTGTTCCAATAGAAAGAATTTCAACTCCCTTGGAATTAGGACTCATTTAATTGATGCTTCAAGTTTTCCTTCATAAAGAGGAAAACGATTACATAATGCTAATACTCTTTCTTTACATTGACTTTCAATCAGTGAATCGTTTGGGTTAAGTAATCTATCAGCAATAATTTCACCAACTTCAGCAAAAGCATTCTCATTAAAGCCTCTAGTAGTTAAAGCAGCAGTACCCAACCTTAGCCCGCTGGTTACAAAAGGTGATTCAGGGTCAAATGGAACAGTATTTTTATTTGCAGTGATATTCACTTCACTTACGAGCAAGTCAGCAATTTTACCAGTCATGTTGATGCTTCTTAAATCGACTAAAACAATATGATTATCAGTGCCTCCACTAACGATATTAATACCTCTATTTATTAAAGTTGAAGCTAGAACTTTGGCATTTTTTATTACTTGATGGGAATAATTAACGAAATCTGGCTGTAAGGCTTCTCCAAATGCAACTGCTTTAGCTGCAATAATATGTTCTAGGGGCCCCCCTTGAGTCCCTGGGAAAACAGATTTATCAAAATTCTTTCCAAATTCTGGATCTTTACACATGATAAGTCCTCCTCTAGGACCTCTTAATGTTTTATGAGTAGTTGTAGTTACTACATCACAATAGGGAATTGGATTTGGATGAAGTTTACTTGCTACAAGACCTGCAATGTGTGCAATATCAGCCATTAAGAATGCACCAACTTCATCTGCAATTTTTCTAAATGATTCAAAATCAATTGTTCTTGGATAAGCTGAATATCCGCATATGATCAATTTTGGTTTTGTTTCAAGTGCTATCTCTCTTATCTCATCAAAATTTAATTCACTAGTTTCTTTGTTTACACCATAGTGAACTGCATTAAACCACTTACCACTCATATTTACTGGAGATCCATGAGTTAGGTGCCCACCATGAGATAAATCCATCCCCAGGATTGTGTCACCAGGTTTAAGTAAACTTAGGAAAACAGCAGCATTTGCCTGTGCTCCACTATGGGGTTGCACATTAGCCCAATTTGCATTAAATAATTTTTTCGCTCTTTGAATAGCTAATTCTTCGATTTCATCAACAAATTCACATCCCCCATAGTATCTTTTTTGAGGTAATCCCTCTGCGTATTTATTTGTAAGGACTGATCCTTGAGCCTGCATGACGGCAATTGATGCGAAATTTTCGCTTGCAATTAACTCAAGATGAGTTTCCTGTCTATTTTTTTCAGAGTTAATAAAATTGGATATTACTGGATCACTATCTTTAAGATTTTGAAGGATATTCATTGAATTTGATAACTAATAACCATAATATAGACGATATTTTTTAGAAAAATATAAAAAGAATATTTCATAATTTTAAACGCGCCTGGAGAGATTCGAACTCCCGACACCCTGATCCGTAGTCAGGTGCTCTAATCCACTGAGCTACAGGCGCATAATTATGTAATATCTCTGTTTCAGGGTCTCTTAGTCAACTAGATTTCAGGTAAAATATCTATTATTAACAATCTAATTATTAATATGCCTATAAAGTGGTACGGAAATGGAGATTTAGAAGATCCCATCTATAAACATTTTTCTCGAATAGTAAATTTTGTTATTCATTGCATGATATTTACTGCGATAGTAAGTGGCACTTGGCTTTTAAAAGAAATTAAATATGAAATCGCTTTTTTTAATAATTTTGCAATTTTCTGGTCAATTCTTCTAGCCTCCCATTTACTGTTTGTAATTATAAAAAAACCAAAAGATACTTCAAAACAATCAACTTAATTAAATTTTAATTTATGAACTCTCAGATACGAATAAGTGAGCTAGAAAATATTATTTCAGAAAAGGTTTTTATCAAAATAGAAAAGTGGAATTTATATCTTGGAGACGCTGGCCTAGCTAGAAATCTTGCTATTGAATGTATCAGCAATAAAGATCAAGGCCCATTGGAGGCCGCGAAAATAAGTTTGAAAGCAATAAATGTAAAAGTAGGGGACGGTGTTAACAGTATTCCACTCATTAATTTAATCACTTCCTCACAAATTCTAGAATTAGAGGAGATTTTGGAAGGTTTTTTTGAAAACTAAATCTTTTTTTTATAAACTTTAAATCTATTTACTTTCAGACATTTTGTAAGAAAAAAATAGATTACAAAAAAAGTTAGAGATCCAAATAGTAATAATAAAAATACTCCTAGATTTGAATTGAAGTTATTTGTAGTTTTAAGAATAGTAAAACAAAGGGTGCTATCTATAAATGCCGCTAATGACATGAGGATAATTTTCCTTAATAAATCCAAGTTAGGCAAATGGATATTTTCATTTCTCAGATTAAAAGAAAGTAAAACACAAACTATAAAGTTGACTATTACTGAAGAAAAAATTATTCCTACAACTCCAAAATTATATGGAGAAAGATTCCCAAAATTATTAATTGGGGCACCAATTAAAAACCAATCAAAAAAAATATTTAATATTATCCCTGCAAACGATGACTTAAAAGGGAAGTTTGTTTTTTCTATTGAATAGTAAGTTCTTACTAATAAATCTCTATAAAGATAAAACGGTATGCCAACTGCATAAGCAATTAATATATTCTTTACTTTTAAAGCCGCTGAATAATCAAAAGATCCTCTCTGAAAAACTAACTGTACTATTTGATTATTAAATGTTATGAAAAATGCGGTTAAAAAAATAGTTGTTAAGAAACAGTACTCTATTCCAGAGATAAGTTTTCTTTGGAGGCCTATATAGTCTTTATCATTTCTCAATTTAGAGAATTTTGGAAGTAATGGCAAAATCAAAGAGTTAGATAATATGCCTAATGGCGCTTGAATCAGAAAGTTTCCGTAAGCTAGTCCCGATGCTGCTCCTTGAAAACTTGAAGCGAAAAACATATCGATAAATACATTAATTTGACTGAGACCTGATGAAATTGATGCTGGAATAATTAGTTTGAAAATCCTCCTCTCTTCATCATTAAATAATTTAAAGTTTGACTTTAATCTCAAGAGACCGATTTTATTTATTTCCGAAATTTGAACAACAAACTGAATTAAAGTTCCAGTCAAAGTTGCAAAAGCTAGTAATCCCGTATAAGTAAAGAAATGAGAATATGCATTTTCTTGGTTGAAAATCCAACTTAATAAAATAAAAACAATGGTAGTTAGGCTTGTTATCGCTGGACTTATACTTGATAAAAAGAATTTTCTTTGGGCATTTAAGGCGCCAAAGCTTAAACCTATGAATCCGGATAAAGGGATACAAGGTGTGAGTATTTTTAATTGGTAAGTGGCAATAGATTTAGCTTCGTAACTTAAATTGGGTGCTAATAATTCAATCAAGAAACTGGAATTAAAGTATATAAATATAGCTAAACCAATTAATAATATTGAAAGTTTTATGCTTACTTGAGTTAAAACGATCCCTCCATCTTTTTTGTTAAGGGGAGTTAGAACTGCAACGACTGCGTTATGCAAGGGACCATTAATCCCTCCAATGATTATTAGCAAAAAACCTGGAATTATATAGGCATAATTAAATGCGTCGTATGTTACCCCAACTCCAAAAGCAGCAGCTATAAATATTTGTCTTATGCATCCTGCTAATTTACTAAGACTTGTACCAAATGAAATTGAAAAAACATTATTTTTTAAAAATGAATGCATTTGGATTTGTCTAAATTTTTCAAGAAGATTAAGTTTCAATTATATTTGATTTTTAACTAACGACATATTTATGAATGATCGGATAATTGAATTTGATCCATTAATTGAAGGAGTTTTAATTAAGAGGTATAAAAGATTTTTTGCAGATATAAAATTAGAGAGCGGAGAAGTAGTAACTGCGCATTGTGCAAACACAGGCCCAATGAAGGGACTTTTGAGTGAGGGAGCAAAGGTAAGAATAAGTGTTTCCCCTTCTCCAAAAAGAAAATTACCTTTTACTTGGGAACAGATATGTGTTTTAAGTGCAAAAAATGAGGAGGTTTGGGTTGGTATTAATACTCTATTTGCAAATAAGATAATCAAAAAGGTTATTGAGAAAAATTTGCTTGACGAAATAATAGGAGAAATAGAGACAATTAAATCTGAAGTTCCTTATGGAAAAGATAAAAAAAGCAGAATTGACTTTTTTTTAACTCCAAAATCTTCAAATCCTGATAAACGTAACATTTACATAGAGGTTAAAAATACGACTTGGATTAGAGAAAATGTAGCTCTATTCCCTGATACAGTAACGAAAAGAGGCCAAAAACACCTCATAGAATTAAAGAAATTAATTCCTACAAGTAAAAGTGTTTTAGTACTTTGTATTACAAGAAAAGACGCTTGTTTTTTTGCCCCCGGAGATGAGGCAGATCCCTTATACGGCAATCTTTTTAGAGAATCTTTAAGTGCAGGAATGATAACTATTCCTTGTTCCTTTGAATTTCATAAAGACCACATATCATGGAGGGGAATTAAACCTTTGAAATCAATAAAATCTTGATATTTTTAAATCTTCTAAAAAATAAAATTTTTTAATTTAACAAATAATTATTTAAGGTGCAACTATAAAAATGGTATCAACAACTACTAGACACCTATAAGTTTTTTGAATAAATTTAAATTTGAAAGGAAACAGTAAAACTGTTTTTTTGCGGATCTAATTTTTTTTTATGACCACTGCTTTGCAAACGCCTCAAAGGCGCTCTAGGTCCAAATTACAAGACGCAAGTCTTGTCAACGGTCCTATGCTCCTTTTGAGGAGTATTCGAGGATTTAGTTCAAACCGCTCTATGTTGTGGCTTGCAACTGTTCCTTTAGCTTTGTTTGGTTTAGGTATTTTTAATCTTTCAGCTCATGCAGCTGATTTACCTGAGTTGAATGCAGCTTTTCTTGCTAACAATTTATGGCTATTGATCGCTACTATTTTAGTGATCTTCATGAACGCCGGCTTCGCTATGGTAGAAGCAGGTATGTGTCGTTCTAAGAACGCCGTCAACATTCTTGCTAAAAACCTATTCGTATTTGCTCTTGCTGTTACTTCCTATTGGGTAATAGGCTACTCGCTAATGTACGGAGACAGTATTGCTGGTGGATGGCTATATTTTACGGGCCTATTTTTTGATCCAACAGTTACTGCAGAAACAGTTGCTGATGCTGGATTAGTCCCAACAGTTGATTTCTTATTCCAGTCTGCTTTCGCAGGAACTGCGGCTACTATCGTTTCCGGTCTGGTAGCTGAAAGAGTTAAATTTGGAGAATTTGTTGTTTTTGCAATTGTATTAACAGCATTTATTTACCCTATTGCTGGAAGCTGGAAGTGGAATGGTGGATGGCTAGATGCATTAGGTTTTGTTGATTTTGCTGGTTCTTCAATTGTTCACTCAGTTGGAGCATGGGCGGGTCTTGTAGGAGCTATGCTTCTTGGGCCAAGAATTGGTAAATACTCTGATGGCAAACCTCAGGCTATGCCTGGACATAATATGGCTATAGCTACTTTGGGAGCTTTAGTTTTATGGATAGGTTGGTATGGATTTAACCCTGGTTCTCAACTTCAAATGGACCAGTGGGTTCCATATGTTGCTGTAACAACTACTTTAGCAGCAGCAGCAGGTGCTATTGGAGCAACTATTGTTTCAACATTAACTTCTGGAAAGCCTGATCTTACAATGATAATTAACGGAATCCTTGCCGGTTTGGTGAGTATTACCGCCGGTTGTGGAGACATGACTCTTGCTGGAGCCTGGTTCGCAGGACTAGTAGGCGGAATTATCGTTGTATTTTCTGTTGCAGCACTTGATGCCGCTGAGATCGATGATCCTGTAGGTGCATTCTCTGTTCACGGAGTTTGTGGTGTATGGGGTACTGTAGTTATCGGTCTTTGGGGTACAGCTGTACAAGGTGATGGAGCAGGTATGGGATTGTTCAACGGTGGAGGTATCAACCTTCTTCTTGTTCAAGCTCTTGGTGCCGCGGCTTATGCTATTTGGACACTAGTTACTTGCTGGATTGCCTGGTCTGTAATTGGAGGATTATTCGGTGGAATCCGAGTTTCTGAAGAGGAAGAGACCCAAGGCTTAGATATAGGAGAGCATGGGATGGAAGCATATCCAGACTTTGCATCTGCTAAATAATCTAACTAAAAATTCATTTAAGAAACCTGACTTATGTCAGGTTTCTTTTTTTTTACGAAAAATTATTTAAAACGTTGTAATATACAAAAATGGATACTCAAGCTTTTAGAAGATCTCTTCATCATTCTGATAGATACAATAGAAGGGGTTTCGATTCTCCAACAAAAAGAGCCCAAGCGTTAGAAGAAGCATATCAAAGTGATTTGATAAGTTCAATTAGGGATAATGGTTTTACTTACAACAAAGGTAGACTAAATATTAAGCTGGCCAAGGCCTTTGGCTTCTGCTGGGGAGTTGAAAGAGCTGTAGCAATGGCTTATGAGACGAGGAGGCATTACCCTAACGAGAATATTTGGATAACAAACGAAATAATTCATAACCCCTCAGTTAATGATCATCTAAGGAAAATGAATGTAAAATTCATTTCAGCTAAAAATGGAATTAAAGATTTTTCGTTAGTTTCTAATGGGGATGTAGTGATACTGCCTGCTTTCGGGGCTACGGTTCAAGAAATGAAACTTCTTCATGAAAAAGGATGTCATATCATAGATACAACTTGTCCATGGGTTTCTAAGGTTTGGCATACCGTCGAGAAACATAAAAAACATGTCTTTACTTCTATTATTCATGGTAAATTTAAGCATGAAGAAACTCTCGCTACAAGTTCATTTGCCGGTAAATATTTAGTTGTACTCGATCTAGAAGAAGCTAATTATGTGTCTGAATACATTATGGGTAGAGGTAATAGAAATGAATTTATGAATAAATTTGCTAAAGCTTGTTCTAATGGATTTGATCCTGATAAAGATTTAGATAGAGTTGGAGTTGCTAACCAGACAACTATGCTTAAAAGCGAGACCGAAGAAATTGGAAAAGTTTTTGAAAGAACGATGTTAAAAAAATTCGGACCAGAAAAATTAAATAGCCACTTCTTAGCTTTTAATACAATTTGTGATGCAACTGAAGAAAGGCAAGATGCAATGTTCTCTTTGGTTGATGAAGACCTTGATATTCTTGTGGTTATAGGAGGCTTTAATTCTTCTAATACTACTCACTTACAAGAAATAGCAATTACAAAAAATATTTCTTCTTTTCACATAGATACGCCAGAGAGGATATCAGTGGAAAAAAACTCAATATTACATAAGCCACTTGGAGCAGATTTAGAACTTAAAAATAACTTTTTACCTAATGGAAAAATTAATGTTGGAATTACATCAGGAGCATCAACTCCTGATAAGGTTGTTGCAGATGTTATTGAGAAACTAGTAGATATTGCTTCTTGAATTTGTTATCTAATTTTATAAATTTACTTAGTTTTTTTAATTTATTAGTCAGATAATTCCAAAATATCCACTTTATTATTTAGAATAATAAAAAATTATAAAGTATGGAAGACAAAGCACAAACTAATGAGGTTCAAACTGCAAGTATGAATAGAACTAAAGCTCCCCAAAAAGTGGAAGTTGTAGTTGCTAATCCATCTTCAGGGTCAGAAGTAAACATTCTCGGAGAACTATCTATATTTGTTTTAAGAATTGGGTTTTGTGCTTTGATGATTCATCATGGCCTAGAGAAACTTCAGGATCCAGAGGGTTTTGCTGAATTTGTAGTTGGTAAGTACTTCCCATTTTTGCCGGGTGATCCTGTTATTTGGACTTTTGGAGCAGCAATCACCCAATTGGTATGCCCAGTAGGATTAGCTGTAGGAATTTTTGCAAGGCTCTCCTCTCTTGGTCTATTCTCCACAATGGCATTTGCGGTTTATTTTCATCTCCTAGATACTGGACTAGAAGGTTTTCCTTTAGCAGTAGTTGAAGGGCATAATTATGCCTTCGAGTTGTCTTTTATATATGGTGCTATTTCTCTCTACTTTTTATGCGCAGGCCCAGGCAAGCTTTCTTTATTTAGAAAGACTAACAAGATCACATATTATCCAAAATCAACATAGCCTAATGTAAGAAATGCCTTTTTTGCGTAAATACCATCGAGATACCTTTTGAATTACACATATCAATACTCTCTTGATCTCTTAGACTACCTCCAGGTTGGACAATAGCTTTTATACCATACTCATTTGCAAGTTCTACAGTATCTGCAAATGGAAAAAAACCATCGCTTGCCAAAACAGCATCAGAACATAAATTTCCAGCTGCTTGTAATGAAATTTTCGCAGCTCCAACCCTATTCATTTGCCCAGCTCCTATCCCAATAGTTTTTTGGTCCTTAGCAATAACAATCGCATTTGATTTCACATGTTTACAAATTTTCCATGCAAAATTTAGATCTAAGTTCATTTGATCGTTCGGATTTGTTTTAGTTACTGAAATCCAATTTTCAGTTTTTTCTTCACTATCGTCAGAGTCTTGAACTAGTAATCCTCCCATTATTGATTTAGTGGAAGTATTGTTCTTTTTTGGAAGTTGATCTTTTGATAATTTTAAAATTCTTAAATTCTTTTTGACTTTTAAAATTTCTAAAGCTTCTGCATCAAAAGATGGAGCTACGATACACTCTAAAAAAATATCCTTGAGATTAATTGCAGCTTCTTTATCCACATTTGAATTAAAAGCAACTATTCCCCCAAATGCACTAACAGAGTCACATTTCAAAGCATTCAAAAATGCTTGAGAGGCTGTATTACTTATAGATGCACCACAAGGATTATTGTGCTTTAAGATAACAGAAGCAAACGAATTTGTTGTAAGTTCTTCTTTTTCTTGATACCCAAACTCTAAAACTGTTGAAATTGCTGAATCTAGGTCCAATAAATTGTTATAACTTAACTCTTTACCTTGTAATTGCTCTGCTGAGTTCCATCCAATATTACTTAAACCATACCAAAAAGCTTTTTGATGAGGATTTTCCCCATATCTTAAAGTTTTAATTAGTGGATAAGATTCAATATGTTGAGAAGATTGTAGACTTTTTTCTTTACTTATCCAATTAGATATAGCAGTGTCATAGTCAGCTGTATGTTGAAAAGCTTCAAGGGCTAATTTTGCTTTATATGATTCCTTTAATGGTCCTTTTTTACTTTCTTCAAGAAACTCTTGATATTGATTAGGATCGACTAAAACTGACACTTCTCTATGATTTTTAGCCGCAGAACGAATCATTGATGGCCCTCCAATATCGATATTTTCAATAGCATCTTCCCATTTAGATCCCTGTTCAACAGTTTTTTTAAAAGGATATAAATTGACAACTACCAAGTCAATTAGTTCAAGATCGTTAGATTCTATATCTTTTTTATGTTCTTCATCAGTTCTCTTCGCTAATATTCCTCCATGTATTTTTGGATGAAGAGTTTTAACTCTCCCTCCAAGAATTTCTGGAGAATTGGTAAAATCTGCAACTTTAATAACTGAGATGTTTGCCTCTGTAAGATGTTTGGCAGTTCCTCCACTTGATAGAATTTGATAATTATATTTTTCTACCAAGTCTCTACAAAATGGAATTATATTTTTTTTATCAGAAACACTTATTAAGGCTAATGGTGACATTATGGGAAAGTTTACTTACTTAAGAATATACACATGAAATATGATATCGATCATGAGTTTGTCCGGATTAGCTCTCAAACTGCAACTCATAGAATTATTTTGATACATGGTTGGGGAGCAGATTCAGATGATCTTTTAACTCTAGGAAAGGAGATGACAGATAAAACAAATTTTGACTTCGAGGTAATTTCCTTAAGAGCCCCAGGATTACACCCAAGTGGTCATGGAAGACAGTGGTATGGATTATATCCTCATGATTGGAATAGAGCTAAGATTGAAGTGAATAAACTTTTAGTTACATTAAAAAAGTTAAATACAAAGCAGATTCCACTCACAAAAACAATTTTGTTGGGTTTCTCTCAGGGAGCAGCTATGGCAATAGATGTAGGATTTAAATTAAATCTAGGATTAATTGTTTCTTGTAGTGGTTATCCACACCCAAGCTGGCTTCCAGGTGAACAATGTCCTCCATTGATTCTTAGCCATGGCTTATTCGATAATGTAGTTCCTATTGGAGCTTCTAGGCTTATTTATGAAAAAGTTAAAAATAAGTCCTCTAAATTATGTGAATTAGTAGAATTTGATGGTTTTCATCAAATTGATTCAAATTTAATCGATCTTATAAGTTTAAGAATGGCTAATATTTTTTAAACGAAAGCATATTCATATTCTTCAATTTCTTCCCAATCATCCGCAGTAAGTTCTAGACCCTCAAAGATTTTATCTTCACCAATTCCCTCAACGACAACTTTTAACGATGGAAATAAAAAATGATTTTCCTCTGCGTATTGGGCACTAAATAAACCTTTTTCTCCCCAAAAGAACCTATCAGTGGTATGTTCGTTCCTTCGGACATTGAAAACTGAAGGTGCAGATAGGGCGTTTTCAGCTATGAATCTTCTTGCGGCTGTAACTGGTTTATGTTTACCAGTTTCGATATGATAAATAGGTACATGGGCCATTACTCTCTGCCCAGCTAATCTTCTTCTGCTGATTCTTTTTCTTTTTTTTGACATTGATTGGTACTCCCGAAATTATTAATGAGATTAGTCTTATTTATTTTTACTAATCTTATATCAGTGATTTTAATTTCACTTTAAATTACATAGAGGACCCATCAACCCCTGATGTAGCTTAAAATATGATCAAAAGTTCATATTTAAGGCTGGCATTGCACAGCTCCCTACATCTTAATACTTTTTTCATATTTTACAAGCCCTTTTTCAAATTTTTTCTAAAATTTTTGAAATTTTACTCATTATGAATCTCTCAAAAAAATTTGAAGAATTAATAATAAAACAACTTGAGAGTTTTGGTTGCTCAATGGGAGTGACACATTTAGTTATGTATCTTGCTTCAGCTAAGCAAGGAACCAAGGCATCTTTTGAAGAAATAGGTCAGTGGCCACAAATTGATAGGATTTTAATATCAATCGAAGATGATCCTTCATTGAAAGTTTCTTCTCCTAATAGAAGATGGTACCCGCTTCAAGAGAACGATATTCTACTAGGTGTCCTCAGAGTAGAAACTGATTTAAAAGGGGGTAATTGGCCAGTATCTCTTGATCATAGATTAAAAGCACTTTCACTATCTTTAGCTAAGTGCGTTTCTATCGAATTAGATCGTCAAAATAAAAATGAAGAAATAAATTATTTAAAAAATCAGGTTAATATCATAATCCATCAATTAAGGAATCCATTGGCTGCGCTTAGGACATATGCAAAATTACTTATAAAAAGACTTGGTACAGATGATGACTCTATTCAAATAGTGGAACGCATGATAACTGAGCAAAAGCAAATTAATCAATATATGGACTCTTTTGCCCAATTAAATAAATCTATTAAACTGCCTCTAGAAATTGGAGAAGAAAGATTATTATTACCCCCAAATCTAGATAATAAAAAAGAAATAACTGTTCAGAGTTTATTAAAGCCAATTCTAGAAAGGGGCAAAGCTAATGCGAACTTAGATAATAGAGATTGGACTGAACCTTCTCTGTGGCCTAATTGGACTGTATCGCCATTAAATGTTAGATATGCTGTGATTGCTGAAATTGTTGCTAATTTACTAGAAAATGCCTTTAAATACGCTCAAAAAGATGCTGAGATTGGTCTCATATTTACTAGTAAAGGTTTGTGCATATTTGATAATGGTAAAAAAATAACTAAGAGTGAAAATGAGAAAATTTTTCAAAAAGGCTTTAGAGGATCTGCTGCTAAAAAGAAAGACGGTACAGGTGTGGGTCTTTTTTTAGCGAGGAAATTAGCAAAACAAATAGGAGGCGAATTGAGATTGCTGGAAAATCACTCGATCGATAATATTGAGGAATTAAGAAATCTTAAAAAGAAAAATATTTTCTATTTAGAACTTCCTATAAGAGAATTGCATGCATAAATAACATTGTTGTTTCAACTAGTACAACACTCGCTCCGCAAGCATCTCCATTGAAGCCTCCAATTTTGTTCCCTAGAATGTTTGGAATAGAATAACTTAAAAAAATACCAATCAATATGAGAAATAAAAAATTAATTAATATTGGTTCGGATGTAAATGAAACTAATCTGTAACCTATTAAAATTACTATAAAAACAATGGAAATTAAAGATTCTTTCTTAAATCCATTCCAAAACTTTTTATGACTAATAGATTTTTTCTTATAGCTCAAATATTTAAACTTTTCTATAAAGAATAAATTTGAAAATCTTCCCCAAAATAAGCACATTGGCAAAACAATAATTATTTGGTTTTGGATTTTGAGTATGCAAGCAATCTGAATTAAAGTTATGAAAACAAAAGCTTGAACCCCAAAAGACCCAACTTTACTATCTTTCATGGCTTTTAAACGTTTCTTTTTGCCTGCAAAAATACCATCGAAAGTATCCATTAACCCATCGAGGTGTAAACCACCAGTAATTAAATATCCTGAAGCTAAACAAATTAATGTTGATCCATAAATAGACCAGGAGTTTTCTCTTAAAAAAATAAAAATATAACCCTGTATTGTTCCTATAAAGAATCCCAAAGGCGGCGCAAATTGTGCAATATTTTTAAATTCAGGATTAATAAAAGGTATCTTTGGAAATGTCGTATAAAAAATCCAAGACCCTGCAAAGTTTTTTATTAAATATTTTTTGATGAGGTAAAAATAGATTCAATATTTCATAATAGGTTAAATTAATAGAAAAAGACCAAAAAATTTTTTAATTTATCGTGTTTGAATTTGAAATTACATCAAATTGCAATAATACAAAGGCAAGAACTGGTATATTTCATACCCCAAATGGTGAGGTAAAAACTCCAAGATTCATGCCTGTGGGAACTTTGGCAACGGTTAAAGGAATTTCATCTAAGCAGTTAACTTGTACAGGATCAGAAATGATCCTTTCAAATACCTTCCATCTACATCTACAACCTGGAGAAAAACTAGTTAAAGAATCTGGAGGAATACATAAGTTCATGAATTGGCCTAAGCCTATTCTGACTGATTCAGGTGGGTATCAAGTTTTTAGTTTGGCCAAATTAAATAATATTTCTGATAAAGGAGTGGAATTTAAAAATCCAAGAGATGGTAGTCATGTATTTTTATCACCCGAAAAAGTAATGCAGATACAAATGGATCTTGGCTCTGATGTTGCGATGGCTTTTGATCATTGTCCGCCTCACACAGCTAACGAAAATGATATTGAGGATTCTTTAGAAAAGACTCATTCATGGTTGCAAAAATGTGTTGATACTCATCAGAAATCAAATCAAGCATTATTCGGAATAGTTCAAGGTGGAAAGTATCCAAGTTTAAGAGAATATAGTGCAAAATTTACAAGTTCTTTTGATCTGCCTGGCATAGCGGTAGGAGGAGTGAGCGTTGGAGAGGCAGTTGAAGAAATCCATAGTGTAATTAATTACGTCTCGAAATTCTTACCAATAAATAAACCAAGATATCTAATGGGAATTGGCTCTTTAAGAGAAATTTCTTTAGCTGTTGCTAAAGGATTCGATATATTTGACTGTGTTTTACCTACAAGACTGGGAAGACATGGAACTGCACTGTTTAATAACGAAAGATTGAATTTGCGAAATGCTCGATTTAGAAATGACTTTTCTCCGATTGATAAAACTTGTAAATGTGAAACCTGTAAATCCTATTCGCGTGCATATTTGCATCATCTAATTAGAAATGATGAAATATTAGGTCTCACCTTAATTAGCTTGCATAATATTGCTCATTTAATAAGATTTACCAATGCAATTTCTAAGGCAATCGAAGATAATTGTTTTACAATTGATTTCGCTCCTTGGAAAACATCCTCTATTGCTCACCATACATGGTAACGTCTTATCATAATTAATTTAATTATTAAAAAGGTGCTCATTCTATTAAATACATTCGCTGAATTGCCAGAAGCTTACAAGGCTTTCGCTCCAACTGTAGATGTTCTTCCACTAATACCTTTATTTTTCTTTTTATTGGTATTTGTTTGGCAGGCGGCCGTTGGATTTAAATAAAATTCTTTTTTTTGGAATAGTCAGTCTTAGAAGGGATTTTCAAGTAAAATTGCATCTCCCGAATTTTCTACAGCACTTTCTATAAAATCTGCTATTTTAAGCGCTCTTGAGGCTTGCTCACCATCTACCTCAGGTATTTCTTTGCCTTGAACGCATTTAAGAAAATGTTCCAACTCTGCATATAGAGGCTCAATTGAAGTTGTGCTGACTTCTTCGACATAGCCATCATTCCTATAAACTAATTCGCCATGCTCTGCTGTATATGATTCATGGGACTTTCGATGTATTTGAAGAGAGTGATTTAAGAAATCAGTTTCAACTAGCCCATTTTGACAGTGAGCACTTAAGCTCCTAATTTTTTTGTGACTCATCTTGCTGGCAGTTAAGCTTGCAATAACATTATTTTTAAAAACTAAAGTAGCATTCACATAATCTATTAATCCTTCGCTATTTCTACCCCCAACAGCTGCTAGTTTTTGAATTTTAGAGTTTACAAGCTCTAAAACAAGATCAATATCATGAATCATTAAATCCATTACCACAGAAACATCATTTGCTCTATCTGCATGAGGGCTATGTCTTCTTGCTTCTAAAACAACAATTTCTTCGTTATTTACTATTTTATTTAATTCTCTAAAAGCAGGATTAAATCTTTCAATATGACCAACTTGTAATAGACAATTACTTGTATTCGCTGCCTCTATTAAAGATTTTGCTTCTAACTCGTTAGCTGCAATTGGTTTTTCAATTAGAACATTGATACCTTCTTTAAGACAATCGAGTCCAACTTCTTGATGAAGTAGTGTTGGGACAGCGATACAAATAGCATCAACTTTTGGTATTAAGTCCCTATAATCTTCGAACCATTCACATTGAAATTGCTCAATAGCTAGCTTGCCTCTCTCTTCATTTGGATCTGCAACCCCAATGAGATTAGCATCTTTGAGTAAACTCAGAACTCGAGCATGATGCCATCCCATATTTCCAATACCTATAACTCCAACCTTTACTGGTGATGAGGTTGGTTGCATAACTTTAAATCCAAATATTAAGTATCATTATCCTCCATAGGAAGCCCCATTTAGCTTTTAGGAAGGATAATTTTAACACGATCAATCTTCGGACCTGACATAGAGATAACTTCAAATTTAATGTCATCAAAATCTAGAACGTCGCCAATTTTTGGAACCATTTGAAATTTTTCTAGCAGAAATCCAGCTAGGGTATGGTAGTCAGAACCCTCTGGAATCGAACAATTTAACTTTTTATTGATATCTATAATTTCTGATTTTCCAGCTATTGACCATTTTTTAGAAAAATTATCTAACATTTTCATATCGGAATAAATTCTACTACTGAGCATTTCCTCTCCAACTATTTCTCCATTAAGATCAGCAGCAGTTATCAAACCTTCTGTGCCTCCGTGTTCATCAACTACCAGTAAAAAGGGATTATATTCTCTAACTATTGGTAATATTTCTGCTAATGAACTTGTTTCTATTATTTTAGTAACTGGTAAAAGAAAGGGCTCCAATAATGTATCGGCTTCCATTTCACCCTTCGATATTGGCTTTGCTAAATAACGTAAATCTAATACACCTAATACATCATCTAGAGACTCGTCAATAACAAAAAAGCGTGCATGTCGAGTTTTGTCTACTTGTTTCATAAGTTCTGAAAAAGTTATGTTTCTGGGCAAAGTTACCATCTCTGATCTTGGAATCATTACTTCTTTTACCTGAGTATCTTTTAAAGCAAAAACACCTTCAAGAATATTCTTCTCATCTGGTTTTAAACCTGTAACATTATCTGTTTCTATAAGAGTTTCTAATTCGCTGGCGGATAATCCCGAATTTAAAGAGTCCCACTTGTTATTTAAGTTGAATAAACCTAAGCAGGCGCTGGCAAAAAATTCGATTATCGTGACTATAGGTTGCATACCTTTTCTTACCGCGTCGAATATGGTGGTTAACCTTAATGCAGCAGATTCTGGGTTATTAATTACTAGGGCTTTAGGAATCAGTCCAGAGATGAGAGTAACTACAAAAACAATAAATAAAAATAGCAGAAGATCATAAAATCTATTTGGCAATATATTTCTTTTCCAATAATCATTTGCGACACTATTACTAAGCCATCCTATTGCAATTAATGAAATTGTTACTCCAAATTGAGAAGCAATTAAGGAAGATCTAAATCTTTTTTGAATTTTTAGAATTGAAAATGCTCCTTTCTTTTTTTCTTCTATTAGCCTTAAAACCTTGCTTGGCCTTATTAATAAAAAAGAGAGTTCACTAGCTGCGAAAAAAGCTGGGAAAAATAAAATAAATATAAGTAGAGTTATTTTCATTCAATGACAAATGGATGATGGGGGTGGCGAGGATCGAACTCGCCTTAGCCAAATTATGAGTTTGGTGCATTCACCAGATTGCTACACCCCCAAGGGAATTGAATTAAATTAAATTACATTGTTTTTCAATATACAATATAAAAATAATATTTCAAAAAATACCTTATTAGTAAGTTTTTGTGAGATTTCTTTTTTTTCTTCTAATCTTTAACTATAAATTAAACTTTTGCTGATGGTTAATTTTTCTGAAAAGTATGATTCCAATAAAGCCAAATTGTTAAAACAGTTAATTGAAAAATCTTATAAGAAGGGAGACTTTACATTGGCTTCCGGTAAAAAAAGTAGTCATTACTTAAATTGCAAACCGGTCTCTTTGAATGGCGAAGGGCTAAACTTAATAAGTGATTTATTTTTAGATTTAAAAGACTCAAGGTCAAAAGCTGTTGCAGGAATGACATTAGGTGCGGATCCTCTTGTAAGTGGATTAATCGTTAAAGCAACCTCGCAGGGCTTAGACCTGAATGGTTTAATAATTCGCAAAGATATTAAAAAATACGGTACCAAGGCTGGAATAGAGGGACCTGTTTTAGAAAAAGGCACTTTAGTATCTGTTTTAGAGGATGTTGTTACAACGGCTGGTTCAGTAATAAAAGCTATAAATAAGCTACGCGAAAATAATTATGTTGTTCAGGAGGTTTTGTCTATCGTAGATAGGCAAGAAGGAGGATTTGAAGCTCTTAGCGAAGAAAATGTTAAATTGAAAAGTCTTTTTACGATAAAAGACTTTTTATAATTATTTTAGAATGCAAGGTATAGAAAAAAAGTTTTGGCTTGAAAAATTTGATTGTTTTTCAGTTACTGGAAAAGATTCCAGGAAATTTTTGAATGGAATAACAACAAGTAATATTCTAAATTCAGAAAAAAAAGTTATAAAAACTTGTTGGCTCACTCCAAATGGAGTTCTAAGGGCATTAATTGAAATTTTTGTTTCAGAAAGAAACTTAGAAGTAATCATCTTGGCGGGTAATACTTATGAAATAATTGATTACTTTAATCAAATTATCTTTCCAGCGGATGATGTACTTTTAAGTGAACCTTTCTTGATAAATAGAATTCAGGAAGTTGATGAATCTAGTTCATGGAGAACTTACCTGCCTATTTTCTTTAAAACAGAAGATAAAGAATTTGAAATATACAAAAATAAACTAAATTTACTGAATTCCTATGATTTAAAAATCTGGAAGATTAATCAGGCAATACCCTCTTTAGAAATGGAAATAAACGGAAAAAATAATCCTCTTGAGCTCGGATTAAAAGATCTTATAGATTTTAATAAAGGTTGTTATTTAGGACAAGAAACAATGTCAAAAATAAAAAATGTTGCGTCTTTAAAACAGGAAATAAGAACTTGGAGATTATTTGAATCTAATTTGAATTTAGATGTTGAAGATAAAAATTTATATATAAATTCTGCTAAAGATATTTCTGTAGGCAAAATCACTAGTATTTTTAAATCAGATTCTCAAATAAAAGGCTTAGCAATGATAAAAAGAAAATATTTAGAAGAAGGAAGTTATTTTTTTTCAGAAATGTTTGGAAAAATTATTATAAATAAATCTGTAGGATCAATTTTTCTTTAATTGATTTTTGATTAAATATTCTGCAATTTTTAGAGTAGCCAAACAATCATCTTTGTTATATTCGATAATCTTTTTTAAAAATATTTCGTTTTCTGTAATTTGATATTGAATCCACCAATAAACGGCTTTCGAGCCACTTACATTTTTCTGCATCCATTCAAAGCCAAGCCAATTTGAAACGGTTTTTAAGCCATAGTTTTTTAGTGGTAATATCCACGACTTTCTTATTAAGGTATGTAAGTCTATAAATCTAGAGGTCAGTGAATCAATTTCTTTAAAACTAAAATTTAGTTCTTTAGCAATATTAATTATGGCTATTTTTTCAGTTTCTCCATAATGTAAGACTGGCCATTCCTTGTTTGAAAAAAGTATTTCTATAATTTGACTATAAGATTCTCCTTTATTGTTTTTAAGATTTAAGATTGGCTCATAAATAAGATTTTCTTTTTCTATAAACAAATTATTTATTTTTAAAAAACCATATAAAAAATCATGCTTATCATCTGGATTTGACTCAATATCGAATACATAAAATCCCGAGCATATTTTTTTTAATAGATCGTCCATATCATTCTTATTGGAAATAAAGTATGGTTCTCCAGAGATATATGCTTGAGCTTGCTTTATAAATGTAGAGGCCTTTTCAAACTTTTGATCTTTGAATTTAGATAATTTCTCGCCAAGTTGTTTCTCGCTATACGAAGCTAATGTTCGGGTATCAGATATTCCATTTGTTATGAGTAATGATGCCGTTTTGGATCCTATTCCATCTATATCTGTTAAATATCCATTTTCTTTTGCTTCTTTGTCACAAAATTTTTGCCATGAACAAATAGTACATTTTTTT
This sequence comes from Prochlorococcus marinus CUG1438, assembly GCA_017644325.1. Lineage (NCBI taxonomy): Bacteria > Bacillati > Cyanobacteriota > Cyanophyceae > Synechococcales > Prochlorococcaceae > Prochlorococcus > Prochlorococcus marinus. The sequence continues at coordinate 140,989 of JAEPLS010000001.1, read as the reverse complement.
CTATCTTGAGTTATTTCTGGTATAAATCCCTCCAAGCATTCATTCAAACTTAATAAAACATTAAAAACTTTTTTTCTTAATTTTTTATTTAAATAAATTTCTTCAACATTAACTTTTTTATCAGAACTAGAAATTACTAATCCCTTCTCAATTTTAGATTCTTGAAAAGATTCCAAGAGCATAGAACTAAAAGCTAAGTCGAATAAATGTTCTTTGGTAGTTTTTTGGCCTAACTTATAAACAGCAGGTAAATATTTATATTGTCCCCATTTACTTTTACCTTTTGTCTTTACAAGTAATTGAGGACGTATCTCTGCGTTAATATTTTGGAAAAGATTACCTTTGATTGATAATCCAATTACCCCTTGATAACCATTTTCACAGGCTTTTAATCCTGAATATATTTCACTATTACAAAATTCAGAGAAAATTTGAAACTGATTAATTTTATCTATAGCTTTATGGGGAGACCAAACTTCATAAGATTTTTTACCCTTAAAATCTAGCCATGCTTTTCTTTTGCATCTTGTAAAACTTTTTAAATGAAGAGAATTCAAATTATTTTTTAAGGGCGGTTTTAAAATTTACGCATATAAATTAGTATAGATAAATAGAAGAAATAAAGGAAATTTTAAATTTGACAGCTTATAAATTAGATAAGATAAAATTTGGAACTGATGGGTGGAGAGGAATTATTGGATTTGATTTTAATTTATCTAATCTTTCAAGAGTTGTAGTTGCTGCGTGCCAAGAGTTGAATTATCAATACTATAAAGAAGTTAATTCAAAGAAAATTGTTATTGGGTATGATCGTAGGTTTATGGCTTGTGAATTTGCCAAACAAATAGTTCCTTTTGTGAGAGGATGTGGTTTCGAACCGATCTTATCTGGTAGCTTTGTTACGACCCCCTCTTGTAGTTTCTATGCCAAAGAAGTGGGTTGTCTTGGAGCGTTAGTAATAACAGCAAGTCATAATCCATATAATTGGCTAGGTCTGAAAATAAAGAGCTTTAATGGATGTTCTGTTGACGAATCTTTTACAAGTGAAGTTGAAAAAAGACTAGTGCTTGGAAATTCAATTGAAAAAAAAGATGGTGTTAATCACTTAGTAGATATTAAGAAATTTCATTTAGATAGAATTAAATCCCTTTTTGATATTGACTTTATTTCTAATAGATTGAAAAAAATGAAATTGAGAATTTTTGTAGACTCTATGCATGGCTCAGCTGCAAATTGTATGGCTGAGATTTTTGCTTCTAATGATTTTGAAGTTATTTCAGAAATCAGAAATGATGCTGATCCTTTTTTTGGAGGAAAACCTCCTGAACCTCTTTTAAATTATGCAGATGATCTAAAGCAAATACTAATAAAAAATTCAACAGTTGAAGTGAAAACTCTAGGAATTATCTTTGATGGCGATGGTGATAGAATTGCGGCAATTGATGAAAAAGGAAGATATTCTAGTACTCAAGATTTACTCCCATACTTCATTAGCTATTTGGGGGAAATTAAAAATAATTCTTATCCAGTTTTAAAGACTGTTAGTGGTTCAGATATTATTAAAAATATATCAGAGAGTCAAAATAGAGATGTTTTTGAACTGCCAGTTGGCTTTAAATATATTGCTGAAAAAATGATTAAAGAGAAAATATTTATTGGAGGAGAGGAATCTGGGGGAGTTGGTTTTGGTGACTTTATGCCTGAAAGGGATGCTTTGTATGCAGCAATGGTTTTATTAAATGGAATTGCTGAAAAATCTCAATATTTATATGAAACTCTAGATGAAATTCAAAAAGATTTTGGGCCAAGTTTTTATAAAAGAATTGATATTAAATTTCCAAATCAGTCAGAAAAAAATAATGTAAAAGAATTTATCATAGATAATATTCCTGAGAATATTAATAGTCACAAGTTAAAAAGTATCTCAAAGATCGATGGAATAAAGTTGAGAATTGATAAAAATTTTTGGCTTCTTTTTAGGTTTTCAGGAACGGAACCTCTTTTAAGGTTATATTGTGAAGCACCAAAAGAATCTTATTTAAATGAGTTATTAGAATGGGGTCAAGTATTTATAAATTTGGCAGGAAAATAAAGATGAAAAATTTATATTTAGCGAGTAAGAATAAAGGTAAAATTGAAGAATATAAGAAATTGCTTGCAAGAGTTAATTGTAAATTATTACTTCAGCCAGAATCCTTAGAAGTTGAAGAGGATGGACTGACATTTAGAGATAATGCAATTAAAAAAGCGAGTGAAGTTTCGAGAAAAACAAATGATTTTTCAATAGCAGACGATTCGGGAATTTGTATTGAAGCACTAGATGGTAAGCCTGGCATTTACTCATCTAGATATGCAGAAAATGATCAGAAGAGAATTGAAAGAGTTTTAAAAGAACTTGATGGAGTAAAAAATAGAAGTGCTTTCTTTATTGCCAATATTTGTGTTTGTTCCCCAAATGGTGAAGTGATTATTGAATCTGAGGCCAAATGTCATGGCAATATTATTTTAATCCCGAGAGGAAAAGGTGGTTTTGGGTATGACCCAATTTTTGAGGAGAGTTCTACCAGGTTAACTTTCGCAGAAATGAATAATGATATTAAAGACTCTTGTAGTCATAGAGGTAAAGCATTAAAAAAAATTATTCCAGATTTAATTGAAATTTTTTCTTAAATTTAATTAACCCAAGATCCATGAAGGCCATGAGGAATTGAAATTGGTAATTCATAAACAGCTAATTCTTTTAAGTCTTTTGCGTCTAATATCACTAAATCGCTACCTCTTCTTTCTCCATTCCATAAAATTATAAATAAAAATCCCTCATCTTCTTTAGAATAGTTTTTTGATGGAACCATAATTGGTTCACTTACGAATCCACTTGGACCTGCTGACCAAGAAATCTCTTCTTTAGAAGTTAAATTTATTTTTTTTATTGCTTGAAGTGGAGCGTTTCCCAGCTTTTGAGATGTGCTTGCCATCCAACTAAAAGTTGCTTTTAATCCTAAGTTTTTAGGATTGACAACAGCAAATTCACAACATTGTTCACTTATAGTTTCAAGTTCACTAGTTTTTTTCTTTAGATCGATAATTGATCTTTTCAGTTTTCCTTCTGGATATTTATCAAAGTCAATATCCCTAAAATTCTCGTCTGGACCAACTGATGGGAAATCATCATAAAAAATACTATCTAATACGATTTTGGAATCTTTTTCAAATGCATTTACATGATGAAAAACGAATCCTTCTGGAGCATCTATTGTTAACGGTGGCTGACCTCTAAATAATCCACTTTCTCTAGGGATGATAAAAAACTTTGCCTTTTTATTTGGGTTTGACTTTAGACATTGTGCTGCTCCTCTTTGACCCATTACAAATGGAAGAGGATTGAAATCAATAGCATTTTGTAAAAAAATTGCCCAATTAGTTGTAATTGCGAAATCATGAAGGAAAGCAAAGCCATTAAAGCTATCTTTTCTGTCGAAAATGAGCTCTCCAGAATTTTTACCAGCATTATTAAATTCCATTAATCTAATGGTACTTTTTGGCCCGGTTTGTACTCCAAAAGTGACTAAAAGTTCTGAAGATGCATTTGAGTTTAGGTCTGTTTTGGGATGAGCACTGAATGCTTCGTTGGGCTTCAGTACCCCTTTTAATGTTGTTAAACCAATAGTTTCAAGACTATTAGGATCCATTGCATGCGGACCAGCTGCTTCCCATAATGCGAGAATCTCATCTCCTAATTTAACGACATGGGTATTAGCGATATTCTTGAATTTTAGATCTAATGCATTATTTAAAATTCCTCCATTTTTTTGTGTCCCAAAAACACCTCTATAAATAAATTTATTTATTTTTTCTTCTTCCAAATAGCCCTTAGTTTTAACAAATCTATTTGTTAAGAATGGCTGACCATTTTCGAATTTAATGGATGTTACCATTCCATCACCATCAAATGGGTGATGAACCCATTGCCCACCTCTCTCTAATATTCCTGGTCCATTTCTTAATAATGTTCCATTTAAATTTTTAATATTATTACCTTTTCTAACTGTAAGAGGCTCTTTAGTTATCTCCTTTTCTACATTTTGATAAGCACTGGACCAATCTTCTTTATTAAAACTTTTAATTTTATCAATTTTTTTATCTTGTAAATTAGTCACAACAAAACAATCATTTTATATATCTTCGCCGAAAATCAACTGAATTGTGGCTAATTAGAAAAAATTCCTATTTTATTGATTTTCTAGAATTCCTTTACTGCTTGGAATTGAATCAGATCTTCTTAGATCTATTTCTGTAGCCATACGTAAACCTCTGGAAAAAGCTTTAAAGCAAGCCTCAACTATATGATGTGAATTACTACCTTGTATTTGATTAATATGCAGCGTAATTCCGCTGTTATTTACAAAGGCAGTAAAAAACTCTTTTACTAGTTCAGTATCATAATTTCCTATTCTAGGAGCCTTTAATTGAAGATCATAAGACAGATGTGGTCTACCAGAGCAGTCTAAAGTGACTTGTACTAATGCTTCATCTAATGGGGCAAAGAAATGTCCAAATCTGTTTATTCCTTTTCTTTCGCCCAGGGCTTTTGAAAATGCTTTGCCTAATGCGATTCCTACATCTTCATTTGTATGATGATCATCAATATGGGTATCTCCAATAGCTTTTATATTTAAATCAAATAAACCATGACTGGATATTTGTTGAAGCATATGATCTAAGAATGGTATCCCGGTATCAATCTCGGAAATACCATTTCCATCCAAGTTTATAAATACAGAAATATCTGTTTCATTCGTTTTTCTTTTTATTTCAGATTGCCTTGGAGATGACATTTTTATACAAAAAACTTTGTTTACATTCCATTAATGCAGTAACCCGCATCAACATAAATTGTTTGGCCTGAAATGCCGCTAGAGAGATCACTTAATAAAAAAGCAGCAGTATTACCTACTTCTGTTTGAGTGACTGTTCTGCGTAAAGGAGCCTTTTCTTCAACATTGTGAATCATATCTAAAATGCCACCTATAGCAGAACTAGCAAGTGTTCTTATAGGTCCAGCACTTATTGCATTAACTCTTACTTGTTTTTCTGGACCAAGTTCTGCAGAAAGATATCTGACTGAAGCTTCTAAAGCTGCTTTAGCGACTCCCATCACGTTATAGTTAGGAATCGCTCTTTCTGATCCTAAATAAGTTAATGAGACAACGCCAGCACCATCACTAAATAGTGGTTTTGCAGCTTTACATAAAGGTGCTAATGAATAAGCACTTATATTAAGAGCCCTATCAAAACCTTCTGAAGTAGTAGCACTATAATCTCCAATCAATTCGTCTCGTCCTGCAAATGCTAAGCAGTGAACTAATCCGTCGATTTGCCCCCAATTGTTTTTTATATTTTGAAAGATTTCTTCTATTTGAACCGGATTTTGTACGTCAAGAGGCAAAAATAACGATGGTTTTAAAGGTTCAGTTAGTTCTCTAACTTTAGATTCGAATCTTCCCTTATCATCCGGCAAATATGTGATTCCAAGTTCTGCGCCAGCTTTTGAAAGTTGTTGAGCAATACCCCATGCTATTGAACGATTATTGGCAATTCCTGTAACAAGAATTCTTTTGCCAGTTAGATTAAGAAGCATTTTGTTTATTATTTCTATATATTCTCCTATATCAAAGTACCCATCTTTACGGATTACTGCAAAATATACAATAATTTTCAAATATCAAAGGATATTTAATCTAAACATGGTCAGAACAAATTCTATGATTTTGGAATTAGGTTTTCAATTACCTAATTTCGAAATGTTAAATGCTAATTCTTCAAATAATCAATACTTTAATTCTTGTAATCTAGATAATCGGCATTTACTTTTAATGTTTATTTGTGCCCATTGTCCATTTGTTAAATATATTGAGAATCAAATTTTTATCTTAAGTAAAGAAATTGAAACTACAGTTCAAACGGTTGCAATTTCAAGTAATGATATTGTCACTCATCCTTCAGATTCTCCTGAAAAATTGAGATTGCAAGCACAATCACAGGGATGGAGTTTTCCTTATCTGTATGATGAAAATCAAAAATTTGCTAAGGAGTTAAAAGCAGCTTGCACCCCAGATTTTTATCTTTTTTCAAATGAAGGAGATGGTGATTTTTTATTGTTTTATCATGGCCAATTAGACGATAGTAGACCAGGTAATAATATCCCTTTGTCTGGTGAAGATTTGCGCTCTGCGGTAAGAGATTTGAATGAAGATAATTCTTATCCCTCAAATCAGATGCCCTCTTTAGGTTGCAATATTAAATGGACTCCTGGAAAAGAACCGAGTTGGTTTAAATGAATTAAGATGTTTTTTTACCCATAGAAATATGGTTTAGGGTTAATATATTCAATATGCAAATACCTCCATTTACTTTAAATAGGCAGTTCCAGGAAATTGGCTCTGAAATTGAGAGTGAGGTTTTTAAAGTTTTAAGAGGGGGCCAGTATATTGGAGGACAAGAGATCGCCAAATTTGAGGAGAGTTTTTCTAATCTGATTGGCGTTAATAATACTATTGGATGTAACAGTGGAACTGATGCTTTAGTTTTAGCTTTGCGCGCATTAGATATTGGTGTTGGTGATGAAGTTATTACCTCATCTTTCAGCTTTTTTGCGACTGCAGAGGCTATTAGTGCAGTTGGCGCTAATCCTATTCTGGTAGATATAGATCCTGAAACTTATCTCATTAATACCGAACTAATAGAACAAGAAATAAATTCTAATACCAAGGCAATTATGCCAGTTCATCTATTTGGGAATGCAGTGAATATGACCTTAATAAAATCATTGGCCAATAAATATGACTTAAAAGTAATAGAAGATTGTGCTCAGGCAACATGCACAATGTGGGAAAATTCCAAAGTTGGTAGTATCGGAGATATAGGTTGTTTTAGCTTTTTCCCTACTAAAAATTTAGGGGCTGCTGGAGATGGTGGAGCAGTAACAACTTCAGATCAGAAGATTGCCAAAAAAATTAGAGAACTAGCTGTTCATGGTAGCCCAATAAGATATCACCACACTCAAATTGGATATAACAGCAGACTTGATACGATTCAAGCCGCCATATTAAATATCAAAATTAAATATATTTCTAAGTGGATTAATAATCGTCAAAAAATCGCCAATAATTATCTTAATTTATTAGAAAAAAATCCATTTATTAGTTTTCCAAAAATTAGCTCTGATTCAATTTCCCATTCTTGGAATCAATTTGTCATCAAATTAAGAAACGATAAATATTTTTTAAATGAAGATTTTTCAAATTTATTTGATACAGATTGCAAAAAATACTATTCCTTAAGGAATTTGGTAAAACAACAACTTTTTGAAAAAGGTATTAATTCAATTATTTATTATCCAATTCCAATACACGCACAAACAGCTTACAAAAATAAAAATTTCTCTAGAACAAAACTTATCAATACAGAGAGAATTTGTACAGAAGTTCTTAGTCTTCCAATGTTTCCTGAAATTTCTTATGAAGAGCAAGTTTATGTAGCAGAAAATTTAAATAAAGTTTTAAAGAATTGTATAGAGGAAATTCAAATTTCAGCATAAAGTGACTTAAATAATTTTTGTTGTATGTTGTGATTGACGATAGGGCTTGAATAATTATTTTTTTCTAAATTAGATATCTCCCCATTTAATAGGTCAGAATTTGACACTTTAGATAACTCAGGAATCCAATATTTTATATATTCACATATAGGATCAAATTTTTTTGCTTGGGTATATGGATTAAAAATTCTAAGTGGTTTTGGATCCATACCGCTACTGGCACTCCACTGCCATCCCCCATTATTTGCAGCCAAGTCTCCATCAACCAAAGTCTCCATAAATTTTTTCTCGCCAAGTTGCCAATTGCATATAAGATCTTTTACCAGAAATGAAGCGACTATCATGCGACATCTGTTATGCATCCAGCCAGTACTATTTAGTTGACGCATTGCTGCATCAACTATAGGAACTCCGGTCTCTCCATTGCTCCAATGTTGAAACCATTCATTATTGTTTTGCCAGGGAAATTTATTCCATTTTTTTCTATATGGACCTCTCTCTAGCTCTGGGAAATGGAATAAGCAATGTTGATAAAATTCACGCCAAAAAAGTTCTTTTTGCCAAGTTTCAATTGAAAGGTAATTTTCTTGATTTTCAAAAACTGAATTTAAATTTAATGTGGCATTCCAAACTTTTCTAATGCTGATGGTACCGAATCTGAGAGATGCACTTAAAAAAGATGTTCCATTATGGGAAGGTAAATCTCTCGCAGAATTATAAGAATATATTTTTTTTTCGTTAATGAAGTTTTTTAGTAATGTTTCTGCCGCATTCTCTCCAGGTCTACATGGGCAAATATTCGAACCAGTAAATTTGATATTTTTGAGAAATTTCTTTAGAACCGAATCAGATGAATTTATTTTCCTATTTTCTTTGAGTTTATTATCTATATCTTTAAACTGGAAAATAACTTTATCTTGATTGTATGAACCTAATAAATTCATTTTTGATTTAAGGTTTTTGTAAAAAGGTCCATAAACCGAATAAGGTTTGTTACTACCTGAATATATTTTTAAAGGCTCTATTAATAAGTGATCCCAAGATTCAATAACTTGAATATTTTTTTCTTTTAAAATTTTTTTTATTTGTAAATCTCGATTAATCTCATAAGGTTCAATTGATTTATTCCAAAAAACAAATTTAGCATCTATTGTCTTTGCTAATTGAGGAATTATTAGTACAGGATCTCCTTCTTCTATAACGAGTCTACTGCCCATTTTTTTCCAATTATTTCCTAATTCTTGAAGCGAATTTCCTAGAAACCAAGCTCTTGAGTTGGCATCGAAATCGTGTGTGTAATTTTTATCTAATATGTAAGTCGATGTAACAGCATTTGATAATGAAAATGCTTTGATTAAAGCTTGATTATCAAATATTCTTAAATCCTTTCTATGCCAAAAAAGTATTCTAGGTTTATTCATAATTTATCTAAAAATTGTTTAGCTCTAAACCAAGCTGTCACAGTTTTTGCATCAAGAATTTCGTTCCCACTAGAAATAAGATTATCTAGTTCGTGGGGATCTAAAATTAATACTTCTATATCTTCATCTGAATCTCCTTTAACCTCGAAATTTAGTTTGCTCAAATTACGGGCTAAAAATAAATAAATTTCTTCGTCTGCATAACCAGGAGCAGGGACAAGAGTGCCTAGTTCATCCCATTTGTTTGCACTAAATCCAGTCTCTTCTTGTATTTCTCTTTTAATTGAATCAATAGGCGTTTCACCTATTTCCAATGTACCTGCTGGAAATTCTAATAAATACCTGGAAACTGCAAATCTATATTGTCGAAGAATGATAACTTTATTGTCTTTTGTAATAGGTACGGCTAAGGCAGCGCCTGGATGCTTAATGTATCCATATTCACCTTCATGTCCATTTGGAAGCTCAATTCTATTAATTTCAAAACTAAATTTTTTAGATTTTAACTCAGATAATTTTTCTTTAAAAATGGATCTTTTTATAAGGTTTTCATTGCCCATAATTTTTTAAATAAAAATAGCCTAACAGTTATTTTTTTGTTTTGTAAATCATTGAATAGACCATTTGGGGGCATCAAACTTTTTGATTTTTTGGCTTCTACTTAAGATTTCTGATAGTGGCGTAATAACGAAATTACGATTCATAAATCTTGGGTGAGGCAAGGTTAATTCCTCATCAACGGTATGAAAATCTTCCCACCAAAGAATATCTAAATCGAGACATCTTGATAGCCATTTCTTACCTTTTGGCGTCTTTTCTCTTCCGAAAAATCTCTCTAACTTTTTTAGCTCTTTTAAAAGTAATTTCGCCTTTTTATTTGATGGTTTTGGAAAAGAATTACTTTTTATAAGCAAAAGAGTATTTAAATAATTTGGCTGCTCATTTTCAACTCCATGAGGTAATGTCTCATAAATTGAAGACCAAAAAAAGTTTGCATGAAATTTTCTTTTATCTTCTTTTTGTTTCTGGGAATTATCTCCCCATTCATTTATTATTTCTTCTATTTTTGGTTTGCACATTAATAGTGACTCAAGAGGGCTTCCAAATTTACTATCAATATTTGCTCCGAGGGATATACATAGTCCATTTTTGATATTAAGATTTGATAATTCCACTACAAAAAACAAAGTTATTGGATAAATTCTATATCAGGCATTTTTAAAGTGATTTTGAACAGCGAGTTACAAGAAAAAGGAGAAGTAAAAGATTTAATGAAGTCAAAAGATTCTTTTAGAGCTTTTCCTTTGGCGGCAATTACGGGTCATAGTTTGTTGAAGTTGTCTTTGCTTTTAGCAGCAGTTGATCCCAGTTTAGGAGGAGTGATTATCGCTGGTGGAAGAGGTACTGGAAAGTCAGTATTAGCTAGGGGTTTGCATACTTTGCTTCCTCCTATAGAGGTATTAGATAATGAATCAATACTGGAAAAGCTAATTATTAGAAATAGTAATACTTCATTAAGACCTATTGGTAGGAACCTAGATCCAGATAAACCAGAGGAATGGGATCTTAGTACTAATAAATTGTTGGAGGAGGTAATTGGAAGTGATTATTTGAATCAAATTGAAGAAATTCCGAAAAAAGTCAGAGAGGCTCCATTTATCCAAGTTCCCATTGGTATAACTGAAGACAGGCTTGTTGGATCAATTGACGTCGCTGCATCATTAAGTACTGGGGAACAAGTTTTTCAACCTGGAATTTTAGCAGAGGCTCATAGAGGTGTTCTTTATGTAGACGATATAAATTTATTGGATGATGGCATTGTAAATTTAATTCTTGAAGCCACAGGAAGAGAGAAAAATAATATTGAAAGAGATGGTTTAAGCCTTTCTCATCCTTGTAAGTCACTATTAATAGCGACATATAATCCTCAAGAAGGTGCTCTAAGAGATCATGTTTTAGATCGTTTTGCCATCGTTCTTTCCGCAGATCAATCTATTGATAATGCTCAAAGAGTTGAGATTACAAAATCTGTTTTATCGCACGCAGAAAATAACATTAAATTTTCAGAAAAATGGTCCGAGGAATCTGATAATTTATCTACTCAATTAATTTTGGCAAGGCAATGGTTAAAGGATGTCAAGATAACAAAAGAGCAAATAACCTATTTAGTGAATGAAGCTCTTAGAGGAGGAGTAGAAGGGCATAGGTCAGAATTATTTGCAGTAAAAGTAGCAAAGGCTAATGCAGCTCTTCGAGGCGATGAGAATGTAAATTCTGAAGACCTAAAAGTCGCAGTAAGATTAGTTATTCTTCCAAGAGCGATGCAAATACCACCTGAAGATGATGATATTCAACCACCTCCTCCAGAAGATCAGAGCCCGCCACCTCCACCTCAATCAAACAATGAGGATTCTCAACCTGAAGCTAATGAAAATGATGATAATCAAGAGCAAGAACAAGAAGAAGATAACTCTAATGGAGAAGATGAATCTACGCCTGAAATACCCGAAGAATTTATATTAGACCCTGAGACTTGTGTTGTTGATCCTGACTTATTACTTTTTTCATCAGCAAAAGCAAAATCAGGAAATAGTGGAAGTAGATCAGTGATATTTAGTGACAGTAGAGGAAGATATGTAAAACCTATTATTCCAAGAGGCAAAGTGAAAAGAATTGCGGTTGATGCAACTTTGCGAGCAGCAGCTCCTTATCAAAAATCAAGAAGATTAAGGAATCCTAATAAATCGATAATTATTGAAGAAAATGATTTTAGGGCAAAGCTTCTTCAAAAAAAAGCGGGAGCTTTAGTTATTTTCCTGGTTGATGCAAGTGGTTCTATGGCTCTTAACAGAATGCAAAGTGCTAAAGGAGCAGTAATCAGACTTTTAACAGAGGCTTATGAGAATAGAGATGAAGTTGCTCTCATTCCATTCAGAGGTAATCAGGCAGAAGTATTGTTGCCACCCACAAGATCCATAACTGCAGCAAAAAGAAGGTTAGAAACAATGCCTTGCGGGGGCGGATCGCCTTTAGCCCATGGACTAACACAATCAGCAAAAGTAGCTAAAAATGCCCTTTCTACAGGAGACATAGGTCAAGTTATTGTTGTTGGGATTACTGATGGAAGAGGAAATGTACCTTTGGGATTATCTTTAGGCCAAAATGATTTTGATGAAAAAGATAATGTAGAAAATAATGTTAATTTAAAGCAAGAGGTTCTTGATATTGCTGCAAAATATCCCATGCTTGGGATAAAATTATTGATTATTGATACAGAGAGAAAATTTATAGCAAGTGGCTTTGGTAAAGAATTGGCAGAGGCAGCTAATGGTAAATACGTCCAATTACCAAAAGCTACAGATAAAACAATCGCAGCTATGGCTTTAAATGCTATTAATGAACTCTAATATTAATTATGGATAAATTTCATTAAGAAATTTTGAAAGTCCAATAGTTAAATCTCTTATAGATTTAGTTAATTCTTTATCTTTAGTTAACTTTTCAAAATCATCGCTCATATCGTCTATTTTTCTGGAAATAGATCTTGCTGCATTAATTGTTGATTTAATATCACTAAGGGTTTCTTTGTCATTGATGGTAGATAAAATATCATTTAAATTATTAGCAGCAATAGTAATTTCTTTTATTAAAGGTTTAACTCTCAATACTTCTTTTTTTGATAAATAAATTAGTTCATCAAGGTTTTCTTGTGTTTTATCAAATTGATCTATTGACTTAACTATGTTCTCAATTAAGTTTTCTTGATTTGATTCTTTTAAAAATTGACTAATTCTATTTGTTACATTTGAGAGGCTTGATAGTTGTTTGCCAGGGATAATATCTCCCTTGCAAATAATTAATTTGGAGTTACATTCTTCGGATGTAGGGGTCTCTATGTTTTTAGGAATTGTTTTTTCACTAGTCTCTAAAGCTACTTGAACATCGCCTCCAAGGAATGAATTAGTTGTTACTTTCGCGAATGCTGGCTTTGGAAGAATAATTGCAGGATCATTTAAGACTATTTTTGCTTGAATTGATTCATTGGTAAAAAAGATATCTTCTACTGAGCCTACTAAAATTCCTCTATAAGTTACTGGAGATTTTTTTGATAAACCACTTGCGTTATTGAATTCGGCGAAGAGGTGCCAATTTTTTTTTGATAATTTTACTCCTCTTAACCAAAAAGAAAAAAATGTGAATATTAAAATCCCCCCTAGTAAGGAAAATCCAACTATTGAATCTCGTAAACTTCTACGCATAATTTCTAGATGTCATTGGGTTGCATAGGACCATCAAGTTTCCCATTTCTAAATTGAAATACATAGGGATCGTTACTTTTTTTAAATTCATCAGTAGAACCTGCCCATCTAAATCTACCTCCATAAAGCACTAAAACTTTATCAGATGTCCTTTCTATAGTACTAAGAACATGGCTAACCACAATAGATGAGCCTTTAGCTTTTTCATTTGTTTTATTAATTAAATCTTCAATTCTTGATGAGGCAATTGGGTCAAGACCTGCAGTCGGTTCATCAAAAAGTAATAAAGGTTTAGTTTTTGCATTAAGAGTTTGATCTGTAATTAAAGCTCTAGCAAAACTTACTCTTTTTTGCATACCTCCGCTTAATTCATTCGGTAATTTTTTTTCAATATTAAATAATCCTACCTCCGCTAAGCATTCACATACTATTTCATGGATTGACTTTTTTGATAAGTTTTTATTCCTTCTGAGGAGAAAACCTACGTTCTCTTCAATAGTTAAAGATCCTAGTAATGCTGGGTTTTGAAAAACTAGTCTTACATCAGGAGGATTATTTTGATCTAATCTTAAGTATGTTTGCTTTTCCCCAAATATCCTTAATTCTCCTTCGGTAGGTAAAATAAGACCTGCCAATATTTTTAAAATTGTTGATTTACCAGAACCTGATGGCCCAACAATGGCTAATCTCTCCCCAGTATTAAGTTCAAAATTCAGTTTATCGAGTACATTAATTGTTCCCCAGCTTATTGTGAGGTTTTTTGTTTCAACTGCATACTTTGATTTTTTCAAAACCTTTTTTAAGAAAAAGTTATCTTCAATTATATTTTGCCTATTTTTAGAAATAAAAAAAGGAGGTATTAATTTGATTTATAATGAAACTAAGTAAATTATTTAAATTTGAGAAGATAATTTAAGAGGTTTTTAATGAATAAGCGAAAAAAAAGAGTAAGAAGATATTACCAACGTTACAAAAAATCTAATTTTGTTTTACTCAATAAAATTTTAAGGATTTTGAGTTGGCTTTTGCCGGGACTGGTAATAAAAAGATGGATGCTTACATCTGCAATTGGATTTCTTACTGCATTATTAGGATTGGCGATTTGGACAAATTTAAGACCTCTCTATTGGCTTATCGAATTATTTTTTGGTTTAATGACAGACCTGACTAGTATATTGCCTGTTTCATTATTGGGACCATTAATTTTTATTATTGGACTTTTATTGATTGGGGTTGGACAAAATAGAAGTATTAACTCTATTCAGAAAGCGCTTGTTCCTGAAAAAAATACTTTTTTAGTTGATGCATTAAGAGTTAAGAGTAAATTAAACAGAGGTCCTAATATTGTTGCAATTGGCGGAGGTACAGGGTTATCTACTTTATTAAAAGGTTTAAAAAATTACAGCAATAATATTACAGCAATTGTAACCGTATCAGATGATGGTGGAAGTAGTGGAATTCTTAGAAAACAATTAGGTGTGCAACCTCCAGGAGATATTAGAAATTGTTTAGCTGCTTTATCAAACGAAGAACCTACCTTAACTAGATTATTTCAATATAGATTTTCAGAAGGAAGTGGTCTAGAGGGCCATAGTTTTGGGAATCTATTTATTTCTGCTTTAACAACAATTACAGGTAGTTTAGAAAAAGCAGTTCAAGCTTCTAGTAAAGTTTTGGCAGTACAAGGTCAGGTTCTGCCAGCAACAAATATTGATGTTATGTTATGGGCTGAATTAGAAGATGGTGAAAAGATTTTTGGCGAAAGTAATATAAGTAAATCTAAACAATTAATTTCAAGGATTGGTTATCTACCAGAAAATCCTTCTGCGCTACCTAGTGCTCTCGATGCCATAAAAGATGCTGACTTAATAGTTCTTGGACCCGGAAGTTTATACACCTCTTTATTGCCAAACTTATTGGTACCTGAAATAGTTGATGCCTTATTGAAAACAGATGCTCCCAAAATTTACATAAGTAATTTAATGACACAGCCTGGAGAGACTGATGGACTTGACGTGTATCAACACATCAAAGCAATTGAAAAACAATTATCAAATTTTGGCGTTAATACAAGAATTTTTAACTCAATCTTATCTCAGAGTCAATTCGAGAAGTCTCCATTAGTAGACTATTACGAAAGTAAAGGTGCAGAGCCTGTCCGATGTAATAAAGAAAAATTATTATCAGATGGATATTATGTTTTGCAGGCCCCACTTTATTCAAAAAGAATAACTCCAACCTTAAGACATGATCCAAGGAGATTAGCAAGAGCAGTTATGTTTATATATCGTAAATTAAAGAAGTTAAACTAATAAGCGTCTTGCAGTTCGTAAAAGTCTGGTTGGATATAGTCTTTTCGTAATGGCCATCCTCTCCAATCTTCAGGCATTAGCAACCTTTTAGGATTTGGATGGTCAATGAAATTTATCCCATACATGTCATATGTCTCTCTTTCTTGCCAATCACTTCCTTTAAAAATTTTATATAAGCTAGGTATTGACAAATTAGAATCTCTTTTTAGGAAGACTTTTAATCTAACTTCTTTAATTTCTTCAATTTTTTGTAAATCATCAACAGTTATAAAGTGATAAAAACTAACAAGATTCTTTCCAGGCCCTTCGTCATAACCTCCTTGGCATTGGAGGTAGTTGAAACCGTAATTTCTTAAGGCAGATACTGCTTTATATAAGTTTTGTGGTTCTATAGATATATTTTCTATTCCTATATGGT
Source organism: Prochlorococcus marinus CUG1438 (assembly GCA_017644325.1). Lineage (NCBI taxonomy): Bacteria > Bacillati > Cyanobacteriota > Cyanophyceae > Synechococcales > Prochlorococcaceae > Prochlorococcus > Prochlorococcus marinus. Next base: position 124,982 of record JAEPLS010000001.1, on the reverse strand, counting down.
CATTATTTAATGATTGGTTTGGAATCCCATCTTTAGTTAAATTTTGACTTACAAATCCATCTTGTTTAGTTAACTCATCAGTGGATTTGTCTAGACCGTCTTTTTCCATTACTTTTCTTCCGAATTAATAATTTTAGATGTTTCGCTTACCTCTGATATTTCAGTTATTTTTTCTTTCTTAGATGAAGGAATAACATTCGTTGCAGTTTTACTGAGGTATTCACCAGTATTTTCAGAAAAAACAAGATTCATTTCGTGATCAGATGTTATGTATCTATGAGTCTGTTCTGTTTTTATTCTCTCAGCTATTGATTCATTGCCAACTTTCTTTCTTAATTTGATTACAGCATCAAAAATTGCTTCTGGTCTTGGCGGACATCCAGGAAGATACAAATCAACAGGAATAAGTTTATCAACACCCCTTACAGCAGTAGTAGAATCTGCGCTAAACATTCCTCCTGTGATTGTACAGGCACCCATTGCAATAACATATTTTGGCTCGGGCATCTGCTCATAAAGTCTTACTAAAGCTGGAGCCATCTTCATTGTTACTGTCCCTGCAACTATTAATAAGTCTGCTTGTCTAGGAGAGCTTCTTGGCACTAGTCCAAACCTGTCAAAATCAAATCTAGAGCCGATTAAGGCAGCAAATTCAATAAAACAACAAGCTGTACCGTATAGAAGGGGCCAAAGACTACTTAATCTAGCCCAATTATGAAGATCGTCTAAGCTTGTTAATATGATATTTTCGCTTAAATCTGTTGTAACTTGTGGGGCACCAAGAGGGTTGCAATTTCCTTCTCTAATTTCTCTGATTGCTTTTGGGGATAATTGTTGGTTCAATTTTTTAACTCCATTCTAAAGCACCTTTTCTCCAAGCGTAAGCTAAGGCAATCACAAGTATCGCGATAAAAATCAATGCCTCAATAAACGCTAATAAGCCTAATCTATTAAAGGCAACAGCCCAAGGATAAAGGAATACTGTCTCTACATCAAATATAACGAAAACTAAGGCGAACATGTAATAACGAATATTAAATTGAATCCATGCTCCTCCTATAGGCTCCATTCCAGATTCATATGTCAGTTTTCTTTCCCCAGTTCTGCCTTTAGGTGCAACTATTAGATTTGTAAATAGAGCTAATATTGGGACAGCAGCTGCAATTAAGAGGAAACCTAAAAAATATTCATAACCAGTTAATAGAAACATCTTAAAAAATTAATTTTGAATAAAAGTCGCTTAATTAAGCAAAATCTTTTAAAGTTCTTAAAGAACAATAATAAACCGTGAGTGAAAACATTCAACCAGCCTCTGAGGAAAACAAAATAGTTCAAAATTTTGAGAAAGAAAATCTCTCTATTGATTCCTCAGGAGTAAATGTTGAAAAACCTTCTATTAATCTAGACCAAAATAGATTCGAATGTAGAAGTTGTGGATACATTTATGATCCGTCTGAAGGAAATAAAAAATTAAATATACCTAAAAATACACCTTTTTCAGAGTTGGATGGGAATACTTTTGCTTGCCCTGTTTGTCGAGCTGGTAAGAATTTCTATAAGGATATTGGATCTAGAGCAAAACCTAGTGGATTTGAAGAGAACTTAGTCTATGGATTTGGTTTTAATAGTTTACCTCCTGGACAAAAAAATATATTGATTTTTGGAGGTCTAGCTTTTGCTGCTGCTATGTTCCTTTCTTTGTACTCTTTGCATTAATATACATAAATGAAAAAAATTATTACTAGCTTTCCCAATCTTCTTTTATCTATCTTTCTTTCTTTTGTATTGAGCAGTTGTACATCTACAGGAGTAAAGATGAGCGATAGTAGTCCTTGGAAAATAATTCAGTTTGAGGACCAGGCAAATGCTTTAGACATTGATTTTATAGATGATAGAAATGGATTCTTAGTAGGTTCTAATAGACTTATCATGGAATCTAATGATGGTGGCGAAACTTGGGAAAAAAGAAATTTAGATTTACCAAGTGAAGAGAATTTTCGACTGTTGGATATTGACTTTAAAGGTGAAGAAGGTTGGTTAATAGGTCAGCCATCATTAGTTATGCACACACTTGATGCGGGAAAAAATTGGACTCGTTTATCTCTAGGTAACAAATTACCAGGACAACCATTTCTTATAACGACTGTAGATCAAGGTGTTGCAGAATTGGCTACCACTGCAGGTGCAATTTATGAAACATCAGATAGTGGTGAATCATGGAATGCAAAAGTTGTGGATGCATCTGGTTCTGGAGGAGTAAGAGATTTAAGAAGAACAAACGAAGGAGATTATGTGAGCGTAAGTAGTCTTGGTAATTTCTTTTCTACTTTGGAAAAGGATAGTGATGCATGGATAGCCCATCAAAGAGCAAGCAGCAAGAGAGTTCAAAGTATTGGTTTCAATCCAGAAGGAAGTTTATGGATGCTTTCTAGAGGAGCAGAAATTAGATTTAATGAAGATACTGATAACCTAGAAAGTTGGTCAAAGCCTATTGTACCAATTCTCAATGGATACAATTATCTCGACATGGGATGGGATCCAAACGGTGATATATGGGCTGGCGGTGGTAACGGCACCTTAATAGTAAGCAAAGATCAAGGTAAAACTTGGAATAAAGATCCTATTGCTACTGAATTGCCAACCAACTTCATTAAAATAGTTTTTCTTGATAATGAGACTTTAGATAATCAAAAAGGATTTGTACTTGGTGAACGTGGTTACATCCTTAAATGGAATAGTTAATTTTGAATACCTTAAGTAAAAAGTAAAAAAAAACTTAATTTTTGACAGATTTAGCAACTGTCTGTAACCATGCTGTTAATTTCTTCGCGAACTTATGATTTTACACTGTAAGATCATAGGGTAAACATTTGTGATTATGGCCGCAGGTTCAACGGGTGAACGCCCATTCTTTGAAATAATCACCAGTATTAGATACTGGATTATTCATGCAGTAACATTACCAGCTATTTTTATAGCAGGATTTTTGTTTGTATATACAGGCTTAGCCTATGATGCTTTCGGGACTCCTCGTCCGGATAGTTACTTCCAATCATCTGAATCTAAAGCGCCTGTGGTAACTCAAAGATATGAAGCTAAATCTCAACTAGATTTAAGAACAAAATAACAATGACTAATTCTCAAGCTCCAATGCAGGCTGCGGAAGTCCGCGTCTACCCTATATTCACTGTTAGATGGCTAGCCGTTCACGCTTTAGCTATTCCTTCAGTATTCTTTTTGGGTTCAATTGCTGCAATGCAATTTGTAGCCAGATAAATTTAAACATTATGCAAGTAAACGAAAATCCTAACAAAGTTCCAGTTGAACTTAATCGTACAAGTCTTTATTTAGGCTTATTATCAGTATTTGTTTTGGGAATTTTATTTTCCAGTTACTTTTTCAACTAAATTAAAATTATGAGTAAATTAAAAGGACCTGATGGAAGAATACCAGATAGACTTCCCGATGGAAGACCAGCAGTAGCTTGGGAAAGAAGATGGACAGAAGGTACTCTTCCTTTATGGCTTGTCGCTACAGCAGGAGGAATTGCGGTTATCTTCGTTTTAGGAATATTCTTCTATGGCTCATATCAAGGAGTCGGAGCTGGAGGCTAACAATTTCTTCCCTTGACCTGACAATGGCTAAAATCTAATAAGTTTAATAAGAATCAGTAAATATCCTGAGTTTATCTTTTGTGAGGCTTGGGATATTTTTTTTTTGGGTTATCAATCCATCTTTTAGGGAAAAATGAGATTTACTTTTTGGTCTTTCTTTTTCAATTGATTTAGCTACCTCGAGGATTATTTTGTTGGCTACCTCAGTATTTGATCTAAGATTATCCATAACCATTTCTACAGAAACTTCTTGATGTGTTTGATGCCAGCAATCATAATCAGTAACCATAGACAATGAGGAGTAAGCTATTTCAGCCTCTTTAGCTAATCTTGCTTCAGTATGGTTCGTCATTCCTATTATTGAACATCCCCAGCTTCTATATAATTTAGATTCTGCTCTAGTTGAAAAAGCAGGCCCTTCCATTGCTAAATAAGTACCCCCTCTATGTAATTGTCTGCCTCCAGGAATATTTTTTTCTCCTATTTCACTTAATATTCGGCATAAATTTGTACAGAAAGGATCTCCCATAGTTACATGCGCCACTGCTCCCTCATTAAAGAATGTTGCTGGTCTGTTTTTTGTCCTGTCTATAAATTGATCTGGCACCACTATATCAAGTGGCCTTATCTGTTCTTGTAATGAACCAACTGCTGATGGAGCTATAATCCATCTTACTCCAATTGATCTTAGAGCCCAAATATTAGCTTGGTAAGGGATTTCAGAAGGATTTAATCTATGAGTTCTTCCATGCCTAGGAATGAATGCTATCTCTAGATTTCCAAGATTATATACTCTTATTGAATCAGAAGGTTTACCATAGGGGGTATTGATTTCTATTTCTTTTAAGTACTCTATTTGATCAATTGAATAAAATCCACTTCCACCAATTATTCCTAATCTTGATTTTTCAATAGGTAATAAATGTTCTTTATTCATCGTGATGTAAATGACTTTTAATCATCTAGTACTAATTGGAGGAGGACACACAAATGTTCTTTTAATGAAGAAATGGTTAATGCGTCCGAAATTAATGCCAGAAATTCCTGTCTCAATTATATCTAGAGATTCCCATTTGGTTTATTCTGCGATGTTCCCATCGGTTCTTTCAAAATCAATTTCTTTAGAAGAGAGTTTAATTGATATAAAATCTTTAGCAAAAAATGCAAAAGTATCTTTTATAGAGAAAGAAGTAAAGGATATTGATTTTAATTTAAAGAAAATTTTTTTCAATAATAGACCTTCAGTTAAGTATTCGAAGTTGGTGCTTAATTATGGGAGTCAAACAAAAATTCCAAAAGAATTTGAGTCACTAATTAAAAATCGAGACGCTTTTTCAATTAAACCTTTTTTAAAGGCTTATGACTTAATAGAAAAAGAAGATATTTTTGATTCAGTTAATGAACTTCCATTTGTAATTGTAGGAAGTGGCCTTGCTGCCATTGAAGTATCATATGCTTTAAGAAGGAGATGGAAAGGTAGATCTTTAAAACTATTATGTGATTCAAGAAAAATTAATAATTCAATTCTAAAAAGTTTACGGAATTCCAATATTGATTTAGTTGAAAACCTTAATTTCGATTATGGCAAGATTCTTTTATGTACGGGGAATTCATCTCCTTTGTGGACTCAAAAAAAATTATTAGATTCGGATTCTAATGGCAGAATAATTACAAATCAGAATTTGCAATTGAAAAGTTTCTCCGGAATCTTTGCTGCGGGTGATTGCGCATTTGTAGACTCAGCAAAAAGACCAGCATCGGGTGTTTTCGCTGTAAAAGTTGTAGATACATTGGTCAAAAATCTAAAAAAGGATATAGATGGGGGATTATTAGAAAAGTGGTTGCCTCAAAGGATAGGATTGCAAATAGTTAATGTATTTCCAAGCCATTATCCAAAGGCTTTCGCTATTTATCGTAATTTTATTTTTGGCCCTTCTTTTCTTTTTTGGATTTTGAAGCATAAGATTGATCATGACTTTATTAACAAGTTCAGATCAAAAAGGCTAATTATGAAGAGTAGTAAAAAAAATATTTCATTGAATGATTGTAGGGGATGTGCTGCTAAAATTCCTCAACTTGTTTTGAATAAATCGTTAATAAATTCTAATTTAGATTCTTTTGCATTATCGCCTGAAGATTCAGTTGAAATCTATCAAAATGGTCAAGATATAATCTTGCAAAGTGTAGATGGATTTCCTGCTTTGGTAAGTGATCCTTGGCTTAATGCAAAAATTACTACTTTGCATGCCTGCTCAGATTTATGGGCATGCGGAGCAAAACTTTCATCCGCTCAGGCTTTAATATCTTTACCAAAAGTTGAAAGAGAATTTCAGAGTTATCTCTTTTCTCAATCCCTTCAGGGGATTAAATCAACAGTTGAGGATCATGGTGCTGCATTACTTGGAGGTCATACTTTCGAGGCAAGAAGTTTAGTAAATAAACCTTATTCACTAGGAATAGATATTTCTTTAACTGTCCAAGGCATCTTAAAAAATGGATCAAAACCATGGCTTAAATCTGGAATGAATGATGGAGACATACTCATGATGTCTAGACCTCTCGGGGTTGGGATTTACTTTGCGGGTCAAATGCAAAATATTAATATGCTAAGTTGTTCCTCTGAAATAATTAATAATTTAGTAAAGAGCCAGCAATATTTGATTGATGAAATTTATTTTTTTCAAGATCAATTTAAAGAATCATTAGTCAATGCTGCTACTGACATTACTGGATATGGATTTATTGGACACCTTAAAGAGATGGTTGGATCATCTAATTTATATAGAGAAAGAAATAATCAAGAGCCTATAAAAGTTTTATTAGATTTATTTGCATTTAAAGCTTATCCCGGAGTATTTGATTTAATAAGAAAAGATATTAAAAGTACTTTCTTTGAATCTAATAAAGAAATTTTTGACAAAATTTATAGAGGAAATAAGCAAAACAGAATAATTAATTTTTTAAACGAAAATTCATTTGATAAAAAAACTTTTAACGAGAGAATATCATTACTATTAGATCCTCAAACATGTGGTCCCTTGTTGATTAGTTGCAATCGTAAATATGAAAATGTTTTAAAGGATAAATGGTACAAGGTTGGAGAAGTTGTAAAAATGTAATTAATTTCTATTTGACTTGTCAATTTCCATATATCTTAATCTTTTGATTTCCTTTCCCATTTCCTCCCCTGGATCCCATCCTTCTTTTTTTAATGTTTCACCATCTTTTTTTGATTTTATGAATTTATAAATAAATAACCACTTAAACAAGTTACGCCAGTATGGGCCTCCATCACAAATTAATAATTTGACTGTCTCATCATTAAGGTTTCTGTCTTCAATAAATTCTGTCCAACTTGATGGAGAAAAATGATTGAAATTTTTTTGGTTGGTATTTAATATCTTTTTGATATTTAAATAATCTTCTAATATTTTTATCTCACTATTATTTACCAAAAATCTTTGACATGCTGTTTCTAAATCTTCTGAATCTTTTAATAAGTAAAGCATATGATTTCCCTTTAACTTCTTAATCCAATTTAGTCCTCTTAAAAACCTTTTATCGACTTTAATATTTTCATTTAAAATTGAGATAATTTCCCATTTATGAATTATCGATATTACATTAGTCAAATTATCGTGTTTGCATATTTCAGCTAGTTCCATCCTTATTCGTATGCCTAGTGCAGGAGGGTAAATCATTTTCTGATGAGTTTCTGAAATTTTCCATGGCCATTGTCTAATTGTCTCTTGAGATTGTTTGAGGGAGTCATTTGAAATATTGAAATCTAACCTTGAAGCATATTTTGCACATCTAATTAATCTACTTGGATCATCTGAAATACTTTTACTGTGAAGTAAGTTCAATCTTTTACTTTTTATATCAGAAATCCCTCCATAAAGATCATAGATTTTCCTTGTCGAGACTTCGAAGGCTATTGAATTTATAGTGAAATCTCTCCTCTTAAGATCCTCCTCAATAGTGCTTTTATTTACTGTGGGATTTAATCCTGGAGCAGAATAAATTTCTTTTCTTGCAGAAGCAATATCAATTTTATAGTCATTTATATTTATTTCTACAGTGTTGTACAAATTAAATTCTTTGATTAAACATAAATCTACATTTACAATATTTTTTTTTATAAATTTTGCCAGAGAAATAGAGGAGCCTTCAATAACAAGATCAATATCTACAGGTTTAGAAAACGATTTTTTGTGGAATTTACTAATTAATAAATCTCTTAAATAACCGCCAACAAAAGCTACTTTAGTAGTGTTATTAGATTCTATATATTTAGCAATTAGATTATATAGATTAAATGGAGTTTTGATTAATTCCCCTTGGATGTAATCAGAGATATCGTTCATGAGTTTTAACTTACATAACGAATTGGAGCTAATCTGGGATCTAGAATTTTACTTCCTTTATCACCAAATTTTACTGCTAAAGATATTTTTTCCCCACTACCAAAAATATGTATTATTTCACCTTTCCCAAACTTTGAGTGAATTAGCTTATCTCCAACTATCCAGCTTTTCCCTTTACTGGGACCTGAATATAATTTCCTTACTGAATTTATTGGTTTGTTAGCAAATTCATTTGGATTGTTTCTATCAACTCTAGTTAAACGATCAAGATGCCAATCTCTTCTAATTGAAGCACCACCAGTTTGTGGTAATTCGCCATCCATTAAATCTTCAGGTATTTCTGAAAGAAATATTGAAGGAATTGTTGCTTCACGCATTCCACCCCATAATCTTCTTTCTCTGGCATGACTTAAGAAAACTCTTTCTTTAGCTCTAGTAATACCTACATAGCATAATCTTCTTTCCTCTTCAAGAAGTGAGGGAGTATCTATTGATCTATGGCTAGGGAAGAGACCTTGCTCTAGCCCAGTGATAAAAACATTTTGAAATTCTAAACCTTTACTATTGTGCAGAGTCATTAGAGTCACAGAGTTAGGATTATTTTTCTTCGTATCATTATCAGTTGTTAGTGCTGCTGTAGAAAGAAATCCCTCTACATCTCCACTTTCTGTTTCTTCTTCATATTGAGTAGCTGCATTAATAAGTTCTTGTAAGTTATTTCTTCTATCTTCAGATTCTTCAGTCCCACTAGAGAGCAAGTCACTTAAATAACCACTTTTTTCTAATATAAGTTGTAGTAGTTGAGCAGGGCCTGAATTTTCCAAATAACAAAGTAAATCATTCATAACTTCAGTAAATTTATTAATTCCTTTTGATGATCGGCCTATTGTTTCTTCAAGACTTTGTTTATCATTAAGAACCTCCCATAATGGGATATTTAACCTATTAGATAGTTCATTAAGTTTTTGAATAGTTGTCTTACCAATCCCTCTTCTAGGAACATTTATGATTCGTAAAAGACTAACATTATCTGAAGAATTAACCAGAACTTTCAAATATGCTATTGCATCTTTAATTTCTCTTCTATCATAAAAACGCAATCCTCCAAAAATTGTATAAGGAATGCGCCACCTTACAAGAGATTCTTCTAATACTCTTGACTGGGCTCTGGTTCGATATAAAATTGCAAAATTTTTCCAAATTGGGTTTTGATTATAGTTATTGAGTGATTTTATTTTATTGGTAATTGCTTCTGCCTCGGAAATTTCATCATCACAGCTGAGTAACGTTAAAAGTTCCCCTTTTTCTTTAGTAGCTTTTAAAACTTTGTCAATTCTTTCAGAGTTGTTTTCAATTAGTGAGTTTGCAGCATCAAGGATATTAGAAGATGACCTATAATTTTCTTCTAATTTAATTAAAGATGATTTTTTATCGTCGTTGAATGAAGTTTTGAAATCTTCTTGAAAACCAATTAAGATTCTGAAGTCCGCTGCTCTGAAACTATAAATACTTTGATCAGCATCCCCAACTACAAAAATTGACCGATCTTCCCAATTGAAGAATTCTTTTGGTTCGGCATTTCCAGCCGTAATTAATTTTATAAGTTCATATTGTGTTCTATTTGTATCCTGATATTCGTCAACTAAAATATGTTTAAATCTTTTGTGCCAGTAGTCTCTGACTATTTCATTTTGCCTCAATAAGAAAACAGGCAAAAGTAGAAGATCATCAAAGTCTAAAGAATTATTTTTTGAGAGCGAAATTCTATATCTCTTGTAGGCTTCTGCAACTGTTTTATCAAAATTATTATCTGCTTTTTCTAAAAGATCATTAGAAGTTAAGCATTGATTTTTAGCATTACTTATTAATCTTTTAATCTTTTTGGGATCATATCTTTTTGGGTCAAGATTCATATCTTGACTGATAATTTCTTTTACTAATGTTTGAGAATCTGTTTCATCGTAAATTGAAAATTGCCTTGTCCATTTTAGGCCTTCTGGATCAGTATATTTTTCAATATCGTATCTAAGAAGTCTTGAAAATAACGAATGGAAAGTACCGATCCAAAGGTTCTGAAGCCTCTCTTGGTGAACGTTTGTTCTTAATTGATTTTGATCAATTTCTTTTAGTGTTGTCCAAGGCTGACCAAATTGATTAAAAGCTAATTCTTGGGCTAGAAGAACCTCTAATCTTGCTTTCATTTCTTTAGCAGCTTTGTTAGTAAAAGTGACTGCGAGAATGTTATACGGATCTATAGAGTTACCCTCAATAAGGTTTGCAATTCTGTGAGTAAGAGCTTTAGTTTTTCCGCTACCTGCACCTGCTACAACTAATAGTGGTCCATAAACATGTTTTACTGCTTGAAGTTGTTGGTTGTTTAGGGACTTAAAAAGGAAATCGTTGGTTTGAGACACTTTTGGGAGGGTTTTTCAAAAATCAGACTTTACTATGAGATTCAGATTCAGTTTCTAGATCTTCTAACGCTTTTTTTAAATTTATAAGTTCATAATTATTATTAATTATTTCTTCAAATTTATTTTGAGGCATCTTTAGTTTCATACTTCTGTCTAGAATTTCTTTTTCCAATCTCTTTTTATATGAGGAAATAAGTTTCTTTGATAATTTTAAATCTTGTTGATCCAAAACTTTATTGAAATGTAGTTTTATATTAGCGGAAAAAATTTTTTTATTTGAATTATTTCAACTATCACTTTGGAATGAAGTTATTAATTAAGAAGCGTTTCGTTAATTTTGAAATTGTATTGTTTTTACTAGCTTTGTATTAGTCTTAAGGTCGATCTTTAAATTTTTACTTCAGTAATGTCAGTTTCAAAGAAAAATCAACTATTGTCCGCTGATAAGAAATTAAATGATTTAAGCAATATAAAGGAATTTATTAATAGTGCAAACTCAAGATTAGATGCAATAACTTCCATAACAAGTAATTCACATGCAATTGCAGCAGACGCTGTAACAGCCATGATTTGTGAAAATCAAGATTCAGTTAATTCAAAAATATCTTTAAATACAACTAACAAGATGTCCGTTTGCTTAAGAGATGGAGAAATAATCCTAAGGATTGTTGCTTATCTTTTAATTTCTAATGACGAATCAGTTTTAGAAAAAAGTTGTTTAAAGGATCTTAAAAATACTTATCTTGCTCTTGGGGTACCTTTAAGAAATGCAAGAAGGGTTATTGAATTAATGCGAGATGCAACAATCTCTGATTTAAATTCAACAGTTAATAATATGCAAGGAAATAAAAGCTTTCTTCCTAAATTAGTATCTGAAACAAAGTTTCAATTTGAAAGGATAATTAATCTTTTAAACTAGCTAAATTCCTTATCTCTGAAGTATGTGAGGTCTGTATTACTGAGTTATTTTCTAGATTTCTAATAGTAGAAAATCTGGATCTTATGTGAGTGGATAAAAAGGAAATTCTTTCTTCGGAAACTTTTGAGTTGTAAATAGTTTTAATATGTAAATTATCTTGTTCATCAAAAAAATAATTGGATGATGAAATAAAGGATTCTGTATAACCTTTATTTCGTAAAACAATTCCTGAATTCTCATCCTTTGGTAAAAATATCAAAATATTTTCATCTCCCTCACTCATATTATCTTCTTCCCAATCACTAAAAGCTTGCCATTTTATAGAAATGGCTATGCTCTCTAGGTTTAAGCTTAATTTGTAATTTTTAAAAATTTCAATAACTTTTTTATTTTTTGAGTTGATATTTTTAATGTATATTTTACTAGTTGAATTTTCAAATTCCTGAAAAGCTAAAGTATGAGTACTTCTTATGGATTTCCACTCTCCTATACTTTTATCAATGAATTGATTAATTGTTGTTAGATTCTTCGTCAAGTTTATCTTCTACGGAATGATTTTCTGCTTTTTGAATCATTCTTACCATTGAATCCACCATTAATCTCTTAGCAGAAGTTACTTTTAATCCAGAAGGAGTGGTTGATATTTGTTCCCCAGGGCGATCATGTGAAGTTGGTCTAAATGGAGTCATCTAATAACTTTAAAAAAATTAATCGATTTCTATTCTTGCATGAATTCTTATTTATAAAGTTGTTGTTTGCAAAAATGTCATATCTCACCTCTTTGATTACTGAATTTTTAACTGTTCTTTATTTAGGTATTTTATTTTTAGCTAATCCTGAAATAGTAGCTAATGCAAACATTCCTAAAAGAGCTACTCCCAGAAATAATCCTGCTCCCTGACTAACACCAGCTCCCACAGCTACTAGTATGGAATCACTAATTAAAAGACTAATTAATAATGCTGGAGTGAATATTTTCCAGCGTGTTCCTCCAATACCAATTGCGTAGCTTAGAAAATCAAAAAGACCAGTCATTAGTAGACCTGTCATGAGAAAGAAATTTTCTTCTAGTTGGTTTTGATTAAAACTTTCAATTTTTTTCATCGCTTTTGGACCAACTAAATTTCTTACAGGAGCGCGCCCATAATTTCTTGCAATAAAGAAGGCAGCTTGGCAAAAAACGATATCAGAAAAAATTATTGTCATGTAACCTTTTTGAAATCCTAATAATGAACCTGCTAGCAGAGAATAAGCTGAACTTGGAAGAGCTGGTAAAATAATACTTATTCCTCTTAGTACGAAAATTCCAAAGGGTGCCCAAATTCCCATACTTTCTATTTTGTTCCTAAGGGGTTCAATTCCATAATTTTGGATTAAATAAATCAATACAACGAATATTGTGATAAAAAAAACTACTGAGAGAAATTTCTGTATTTTATTCATTATTTTCAATTAAATTTATTGGAAATAAATTCTCAATTTAATATTTGATTGTATCTATAATAGAAATACTAATCAATAAAAAATTTTACAAATTTTTAATCTTATATTTACTCCCGATAAAAGATTTTTGTATCTCAGAAGTATTAATGGTTGATTCTAGGAATAAATTTAATTCTATATTTCTTAGAAATTGTATTGGGTTAGTCCTTTCGATAATAGTTTCCATGTGTATTGCAATAAAACAATCAAATGCTATTCCCCATGAGTGGGTTGGAGTCCCTAAAAGTGAATATGGAGAGCAGTTATGGGATAAACAAAGTATTAAAAGAAATAAGGATGGTTCTGTGAGAGTATTGAGTAAATTTATTCCCAAAACAAAGAGTGAAATTACTAAGGATATTCTCTATACAATGGATATAAATTGTTTTGAAAAATCATTTAGAGATGTTGATGTCTCGATAGATGAAGTAAATAGTAATTTCAATGATTTAGCTGATTGGCAAGATCCAAATGGAGATAAGCTGATTTTGGGTATTATTGGTCAAGTCTGCAGAGTTGAAAACTAAAAAATTTTCAATTATAAAAATTAAATTATGAAATATTCACGAACCCACTATTTCTTGAAAGTATAAAACCCTGTCTTTGACAGGGTTTTAAAGGTGCCAGGACCCAGATTTGAACTGGGGACACGGCGATTTTCAGTCGCCTGCTCTACCAACTGAGCTATCCCGGCTCTAACCTATATACTCTAAATTAAGATGTGTAGTTTGTGAAACCCTTTTCATTAAAAATTTTATATCTTTATCAAATATCCAAAAATTATTATTTTGAATTAATCGCTAATAAGGCAGAACCAAAAGAAGTGGTTTTATTGCATGAAAATATTGGTATATTGATAATTTTTTCTCTTATTTTTCTCCACTGTGGATTTTTTGAACCTCCACCAATAGTAATAATTTTTTTTGGAAGTGAACCTGTTAGTTCGCCTAGCTTTTCCCATCCTTTTAATTCGATCTCAGCAAGCCCCTCAAATAATGCGTGTAAATAAAGTGAGTCGCTTACTGGCCTTGGACCTAGTATCGGCTCTAAATTAGAATTATTAACAGGGAATCTCTCTCCTTTACTATTAAGAGGCAAAAGATTTAAAGAAGTGTTTTTCAATGGATTTATTTGTCGACTGAGCTCCTTTATTTCTAAATCAGAGAAGAACTGAGACAAGATACCACAGCCTGCGTTTGATGCTCCTCCACATATCCAATTGCCGTTTAATCTATGGTTTGTAATTCCTTGTTTTTTTATAGGGTTATCAATAATTTTCTTGACTACAATAGTTGTTCCTAAAACTGTAAGACCATCTTCTTTCCTTAACCCTGCAGCTATTAAACTTGCATTAGAGTCAGTGGTGCCTGAGATTAATATTAATTTCTTATTCAAGTTAAATCTCTCTGCCAAATTAAGATCCACTTGTCCAATAATTTTCCCACTTTTTATAATTTGAGGCAGGCATTTTTGCCATGAAGTATCAAGAAAGCTTTCTGGCCATGATTCTTTTATTAGATCCCAACCAAGTTTTAGATTATTACCTTCTTCTCCATGAGTCCAATCTTTTAAAAACCAACCAGTAATCCAATCAGATTGATGACGTAAAAGTATATTTGTCCCATATTTATCGACTAGTTTTAATGCTTTCGCAAGACTACTGTATGGAGTTCGCAGGTGATCTTCTCCGGAAGTTAGTGATTCAAGAAGCTTCTTATGTTCATTACACGCTTGGTCATAAGGTATTGCTTCTCCTATCGGCTCTCCTTTCAAATTTGATGCTGTTAAAGTTCCAGAGGTGCCGGAGATAGCCAATTTATTAAGGTTAATTTTTAACTCAATAGGTAAATTAACTAAGAGATTTTCACAAGAATTGATCCATGAATTTGGATTTTTAAAGCTGTATGAATAAGGCACTGAATTTGAATATACTAATTCCTTATGAAGATTAATTATTGATATTCTTGCACCACTGGTTCCAAAATCTAACCCTCCATAAAAGTTATCAGGCATAGAAAAAATATTTTAAAAAAAGATTTTGGAAGCCTCGGCTAATTGTGCTGATTTTTCTTCTACATTTTCCCAAGGAAGTTCAAGATCTCTTCTGCCAAAATGTCCATAGGAGGCAGTCTTTCTAAAAAATTTACCTCCCATTTTTTTGGGTAGATTTCTTAAGTTAAATTCTTTTATTATTGCAGCGGGTCTTAAATCAAAGTGCTCTTTAATTAGCTCAGTCAAATTAGCTTGTGAAATAACACCAGTATCAAAAGTTTCAATGAGAATGGAAATCGGTTTCGCAACTCCAATTGCATAACTTAATTGTACTTCTGCCTTTTTAGCCAATTTAGCCTTAACTATACTTTTAGCGACATAACGTGCAGCATAAGCGGCTGATCTATCCACTTTTGTGGGATCTTTACCAGAGAATGCCCCTCCTCCGTGTCTTGCATATCCACCATAAGTATCTACAATAATTTTTCTGCCAGTAAGCCCAGCATCTCCTTGAGGCCCTCCCACTACAAATTTCCCTGTCGGGTTTACTAGAAATCTTGTATTGTGAATATCTGGTTTGATATCTAAATCTTCAGTAGCAGGAATTACAACATTTTTCCATAAATCTTCTTTTATTCTTTTACGAATTTCTTCTTCATTTGTGATTCCATCAATCTCAGGATTATGTTGCGTTGAAATTAAAATGGTATTGATCGAAACTGGCCCCCCTTTTTTGTAATCAATGCTTACTTGAGTCTTACCATCAGGGAGGAGATAATTAAGGATTTTTTCATGCCTTACTTTGGCAAGTTGAAGGGCTAATCTGTGTGCCAAGCTAATTGGTAATGGCATCAATTCAGGAGTTTCATCACATGCATAGCCAAACATTATGCCTTGGTCACCAGCTCCAGTATTATCTTCCAAATCATCATTAACATCATCTGCGTTATTCACCCCTTGTGAAATATCTGGCGATTGTTCGTCAAGTGCCACTAAAACGGCGCAGCTATTGGCGTCAAAACCACCTGCTCTAGAACCTTCATATCCAATTTCTTGAATTACATTCCTAACAAGTTTTATATAATCAACTTTTGCTTTTGAAGTTATTTCTCCAGTAAGTAAACAAAGACCAGTATTTACTACAGTTTCGCAAGCAACTCTACTTTCTGGATCTTCTGTCAATAAAGCATCTAGAACAGCGTCACTTATTTGATCACATATTTTGTCAGGATGGCCTTCAGTTACAGATTCAGAAGTGAAGATAAAATCACTCATTTAAATATAATATTTGTAAAACTAAACTTTATCCTAAATTAGACAGTTATAACTAATCAAATATTGTAAATTAAAAAATACTTATTTAAGAGCAAAGAACTTTGTGATCGCAATATTTCTACCCAAAACTTTGGTAATTTAGATTGTTTCAGATGCAGTTGCGGGGCTCTCTTCATTATCGTCAGTTTGCTCAAATAACATTTGCTTGTATTTCGCAGCCATTTCTTCAGCTTTACTAAAGACTTTCTGTGGGTCAGTAAGCATATCTCCAGGTTCAGGTTCAAGTGCTTTTGTAGATAATGAAATTCTTCCTCTTTCTGAGTCAAGGTCAATTATCATGACCTTCATCTGATCATTAACATTTAATACATTATGAGGGGTCTCAATATGTTCATGACTGATTTCAGAAATGTGCAAAAGGCCACTCACGCCTCCAATATCAATAAAGGCTCCATATGGTTTGATACCTTTAACAGAACCTACAACAACTTCGCCTACTTCAAGTCTATTCATTTTCTTCTCCACTAACGCTCTTCTATGACTTAGTACTAATCTGTTCCTTTCTTCATCAACTTCAAGAAACTTTAAGGGTAAGTATTCACCTTCTAAGTCATCTTTAATTCTTCGAGCACTTATATGCGAACCTGGGATAAATCCTCTCAATCCTTCCACCCTAACTAGGGCACCGCCTCTATTTGTTGCAAAAACTTCAGAATAAATAGTAGCGTCTTCCTTTTGCAGTTGTCTAACTCTTTCCCACGCCCTTTGATATTCAATTCTTCTAATTGAGAGTGCTAATTGTCCATCTTCATTCTCTTCGCTCATTATGAAAAATTCTCTGCTCTCTGAAGGTTGTAACACCTCATTTAGTCCTTCAACTTTATTTATTGATACCTCTTGTACAGGCATAAAAGCAGCTGTTTTTGCGCCAATATCTATCATGGCCCCTTTGGGTTCTAAAGCAAAAACAGTTCCTTTTACTAGATCACCGGGCTTAAAGTTATAGTCGTATTTCCCTAGAAGTGATGCAAATTCTTCTTGTGTGAAGCCTGCGTTTTCAAAATCTGTATTTATTCTGCTAGAAGAGGAATCTGCCGAAGGAATATCGTTCTTTTCGAATGCTATATCTTCCTCGTTATGGGATACTGTTGAAGTATCAACTTCATTAGAATTTTTAATTTCTTTATCTTCAGAAAGTTCTTTTATTGTCTGTGAAGAATTTTCGTTCATTTTTTGATTCGCAGACTACCTTAGGTAGTTAGAAAGGAATGCTATTAGCCTGCAAACCAATAGCAAAAACATATGTGTTATGTATTCTACACTTAAAGATGCTTAATTTTATAAAATTGAAGCTAATTGATTTTTTGAACTTCCTTTCAAAGATTCAAGAGTCGAGATAAAATCTTTTACGCCATTAAATTTTCTATAAACTGATGCATATCTTATATAAGCGACTTCATTTTCTTTTCTAAGATTTTTAAGAATTAAATCTCCAATTTGGGCAGATTTAATATCCTTATTTGAATCTTGCATGATTTGTGATTCAATTCCGTCTACAAAATTAATAATTGCTTCACTTGTGAAGGAAGTCTTTTCGCAAGCTCGTGATATACCAGTAATTAATTTTTGTTTGTCAAATAATTCTCTACTCCCATCTTTTTTTATAACCGAAATTGGCATTGATTCAACTCTTTCATACGTAGTAAATCTGAAGCTGCAATTTAAACACTCTCTTCTTCTTCTAACACTTTTGCCACTATCAGCAGATCTCGATTCCAAAACTCTGCTATCAGTATTTTGACAGGTTGGACACTGCATTTAGTGAATTAAGTTGAACTCCAACCCTAATAGTAGAATATAATTCTAATTATGAAAAGTAAAAAACCCTCTTGTTAGAGAGGGTTTTTTGAAAAAGTTCATTTCCTATCAAATTTAGGTGGATCTCTAAAGGCGACAGCAAAGAATAAAGTAACAACTGCGAGAGTTAAAATAAGAACGTAAGCAAAGGCTTCCATAAGATTAATTAATAAAGATTAGTTTAAACCCTACCTGGGATTCTTCTTGTGGTTTCATCACCAAGCTTCTTGAATAAACCAAATTCAACTTGGTCTCCAATCTCAGCATCAATACCAGCAAAGGAATTTCTGTAAAGAGTTCTTGAAGCATGCCACCAGTGACCAAACAAGAATAGCAATCCGAAACATAAATGTGCATATGTGAACCATGCTCTTGGGGAGCTTCGGAAAACACCATCAGATTTGTAAGTTTCTCTGTCAAACTTGAATGCTTCTCCAAGCTGAGCTTTTCTTGCTAATCTTTTGACTACTGCAGGATCAGTAAATGTTTGCCCATTTAAATCTCCTCCATAGATGGTAGCAGTTATACCAGTTTGCTCAAATGAATACTTAGCTTCAGCTCTTCTGAATGGAATATCTGCTCTTACATTACCTTCTTTATCTTCAAGTATGACAGGAAAGTTTTCAAAGAAGTTAGGTATTCTTCTGACTTCTAATTCGTTACCTTCCTTATCTTGAAAAGCAATGTGACCTTGCCAACCAGTTGGCAAACCATCACCATTAACAAGTGCTCCAACTCTAAATAAACCTCCTTTAGCGGGACTGTTCCCAACATAATCGTAGAAGGCTAATTTCTCTGGAATCGACGCATAAGCCTCTTCTTTTGTAGCACCATTATCAATGGCAGCTTGAACTCTTCTGTTGATCTCAGTTTTGAAATATCCTGAATCCCATTGATATCTGGTAGGACCAAACAATTCGACTGGAGTTGTGGCTGACCCGTACCACATTGTGCCTGCAACGACGAAAGATACAAATAGTACAGCTGCTAAAGCACTAGCTAGAACCCCTTCAAGACTTCCTAGTTTTAATGCTCTATAAAGCCTTTCTCCCGGTCTATTAGTAATGTGGAAAATTCCACCAATAATACCCATAAGTCCAGCAGCTATATGATTTGCCACAATTCCTCCAGGATTAAAAGGGTTAAATCCTTCTACTCCCCAAGAAGGAGCTACAGGCTCTACATGACCTGATAAACCGTAAGGGTCAGAAACCCAGATCCCTACGTTTGCACAATGGAATGCTCCAAATCCAAAACATGTGAGTCCTGCTAGAAGAAGATGAATACCAAAGATTCTTGGCAAGTCTAAAGCAGGTTCACCTGTTCTTGAATCTTCCCATAAGTCTAAGTCCCAGTATGTCCAGTGCCATATAGAAGCCAACATCAATAGTCCGCTAAAAACTATATGAGCTGCTGCAACACCCTCAAAACTCCAAAATCCAGGATCAACACCTGTAGCACCAGTGATATCCCATCCATTCCAACTACTTGTGATACCAAGTCTCGCCATGAAAGGCATAACGTACATTCCCTGTCTCCACATTGGATTTAGGACAGCATCAGAAGGATCAAAAATGGCTAATTCGTAAAGAGCCATAGAACCGGCCCAGCCGGCTAATAATGCAGTATGCATAAGATGCACAGCAAGTAGTCGACCTGGGTCATTAATAACTACTGTGTGTACTCGATACCAAGGCAATCCCATCGGTTAATTTCTAGTAACTATGCTGAATAAACAGCTAAACATCACGATAGTAAGGGTTTTTTAGTCTTTGGGGGATTTTTGTAAATAAATTTATTTTATGGCGAAATATGGGTAAATCAATTTGTATCACAATTGTTTCGAGCATTTTTTGACTAAAAATTGTTAATATTTTGGTCACAATTCTCAAAGTAAAACGCCAAAATAAGAAAAATAACAAAAAAAATGGCAACTATCAGATTCATCCGTGAAGATTTAGAGGTTCAATGCAATCCAGGTGAAAATTTAAGGGAACTAGTTATGAAAGAAAATTTACAACTTTATGGATTAAAGGGGATCTTAGGAAATTGTGGTGGTGCAGGCCAATGTAGTACTTGCTTTATTTCAGTTGAAGGAGGAAATAAAAATTCATTAAGTCCTCTTACTTCTGTTGAAGAAGAAAAACTTAAAAATAGGCCAGAAAATTGGCGTCTTGCATGTCAAACACTTATCAAGTCCTCTGCAGTAATTTTGACAAAACCTCAATCACCTCCTTCAAATTTAGAAGAACTAAAAAAAATTAGTGAAAATAAGAAGTTACCCCGCTAAATTGTTTAAGACTGTAAATAGGTTGATAAAAATTGTTGATTTTTCCACTTTATTTCTTGTTATGTGTTTATAGTCTTAGTACCAAACTGAACTCTCAATAAAATGGAAACAACCAATTTCGGATTCGTCGCAAGTCTTTTATTTGTAGGGGTGCCAACGATATTCCTTATAGGTCTATTTATTTCTACCCAAGATGGAGAAAAATCAAGCTTCTATTCAGATTCTAGTAAAGGTAGACTTGGGCCAAAACGCTAAGACTTACATAAATGCCCAGCATTCCTGTAAGAGAATTTTTATATTGGAAAAATAAACAACTTTCTAGAGGAGGAGATTATCAATCTTTTGCTACCCTACTTGATTGCATAGGGGGTGTCTCAGCAAATGATTTGAGCTTGTTGAGCATAAATCCTGAGGGAGAGATATATTTAAAAAATAATCTTGATTACTTATCATCTCTTTGGTGTAATCATTTAACATTTTCTACTCCTATTCAACATCTTTGTGGGATTGTTTTTTGGAGAAATTTAAAACTAAAAGTTACAGATAAAGTACTTATCCCTAGGTCGGAAACAGAACTTATAATTGATATTGTCTTTAGGATTTTTAAAAAAAAATCACAAAAACTAATTTTTGCTGAATTAGGAACTGGATCAGGTGCCATCAGTATTGCTTTGGCATTAGCTTGTCCTTTATGGGAGGGTTTAGCATCTGATATTGATCAAGATGCATTAGAAATAGCAACTCAAAATTATATAGATTCTTGTGATCAATCAAATTTGAAGTTTTTTTGCGGAAATTGGTGGACCCCTTTTGAGGGTTTTAAAGGTAAATTAGATCTCGCTATTTCTAACCCTCCATATATCCCAAGTGATACTTATGAGGAGTTGCCCAAGGAAGTAAAGGATTTCGAACCAAAGATTGCTTTAAGAGGGGGAACAGATGGGTTAAAGCATATTAGGGAAATAATCCAAAAAGCACCATTATACTTAAAAGAAAAGGGGTGGCTAATTTTGGAAAATCATTTTGATCAAGGTGAAAAAGTAAAACAACTTTTTATTAAAAACAAATTTACATCAGTAGAAATTGTGAATGATCTTTCAGGTGTTGGTAGGTTTACTATTGGAAGATATAAATAAATAATATTGGGAAATAATTTAAATGAATTTAATAAACTGTGAATCAGCTTTAAAGACGCTTAAAAATGGTCTACCCGTAATTTTCCCGACAGACACCTTACCTGCAATAGGATGCTTACCCGAATTTTCAAAAATAATTTATGAGTATAAAAAAAGAGACAAGAATAAACCTTTAATTCTTATGGGATCAGAAAGAAATCAATTAATTGACTACGTTCATGAATTAGCGAAAGAAGATTACGAAGATATAGCTTCAAAATATTGGCCTGGAGCTCTGACTATGATTATTCCTTCTTCCAGTCAGCGAAATATTGTACTAACAAGCAAAGATCTTACTCTGGGGTTAAGAATCCCAAATTCAGATATGGCTCAATCTCTCCTTAAAGAAACAGGTCCATTGTTAACTTCAAGTGCCAATCTTTCAGGTTTCACGGGATCAATTAAAGCTGAAGGTATTGCTTTAGACTTTCCTTCTTTAAAAATTTTAGGGCCTATTCCATGGGAAAAAAGTAGTGGGAAAGCTAGTACCATAATATCTTGGAAAGAAAGTGGAAAATGGGAGTTGGTTAGAGAAGGAGAAGTATTTGTTAAAGGATTAAATTAATGCTTTTATTGTTGTTTCTTGTTTTATTAATTCAATTTTCTACTTTTTGGATATTTGAACCTCTCACATCATTGCTAGAGTATGTGGTTGCGATTAAATTATTCCCTATATTTTCAATATTAGCTTTGATTTGGTTATTTTCAGCAAAGAAAATTGAACAGAATTAAATAATCAAAATGCCGGCTAACAGATTTGAACTGATGACCTTCGCTTTACAAAAGCGCTGCTCTACCGCTGAGCTAAGCCGGCACTATTACATCTTACAATCGCGGAGGAGGAATTTTCAGAATTTATTTAGCAATTTAAAATTTATTACTTTTTGATATCTTTAACACTTTTAGAACTCTTATCATTTTTTTTGAACTGTATTTCTCCTGAGAGAGTTCTTTTAATTGGCAAATTGGCAACTAGCGCAGTCATTCTATCTTCTGTTTCTAAGCTCACTGCTACCTCTTCAAAGTCAATTTCGACATACTTAGCAACTACATCAAGAATTTCTTTTCTCATCTTGTCTAGAAGATCAGTTGTCAAGGAACTCATATCAACTCTGTCATGAGCTAGTACAAGTTGTAACCTTTCCCTAGCCGTATTAGCACTAGCAGTTTCTCTGCCCAGTAATTTGTTTATAAGGTCTCTGAGAGTCATCATTTTAAAAAACCTTTGTTTGCATTAATCTCATGAACTTATCTTTAAGGCTTTTCCCTTCATTTTTGGGATCAATTATTGGCACATCCTTTCCTGAGAGTCTTTGAGAAACATTCAAATAACATTTTTTTGCAGGAGAACTACTTTCTGTAAGCGTTAGTGGCTCTCCTCTATTTGTACTAATAATTACTTGTTCATCTTCCAACACAATACCTAATAAAGGTAAAGAGAGAATTCCTTGAACATCTTCAATAGATAACATCTCTTGACTAGCCATCATGTTAGGGCGCACTCTATTAATTACGAGTTGAATAGGATCGATATCAGATGTATTAAGAATTCCAATTACTCTATCGGCATCGCGTACTGCAGATAATTCTGGGTTAGTTACAACAATAGCTTCTTTGCAGGCTGCAAGTGCATTTTTAAAACCATCCTCTACTCCAGCAGGACAATCGACTAAAACATAATCAAATTTTTCACTAAGTAGTTCGCTAATCTTTTGCATATCTTCCGGCTTCATCCAATCCAACATCCTAGGATCGCCGGCAGGCAAAAGAGCCAGATTGGGTTCTTTTTTATGTCTTACCAATGCTTGTTCAAGACGACAATTTTTGTCTAGAACATCCTGTGCTGTATAAATAATTCGATTCTCTAATCCTAAAAGAAGATCTAAATTTCTTAAACCGAAATCAGCATCTAATACAGCAGTGCTTGCGCCGCTGTTGGCAAGAGCTATGCCTAAATTTGCAGTCAAGGTGGTTTTACCAACCCCACCTTTTCCTGAGCAGATTAATATTGTGCGAGTATTTTCCGCCACGAATTTAATGTTTTTCAAATAAATAATAAGCCCAGTTTTAATAAAGTAAAATATTCTAAAGATTAAGTAATTCTTAAATTAATAAAGTTTGAATTAATTTATTTCAAATGATTGATTAATTTTTAGTTTCTATTATGTAAGGCTGAATAGTTATTGTTTGTTTATCTATTAAAGCAATCTCAGGATAGTAATTATTTGGCTTATCCTTTGGGCCAATAGCAATAACATCAGCAATTCTTAGTTGTAAAGGGTTTAAATGAAGAGACGCAATATAGGCACTATTATTCCCACCCTTACCTGCGAAGGCTATACCTAGTAGTTTCCCCCAAACGTAAATATTTTTCTTTGCTGTAACTATGGCTCCAGGATTGACGTCTCCTATAATGCATAGGTTTCCATTTGAAGATATTCTATCTCCCGATCTTACAGTCCCTTCGTGGAAGATATCATCTTTCTTTTTTGAATCAAATAATAATAACTTATGCTTGATCTCTTTTTCTTTAATAAAAGTTGAATCTATTTTTAATGACTTTCCTGCTAATACTGTATCTCTATTATTAGAATAGATAGATAAAGAACAAATATTAAATTTTTCAAAACTATTTTTTATTTTTAACCATTGATGAGATTTTATTGACTCATTGATTGCAAATATTTTTGCTTCCAAGCTGACTTTTTTTGAAGAAAATTTGTTTAATTTCTTATGGATATTGTCCAGATTTTCAATAGATAAAGTTTCTATGTATTCTTTGTTAGAGCTATTTATAATTATTTTCATTTAATTAAACTGCGTAATTATTTTTCATTAATGAAATTTGATTCTTAACTTCATTTCTAAATTGACCTGGGTAAATAATAAACGAGCTGTCCTGAGAACTCATTAAAGTATTTATTAACGATGAACTACTTTCTAATGCCTTTTGATAAGTTCCGTCCCATATTTTTAGTGCGTTGTTAGATTCAAAACCTTTAAAAGATCTTTCCTTAATACCGCAAAATATTTCTGAATCATAATTATTTTGTGCACATAATTTTTTAGCAAATGCAAGAATTTTTAATCTGTCTATTTTATTTAAAAAACTTATATCTGATGCTTTTAATAAGTCTCTATCAATAAACATTTTGCAAAGGGTAGAAAGTGGTTCGAAAGATTCATCTTTCCATCTAATTAAATGGTAATAAAAGGTTATATCATCATTTTTGATGAAATCATCAAAACCAATAAGCTCTGGGGAAAATATCCAATTATGAAGGGATTTGTCTAACCATATTTTTTTTTCAAAATTATTTTTTATTGTACAAATAATTTTTTCCAAAAGCCATGTTGATATTTCATTTATTCTGTGGTTGTAGATTGTTCTATACATCAAGTTTCTTAATACTAAGAAATGCTCAATAGCTAGTATTCCTTTTGGTTTGATTGCAATATTTCCATCAGGTGAAAAAGTAAGGGCTGAAATAATTCTCTCTAAATCTACTAAGCCGTATTTTGTACCTGTGTTGTAACTATCACGTAAGAGATAATCGAGACGATCGCAATCTATTTCACTGCTAATCAATGTTTTTAGAGGTTTTGAAAATAGTTGTTTTGATTTAAATAATTCTCCGATTTTTTTAGGTAATTCGTCATCATATTTCTTGAGTATTGAATTTATTGGAGAATAATTTTTAACTAATTTTTGAGACCACAGTTCGTGGTCATGATCAAATATCTCTTCGCTGGTATGGCTCAAAGGACCATGACCTAAATCGTGTAATAAAGCTGCTCCATAAAGGATAAATTTATTTTCACTAAATGAAGATTTGCTCTCAATTAATTTATTGTATATTTTTCTTGCGATACAAAAAACTCCAATTGAATGGGTAAATCTACTCGATTCTGCACCATGAAAAATTAATGATGCTGCCCCTAATTGTTTTATTCTTCTAAGTCTTTGAAAAGCTATCGTATCAATTAATTCCATAACCATAAGTTCTTCTGGCTTCCCTGAATCAAATACTATTTCTTTGTGAATTGGATCATGAAAAATTCTTTTTATACTCATAGATTTAATTTTTTTTTATCAATTGTTTGCTATTTCAAGTTTTAATCCCATCACTGCTCGGAGAGCTATTTTCAATGGAAACTTCTTCTTTTTCTAGAAGTGACTCAAGAAATAATTCTGCATTCCTTAACCATCTGTCATCAGAACTTCCGTATTCACTAGCATCCAGAAGATCCAATAACTTATCAGGGGTAATCCCTTGACCTTGAATATTATTGCCGTTGGGAGTTATGTAACTAGCAACTGTTATCGCTATTCCACTCTCTTCACCTAGGCTTTTTAGGGATTGAATTAAACCTTTTCCATAAGTTTGTTCTCCCATAAGAATCGATCTATCGTTATCCTGCAAAGAACCTGCAAGTATTTCACTTGCACTAGCAGTTCCTTTATTCACCAAAGTTACCATCGGGCCATCAAAAGATGTTTCTCTTTGAGAAGTTATTGCATCTTTGATCCCGTTTCTGTCTTTAGTCTCTACTATTGGCTTCTCACTCAATAATGAGTCTGCAACTGCTATCCCAGAGCTTACTAGCCCACCTGAGTTATTTCTGAGGTCTAATATTAATCCTTCAACCTCTTTTTCTTTTAACTCCTGAAGAGCTTCCTCAACTTTTTTGGGTACGCTTTCACTAAATTGAGTTATCCTTAAATATCCTATTGTGTGAGAATCATCTCTTAGTCTTTTTGTCCTGACTGGTCTAAGATCAACTGCTCTTCTTTCTAAATCTACTTCCCTAATTCCCTCTAGTTCAGAAGAAATTTCAACTAAGACTTTTGTTCCTGATTCCCCTCTTAACTTAGAGGCCGTATTTGCAAGTCCTAATTCTTCTGATGAAACCCCATCCACTTTTTCTATAAAGTCCCCACTAATTATTCCTGCTTCTTCCGCAGGTGAGCCTCCAAGAGTAGAAACAACTTTAACTTTTTTGGTTTCCTCATCTTCGCCCAATTGAAGACCGACGCCATTTATCTCACTACCAAAATTACTAGATTTCAGGAGCTCATAATCTTTTGGACGCAAAACCCTAGTATATGGATCTTCCAAAGGTTTTAACATGTCTTCAATTGCTGAATAAGCCTCCTCGCTTGTTTCAATTTGTTTCTGTAATGTTTTTTGTCTAATTCTTTTCCATTGTATTTCGTCAAACTTTTCTGGGTCGTAAAAACCCTCATTGACCAGGGACCAAGCGTCAAGGACTAATTGCTTACTATCACTGAGGGCATCTACCTCATCAATCAATAAAAAATTGGTAGAAAAAACAATGATCATGAACGCAGTGATCAATGTTTTGAATGTTAAAAGTTTGTTAAAAGATGAATTCATTGGGTTAAGTGTTAACACCAAGTATAAGAATTTTAAGTAAGCTCTTTAATATCAAAGCTAATTTTTTTTTGGATGGCGAATTCTTCATCTGTTTACGATTGGTTTCAAGAAAGACTTGAAATACAGGACATAACTGACGACGTAACTTCCAAGTACGTACCCCCACACGTAAATATTTTCTACTGTTTAGGAGGCATAACTTTAGTATGCTTCCTAATTCAATTTGCAACAGGTTTTGCAATGACTTTTTACTATAAGCCAACAGTTACTCAAGCTTACAATTCAGTTAGTTATTTAATGACAGATGTAAGTTTTGGATGGTTAATAAGATCTGTTCATAGATGGAGTGCATCTATGATGGTCTTAATGTTAATTCTCCATGTTTTTAGAGTTTATCTTACCGGTGGTTTTAAAAGACCAAGAGAACTGACATGGGTTACAGGCGTTGTAATGGCCGTCATAACTGTTGCTTTTGGTGTTACAGGTTATTCTTTACCATGGGACCAAGTCGGTTATTGGGCAGTTAAGATTGTTTCAGGAGTACCTGCAGCGATACCAGTAATTGGAGATTTTATGGTTGAACTACTTAGGGGTGGAGAAAGTGTTGGACAATCAACTCTTACCAGATTTTATAGTCTTCATACTTTTGTTTTGCCATGGTCATTAGCAGTATTCATGTTGATGCATTTTCTAATGATTCGTAAACAGGGTATTTCAGGTCCTTTATAAACACTTATAATTAAATTATCTCCTAATTTCAAATGTCAACTTTAAAAAAACCAGATTTATCTGATCCAAAATTAAGGGCAAAGTTAGCCAAAGGTATGGGTCATAACTATTATGGAGAGCCAGCTTGGCCAAACGATTTACTATACATATTTCCGGTAGTAATATTAGGTACCATTGCATGTGTAGTTGGATTAGCTGTTCTTGACCCTGCAATGTTGGGAGACAAAGCAAATCCTTTTGCAACTCCCTTAGAAATTCTCCCTGAATGGTACCTCTACCCAGTTTTCCAGATATTAAGAGTAGTTCCAAATAAACTTTTAGGTATTGCGCTTCAAACGTTAATTCCTCTTGGATTAATAATTTTACCCTTCATTGAAAATGTCAATAAATTCTCTAACCCTTTTAGAAGGCCAATAGCAATGTCAGTTTTTTTATTCGGTACTTTTTTAACAATTTATCTTGGTATAGGGGCTTGTTTGCCTATAGATAAGTCTCTAACTTTAGGTCTTTTTTAAAACTATATTTTAAACATATCTAGATCATCATTATCTTCTCTAAGAAAATGATTCATTAAAAGAAAACCAACAATTGTCCATGTTTGGTAAGTTCTTGATTGTTGACCAACCCAAGTACCAGTAGGTCCATCAAAATATTCGGCCCATTCTTGCCTCGGCAATTGATTTAGTTGACACCAATAGGATTCTTCTATTAAAGATTTCATTTCTTCCATAAGAATTACATCATCAGAAGGAAATTTCTTTTGATGTAATAGAACCGCTGTGCCAAAAAACCAAAGTAAGCTTGGCCAGTGACCACCATTATGGTAACTCCAAGGCCAATTCTTTGGATCCGAACCAGTTTTGTTTTGCCATTCTTCTACATCCATATGGGGGTGACAAATTCTCATAGGCATTTGGGCCATTAAGTGCTGTCTGTTGTGTAAAACTAATCTAAATAGAGCTCTTTGTTCCGCAGGCGGAAGTACGCCGAACATACAGGCTAAAGAATTTCCTAAACTATAAAATCTAAAGTCAGGTCTTCCTGTTCTAATATTTCCTATTAAATATCCACCTCTATTTTCTAACCAATCTTGAAGCCATGAGGGAACTACCTGAGGTTGAACGTTAAATTCATTGAAGTGTTGATCATCACCATACTGCTCAGTTGGCCTTCTTCTTAAGATTTGCATTGTTTGACTGGTAACCCAATAATGTTTCAAGAGAAAACTTCCTAGATCCTTTACCCATTGATTTGTGAGAATAAGTCTTTGATCTAATAATCTGCTTACATGATCTGCTCGACTTAATTCCATTAAATTTATGCAGCTTTTTAAACATCCATGAAGTAAAACTTCAACTTCTAGTGGTGCTCCCCACACATCCATAGGTCTATCAATCATAAATGCACAATCTGGAACAAAAAGTACGGGAGTGCCTTCAAATGTTGGATGCAGTACTAAATCTAATAAAAGTTGAATACCTCTTTGTACACTTTGACTTTTTCCAAATTCATAATCACCACTTTTATTGACATAGTACCAACATAAAATTGGCCACCATAAACTTGCATCAGCTGAAGTAATCCTGCCAATTGATCTTTGACCATAGTCTCCAATAAGTTTCCCATTCTCTTCAACAAAACTTGTAGGAAATACACCACGAGTTTGATAATTAGTGCTTTGTAACTCGAGGCATACACTCAAAAACTTTTTTACAATTCCGTATCGTTTTTGAGTAAGGAGATAAATCATTACAGGAACATTGTCTCTTAAAAATATTTCTCCGTAATTTAATTTTTTATTTTTTGTTGGATGTTCTAGTGCTGCCACACTGCCTACCAGCTCGCCTGATATTTCAACCAAGGTCTTTTCGAAGTGTTTTTGAGCATTTGTTACAATTGTTTCCTCATCGGAACTTGGTCTTACTCTTAAATTTTTTTGACTAAATCTTTCTGCCATTTCATTAATATCCCTTTATTTAAGCCTAGTTGTTTAAGGAGACTTTGAACAAATAAAAAATTAATGAAAAATTTTTGTATAAAAGGTTGCACAATTACAGTGGGATGGTTTAATATTTTCTTCTGGGCAAAAATATTTTTTTTTGCAATATTCAAGCAATTATCTTAAATCTGATTTTTGGTAATTTCACGAATATTTTGGAGATTTGATCTAGATCATTATTTTCAGCCAGAAGAAGGGTTTCCCCTTCGAAGTGAGTTAATCACTTGTTGTTTAACTCTGCACCTAGAAAATTTAAAAACTTAGGAACTGATGCTTTTATTGCGTCAAAACTTTATCAAATTTAGATTTGGTAATTTTGAGATGTATTTGCAATAAAGGTGTGAGGTCCCGTCAAGAATATATAAATTGTTTTCATTTACTAACTTTAGTTTTTATGAAAACCAACGGATCTGAGATCTTGGAAAGTCACTTTAAAATATTTTTTAATGTGCACTCAAAGTAATCCTTAATAATTTAAGGAGGCTGAACCTAGATAATTTAAGTCAATCTTATTTTTATTTAGAGAATGCAATTCATATTGAGTAGATTTATCTACAAAAGGATTTGAACACAACGGAGAGTTTGATCCTGGCTCAGGATGAACGCTGGCGGCGTGCTTAACACATGCAAGTCGAACGAACCTTCGGGTTAGTGGCGGACGGGTGAGTAACGCGTGAGAATCTGCCCTCAGGAGGGGGATAACGGTTGGAAACGACCGCTAATACCCCATATGCCTATTGGTGAAATGAATTTCGCCTGAGGATGAGCTCGCGTCTGATTAGCTTGTTGGTGAGGTAATGGCTCACCAAGGCTTCGATCAGTAGCTGGTCTGAGAGGATGATCAGCCACACTGGGACTGAGACACGGCCCAGACTCCTACGGGAGGCAGCAGTGGGGAATTTTCCGCAATGGGCGAAAGCCTGACGGAGCAACGCCGCGTGAGGGACGAAGGCCTCTGGGCTGTAAACCTCTTTTCTCAAGGAAGAAGATATGACGGTACTTGAGGAATAAGCCACGGCTAATTCCGTGCCAGCAGCCGCGGTAATACGGGAGTGGCAAGCGTTATCCGGAATTATTGGGCGTAAAGCGTCCGCAGGCGGCTTTTCAAGTCTGCTGTTAAAACGTGGAGCTTAACTCCATCATGGCAGTGGAAACTGAAAGGCTTGAGTATGGTAGGGGCAGAGGGAATTCCCGGTGTAGCGGTGAAATGCGTAGATATCGGGAAGAACACCAGTGGCGAAGGCGCTCTGCTGGGCCATTACTGACGCTCATGGACGAAAGCCAGGGGAGCGAAAGGGATTAGATACCCCTGTAGTCCTGGCCGTAAACGATGAACACTAGGTGTCGGGGGAATCGACCCCTTCGGTGTCGTAGCTAACGCGTTAAGTGTTCCGCCTGGGGAGTACGCACGCAAGTGTGAAACTCAAAGGAATTGACGGGGGCCCGCACAAGCGGTGGAGTATGTGGTTTAATTCGATGCAACGCGAAGAACCTTACCAGGGTTTGACATCCTGCGAACCTCTTAGAAATTTGAGGGTGCCTTCGGGAATGCAGTGACAGGTGGTGCATGGCTGTCGTCAGCTCGTGTCGTGAGATGTTGGGTTAAGTCCCGCAACGAGCGCAACCCACGTTTTTAGTTGCCAGCATTTAGTTGGGCACTCTAGAAAGACCGCCGGTGATAAACCGGAGGAAGGTGTGGATGACGTCAAGTCATCATGCCCCTTACACCCTGGGCTACACACGTACTACAATGCTACGGACAAAGGGCAGCAAACTCGCGAGAGCTAGCAAATCCCATAAACCGTGGCTCAGTTCAGATCGTAGGCTGCAACTCGCCTACGTGAAGTAGGAATCGCTAGTAATCGCAGGTCAGCATACTGCGGTGAATACGTTCCCGGGCCTTGTACACACCGCCCGTCACACCATGGAAGTTGGCCATGCCCGAAGTCGTTACTCCAACCCTTGTGGAGGAGGACGCCGAAGGTGGGGCTAATGACTGGGGTGAAGTCGTAACAAGGTAGCCGTACCGGAAGGTGCGGCTGGATCACCTCCTAACAGGGAGACAACAAAATGTTAAATATTAATTTTGTCACCTTAGGTCGATCGGTATCTCACATTCTTAATTTTTAAGGATTTTATTTCCTAAGTTTTTTCTAGGTCACACCCACTACTTTTCCTGGGCCATTAGCTCAGGTGGTTAGAGCGCACCCCTGATAAGGGTGAGGTCCCTGGTTCAAGTCCAGGATGGCCCATATCTCTATGTTGGGGGTATAGCTCAGTTGGTAGAGCGCCTGCTTTGCAAGCAGGATGTCAGCGGTTCGAGTCCGCTTACCTCCACTGATCACCACCTCTTCATAATTTATAGAAGGGAATTGTTTTGAGTTGTGATCAAATTCTGAACGAATCTAGCTTCTTAATTAAACTCATTAAGATGCTGGACTCATTGAATTAATTTCATTGTTTTCAGAGAACCTTGACAACTGCATAGATTATTTTTAAAGACAATAAGCATCTTTAATGATGCAGATTTATTATTTGTGCGAATGCATTAAATAACAATTCTATTAAGCTGATGCTTCAATTTTTGAAGTTATTGGTCAAGCTACAAAGGGCTCACGGAGGATACCTAGGCACACAGAGGCGATGAAGGACGTGGTTACCTGCGATAAGTCTCGGGGAGTTGGAAACACACTTTGATCCGGGAATTTCCGAATGGGGCAACCCCATGTACGGCCAACTGAATATATAGGTTGGTGCGAGCTAACCCAGCGAACTGAAACATCTTAGTAGCTGGAGGAAGAGAAAGTAAATAACGACTCCCTCAGTAGCGGCGAGCGAACGGGGAACAGCCCAAACCGATAGTCTTGACTATCGGGGTTGTGGGACAGCAATATGGATCAATAAGTCTAGAAGAAACGTTTGAATGGCGTGCCACAGAGGGTGAAAGCCCCGTAATCGAAAGATAAGTTGACCTAGCTGTATCCCGAGTAGCACGGAGCACGTGGAATTCCGTGTGAATCTGCGAGGACCACCTCGTAAGGCTAAGTACTACTGTGTGACCGATAGTGAAACAGTACCGCGAGGGAAAGGTGAAAAGAACCCCGGGAGGGGAGTGAAATAGAACATGAAACCGTGAGCTTACAAGCAATGGGAGCCCGACTAATCGGGTGACCGTGTGCCTGTTGAAGAATGAGCCGGCGACTTATAGGCACTGGCGGGTTAAACCGGAAATGGTGGAGCCACAGCGAAAGCGAGTCTTAATAGGGCGTTTGTCAGTGTTTATAGACCCGAACCCTGGTGATCTAACCATGGCCAGGATGAAGCTTGGGTGATACCAAGTGGAGGTCCGAACCGACTGAAGTTGAAAATTCAGCGGATGAGCTGTGGTTAGGGGTGAAATGCCAATCGAACCAGGAGCTAGCTGGTTCTCCCCGAAATACGTTGAGGCGTAGCGTCTAGTGCTCCAGCAGGGGGGTAAAGCAACCATTTCGGTGCGGGCTGCGAAAGCGGTACCAAATCGATATGAACTCTGAATACCCTGTGTGTAACTAGGCAGTCAGACTGTGGGGGATAAGCTCCATAGTCAAGAGGGAAACAGCCCAGACCGCCAGCTAAGGTCCCAAAATTAACGCTAAGTGATAAAGGAGGTGGGATTGCCCAGACAACCAGGAGGTTTGCCTAGAAGCAGCCATCCTCAAAGGAGTGCGTAATAGCTCACTGGTCGAGCGATCCTGCGCCGAAAATGAACGGGGCTAAGCGTTATACCGAAGCTGCGGATAAATTTATTTATGGTAGGGGAGCGTTCTATGTAGGGTGAAGCGTTAGCGTAAGCGGACGTGGACAGCATAGAAGTGAGAATGTCGGCTTGAGTAGCGAAAACATGGGTGAGAATCCCATGCCCCGAAACCCTAAGGGTTCCTCCGGCAGGCTCGTCCGCGGAGGGTTAGTCTGGACCTAAGGCGAGGCCGAAAGGCGTAGTCGATGGATAACAGGTCAATATTCCTGTACCAGTTGTGTTTTGAGAAGGGGGACGGAGAAGGCTAGCCAGGCCAGATGTTGGTTACTGGTTCAAGCGTTCGAGGCTTTGAGAGATGGAGAAAACATCTTGAGCTAAGGCGTGAGTACGAGCTGCTACGGCAGCGAAGTTGGTGATGTCATGCTTCCAAGAAAAGCCCTATACTCGTTAAGACACAAATGCCAGTACCCGAAACCGACACAGGTGGGGTGGTAGAGAATACCGAGGGGCGCGAGATAACTCTCTCTAAGGAACTCGGCAAAATGGCCCCGTAACTTCGGGAGAAGGGGTGCCAGCGAGAGCTGGTCGCAGTGAAGAGGCGCAAGCGACTGTTTACCAAAAACACAGGTCTCCGCTAAGTCGCAAGACGATGTATGGGGGCTGACACCTGCCCAGTGCCGGAAGGTTAAGGAAGCTGGTTAGCTTTTAGTGAAGCTGGCGACTGAAGCCCCGGTGAACGGCGGCCGTAACTATAACGGTCCTAAGGTAGCGAAATTCCTTGTCGGGTAAGTTCCGACCCGCACGAAAGGTGTAACGATTTGCGCGCTGTCTCGGAGAGAGGCTCGGCGAAATAGAATTGTCTGTGAAGATGCGGACTACATACACCCGGACAGAAAGACCCTATGAAGCTTTACTGTAGTTTGATATTGTGCTCGGGCTCTGAATGCGCAGAATAGGTGGGAGACGTTGAAATAGTGCTTGTGGGTACTATTGAGTCATCGGTGAGATACCACTCTTTTAGAGCTAGGGTTCTAACGCTTACCCGTTATCCGGGAAGCGGACAGTATCTGATGGGCAGTTTGACTGGGGCGGTCGCCTCCTAAAAGGTAACGGAGGCGCACAAAGGTTCCCTCAGGCTGGTTGGAAATCAGTCGTTGAGTGCAAAAGCAGAAGGGAGCTTGACTGTGAGACCTACAAGTCGAACAGGGACGAAAGTCGGTTTTAGTGATCCGACGGTTCTGCGTGGAAGGGCCGTCGCTCAACGGATAAAAGTTACTCTAGGGATAACAGGCTGATCTCCCCCAAGAGTTCACATCGACGGGGAGGTTTGGCACCTCGATGTCGGCTCATCGCAACCTGGGGCTGAAGTCGGTCCCAAGGGTTGGGCTGTTCGCCCATTAAAGCGGTACGCGAGCTGGGTTCAGAACGTCGTGAGACAGTTCGGTCCATATCCGGTGTATGCGCAGGAATATTGAGAGGATTTCTCCCTAGTACGAGAGGACCGGGAGGAACGCACCTCTGGTGTGCCAGTTATCGTGCCAACGGTAAACGCTGGGTAGCCATGTGCGGAGTGGATAACCGCTGAAAGCATCTAAGTGGGAAGCCCACCTCAAGATGAGTATTGCCATGGCTTAAGCCAGTAAGGTCACGGGAAGAACACCCGTTGATAGGCTCTACGTGGAAGCTTGGTAACAAGTGCAGCGGAGGAGTACTAATAGACCGAGGGCTTGACCAAATAAACTTAATTTATTGTTTTTAATTTATATAATTTTCTATGCAGTTCTCAAGGTTCACACTATCCTGGTGTTCATGGCGATGTGGAACCACTCCGATCCATCTCGAACTCGGTTGTGAAACGCATCAGCGGCGAAAATATTTAGGGGGTAGCCCCTTGAGAAAATAGCTCAATGCCAGGTAAAATATTTAAAAGGGTTTACTTATTCTGAGTAAGCCCTTTTTTATTTTTGGCATTTAGGACACCAATGCGTACTTCTTCCAGTAATTTTTTGCCTTTCAATTAAATTTCCACATTTGCGACATTCTTTCCCAGTTCTCCTGTAGACATTTGTCTGTAAACCAAAATTCCCATTCTCTCCTTCCAAGTCCCTAAAATCGCTAAATGTCGTTCCCCCAGAACCTATACTTTTTTTTAATACAGTTACAATTGATTCTTTGAGCTTGATTAATTCATTCTTCTTTATTGTTCGAGCTTCCCTAAAAGGTGAGATGCCAGCAGAGTATAAACTTTCATCAGCATAAATATTACCTATACCTGCCACTATTGTTTGATCTAATAAAATAGCTTTTATAGATTTTGTTCTTTTTGAAATAACTTTAATAAGATAATTTGCATCAAAGTCTTTAGAAAATGGTTCTGGTCCTAATGAACCTAATCCTTTGATTACTTTGTTAAGCGATAGGCCTTTATTAATCCACCACATTTGACCAAAACTTCTTACGTCAACGTACCTAAGCTCATTATTATTTTTATCGAAAAATCTTATTCTTGTATGTTTACAGGGCAGAGTTGAGTTTTCAATAAATTTGAAATATCCAGTCATTCTTAGATGAATTACAAGAAATCCGTTATTTTGTGAATTCTCTAGAGGAAATTGAGTATTTTCATTTTGGATTTCTTTTAATTGAGCTATTAAATATTTTCCTCTTCTATCCCATTTATAAATAAGTGAGTTCTGAAGTCCTTTAATAAATTCTTCTTTGTTTGATGGGAATGCAACAGTTGAATCCCTACAGACTTCTACTTTTTTAATAATAAAGTTTTTAAGTTTTTGCTCTAAACCTCTGCGAACAGTTTCTACTTCAGGTAATTCAGGCAATTATTTAAGCTTTCTCTAATTCACTTTCAGCGAAATTATTTGTATTTGCTCCACCATCAGTTCCGCTTATCCCAGCGTAATTTACTTTATCGAATCTCACTACACAGTTATATTTAATACCTGAGGTATCAACTGAAGCCACTTTACCTATTTCATTGTACCAATATGATTCTGGTCTTTTTACTCTAACTAGATCTCCTCTTGAAATTGCCATTACTATTAATTTAACTTTTTGTAGAATAACTCATCATTAATATTCTTAGACAAATTATTCACACATATTAATTAAAAGTTCTAACAAAAATCATTTATTAAATTATTTTCGAATTCTTCTTTAGCAGGCTTACTTCCCATCCACTTCTTGCCAGGTCTTCTTACATCTAATTCATTTGTATCGCAATTGATTGAAAGAATCAGTTTTTTATTTTCTTGATTTAGTACGTTTAGAACTTTTCTACCTTTAAAACCTTTATGTGCTTTACTTTGAATAATTATAGGACCATAAATTTTCTTATCTAACTCAAGAAAGTCATTATTTTTTTTATTTTTAGTTGTTTCATAGTTTTCTGAATTAATTTTGTTCTTTTTTCTTATTATGAGCTTTTGACCAACTTTTATTGAATCAGGATTATTGATATTATTCATCTCTATTAGATCGATTACTTTTAAATCATAATTGTTTGATATCTCAGTAAGATTTTCACCAGTTTGAATAATATGATAATTATTTATCAAATCTGATTGTTTTGTATGATTTTCAGTAGATTTGGAGATAATAAGATTTTGGCCAACAAAAATATAATTTTCATCTTTTAAGTTATTCAGTTTAATAATCAAATCTTTATTGATTGAATAGAATTTTGAAATACTTGATATTGTATCTCCACTTTTTACAATATGAATTTTTTTTATTTCTGGTTTTACTTCAGTAATTGATTCTTTTTGAGCAATATTCTCAATTTTATTTTTTGCTGAAAATATCTTTTCTTCAGATTTTATCAATGATTGATTAAAAAAATTAATAAATATGGCAATTACTAAAAATGCAAATTTCATTAAACTCACTTTTTATTTAAAGATAATCTTTAAATTTAAAATCGCTAGGTTTCTGAAAAAAAAATTTAAGTAATTTAAACCTGAAAAATAAACTTTAAAAATTTCTTCACTCTTTCGTAAGGAGGATACCGCAGATTTGAATCAAATAAAAAACCTTTAAAAGTAATAGATTTTTGATTTGAAAAATTTCGAAACCCCTCTTCTCCATGAAATTTACCAATACCACTTTGCCCAACGCCTCCAAACGGTAAATTTGGAATAAGGACTGGTAACATTACATCATTTATACAAATTGTTCCTGAGCTAGTTACTTTTGAAATATGATTATGGATTTTTTTATTGCCTCCAAATAAGTAGATTGCTAATGGTTTTGATGCTTGACTAATCTGTTTTAAAGCTGATTCACTATCATTGATTCCAATTACTGGAAGTAGTGAACTGAATAGTTCTTTCTGCAAAATATCTTTTTCATTTAATTTAGTTCTCAAGATTGTAGGAGATATTTTCAACTTTTTTTTATTAAAAGTCCCCCCAAATAAAATTCTTTTTTCTTTTTTATATTGTTTGAGAATTTCTACAGTTGATGTAAATTGCTTTTTCTCTAATTTTGATAAGTTTTCAGAAATAATTGGATTATCTCCGTAAAAACTTACTATGCATTTCTTTAATTTTTCTATAAAAATATTTTCAATTTCTTTATCTACAAAGACATGATTCGGAGCCATGCAGGATTGACCAGAATTAAAAAATTTGCCCCAAACAATTCTTTTAGCAGCAACTTCTAAATTTGCATTCCTGAAAATAATTACAGGATTTGCTCCGCTTAACTCAAGAGTTAGTGGAGTTAAGTTTTTTGAAGCTAATTTCATTATAGATTTTCCACTTTCAGTACTTCCTGTAAAAAATATGTGGTCAAAATTTTGTTCAATTAATTTTATGGATTGCTTATAATCTCCCTCTACTGTCATTAGAACATCTTTAGGGAAATATTTGATAGTAAGCTTTTTAATAAGTTTTGAGGTCGCAGGACATTTCTCTGATGGTTTAATAACCGCAGTATTTCCTGCTGAGAAAATATTTACCAATGGCTTTAAAACATAAAGTAATGGATAATTATAAGGACCAAGAATTAATACACACCCAAGAGGTTCATAAATAACTTTAGAGGATGATGGAAATAGATAAAAAGGTGTATCAACCTTTTTTGGTCGCATCCAAGAATTGAGTTTCTTTTTTATGAGTGAAATTTCTTCTTTCACTAAAAGGATTTCTGAAAGCCCTTCAATTTCAGATTTGCCTAGATCAATAAAAAGTGATTTTATTATCTCTTTTTTATTTTCATCCAAAAGTTTAGAAACTATATTGATATGTTGGATCCGCCATTCTATTTCTTCAGTTTTACCGGTGAGAACTGTATCTTTTAATTTATAAATGTCTCCTAAATGAAATTTATCAGAAATTTTCATTTTATACCTTTTAATAGTATTAAATATATCAGAGGATAAATTGTAAATAACTAAGGTTTTTAGTAGCTCTAATCAAAATGAATGATTTATGAGAAATAATCAAATTTATTAACATTGCCAATAAAAATTCAAATTTATCTTGGTTAATATATTTCTATGAGGGAAAAATTTTCAATTAGATTGATATCTATAAAAGAAATACCAGAGGTAACAAACTGGGCAAGGTTAGAAGGCTTTTCTCCTGGAATGGATGACATATCAATTTATAGAAATACAGATAAACAAGGCGTATGGGTAGCTTGTCTCGATAATAAACCTATAGGTTCTATTGCATGTATAAAATATAATTCCTCATATGGTTTTATAGGTTTATTTATCGTTAAAAAAGAATTCCGAAATAATGGATATGGAGTGAGATTATGGAAACATGCCCTCGAATATTTAAAAAATGTTGATTGTATTGGTCTTGAAGCAGCCCCAGATAGATTGAATGATTACTCAAAGTGGGGGTTTAGAAAATCTTCCATTACAAATCGATGGAAATTAAATGGCTTTCAAGATTTGCCATTGAGAAATTTCTATAAAGATCAATTTCGTTCTTTTAAAGTTGTTCCGGGTAATAAAATTTCCTCTGAAGCAGTCTCAATTTATGATGCTCAAAGAGAGCCTAGTCCCAGACCACATTTTCTAAATGACTGGTTGAAAAATTCGCATGGTAATGTCAGTGCAATTATCGATAATAATGGGATGTGCCATGGATTTGGGAGGGTAAGACCTTGTGTTTTGGAGGATAATGATGAGCAAGGCTGGAGAATCGGTCCTCTTTTAGCGGATACTCCACCGCTTGCTGAACTATTAATAAGGGAGTTAGTTGGTGATTTAGATGCCCAAATCTTATTGGATTGCTCTAATCTGAATCCTTATGCAAATTATCTTTTATCAAGTTTGGGATTTGAGGAGATATCAAAAACTTACAGAATGTATAAAGGCATTCAACCTCCCTGCCCTATGAATCAAGTATACGGACTTGCCTGCTTGGAACTGGGGTGATTCCCTTTAAAGTGTGCCTTTTGCCTTTTGCTTTCGTAATACTGGAGGAAGTTTATTTGACTATCCATAAGCTTAGCTTTCAGAAGGTTTCAAAATTTTTTCTACAATATCCGCGTTAATTATAGTGATCTCTCCATTATCGATATTGGCGACTTGAAACAAGGTCCATGAATTTGGATTTCTAGCTCCTCCAATACAGTCTATAACTTGACCGACCCAATAATTTTTATTCTTTTCCTTAGTATTTTCGCAATTTTCTTTTTTAATTGCGACATAATCACCAGGCCTAACGAAAAGAAACTCCGGAGTTGCTGAGCTCATAATAAATAGTTAATAGTATACATGTACTATATTAAGCTATTAGTTTTGTTGTCGATCTTTGAATTATTTAGCAAACTAGGGGTAATTCAAAAATAAAATGGAATCAACTGAAATTGCTATATTTTCAACAATATTGGGGTTAATTTTAGCTTTAACTGACGCTTATATAGAAAGAAATATTCCTGGATAATATTTCCAATTCATTTCTTAAATTAAATAAGATTTAAGCTGGTCTAATATGTCGGCCCGGCTGGAAACTAATTTTGTAAAAACTAAATATATCAAACCTCCCATTGCGAGTCTTCCGTTAATTTTCTCTAACTGCTTTAGTTTTCTCAAAAGTTTATCTTGCGGTTAAACAAAATTTAAAAGGTATAGAAAATAAAAAAGTATTGATTAATTCAAAATCAAAAAAAAATTAAAAATTTATAGAAATATTTTTTCAAACACGTAATTAGATTTTAAAGCCAAGCTTCTTTCATCTCAAGATAAAGTCTCTCGCTCTCAGCCGAATTAATTTTGCTGTCTGAGTAGGATTGTTGTTGTTGCTGTTGTTGCTGCTGGGTTGAATTAGTATTAGGATTTTGGACTTCGCTCATTAGAGGGACTGAATATTTGTGTTTATTCTCTCATAGATGCAGCTTTTTTTGTCAACTTAAATTCTTAAATTTTATTTAAATTTTGTATGTTATTAATTTTTCTGTTTTGAGTGAAGTTATTTCGCTACAGTAGTTTTGGTATATAAGAATTTAACTTCCCAATAAACAATTCCTAGGAAGATAGCACTTGCAATAATAATTTCAGAAATGGCTAACATTTTACTTTTCAATATTAATTTAATTTTGGTATCAATTTACACAGAATGCAATAGGTACTAATTACATTTAAAATTTTAAAAATTCTTATTTAATCAAATTACGCGTCGAAATAATATAAAATTTTAAGTTAGATACATATTATTTTCGTGGGAAATCTCATAAATTCAACAATTCTTGTACCTTTAATACCTTTAGTTACCTCTTTATTTATTTTTATTTTATTGTTAAGTTTTAACAGAACACTTAACCGGTTAACAAAACCTGTTACCGCACTGGTTGCATTATCTTTATTAAGTTCTGCATTTATAAGCTTATTTGACTATTTTAAGAAAATAGAAGAAGAATTAGTTTTATCTGAATTTCTTAAATCTTTTGGAGAAAAAAATTTAGTTATACATCTCAATTTAGTAAATGAAAAAATTATAATTTTTTTCTCATTGATAATGATATTAATTATTGGAATATCTTTTTATAAATTACCTAGAAAAAAAGGTTATGTCTCATTGATGATTAGCCTAGGATTAATATCTTCTGCGGCGATGCTTTCAATATTACTAATAGATTTCTCAGCGCTTCTCTAAGCTGTAGTAAGCATTGACAGAGCTTCGTTGAGTTCTTGAACATGATTTAATTCATCTTGAGCAATTTCTTTTATTTTTTGATCATTTGGATTATCTATTAAATATTTGGAATAAGTTTCAAATGCATGTTCTTCAATTTTTATGTTGACATCATAAGCATTAGCTGGAGAGAAGAAATAATAAAAAACCATGATCCAGTAATAGACAAGCACAAGGTGTCTCGCGAAAAATCTATCGACCCAGAATCTATCTCCTCCTCTCTTCTCCATTTCTTTAAGATGCTCAGTTTCGTTAATAGCTTGATAAAAATGTTCTTTCATTAAAATCATTGTTTTTTCATTTTGGATTCCTAGGGATTCTTTAAAATGAAGGACCGAAAGAAATGCAAAATAAGGTGATCTAGCTATTACTTCTAAAACCCAAAATCTTTGTAAAGATCTACCAGAGTAGATAAAGTCTAGGAAGTTAACAGTACTATTCAAAATTAAAGAATTTAATTTCTTCATAAATTTCGCTTTTCTTTAAGTATAATTACTTAGCTACTGGGGGGCCACAATATATTTAAGTTATTAACCAAAAATTAATATTTATAGTTAAAAATTGTACCTTCCATTGAAATATTTTTTTTTCATGCATTAATTGGATAGATAAAAAATTTTATATGACAAATGCTGAAAAAATTGCAAATGCCAAAAAGAGGATTGATGAATTA
Source organism: Prochlorococcus marinus CUG1438 (assembly GCA_017644325.1). Taxonomy (NCBI): domain Bacteria; kingdom Bacillati; phylum Cyanobacteriota; class Cyanophyceae; order Synechococcales; family Prochlorococcaceae; genus Prochlorococcus; species Prochlorococcus marinus. The sequence continues at coordinate 82,893 of JAEPLS010000001.1, read as the reverse complement.
GAAAGACTTATAAAATATTGGAATGATTCAGAACATGATGATGCAAAAATAGTAAATTTTGCAATAAACATTGAAAATAAAGTTGCTTAGATTTTGATTATTAAGGCTGATTTACTTTTATCTACTTAAGGTGATTTAAAAATTTTTGAGATTTCAAATACTGTTTAATTTATAAATAGAGCAATTAAACCTATTCTCAAAAACGGTAAGGAAGAAATAATCTAAAAGAAAAATTTATATGAAAACCTTTTCAAAAAATTATTTAGTTCCGATTAAATTTATACCATGGGTTTTTTGGGCACTTATATCTTTTTCGAGTATATTTTTGTGTAAGATAGCTTGGGTAAGTTGAATAATTAATGAATTTAGCTTCTCCTTAGCCAACTAGGAGCGCCGCCAAACCAATCCGATATGTCATCTTCATTTGGGTTAAAGTGATTTTCTTTATCTAGTCCATCTAACCCAAATGATTGTAATAGGTTATCAACCCCCCCATTGCTTTTTGTACCATTCCTTCTAATACTGTTAGCTTTTTTAAGCCAAAGAGAAATTGTCGAATTATGGTTTGCAAATTTCTCAACATATATCCTTTCTTTTAATGTAATTGATTGATCTTGAGCAATTCTTTTAATTATTCCTTGAATCTTTAATCTTTTTGAATTACTAAGAAGCATTTTAAATTAATTAATTATTATTTTTATAGGAAGGATTATTAAAAATATCTTGTCAATGTTAATTTCAACAAATTCACTATTTTTAAAGGGTCTGAGTAAGAAAAGTTTGAAGACACTAAAAAATGGGAACAAAAAGTTATTTATGATACGTTAATTCATTTATCAAACTTATAATTCCTGCAAATTGGATAAAGAAAATCAATCCATACTCAAATAAACTTAAAAATTAAGAGTACTGCCCGGAACTGTTGCGCTATGGTAAATATGTACTATTATTAGTACATATGTATTGTTAAGATATGAAAATGATTTCATCTTCTCCTTATGCCCCTTTTAATTCAAAAGAGTGGAATTCTTTAATAAGCAAAAATGCAAAGTTTGAAAATACTCCAATAAAGATTCAAAAAAAATTTTATAGAACTTTTATTCTAAAAAAGACTGAAAAAGATGAACCTTTGCAAGAGAAGACTGAATTACATCAACAAATGCAACTTGTTTTCGGATAGAAAAATATCAACTAACACTCTTTTTAGTGAATATTATTTTACGAGATCCAATTTTTTGTTAGATTAGTAGAAATACAAGAAGGATTTAATTTGGCTGTAGATCGAGAACTTTTAAAAGAAGTTACCCAAGAACTTTGGAATACTGTAAAAAAACTAAGACCAGAAATTGACCGGCAAACTAGACTTCAATTAGTTTTAAAGGCTTTATTAACTATTGGAGATTTGCCAGATCAAATGCAGGCTGCCATGGTAGTAGGTGTTTGCGCAGAGATGGATAAGAGTGATATTGATAATGTACAAGCTAACTCACAAACTAAAGATTCAAGCGGAGTTGATACTTCTACAGGCAGAAAAGTAGTTAGAAGAAGTTCAGCTAAATAAACCTTAGAACGATCACCCTTTAATTTTTTTTGATTCGTTTTTATTAAGTCGATTGAATAGGTAATATGAAATTACAAGTAAGAGGGGAACAAATATTGAATGTAAAGTCATCATTAATTCTGTTTGGCCCATTCCTATAAGATTTGACTCGTTTGGAAGTTGTTCTGACCAAGTACCAACTAAATGCCAGGCTTGAGGAATTGATAAGAAAAACATATCAGAGCTATAAGTTAAGTTTATGTTCAGATAAAGATTATCATTATTGAACGTTATTGCTTTCTTTATTCTTATTTCTTAACTAAGTATTTTTAGAGTTAAAAAGGACTTGATTCATAAATTTATTTTCTTAAGAAGAGTTTTAAATTCTTTTTTACCAATAATTTTTTCAGCTGCGTAAGCACCACTTGCTGAAACAGCAGGAATTCCAATACCTGGAAATGTACTTGCACCGCAAGTAAATAAATTTTTCACTGGAGTTTTGCAACCTGGGAAAAGACCTTTTGCTGCAGATAATGCAGGACCATAACTGCCGCAATAGGTATTGGTAAATTTTTTATGAGTGATTGGGGTTCCCAGCATCTTTAAATCAATCCTTGCATCTATGTCAGGTATGAATTTTCGTACTGCCTTAAGAAATATTGAACATCTTTCTTCTTTCAAATTTCTATATGCTAATTCCTTTGGATTTAGGTTTTCCCAAATTTCCCAAGGTTCATTTGCGGGAGTATATCCATGAAGAATATGTTTCCCTTTAGGGGCCATATTTTTATCTAAAACAGATGGGATTGAAAATACAGCTATATTTCTCTCTGCAGTTATACCTTTTTCCCATTCATCAACATGTATCGCATGTATTGGCAAGTCTTCAAGACCATCAGCATCAAAACCTAGATGTATATGAAGGAAAGAACCACATTTATTAGGGTTCAAAACTTTTGGATTCCATTTTTTTGAAATTTCATTTGGAATTAACTTTTTAAAATTCCAAACATCAGTATTGGTCACAACAAATTCACAACTATAACTAGAACCATTATTAAGAGTTATACCAGTCGCTAAATTTTTATTGAAGTTAATTGTCTTTACTCTCGAAGAGAGAATTAATTCTCCTCCATTTTTTTTAAATCCATTAATTAAGGCTTTTACGATAGATTCACCACCTCCTTTAGGATATTCAAGGTATGAATTTGGTTCAAACCATTCGTTAAACAAAGTAGCCATCGCAGCTGTATTTGTATCATGCATTGACATACCACTTATCAAAAAGCTCAATAAATCAACCCAATTTCTGAGAAAAGGATCCTCTAGATGATTATTTACTAAATTCCCAAAGCCCTTATTAATTTTTGGTATTTGCTTGATATTAGGTAAAAATTTTGAGGTTAAGTTTATTAGATCCAGGAAATTAATTGAATCGGGAGAAAATGAGAGTAAAGGTATTTCATTTATTATTTGACTAAGAGGTTTTACTCCGGAAATAAATGACTCCCATTCTTTAACGGATTTCTCACCTCTTAAATTTTTTATTATTTGTTTAAACGGTTCTTCCCCTACATCAAGATTAAAATTGCCTTCTGGGATAATTACTTTCCAACCTTTGTATTGAAATAGTTCAACTTCTTCATCAAGCAATTTAAGAATTTGCCCTAAGGGATTAGTTGTCGGCCATTTACCTATTCCACTCCACAATGAAGGACCTGATTCGAAAGTGTAACCTTTTCTTTTGAAACTATGAGCAACTCCACCGGGCTGGGTATGTGCTTCGCATATAAGAACTTTTTTGCCTGATAAAGCAAGAATCGAGCCACAACATAAACCTCCTATTCCACTACCAATAATTACAACATCAAATTTTTGCATTAAATATTAACTTTACTCTTCTTGTAAAACTGATTAGTTTTAAACAAATGTATTAGTTGAAGTTGTAATACTTAGTACAACAGCCAGGAAAAAGATGTAAGGGACTGCTTTTAAAGGTATGTATCCCTGGCTTTTAGAAATGAAATCCATAAGTTTAGTTACTTTATGTAAACATATTAACGAGATCTTGTTCCTTATGTGTGCCAAAAAATTATTTTTTTAGAAATATATTGAAACACAGAAATATTTTTGAAGGGATTTTTTAACTAAGACGATTTTTTATGAAGTTATCTTATTATTTGATTCTTAGATTATTGCTATTATGAAAAACTTTCCTGAAATCAATGAAATAAAACTATTAGAAAAAAATTCTCAAAAAAATGGTAGCGGAATAGTATATGAGGAATTGTTAGGAATATGGAAGTTTAAGTATGTATGGGGAAAGGACTCAGATGAAATCAAAAATATATCCAGTTCGATTCTCCAAGTATTGTCGGCTAGGCTCGAATTGAAAATTAAAAATAAAAAAGATCAAATAAATTATGAAATAAAAAATTCAATTAATTTCGGATTATTAAAAATTACCTTTATAGGCAGCGCAAAATTAAAAGGGGTTAGACCTTTGTTGGCCTTTTATTTTAAAGAATTGAAAATTAGTATTAGTAATTTTCCAATATTTAATAAGGAATTAAAAAAACCTGAAGATAAAAAAATGCCTTTTTTCTCTCTTATAGGAATTAGTACTAAAGATAGTTGGTTGTGTGCTCGAGGCAGGGGCGGAGGGCTTGCAATATGGGTTAAGTCTTAAATTAGTGGTATTCTCCTGGATGATCTACCTTCCTTACAGTAACTTTATCAACTTTTTGTCCATTAAATCTTAAGAGATCATCTCCTGAAAAGTCATATCCTAAGCGTTGACCTATTAGGGCTACATCATCCGCTGTAGAGGATGTAGTAACCTGCTTTTTTAAGTCTTCATCAGATTGCATTTTAATTAAAAATTTTCTTATTTCAGAAAAACTCATTACTAGAATTTGATTGATTGATGTAAAAGAAATTTATAAAATCTTTTTCTTAGTAAGAACAAGATAAATAGATAATCATTATACTATTTTTATGACATACTTATTTCTCTATATAGTTGGCATAACTTTAATATGGTGGATATATCGTGTTGGTTGGCTTGAGGCGCTCAAAACAGTAGTTAAAGTTATAGTCCCCTCAGCGCTTATTATTTTATTTAACATAAAAGCAGGAAGATTACTTTTTAAAAGTCCTGTAGTCGGATTATTAAGCGCTTTGCCTACCTCTATTTTTATTTTTAGAGGTTCATTGCCTTTAGTTAGTTATATAAATAACTGGATTGAAAATAAAATAAATAAGTATGATGATTCGGAAGTTATAGATACTGATTCTGTGCCTTTAGATGATTAATTTAATTTAATTCAATCAAAGCCAAGAAATAATTCTTTGTGTACAACAAGAACATCAAATAAAGTTGTTCCATGAATAGGACTTAATGGGGTTTTGTCTATATTTAATGCTTCTGCACAAATTAAATGAGCATCCCATTTTGTATTGTGATCACTTATTTCAATTGACCACTCAATTACTTTTTTGAAATGATCTGGCATCTCCGAACCAATTTTTCTGCAAATTTGACATAGAACTGACAAAAGAGGAGGTTTTGATGGCCTTTTTAAATCTTTAATAAGACTAGGTTGTGTAAAAACACTTGTATAGCGGATGTAGTCTATCAATTCATATTCTTCTTTAGTAAGAGCTGCTTTCTCTAATGCTCTTTCAAATTCGTCTATGGGGGTTATGGGCCTATCCAAGATATTATTTTTTGCTTTTTTATGAATCTATTTTTTCTTGATTAATTTCGTTGGTTTGATTGCTTTCTATAGATTTAGGAGATTCATCTTTATCTTCTTCGTTCATAACTTGGTCGATTTCATTTTGAAACTCATTCGACGCTTTTTTAAGACTTTTCAAAGTTTTACCAAGCTGTTTTCCTAATTCTGGAAGCTTTTTTGGACCAAAAATTAAAAGAGCTAAGATAAGTATTACAGTAACCTCAGGCAAACCTACACCAAAAATATTCATAACTGATAACTATTTAACTAATTAGGAAATCTACTATTAAATATAGTCAAATCATCTGAATATTTCATTCTCGGAACAGCTTTTTTAATATTAAAAAATTTTGAAAAATATTATTGTTATTAATACTCCTTTAAAGAACACTAACCAAAGTAATTGATAATCACTCAATTTGAATTTTTTTTGGTACCAATTTATAAGAGTTTTATGTCTATCAATTAATTTTCTCATTTGCACCGAGATTATTTATTACTATCACTTATTTTATCTTAATTTCTTTTATTATTATTTTATAGCAATCATAGATTCTACTTAAATTAGATTATTCTATTAAATTTTAATCTTTTTCTAAATTAATTTTTTTTCTAAATTATTGAAACTATTTGCTAAATATTTACTATTAAAAAAAAAATGAAATACTTATTTGTTGTTTTTTACTTTTTTTTTCTAATTTATCCAGCTGAAGCTGTTACTACAAAAATGTTTAAAGTATTGGATACGTGTGCAAGATATCGACTGGGTGAGATTAATGCTAATGAGGCTATAGAAAAACTAAAATTAAAATTAACGAATTCTTCCACTAGTCAGCCAAAGGACCTAGTAAAAAAATATTGCTCAGTATTTACTCCAAATGAAAAAATTGAATTTTAATCTTAGCAATAAATATTTAATTATTCTTTTTTGAATAATCTTTAGCTTTGTTTCGTATTTCTTTAACTTTTTTAAAATTATTTATTTTTAAATTAAAAATAACTCCTAAAAAAAGAAGAAGAAATAAAAAAATATAAATTATTAATTCCATATTATTGAATTAACAAATCCACCCTAGTTTATTTCAATAATTTTTTAGTATATTTTAAAACAAAAAAACTGACTTTAATATTAGTTATTTACTTTGAAGGCCACAATAAAAACACATTAACCTCTAATATGTAATTTTATATATATTATTGTGCAGATTGGAGATAAAATTCCAGAATTTTCTTTACTGGATCAAAATGGAGTTAAAAGATCAAATAAGGGATTAAAAAGTCCCCTTGTTTTGTTTTTTTATCCAAAAGATGATACCCCAGGTTGCACTATAGAAGTTTGCGGATTTAGAGATAAATATGACTTATTTAAAGTATTAGGTGCGCAAGTTTGGGGAGTAAGTAATGGAAGTGCCTCAAGTCATTTGGCATTTGCTAATAAAAATAAATTACAATATCCACTACTTTGCGACACAAATGACTCTCTTAGGAAAAATTTTAAAGTTCCTAAAGTATTAGGTTTTATGGATGGTAGGGTAACTTACGTTATTGATCGCAAAGGTACGGTTAGGCATATTTTTAGAGATTTATTGAATGGTCCCGAACACATTAAAGAGGCTATTAGAGTACTTAAGGAAATTCAAAATCAATAAATTATTATTCAAAGAATTTGAGAAGAATAACTTTTGTTTTATTATGGTTTCAGCTTTTTTTTAATATATGAAGAAAATGGGAATGCAGGCTGTTGATCTTGCTATTCAAAATGGAGTGGATCTTGACGGTACTCCAATCCCTCAAAAAATGTTAAATCTATACAATAGAATTATGGATGAGGAGAATAAAAGACAAAGGAGTGGTGTTAAAAAATCAATGAGAAATAGATGCGTCAAAACGGGTTCTAAGCATTTTGATAAAGAAACATTGAATCAATTATTAATAGATTCGGGATGGGAAGGTCTTAAAGAAAAGGAAATTTTATTTTTTTATAACTAAAAAAATTTTTTAATTATCTTAAAAATCATTTATGGTAATTATTTATTTAAATTAAGAAACTGAGAACTAATTAAATATTTTTTAGATCTAATTTTTTGAATTATTTAAACCATCCTTTTTTTTCAGAGGAAATTATTTTCTCTTTTTCAGCTTTTGTTTTATTACTTGCTTTTTTGTATGCCAAGTTTGCTTCTATAACTGTAACTATAGATATAAAAAAAAGACCAGAAAATCCAATTATTTGTTCACTTTGAGAGGGTTCTGAATCTCCTTGTAAAAAAAACCCTAAAGCGAACCATGCAGTACTAGCAGTGATGGTAAAAAAATAGGGTTTCCATCTTCTTTGATATAAGTAGCCCGATCCTAAACCAGGGAGAAAATTTAAAAAAGAAGCTACCCATCCTTTTGAAGATGCAAGTACTTCGTCTCTTGAGGGATAAGACATTTATGTTAGGTATTTATTAAATGTGAATTTATATAAGCAAAAGATATTGCTGCACAAATTAACCAACTAAAAGGTAAAAACATTCTTATTTTTTCTTTATTCTTGTCCATTTTATAATTATGGAAAATATTTTTAAAATCTGTGGATTTAATGGATACCTCAAGATTAAAAGAATTCAAAAAGACGGTTTTTAACCGTCTTTGAAAAAAGTAGTTTCTCTAAAATAGATTATTTATCTTTTGAGGCTGAGAGTACTTTAAGTTCTTTTTTTACTTCTTTTTCTCTCTCTTCAAGATGTTTTAGTTGAGCTTTAAAAGCATCTTCAAGTCTTACTTTTTGTTTTGTAATTTCATCAAGCTCTTCTTGATGTTGGTTTTTCTTTAACTCCTTCATTTCACTATCGGAAATAACATATACTGGCCGATATGAAGGTGTTTCAAAAAGAAGATCAAACATTGAATACATAAGTGACCTTTGAATTAGTACAAATTCAATATCTTATAATTCTTTGAAATATGAAAGGATAAATACCGAAGATATTGATACGGCAAATACACCGAATTTCGGTTTACACAACTTAACCCCCCAGTATTTACCGTCCGATTTTAAGTTATGTTTTAAAGTATTAAGGAGATGATTCTAAAGATCTAAATCAAAAAGGACTAAAAATGGATTTAAAAATTACTAAAACATTAGTAATACCATCCAACGAAATTAAATGGCGATTTTCCAGATCCTCCGGTCCTGGAGGGCAAAATGTAAATAAAATTGAAAGCAGAGTAGAGATTATTTTTAATTTAGAAGATTCCAAAGTATTAAATGATTATCAGAAAGAAATTCTTAAGAGAAACTTGAAAAACAAATTAGTGAATAATAGCTTACGTTTAGCGGTTCAAGAACATAGAAATCAATTATTAAATAGGCAGCTAGCTTTAATGAAATTTAGTTCAATAATAAAAAATGCTTTAAATAAACCTTTTAAATTAAGAAAATATACCCAACCCACTAAAGCATCACAAAAGAAAAGAGTTGAGGTTAAGAAAAAACGTGGCGAATTGAAAAAAAGTAGACAAAAAGAAAAAACATATCAAATATGAATAAACTAAATAAATATTTCCCTCGCGAATTGTAATGAAAGCATATTATTAATTTAATTTCATTTTGGATTTTTGAATACAAATAATGATTTCTGGTTAATTGACTCTAATTTTGTAGGGGTGATGCGTTTCTACAAAGATAGAGATAATTCTGATAAATCTATTGATTATATGTTTATTGAAGAAGGAATTATTATGGGAATTCATGGAGAAAATCCTCCATTAATGAAAACTAGAAAAAAAATTGTTATTGAAGAAGCAAGAATATTATGGCAAAAATTGTTAAATGAAGGTTGGCAAAAAACTAATAAAAAATGGTGAGGAAAGTCTACATAAACTTTTTTTAATTTCAGAAAATAAATGAACCTTTAGGGTATAGCCTGGAAATTTTTTTCTGCTGTAAATATTTCTTTTTTTTGATGTCGTTTTCATATCTTCTCAACATCATTAGATAGTTAGTAACTCCAAAAATTATTAAAAAAACAATAAATCTTATTCCTGCCTCAAGGTTCATATGAGTATTAAACTTTATTCTAATCTGACAATTACTAATTAAAAATCAATCGGTATTTATATCTAATTAAAACGTCTAGTAAAAATTTTTTTTGATTTTACTGTATAAAAAATACATAACAAAAATAATATTAAAATTGCACTAAAGCTTCCGATTGGGTTTGGAATATTTTGTGTAAAAGGCCCTGCTAAAAAAGAAGGCGTATTTTCTTTGAATTCTATTAATCCATTATTTAATAAAAACCAAATACCCACAAGTCCTCCATGAATTCCTATGCAATTCCATAAAGAGCCTTTATTTCTAATTTTTACTAATGATAGAAATATCCCAAGTAAAATAAATCCCAAACGTAATCCTACTATGTTCCAAAAGATCTCATTTGATAAATTATGAACGAAGCTAAAAATTATAGCTTGTAAAGCTATTGATATTTTTGTACCATATTCAAATTTTAATTCTTCTAGTAACCAGCCTCTAAAAATTATTTCCTCTGCGAATCCAACACCTAATCCCAGTAAAATAGAATTTAACAATATTGTTGGCGAGAATTCACCTATCCAAGAAATATAATTTTTTTGTAATAGTGGTACCAGAATTAGAATTATTAAAACTAAAGCAAATAAAATACCTTGAGAAAAATTGAAAAAGTTTTTCAAGAATTTGTCTTTTGTTATCCCAAGAATTATCCAAGCACTTGATTTATTTCTTTTGATATAAAACCAATATGGGAGTAAAAAGATAAAAAGTAAAAAAGTAATAATAGTACCAATTAAGGATAAATTATCTTTTTCAAAATTAAACAATAAAAGTGGCAGAGATAAAGCCCAGCCAATTCCATAAAGAATTGGAATAAAAAATATAGTGGATAAAAATCTTGGTCTTAAAAGAAAAAAACTTCTAATTAGTATCATTACATTTTTCATTTTAGTTTGAATATTAGTCAACCCCAGCCTTTGCCTTTTATTATTCTAACTACTTGTTCAAAAAGTTTTAGCTTTTTCTTTTTACTATAATTTATGTTTTTTGTAAGATTAGATAAATCTTTATAAAATTGCCGAGTTATTTTATCTTCTTTATCACTTGGCCATAGTAAGTCTGAGCCCTCTTCATATTCTTCTTTATATCTTTCTTTATTCAAATTTTTTTATATCGTAATAATTTAAATTTTACTTATTGCAAATGCTTAAAAGTGATGTTTATTAAATTTGTATATTTATTTAAAATTTATGCTGATTAATCTTCCAACTTTAGTCTTTACATTATTATCTCCATTCCTTATTTTTGCAGTAATAGTATCGGTTTACTTATTTCATTAGGAAGTATTTAAAATAAACTTAATTAATTTAAGGGTGTATGATGCCTACTTTTTCTAATGCAAATGATAAAACTGCAATAACAGCCATTAGTGTTAAGATCTTGTTCTTTTTGATGAAATCCATAATGCATATTAATAATCTATTTATTAAATTCTTATATAAAATAATAAATTATTAAAAATATTATATCAATTACAATGGAACCCAAATATATAGGAGATTTAGTTCCCTCAATAGCTTCTTATAAAAAGATAATTGAAAAATATGATAAAGGTATAAAAGAAGGGGAATTTCATGAAGAACCTATTGGCCAAGATTTTAATTACCCTGATTGGTAAATATGCTTGCGAGAAAAATAACTTTTGCCTTGGCAGATTGGATTAGAGAGTGGCATAAGTACTGGGATAAGAATCCTTCTATTTATGAGTGTGTAAAATTTGTTGAGTGGAAATTGGAAGATTATAAACTTTCTGATAGTGCTAAAAGAATAATTGAATCTATTTTGCTCTATGAATTTGTATAACTAAGGATTATGGACTTTAATTTTTATATTTATGTATAAAAAACAAAAGATCATTAAAATTCTCTTACAAATTAAGAAAAAAGTAAATCAGCATATTTACGGATTTACTGCAAATATAAAAAGGAGTAATTTATAAATGTTGAGTTCGGAGGCAATCTAAATGATTGATAGTCCGCCTGAAATTTAGCAAATTCCAAAATATAGGAAGCGTATTCCTGAGAATGGGATTATTCGAAAATTCAAGTTCAATCAATTAGTCTGATAAGACTTCGCTTTATAATTACTAGCGACAACAGGGACTGAAATTATCGAGAGAAATCCCCGAATTCACGTATTCTAGGTTTATGAGTAAATAGACTTTAAAATATGTAATTTTATATCCTGTTAGAAGGAAATCAAATATCAAAAAGGACTGTATAACCAGTCCTTTTTTTTTAACAAATTACTTCTAAACTAGACTTCTTTTTGGATAATATGGATTTATTAAGTAATTAAAAATATTTCACAATGAAAGATCAAGTCTTGTTTCCTAAAATTGAAGTTCGTGAAAAGGGTTTTTTACAAGTAAGTGATATTCATACTATTTATTGGGAAAGATCTGGCAATCCAAATGGTAAAAAAATACTAGTTATTCATGGAGGCCCAGGGGGAGGAAGTCAACCAAGATATAGAAGATACTTTGATCCAGATAAGTTCGATATTATTCAATTTGACCAAAGGGGTTGCGGTTCTTCAACTCCTTTCTCAGAATTAAGAGAAAATACCACTAATCACTTAGTTGATGATATTGAGAAATTAAGGATTCTATTAAAAATAGATAGTTGGCATTTGTTTGGTGGATCTTGGGGCTCAACACTTTCACTTATATATGCAATAAAAAATCCCTCAAGAGTTAAGAGCTTAACTTTACGAGGAATATTTTTATGTAGAAAGTTTGAATTATTGTGGTTTTATCAATATGGTGCAAGTGAGATATTCCCTGATGAATTTGAAGAATATATTTCTGTAATACCAAAAGAAGAAAGAAATGATTTGATAAGTTCTTTTTATAAATATCTAACATCTTCAGATGTAAACCTTAGATCAAAAGCAGCAGCGGCTTGGACAAAATGGGAACTCTCAACTAGTCATTTAATAAATAAAAAATTCGACTTTGATAAGTCCCAAATTAATTCTTTTTCAGATGCATTTGCAAGGATCGAATGCCACTATTTTGTTAATAATATTTTCTTAGAAGATAATTTTATTTTAAAAAATATAGAAATTATAGAATCGATTTCAACAAAAATAATTCAAGGGAGGTACGACGTGGTATGTCCTGTTAGGAGTGCTTGGGATCTAAATAAGAAATTAAAGAATTCTGAATTAATTATTGTTAATGATGCTGGTCATTCAATGAGTGAAAAAGGTATTAGTATCGAATTAATAAAAGCTGTAAAAGGAATTTAAAATTTCTAAAAGAGAGAATATTCCTTTAAAAATTAAAGGCCATTATCTTCAATATTTTGTGCAATACTCCTAAGAAGTTCGACGATATCAGAATCTTCGCATTTAGTATCTTCTTTGAGCAAAATGCACTCGTCTCTAATACTTACATTAGTACTCCACCATATACCTGAACTATTGGTATCGTCCCATTCAAATCTTTTAGACATAATTAATAAAATCTAATAAATACATTAAAGCTTGCATTAGTTCATCGTGGATTTATGTATTTGATTTCAAAATTTAAAAAACTTTATTAAGCTCTATAAGGAATCTGGAAATTTCTGATAATAAGATTTAGAAATCTAATTTCAGTTCGTATTGTTTTTCCTTTGCCTTAGAAACAATTTTTTTATTATTTATGTTTTTTCTAAGTGTTTTTCTAGAGCCATGCTTTAAATAAATTTCTTTTGAGATATCCCAATATCCATCCTTTTTAGTGATTTCCTGAATTTTCTTCTTTGCAGTTTTAGTGCTATTTGGGATGTCAATTATTGGTCTTATGTAATTAATTTGTTCATATTCTTCTTGATTAAATCTAGATAATAGCCATGGTTCATGAATGAAATTAAATGATATATCCCTTAATTCTGGTATCCATTTTTTTATAAATTTTCCTTGAGGATCATGATCTTTTCCCTGCTTAATAGGATTATAAATTCTATTGGTGTTTATAGACGTAGTTCCAGATTGCATTTGGCATTGGTTCCAATGTATTCCAGGCTCATAATCTACAAATTTATTTGCTAATTCAGAACCTGAATCTTGCCATGGTAGCCATAAATTATAGCTAGCAAAAGACATTAACATCGCTCGCATTCTAAAGTTAATCCATCCATTGAAATTTAATGAACGCATACATGCATCTATAAAAGGAAAGCCCGTATTACCTGAACTCCATGAATAAAGTAATTCACTATTTTTTTCTCTAATATTTTTAAAAAAAGGATGATATTCCCTAAACTCTAGTTCTGGTTCACTTTCAAGTTTCTGGATAAAATGACAATGCCAAGTTAATCTGCTTTTTAACATCCTGGAATTATTGTTTTTTGATATATTTGCCTTTTTAAAAATTTCTTTTAATGAAATGCATCCCCAACAAATATATGGGGATAGTCTTGTACAACTATCAAATGATTTTTCTGGGCTAGATATATCTTTTGAATAAGTATCTAATTTATTACTAAAGAAGTATTGCATTCTCTCTAAACCTTTCTTTCTTCCACCTTCCATTCTTCCTGGACAAGTTTCTTTTTTAAAGGTAAAAATTTTGTCTGATGGTATTTCTCCAATATTAAAGTTAATAGAATTGATTCTTAATGGAGCTTTAATTAGGTTTTTATTGGAATTTTCTTGCCACTTTTTAGACCAATTATTCCTATCTAAATTTCCTCTAAAAACTGAAAATTGTAGAAATTCCTTCCAAATAATATTTTTGCTTAAAGCCCATTCTCTTACTTTTTGATCTCTTTTATAAGTGCGCCAATCTCCGGTTTCTTGATGGCTATATAAACCTTTGATTTTAAATTTTGAACTAATTTCATCAAAAATATTAATAACATTGCCAGTCCTAATAATTAATGGTTGTCCTATCTCAGCAAGTGCATTTCTTAAATCTATTAAACTTTCTTTGCAAAATTGCCATTGTCTATCTGAATGAGTTTTTTGACTCCAAATATCTAACTCAATAATATAAATAGGTAATATATCATTATCTTTTATAGCCTCACACAGAGCTTCGTTATCAAAAATTCTTAAATCTTTCTTAAACCATAAGATATTTATTTCTTTCATAATTTTTCTTTTAATCCTAGAAAAATAAGATTAAGTTTGTAGGTAAAAAATATAAAAAATTTTAGAATAACTAAAAATCAAAAAAATGAAAATAACAAAAAAACTCTGGGAGGATAATTATGAGATTGCTTTACTAAGTTTAAATACAAAATTTGTTCAAGGTTTAAAGAATGGAAGTCTCCCTAAAAATATATTTCAAGAATATTTAGCTCAAGATTATTTCTTTTTAGAGACTTTTGCTAAGGCTTATGGCCTTGCTGTTTCCAAATCAAAAGATAAGTACTCAATAAGGAAGTTAAGTGAACTCTTAATGGGCGTTTCAGAGGAGTTAATACTTCATGAAACTTACGCAAAAGAATGGGAGATTGATTTGTCTAATAACTATATAAAAAAAGCCACTAAAAATTATACAGATTTTCTTGATGATACTTCCAAAAGACTTAGCTCCGTTGAAATAATGTTTGCAATGACTCCATGTATGCGACTTTATTCTTGGATAGGAAAAAGTTTGTATAAGGAGGATTTTGACACTAAATATAAAGAATGGATAATTACTTATGCTGATGAGTGCTTTGAAAAGCTAGCAGATTCACTTGAAAATCTTATTGAGACTAATAAAGAAACATATGATATTAATCATGCAAAATATTTATACAGGAGAGCTATGGAATTGGAGTTAGATTTTTTTAATGCATATTCAGATTTCTGATTTAATTTGAAATTTATTTATAGTACCTTAAAACGAGTTAATAAATTATGTATTCTAAAATTGCACTTTCAATAGGCGGTAGTGACTCTGGGGGTGGAGCAGGCATTCAGGCTGACTTGAGAACTTTCATGGCCCTTAAAGTACATGGATGTTCTGTTATTACATGTATTACCGCACAAAATAGTATAGAGGTTACATGCGTTCAACCACTAGAGAAGAATACTTTATTAAATCAGTTAGATACTTTGTTTGCTGATTTTGGTATTGATGCCTTAAAAACTGGAATGTTGTTAAATGAAAGGATAATTAATGATACTGCTTCAAAATTAAATACATACAAAATAACCAAAATTATTGACCCAGTAATGGTTACAAGAACTGGTTCTAAATTACTGGAAGATTCTGCTATTAATGCTTATAAAAAACTCTTACTACCAATTGCTGATTTGGTAACTCCAAATATTTATGAAGCAAATCTACTTTCTGGTTTAGAAATAAGGAGTACAGAAGATATCGAAAATTCAGCAAGAAAAATTATTGGTCTTGGAGCTAAAGCGGTACTTGTAAAAGGTGGCGGTTTAAAAGATATGAAAGGGAAGGATTTTTTCCTTGACTTGAATGGTAGAAAAGAGTGGCTATTTAATAAATTTATAAATACAAAAAATACCCACGGTAGCGGCTGTACTTTGAGTGCCGCTATTTGTGGTTACAAAGCTTTAGGTTTTGGGCTACTAGATTCTATAAAAAAAGCAAAACTATTTGTTGAAAAATCTTTGGAAAACTCTTACAAAATAGGATCTGGTCCTGGTCCTTTAGGTCATTATTAATTATTTATATAAATTAAATTAAAACCACCATTTTCTATTCGGCTTTCTCAAAAATAAGATTTCTTCTGTCTCCCATCCACCCTCTAACCACTCAAGATGCTCAAGCAATAAAGACTCACTTTCCCTTTTGCTTAATTGACTAATTCTGTTTGATATTCCATCGAACCTAACTTTCATCAATTCTTCAATCTTAACGTTATTCATAGGGTAAACAGTAAATTTTTTCTACTCAAACTCGTATTGATTTTCTTGTCAAGTATTTAATTTTATTTGTTTACTAGTAGCTCTAAAATAGGTATAAAATGCAACTTTTTAAAATAGATAGTAATTAAGACTTATTCACATAGATCTAATTAAAGACTAATTTATGAAAAATGCATTAATTATGAATAAAAAAGAAACGTCAAAGCAAAAAATTATCTTAAACGTAGGATATTGTGAAACTACCTCTGAATGGCTTAATAGAGTTATTACTGAACTGGCAGATGAAAATAAGAATTTTGTAGATTTATCAGTTATTTGCGCTTAAGTTTTTGAAAACTGAATTTTATTTTGAGTTATTTTCAACTTGCTACTTTTTTTAATAGAGATTCAAAAAACAATTTGTTAGTTTATGTTTAATGAAATATTGAATTAGATTAAAACAGTTACTTTTTTGATTTATTAGGAATGAAACAAAATTCTGTCAAAGTAATTGGAATTAACGATGAATCAAGAAAAGATGCATATTTATCATATGTGGATAAGGCAGATGGATTAAAAAGTATCTTAAGTAGTGATTTTGATGATTGGTCTAACTTTGATAGTTGGGAGAGTATATCAGTTCAGCAATGGATTTTTTCTAAAGCTATAGATGTTTATAAAGGAAAAAAAATTGATATTAAGTGCGACTGTTGTGACTATGTTGATTGTCTCCCAAGTAACTTTGAGAACATCAAAAAAGAAAAATGCTACGGTAAAAAAACTGCCTACATGATCACAAAAATATTAGATGAAATTAAATTAGCTAAAGCAAGGAGAGAAAGTGATGGAACATATTCTGTATAAAGGTTCTCAAGATCTAAGATGGGAAAATCTTTGAATTACCAGTGAAAATTATTGGAAGACCCAATTGTTAAATTTCTAGTTGAAATGTTATGGAACTTATAATGTACCGAATCGCTGAAATCCTTTTCATCTGAGTAATCAAGAAGGTCTATGGGGTCGATATTCTCATCGAACCATGCATCATACTCAATATGGTTAGGTTCAGCAAAATAACTCATATACAATTAATAATTACAGAAACGAATGTAAACTGTACAATCGATACAAAATTAAAGATGGCCTTTTTTTGATGAATCCATACTTTTAGAAGATTAAAAATCTAAATTTAAAGATAAATTAAATGCTTTTTAAATTCTTGTTTTTAAATTAAAGATACTTTAAATTTTTTATTTATGGCTTACTATCATGTACATGGACTTATTCCAGATGGAATTTCTCAGTCCGAAGGATACAAAATGTTTGAGAAGTATATTGCTTCCGGTGCACCTATGGATAATTTTGATGGATTTGAATTAGTAAGTAGATTCCATGCGCCTGAAACAGGAGAGGTTTTTGTTACATTCAAGGCTGATAATCACTTAGCAATATCTCAACATTTTGGAGTTTGGAGAGCTAAATTTGGTCTTGATTGGAATATTACTGCTGTTTTAAATGATGATGAGGTTATTCAAAGAAACAAACAAGTTGCTGATGCTGTTGCTACAATGGGATAATTAAATTGATTGATATTTGATCTAAAATAAGGAGCATCTAGCTCTTTTTTGGAGAGAATTATTGGAATTTATTATTGAACCTTGTGCAGATTTAGATCAAACAGTAGCTCTATATTGTAAATGAAACGCTTACTAGTTCTACCTTTTAATTAATGGCTGAATCTTATTGGTTGATTAATTCAAAAAGAACAGAAGTAAAAAGGTTTGTAAAAAACGATAAGAGTATAGATGGTGTATTTGAGTATATGTTTATAGATACTGGAAAAATAGTTGGTGTGGTAGGGGAGGAACTGCCTTTAATGACAACAACTGTTTCTGTAGATATAGATTTAGCTAGAGAAATTTATGAAAGATTAATCTCTCAGGGATGGAAAAAAACTGGAGAGGTTTGGCTAAAATAAAAATAACTAGTTGCCCCTCATTTTTAGTAGTTGATTTTTTAAAAATGGGAAAAGAAACTCCTCAAATAACGGAAAAAGAAGCCTTGAGTATTTATGCGAGAATGCTCCATACTCTTGATTCGTCTGAGTTTGAATCGTTTTTGTCAGAAGACTTCTCATACTCTTCTCAAAAAGTTTTAACCGATATGAACTCAAAAGATGAATTCATTGAATACATCAGACCAAAACTTGAAATAATAAAAAAATCCAAGAGTCCTGTTTTTGCCGAACTAGGTATCTGCCCAGCCTATGGTCATAATGATTGCCTCATTATGGCCCAAGGCGATAAGTCCAATTTACTTGGAGTTGCTTATGCTTCTGTTTATGCAGGGAAAATAACAGGCCTTTCCTTATGTGTCGTTCCCACTCCGGATTCGGCAGAGCGTAGTGGTATTTATCCAGGTCTTTAAGTAATAGGAAATAAACCTTATTTAAATCGTTTTACTAAATTATTAATAGGAATCTAAGTGCTAGAGGTAACCACAGACATAAAAGTAGCATTAGTAAAAGAGTAATAGCATGGAAATTTGGAATGTACTGCTCTTTAAAAATTTGTGTCTTCATAATCTATCTCGCTTTTTTAAGTTTGATTTCTCTTCTAATAAGTAAAGCTATAACTACAACACACATGTTCATTAGAAATACGTCTAATGGCATTTAATAAAAAAGTCTCTACTTAATTAATAGCAAGATTATTGATCTACGAATCAAGAAATGATTATTAATGTTTATTGGCTTAATAAAAGCAATTTAAAAATTAAATGTGTGCTTAAATATTTCAGTTCTCATTACCTTAAAAATGTATTATTCAGAAACTAAAGTGATAATGGGTGGTTTAGCCCATGTTCCAATATTAATCTTCATAGTAAATTTTATTAAAGGAAAGTTTGAATCTTTAGCATCAAAAGTAGTTGTAGTTAAAGCGGAAGTGCCAAAGGTAAAAGAAGTTGAAGTAAAAGAAGAGGAAGCAAAAGAAGAGGGAGCAAAAGCAGAAGAGGAAAACTCAAGTTAAGTTAAAGAAGAAGAATAAAAAAGGAAAGATTAACTAAATCGAAATCCTATCAAGCATCAATACATCTTGGGCTTGGATTGTATCTCTCTTATCTTCATCTTCGTGATCTTTGTGGGATTCGATTTCATACTGAATTTTTTTCTTATAAATACCTTTGATATAGTCCACTTCTCTTTTATCTTTATCCAGAATTGAGAAGGGTGATCTTTTTAAGTTCATATCAATCGCCTAATAAATAAGTTTTAATCAGCTCCAGCTTTTATCAGATTCAATAAAACTATCCAATGTTTGTTGATTCCTGATTTCTTCCTCAAGAAGTTCTTCTTCTGATCTTTCTTCAATCTCAGATTTATGATCTTCTTTTAGTTTGGATTTGGTAGACATTTGCTCATGACGACTACACCAATGTTCTAACTAGTCAGACAGGCTTCCCGACTAATAAATATGTACGGTTTGAGGTACTCCTATATACGGATAAAGGATCAACAATTGAACTTTTTTATGGTTAAAATTACGGGAAATTTGACTGATTGAATAATACAAAAATACTTCTTGCAGAAACTTATTTCATTTGGCAATATAAGTAACCGACTCCAAAATTGGCACATCAAAATAAGATGTCTCCATTAATGGCTAGATAGAACTTAAGAAATAAAAGTCAGGGATTTTCTAATATTTTTCTTTTAGTTCAGCTGTTAAAAAGCTCCTACATACATACTGATACACAATGAAAATTATTAAGAGACTCAGGTCGCTGCCAGGCGATTCTCTGAGTATTATCCGCCGCACTCCGCCACTCGTTTTTGCAATGGCTGTTTTGTCTCTCGGGGGATTCATAGGTGCCTCTACAGTCCTTGTAAGAGGGTTCAGGATTATTGAGAATTCCATTACTGTTACAGGTGCAAGTACAGAAAGTTTTGAAAGTGATATTGCCAAATGGTCCGTTCAGGTTAGGGCAAGAGGAAAGACTCAGATCGACTCATTCAACAAGCATAAGGAGTCAATGAAAAAGACTATGAATTTTCTGAAAGCAAATGGAATCGAGGATGGTATCAAACAGGAAGTTTATCTTGGACCTGCCAGCATAAAAGAATATGAAACTAAGCATCCCAAGACCAATGAAATCATAAGAACAGAATGGATCACCTATCAAAGTATTGAAATCCAGAGCAATGATGTTCATCGAATTCAAAAAACCCACAGCAAGATAACTGAACTTCTTGGAGATGGTGTTTTGGTAAGACCAAGCTCTCCAGAATTCACATATTCAAAGCTTGCTGATAAAAGAGTAGATATGCTCGCAAAGGCTGCGAAGGATGCCCGAATCAGAGCTGAGGCTATTGCGTTTCAAACAGGATCTGAAGTTGGAGGTTTGAAGAAAGTAAACACCGGTGTTTTCCAGATCACAGTTCCAAATTCAACGAGAGTAAGTAGCTGGGGTTCATATGACACCACCACTATCAAGAAAGATATCACTGCAGTAATGGGAGTGACTTTCGCGGTTAAGTAATGACTCAGGGAGTCTTCTTTTTGCCTTTAAGAATCATCAATAAAGGCAGACCAATAAGCATAAGACTCCCGTCAATTAATAAAAAAGTATTCAGATTCATTTATCCATTCCTTCGGGTGTATCCCAATTAAGGGGTACACCTTTTTTAATTGGTTTTTTTTTCATATCATCCATCTTTTTTCTTATTTTGTTGTAGTATGCCATCTCTTCAGGATCATCAGAACCTAGACCATAATTCATGGTCGCTGCAAGATAAATTCTGTGCATGCGGTATTTCGATAGTGGCATAACTGAAGACAATCACTGTTAAATATATATGAATTTAAGGCAAAATGCTTACCTCTGAAATGCCTGTTATAAAAAGATATATCACACCTTTTCGTAAAGACGTGAAGAGAGGATAAAAGACAATAAAATTGATATTTATCAAAATAAATCTAAATATACTTCTTTGTCCAAGGACATTGATAAGCATATTTTTTATAAATTTTTGCCAGTCCTTTTTTGTAAAGTAATTCTTGGATATTGATATCATCTGCATAAAGTTCTCCAACAGTACGTTTATATCTATCAGTAGTAATGCGTTTTAATATTATGGATTTACCCTTTACTTTTGAATTCAAGTAATCTCTTGCAAACAATGCTTTCTTTGGATTGACTTTATTACCTCTTATTTCGGGCGTATCAATACATGCAAGTCTAATTTTCTCTCCTTTTGATGAGGTACATGTATCACCATCGTAACAACTAATGATTTTTACATTTATGAAATCATTTGATTCTATGGATTT
Organism: Prochlorococcus marinus CUG1438; assembly: GCA_017644325.1. Classification (NCBI taxonomy): domain Bacteria; kingdom Bacillati; phylum Cyanobacteriota; class Cyanophyceae; order Synechococcales; family Prochlorococcaceae; genus Prochlorococcus; species Prochlorococcus marinus. Next base: position 61,401 of record JAEPLS010000001.1, on the reverse strand, counting down.
CATAAATAAGATATTATTTAAAGATAAAAATAAAAGAACAAAGTAAGATAATCTTTTCATTTTTTATTTGAATTAATCTAGGGTATTGATTGATAAAAAATCGTTTTCATTTTATGCCTATTTGTGGTAAAGCTAGAGGAATTAATAGCAAAGTTGTATTTCAGCAAATAGCTAGTGGTGCAATAGTTATCAAATTAAGCATTAAGGTGAGTGTAGAGCAGGAGATTGGCAGAAAGGTTCGGAGAGATAAAAATTATTTAATACGGCCTACAAGAGTCTATTTAATTAAGTTTTAGTTGAAAAAGCAAAAAAAAACACGCCTCTTTGCGTTTAATGATTGCTAACGGCGGTTGTTTATTCATGCCCTCGTCGGGACTTGAACCCGAGACCTCTCCCTTACCAAGGGAGTGCTCTACCGCTGAGCTACAAGGGCAGTTTTTAAGTGGGCCGGGTTGGATTTGAACCAACGTAGGCAGAGCCAGCGGATTTACAGTCCGCCCCCTTTAACCACTCGGGCACCGACCCCCACTATTTGAACTTATCAGTTAATGGACACTTTGTGTGAAAATATTTTGGTTTTTTTGTTTCTTTATAGATAGGATTTGTAAAGAGAAGAATTCTTGATGATGGATATTTTATTGATTAATGGACCAAATCTTAATCTTTTGGGTACTAGAGAACCTGAAATATATGGTAATAAAACATTGAGAGATATAGAAAAAGATTTAACTAAAGTTGCTCAAGAAAAAAGTGTTAATCTTGAATGTTTTCAAAGTAATCATGAAGGAGAAATAGTTGATAAGATTCAGAATTCTGTAAAAAGTATCCAAGGTATTCTTATAAATGCGGGCGCTTTTACACATACTTCGATTTCCATTCGAGATGCTTTAATTGGATCAAAAATTCCATTTGTGGAGTTACATATCTCAAATATTTTTAGTAGAGAAGACTTTCGTAAAGAATCTTTCCTTACAGATAAAGCTATCGGAATAATTAGTGGATTCGGTGTATCCAGTTATTCCTTGGCTCTTGATGGAATAATAGAATATTTAAGTAATAAAGATTAAATGATAGTTGATTTTAAAAGGCCTTCTTCCCATATCAAATATTTGTCATCCTTTACATCTGATAAATGGATTCATATGGCATTATCAAATCCAATAGATATTCTTATTGATCATGCTCATTGTGAGAGGAAAGCAGCAGGAGTAGCAATTCAATTGATGTTTAGGTATCCGTCAGAAGCAAATTTGGCTGAAGTTTTAAGTCCAATTGCGAGGGAGGAATTAGAGCATTTTGAAAAAATATTCTATTTTTTAAAGAATCTTGGACATTCTCTTAAGGCACTAAAACCCCCTCCATATGGTGCTGAATTGTCTAAAAACATTAGAAAAGAAGAACCTAATCGGATGCTCGATAGTTTTTTAATCGCAGGATTGATTGAAGCAAGAAGTCATGAAAGATTAGGCTTGCTTGCACTGAATTCTGAAAACGAATCTTTTAAGTTCCTGTATGAGTCTTTGCTTGAGAGTGAAGCCAGACACTTTGGAATTTATTGGAAACTTGCGCAAACTAAATTCTCTAAAAATCAAACTTTTAAAAGGTTAGAGGAATTATCTAAAATTGAGTCAGAAATACTTTCTGAGACCTGCCTTATGCCAAGGGTACATAGTTAGAAAAAGTAAATTAAGAATGTTAATAAAAAATATTTTGAGAGTATTTAAAGAACACAAAAGTGATTCGCCATCATTAACTATTGTTGGGGTTGGACCTGGAAATCCATCACTTTTAACTATTGCGGCTGTAGATGCTATCAAAAACGCAAAAGTTATAATTTCTCCAGTATCAGATGATAACAAAAAAAGTTTTGCGGCAGAAATAGTCAAGAAATATACCAAATTTAAAAAAAATATATCTATCATCTTCCCAATGGCTAGAGAGGGTTTTGATCCTGATGAAATATGGTCTAATGCTGTAGAAAAAATTGTGAAATTTATAAATAATGGCGAATCAGTAGTTTTACTTTGTCTTGGAGATACTTCGCTATTTGCAAGCTCGTCTAATATCTTGAGAATAATAAAAAATAATTATCCCGAAATCATCACCAAAACCATACCTGGGATTTCTTCTGTTTCAGCAGCAGCAGCCTTGAATGATTTTGATTTGGTTAAAAAGGGAGAGACCTTGATAATCAAAGAATGCCCTTCTTCAAATTCAGAATTAACATCCCTTATAAGGGAAAGTAGAGGAAATAAAATTGTTTTAGCAATTATGAAAGTTGGGAAAAGATGGGATTTAGTCAGGGAAATCTTAAAAAAAGAGGATATTATCAATAACACACTCATAGCTCTAAGTATTGGTATGCCTAATCAAATTATTCAATATGCATCACAATATAAAAAGGAATTCATGCCTTATTTCTCTTTGATTTTGATAAGATTTGATGAATGAATAAAAAGGAAAATTTTAAAGGTAAACAAATTACGTGGCCAATATGTAAGAAACTATTATTTCTCGTTCTCGAAGATAAAGTTAGCGATGTTTTTGTTTGTGAATTGGTTTGGGAAAGACTTTTTTATATTAGAGAAAAACATTCGAAAGATTGGGTTTCTAGTGAATTAACTCCTGCCTATTGGGCAGAGAAATTCGTAAAAGCTCCTCAAATTATTTCAGAGCGAACAGCATCAGTACATTTGACCCGGTCAATTCCAAAGGAGCATAAACAAGGATTGAAAAATATTCTTTATTTTAAAGGTTATAAAATTAATGAACTTTATCCAAGAAGGACTAGAAGAGCAACTGCAGTAAACTGGTTAATTTATTGGGCTATTGAAAACAAAAGTTTTTCGAATGATAATTATGTGATTCCACAAACATGTTCTCCACCTCTTAATCCGGCATTTGGACATTTAGGTGATCCAGAAATAAAATAAGTTTTTTGAGCAAGGTAAATGATTCTATTGAAGCTATAGTTGTAATAGATACTACTTTCTTTGGAGTAAAGAATTGACACTTCCTACGGTAGCAATTATTGGAAGACCAAATGTAGGAAAATCTACCTTAGTTAATCGTCTTTGCCAAAGTAATGATGCAATAGTCTTTGATAAGCCTGGTGTAACAAGAGATAGAACTTATCAAAATGCAATATGGGGAGACAAGGAATTTCAGATTGTTGATACTGGAGGCTTAGTTTTTAATGATGATAGTGAATTTCTTCCAGAGATACGAACACAAGTTTACTTGGCCTTAGAAGAGGCTTCACTTGCTTTACTTGTGGTAGATGGCAATCAGGGTGTTACTGATGGTGATTTATCAATAGCAAAATGGTTAAGAAACTCAAGTTGTAAAACAATTGTTGCGGTTAATAAATGTGAATCAACTACCCTTGGCATTTCTTTAGCTTCTGAGTTTTGGAAATTAGGTTTGGGCGAACCTTACCCTGTTTCCGCTATTCATGGTTCAGGCACTGGCGATCTTTTAGATCTTGTCATTGGAGAACTGCCTGAAAATAATGTTAAGGAAGAAGAGGAAAAGATAATGATGTCAATTATTGGGAGGCCAAATGTTGGGAAATCTAGTCTGTTAAATTCAATCTCTGGTGAAAAAAGAGCAATAGTTAGTGATATTAGCGGAACCACCACTGATTCAATAGATACACTAATAAAAAAAGGTGATAATCAGTGGAAAATAGTTGATACTGCTGGGATTAGAAGGAAGAAAAATGTTAAATATGGTACTGAATTTTTTGGCATCAATAGGGCCTTTAAATCTATAGATAGAAGTGATGTTTGTGTTTTGGTTATAGATGCAATGGATGGAGTAACTGATCAAGACCAGAAATTGGCAGGACGAATAGAAGAACAAGGCAGAGCTTGTGTAATTGTTGTAAATAAATGGGATCTTGTTGATAAAAACAGTTCAACAATTTATCAAGTAGAAAAAGAACTTAGATCTAAACTATATTTTTTACACTGGTCAAAAATGATTTTTATTTCGGCCTTGACCGGGCAAAGAGTTGAAAATATTTTTGAGCATGCTCTTAATGCAGTTAAACAACATAGAAGAAGGGTATCAACATCTGTGGTAAATGAAGTGCTTAAAGAGTCTATTAGTTGGAAAAGCCCCCCCACGAAAAGAAGCGGCAAGCAAGGTAGACTTTATTACGGTACTCAAGTAAAGAATAAGCCTCCCACTTTTACTCTTTTTGTAAATGACCCGAAATTATTTGGAATTACATATAGAAGATATATTGAAAAACAAATTAGATTAAATTTAGGCTTTGAAGGCACACCTCTCATTTTACTTTGGAGAGGGAAACAGCAACGAGCTTTAAATAAAGAAGTAGAAAGGGAAAATATTGAGTTAATTCAAAAAGATTGATGAATATACTTACTAAGTTTTCAGTCGGGCAATATGTTTATGGCAATAGAAGTTGGCTAAGAATTATAGATACTAGATTAAAAATAATCATACTAATGTTATTTCTAATAACTCCAATTTGGGCAGGTCCTATTTGGAGATTGAGCTTAACAGGTTGTTTATTGTTAATTACTTTTTTTAGTTTATTGCCACCTAGAATATGGTGGCGATCATTATTTGTGCTCTCATGTTTATCATTATTAATTGGATTTATTTCAATACTTGCTTCATCTGATATTCAATCAATTGATAGCAATTTAAGAAATCCAAATGAGTTGCAAGTTTTTGTAGAGAACTATAAAGAATGGAACATTTTGCAAATTCCATCGCAGAAGATTTGGTTTATAAATTTTGGTCCTTTAAATTTATCGAGAAAAGCCTTTGAATTAGGAATAAAAACCTCAACTTTAATATTTACTGTTATTCATAGTGTTAATTTGATGCTTTTAACTACCTTACAAGAAGATATTGTATGGGGATTAAGTTGGTTTCTGTATCCATTAAGAAAAATTGGATTTCCAATAAGTAAGTGGCTTTTTCAGTTATTAATTGCATTGCGTTTTATACCTCTAGTGCAGGAAGAATTTCAAAATATAATTAAATCAGTATCAGTTAGGTCAATAAATTTCCGAAATTTAGGATTTAAGAAATCCTTTAATGTTTTATTGATTTTAGTTGAAAGGTTGTTTCTAAATATATTTCTGAGAATTGATCAAGGAGCAGAATCTTTGCTCTCGAAGAAAGAAATTTCTATAAAAACAAGTAGATTTAGAACTTTTCATCCTTCGAAATCTGCTAACGTAATTGTTAATACATTATCGATATGTTTTATTTGCATAGCAATTTTTCTTAGAAAACTGTATGGTGCATTATAAATAACAAAAAATTTAAGTTTGAGTTCCGAGCGTTATTTAAACCATCCAACATTTGGTATGTTGTACCAAGTCTCTCCTGGTAATGATGGAAGAGATATATACGCAACTTTGTACGCCCAAAAAATGTTCTTTTTGGTTGAAATCAGACAGAGAGAAGTTTTTTTTGAAGTTATACCTTATTTAGATGCCCGTAATCAGGCTGAATTTAACCTTCAAAAAGCTAGAAGAAAAGGATCTGAGGAGCTTTCTAAATGGGAGAATTTATTCACACAAACTTTTTTATAAAAGGTGAACTCTTCAAATTATTTAAAAATAAAAAATAAAATTCCATCAAATGTCAATATACTTGCTGTTAGTAAAGGATTTAGAAGTCAAGAAATCCAGACTATTCAAAAAATAGGTCAGAATGATTTTGGTGAGAGTAAGTTTCAAGAAGCATTTGAAAAGCAATCGAGCTTAAAAGACTTTAAACAAATTAGATGGCACTTTATTGGAAGAATACAAAGTAATAAAATAAAAAAGATAGTTCAAAATTTTAAATATATACATTCAGTTGATTCATTTGAAAAGTTGCAAAAGATTTCTAGTATTTCATTTGAAGAGAAGAAAAATCCATTCATTATGTTGCAGGTCAAGTTAAGCGATGACCCTTCTAAAGCAGGTTTTGATCCTGAACTTTTAGTATCAAAATGGGAAGAAATTCAAGAATTGAAAAATATCATGTTAACCGGTTTGATGACTATTAATCCTAAAGGACTTAATTCAAGGGAAAACTTACAATTGTTTAAAAAATGTCGCTCACTCGCTGATTCTCTTCAACTTCCTGATTGTTCAATGGGAATGTCAGGAGATTGGGAAGAAGCTATTGAAGCTGGATCAACTTGGCTAAGACTAGGCTCATTAATTTTTGGAGATAGAACATATTAGTTATTTTTTATAAAAATCTTGTCTATAAACTTGCGGTGAAGTGTAAGTAACGTTATTTAAGTATAGGTAGTTTATTCATTTAAAAAATGAATCTATTACTTAAGGTTTATTTACCTTAGTAATCAATTTCAAGAGGATTTAAAAGGTGTCACTTATTTCTAGATTAAAGGCAGTTGTTGCAGGGGACGAATATCTTGATGATGATTTTGATGATTTAGATTATGCATCACAAGATGAATTCAATGATATTAATGATTTCAAGCAAAATCAAAAAAACTCTAATAGCCTTGCTCATTCAAATCCATTCGAATTTATGAGTAACAACAGATCATCAAAAGTTGTCGGAATGCCTGGGATCTCAAATTCATCTTCAGAAGTAAGCTTAATGGAGCCAAGAAGTTTCGATGAGATGCCTCAAGCTATTCAGGCCTTAAGAGAGAGAAAAACTGTAATACTTAATTTGACTATGATGGATCCTGATCAAGCTCAAAGAGCAGTTGACTTTATTGCTGGAGGTACCTATGCAATTGATGGACATCAAGAGAGAGTAGGTGAAAGTATTTTTCTTTTTGCTCCAAGTTGCGTTAATGTAACAAGTTCTTTCCCAGAAGAAGCTTCACCTTCTAATATGTCTACAAAAAATACATCACAATACAGCTTTGAAAAAAATACTGCTCCTGAACCAGCATGGGGTAATTCTAAATTAAGTGCTTTTTCATGATTAATCTGTGACTGATAAAATTGCGATTATTGGTTTTGGAAACATTGCAAAAGCTATAATTACTCCTCTATTAGATAAAGAATTAATTCAGCCAAAGAACGTTTATTGTTTAGTAAATTCTCAAAAAAGTTTAGAAAATATAAGATCAAATTATAAACATCATATAAACGTCTATAAATCATGTACTAAAGGTTCAGAAATAATTTGGGATTGTAAGTTTAAACTTCTTTCAGTAAAACCCCAACATCTTAAAGATATAATTGAGGCTAAAAATTTAGAAACCAAGGACAATTTATTAGTCTCAATACTTGCGGGAGTTTCAATAGATAGACTTGCGCAAAAATTCCCTAACCATAATTGTGTGAGAATAGTTACAAATATTCCAATCACTGTTGGAAAGGGTTTAACAGGAATTGCTTGGGGTGAAAAAATTACAAAAGATCAGAAACAATTTACAAAGAAATTATTTGAAAATACTAGTAAAATCTATGAATTTACTGAAGATTATCTTGATATATTTTTAGCTTTAACGTCATCAGGACCTGCAATAATTGCTTTAATAATAGAAGCGCTTAGTGATGGTGGGTTGAGCGGTGGATTGCCAAAAATACTCTCAGAAGAACTTGTTATGGATATGATATTAGGGACTATTAGTTTAATTAAAGAAAAAAATCTAACTACTTCCGAGCTTAAAAATTTAGTAACTTCGCCAGGAGGAACAACTATCTCTGCATTGAGGGTTTTAGAAAAGAAAAGTATAAGGTCAGCTTTAATTGAAGCAATAGTTTCAGCTAGTAACCGAAGTAAGGATTTTAATTAGTTTTTAAAATCATCCTTTAAGTTCATATAAACTTTCTCTAGTGAATTTATATTTTTGGTAATTGTATACCGCTGAAGTACCCTTTCCCTAGCTTTCTCTCCAAGATCTTTTGTAAATGAAGGGTGTTCTATAAGAATTGGGATTATTGTTTTTAATTGTGTAGCCACATTATCAGTTGAAATTACTATTCCTGCTCCGTTATCTAAAACTTCACCATCAGCTCCTGCATCTGTAGCTATGCATGCAGTACCAGTTGACATTGCTTCTAAAAGTGACAAAGACAAACCCTCTACTAAGCTTGGTAAGAAAAATACTTCTGCTATTTGCATTATTGCTACCCTAGTTTCTAAATCTAATTCGGCACCCCACCAAAATAATTTATCTTTACTAATGTTAGAAAAACCATTTTCAAGTGTCGGCTTCATAGGTCCATCTCCAACTATAACTAATTTACAATTATTGTTTTTTATTTGTCGCCAAGAACGTAAAAGGGCTTCAATATTTTTTTCATTAGCAATCCTTCCCATATATAAAAAGATTCTTTCATTTCCTAGTTTATTTTTTACATAATCATATTTTTTATTTTTTTGGCAAAAGGGTTTCCAAATATTTTCATCAACTCCGTTTGGAATAATTATTTGTTTTTCTTTAGGTACTCCTAATTTTTCAAGAACATTTTTTTGAGGTTCTGAAAAAATGATGATTTTATCGAACTTAGAGAGAGTGGGAGCATAAAGTTGATACGTTAGTTGTTGAGTACTTGCTGTTAAATTTCTATTATTAGCATCAAATGCTGGATGAAATGTTCCTATCAGCGGGACTTTTATTGCATTACAAAGTTCTGGAAGTCTAAAGTCTAAAGGAGATAGAGTAAGACTGGCGTGTACGATATCTGGTTTTAATCTTTTTAATGATTGCCTCAACTCTTTTTCCGCTCTTGGGGAAGGAATTGTATAAACTTGTGACTTAATTAAATATGGGAGACTTACGTCAGGATCATTTGCCAGAAATAATGGTTTTGATGAATTTGAAGTAGAGGGATTATCAAAATGAATAAAACTAATTTTATGACCTCTGGCCTTTAAATTTTCAGTAGTTGAATTGCCATAAGTTACATTCCCACAAAAAGGAGATTTTTTACCCAGCCAGGCAATATGAACCACAATAATTAAATTAACTATTTATTAAATTAACAGTCAAAGCAACAAAGACCATAATTTTAAAGAAATTTATTTTGATTTAAAGGAGTTAACTATATAATTCTCGCAACATTTTTAGTGAAGATAGATCTTTCTCTAATTGGGTATAGATCCAAGTTTCAAGAATAAATAATATTTTAAGCCAAACTTTTTTTGGTCCTAATAATTCTCCATTCGACTTTATTGGTAACTCGGGAAAAAGAAGTCTCTGTAATAAAGCAACTTCAGAGGCATTAATTTTTAGGTTACTTTGCGGATCTTCGATAGATGAAAAACCTTCATTTGGCAAATAATAACAACTCCATTCCCAATTTCCTAAAGGTGGAATAATAGAATCTCCCGTTTTACAGCAATGATGAATTGGTAAATTAATTCCACCTATCGCCAATAGATGTATTAAAGATTGAATACTCATTGAAAGAATTTTAATATCTTCTTCTTTAGATTCTTCATATAAACAAATCCTATCTAAATGAGCGAGAACACATGACAAGTAGTTTTGTTGCTTATCATTATTACCTACTAATAAAAATGTTAATTCTGTTATTGCTTGAGCGGCTGCAAGACATTCAATATTTTTCCCAAGACCAGAATAGCTTTTTAAGATTTTTATTTGACGTACAGATTTAAGGTTTCTTTTGCCAAAAATTTGCAAACTCATGTATGTTAATGGTGTAGTGGCTGCAAGACTACTTTTTGGCCGGCGCGCACCAGGTACAGCTAATCGAACTATTCCTTGCTCATCTGTAAGGATGGTTATTAACCTATCATTCTCTCCTAATGGAGAAGACTTAATGCAGAGACCCTCTAATCGACATTCCCCAGAACCAGACATTTAAATAACTTTTAATTCTTGAAAAATCTCAGAAAAATTTGAAGTCCCTACGCAAGTGATTCCATTATCAAACAAATCAATAATTTGAGTAAGTTTTTTTATACCACCTACAACTTTGATTTGATTTGGAGAGCCTATAATTTTCAGGATTTCGGCAATATCATCTGATGTAATAGGAGGCCCAAATCCGTCCCCGAATTGAAAATTTTTTATTCCTAATTCCAAGCATATTTCTATCACATTAGAAAAAACTTCTTCTTGAAGTTTTGATTTATTTATGATTATTGTAACTGGTAATCCAGATAACTTAACTTGTTCAATTTCAGAAGCGAAGGTTTCTGAGTTTTTCTTGGATAAATTTATAAAATTTGGGATATATTCAATTCCATTTGCTCCGTTATCTTTTGCAAAACAGACCAATTCTTCAATAAATGAAACTGGTAAATCTGCTAAAGGGTAGGAAATAAGTGCGTTTATGTTTGCGCTGTAATTGGTCAAACGGTTTTTAAAATCAGCTAAATAATTTACTGAAGAAGAAATATTCTTAATGTTGTATTTTTTTATTAAATCGCAATTCGCACAGAAATCTTCCCACCTTAGATAGGGATTAATAATAATCGCATGAATTTTCTCGTTTAATTCATATTCAATGTTTGCCATTTAAAAGTTATTTAGATTGAATCAGGCCATAACCTCCATGATTCCTTTTGTATATAACTTGAAGTTCGTTATTTTTCTTATTTCGAAAAACATAAAAATCATGATCAATTAGATCTAATTGTTTTCTTGCTTCTTCTGATGAAATTGGAGTCATTTCAAAGTATTTATTTTTTATAGATGGCTCAGGCAGACTTGCTTCAGTTCCTTCTTTAAATAAAGCTTTATCTAAAAAATTTGATTCCATACTTTCACTTGGTAAAGAATCTTTATTTTTAAATTGTTTATTATGAGTTGTTTTATTATTTCTTTCTTTGTATTTGCGTAATTTTCTACAAAGTTTATTTGAAACTAAGTCAATGCTTGAGTATAGATTTTCAGTTTTTTCTTCAGCTCTAATCACTGTACCATTTGCGAAAATAGTAACTTCTGCAGTTTGGAACGAGACTCTTGGATTCTTTTCTATTGAAAGGTGTATGTCAGCTTCTTTAACGATATCCTTATAGTGATGAGTTGCTTTTTCTATCTTTGCCTCAGTATATTCTTTTAATGCTCCAGTGAGCTCAAGATTCTTTCCATGGATTAAAATTTTCATAACAAATCTAAAAATATTTACTTACTTTCTAAATCTACTTAAATATGGAAAATAGAACAGCAATAATTAAACAACCTGATAATATTTCTTCTTTTAATGATATTTACAAATTACAAAAAGAATATCAGGAGGCATTGATTTTAGATAATTCTAACCCTGATTTTATTTGGATAGGGGAGCATCAACTCTGTTATACATTGGGGAGAGGATCTAATTACGATAATTTACTATTTTCTCTGAATGATTCTAAATATGATGTTTTTAAGATTGATAGAGGTGGAGAGGTAACTTGTCATATGCCAGGACAATTAGTAACGTATTTGGTTTTAGATTTGAAAAATTTTAATAAAGATTTAAATTGGTACTTAAGAAAAATTGAAGAAATTATTATAAAAATCCTTGGAACTTTTAATATAGAATGTCACTCTAGAAAAGGGTTTACTGGTGTTTGGATAGGAAATAAGAAAATTGCCTCAATTGGAATTGGCTGTAAAAGATGGATTACAATAAATGGATTTTCAATCAATATTAACTGCGAATTAGAAAACTTTAATAAAATTGTTCCTTGCGGAATAGAAAATTGTCTTATGGCAAATATGATTGATTACAACAAAAATTTAAATATTCAAGAAGTCAAGAGAATTGTTAAAAAAATCATTCAGGAAGAATTTAATTTTGATTTTGTATCAAAATAGAAATTAAAATTTTAAAATTAATTTAATATGAGTGATCTAGCGTATTGGCATTCAGCCAAACCTCTTTCTAAAAAAGATAAATTTGCTATAAGTAGAGATTTTATTAAGAACCTTCATCACATAGATCAAATTTGGGAAAAATTAAAAATTAAATTTGGTGATACTTTAGCTGTTTCCGATTTAAGAGGGAAATACAAAGAAAAATTTTCTTATTCTGAGCTGGCTGATTTAATAACAAAAGTCTCTTTTTGTTTTAAAAATTATGGTTTAGTAAAGGGTGATGTTGTTACTGTAATATCTGAAAATTCTCCAAGGTGGCTAGTTGTAGATCAAGGCTTAATGCGTTTAGGAGCTATAAATGCAGTTAGAGGTATTAATTCTCCTCCAGTAGAATTAGAATATATTATTGAGCACTCTAATTCAGTAGGTCTAATAGTTCAGTCTAAGGAGATTTGGCTAAAGTTAAACAATAGAGAAGAATTAAAAAAAAGACTGAAATTTATAATCAATTTAGAAGATGAACAATTTGAAAGTTTAATAAGTTGGAGTAAATTTATAAGTTCAGTAGAAAAAGAAAATTCACAAAATAATAATCTTGAAAAATTTAATCCAGGACTTGATGACGTCGCTACTATTCTTTACACTTCTGGGACAACAGGAAAACCTAAAGGTGTCCCACTGACGCATGCAAATTTTTTACATCAAATAATCAATTTAGCTTATATCGCTGATCCAGAACCAGGGACCTCTGTATTAAGCGTTTTGCCTATCTGGCATTCTTATGAGAGGAGCGCTGAATACTTCTTTTTTTCTTGTGGTTGTTCTCAATACTATACAATTCCAAAATTTCTGAAAGATGATATCACACAAGTAAAACCTGTTGTCATGGCTACTGTCCCAAGACTATGGGAGGCAATACATGATGGTTTTTATCAGGCGTTGAAAAAAATGCCTTCCAAAAAGCAAAAACTTATTAAGTTTTTGATAAGTAATAGTTCAGTTTTCAAAAGAAGTCTAAGAAAGATAAGAAATTTAGATATCAATCAAACAACTTTTAGGTCAAAAATCCCCTTACTAGTTTCTGTTATTAGCCGGTATCCTTTACATAAATTGTCTACTATTTTTTTATGGCCGAATATTCTTAGAAAACTATGCGGAGAAAAACTGAAATTTCCCATTAACGGCGGAGGTGCATTGCCAGAACATGTGGATCTTTTTTTTGAGTCTTTAGGTGTAGATGTTTTGGTAGGGTATGGACTCACAGAAACTAGTCCAGTATTAACTTGTAGAAGAAGAGAATTAAATGTTAGAGGATCATCTGGTCAGCCTCTAGCATTTACTGAAATCAAAATAGTGAATGATGATAAAAAAAAGATTCTGAAGTTCAGAGAAGTCGGAAAAATTCTTGTTAAGGGGCCGCAAGTAATGAAAGGTTATCTTAACAATGAAATAGCTACAAAAGATGTTTTATCCAAGGATGGTTGGTTTGATACTGGTGATTTAGGGTTTCTTATACCAAATGGTTCTCTATTTATAACAGGAAGAGCCAAGGATACAATAGTGTTATCAAGTGGTGAAAATATAGAGCCGAATCCGCTTGAGACTGAAATCCTTAGTTCTGAATTTATTAATCAGATTCAACTAGTAGGACAAGATAAGAAATGTTTAACAGCCCTTGTAGTTCCTAATGTCGAATTGGTTAAAAGCAAGTTTTTCGAAGAAGATCTTTCAAAATTAAACCTAAATAAGAATATTGGTACATTTTTCAAATCACAAATTAATAATTTGCTTAAAAGTCGATTAGGAGCAAGATCAGAAGAACAAATATTAGATTGTTATTTTGTTGATGCCTTTACTCTAGAAAATGGGTTGTTAACACAAACTCTTAAACAAAAAAGAAAAGAAATAGAAAAAAAGTATTCATTACAAATAGAAAATATGTATGAAAACAAATTTAGTAAGAAAATTTGATTTGTTCTATCTATATTGAAAAGGTGATTTAATTTTTTATGGAAACAAAAAACTCAATATCTATAAAGCGCTCAATAGCTATTAAAGCTGTAGTAACACCAACTTGGAAGGAAGATGCTGAAAAAGAATTAAGTAAAGCAATTTCAAACATTGATCAGCAATTATCGCAACTGGAGCAGGAGGGGCAGCAAATAGTAAATAATATTAGATCCCAATCGGTTAATCCTCTAGATCCAAGGGTTCAAGAACAGGTTAGTCAGGTGCAACAACAAGTCGCAGCAAAACGAAATGAAATTGAAGAACAAAAAAGAAATCTACTTCAACAACAGAGTCAAGTTCGCGAATTAAAAATGGACGAAATTGTTGATCAAGGGCAAGTGGATAGTTTCTGTGATGTCACTGTGGGCGACAATCTTATTGAAAAAATGCAAGTCTCGATTACGGTAAAAGATGGAGTTATTCAATCTATAGATAATAATTAAAAAAAAGATTTAGTATTTTTGATAAATATAAATAAACCTTAATTTCGAAAAGTTTTAAACTCTAATCGATCTAAATTATTACTTTCTTAAGTTTTAAGAGTTCCCACTGTGAACATGATTTCGTATAATTAAATCAAGAGTTAAAAGGGTTCTTAATCATAAAAACTTTTGAAAGTTTGGTAAAAATCCCTTAAAACTTATGCAATAACAATTTTCTTATGTCTCACGAAATATTCATGCCTGCCTTGAGTTCTACTATGACGGAGGGCAAGATTGTGGAATGGTTGAAAAATCCGGGAGATAAGGTTGAAAGAGGCGAATCTGTCTTGGTTGTTGAATCTGACAAGGCAGATATGGATGTTGAATCTTTTCAAGATGGATATCTTGCAGCAGTTTTAATGCCTGCTGGTAGCACTGCACCTGTTGGAGAAACTATTGGTCTCATTGTAGAAAATGAGAATGAGATAGCCTCAGTTCAAGAACAAAATAAAGGAACTCAACCCGAAATCTCAACTTCAGACCAACTTGAATTGGTAAGCAATAAAACCGAAGAAAAACCAGTAATCCAGACTGAAAATATCAAGAAAGAAGCTGAAGAAGTCGTCTTAAAGAGTGAAAAGCCTCTCCCATCTTTTAATGTCAATCAAATTAATGCCGCAACAAGTAATGTTTCTTCGAGGATAATTGCATCTCCAAGAGCTAAAAAATTAGCCTCTCAAATGGGTGTTGATTTAGCAAAGATTCATGGATCTGGCCCTCACGGAAGGATTCAAGCCGATGATATTTTAAAAGCTAATGGCCAACCTGTTTCTATACCATGGATAGGAGAAGGTAGTTCTCCTGCAAGTATTCCTGGTGCAAATTTGGGAGTTGAAAGTAAACCAGAAACTTCAGGAAATAGTTTTGGTAGTCCTGGAGAAACAGTTCAATTTAATACTCTTCAAAAAGCGGTAAATAAAAATATGGAATCTAGTTTAGATGTTCCATGTTTTAGGGTGGGTTACTCTATCAATACAGATAAATTAGATAATTTTTACAAAAAGGTAAAACAGAATGGAGTTACTATGACTGCTTTACTTGTAAAAGCAGTTGCAAAGACACTAAAGAAACATCCTCAAGTTAACTCAAGCTTTTCAGAAAATGGAATTTCTTATCCAGAAAATATAAATATTGCTGTTGCTGTTGCGATGGAAGATGGGGGACTAATAACTCCAGTATTAAAAGAACCATGCAATACTGATTTATTTGAATTATCTAGGGAATGGAAAGATCTCGTAAAAAGATCGAGATCAAAACAATTAGAACCAGATGAATACTCAACGGGGACATTTACCTTATCTAACCTTGGTATGTTTGGTGTTGATAGATTTGACGCAATACTACCCCCAGGGACCGGTGCGATCTTAGCGATAGCATCATCGAAACCAACTGTTGTAGCTAATAGTGATGGTTCAATATCTGTTAAAAAAATAATGCAAGTAAATCTTACAGCTGATCACAGAGTGATCTATGGAGCTGATGGAGCTTCATTCTTGAAAGACTTAGCTTCCCTTATAGAAAATGAGCCAGAGACACTTGTATCTTAAATTTAGTTGATTTCTCAAATTAACAATGAAGGAAGAGATTATAAGCTTGAAGCTTATGATTACTTTCTAGATCCTTCATTAATTGCTAGTAAACCTTCTGCAATAAGGCATGAATCAAGAATGATGATAGTTAGAAATAGTGTTTTAAAGGAGAATTGCCTAACTAATAAATTTACCAAGAATCTTTTAGATGAATTAAGAAAAGGCGATCTTGTGGTGGTAAATAATACTAAAGTAATGAAGGCAAGGGTAAAGGTTGAATTAGAAAATAGGACGTTAGTCGAATTATTAGTCTTAGAAAGATCCCATGAATGTGTTTGGTTATGTTTGGCAAAGCCAGCGAAAAAGTTAAAAGTAAATAGAAAAATAAAATTAAAATCTCCTTCTGCAAAAGATATTAATTTGATGGTTGATGGGGTTGATGAAGAAACTGGAGGGAGATTTATTCGATTTCCTGAAAACATAACTGATCTCAATTCAATGAATGATCTTCTTGATAAATACGGGGAAATCCCTCTCCCGCCTTATATAAAAAATTCTGAAGAAGAATCTTTTCATGAGAAAAGTTATCAAACTGAGTATGCAACTAATCCGGGGGCAGTTGCTGCACCAACAGCTGGTTTACACTTAAGCAAAAGTCTTATTTCCAATCTTAAAAAAAAAGGAGTAAAAATTTTACCGATAACTTTGCACGTGGGCTATGGAACATTCAAACCAATTGACCAAGAAGATTTAAGTAACTTAAAACTTCATAAAGAATGGGTAAGTGTTAATAAGGAAGTAGTGGAGGAAATAAAAAGAATAAAGAAAACAGATAGAAAAATAATAGCTATTGGGACGACAAGTGTAAGAGCTCTTGAAAGTTGTTATTCTCAAGAAATTAATGACTTTATTCCCATAGCGATGTACGTAGATTTAGTAATTAAGCCGGGTTATAAATTTAATGTAGTTGATGGATTATTAACTAATTTTCATCTTCCTAAGAGTTCATTATTACTTTTAGTAAGTGCAATGATTGGTAGAGAAAGATTATTAGATTTGTATAAGAAAGCCATAAAAGAAAAATTTAGATTCTTCTCTTATGGCGATGCGATGTATATTTCACCAGATTCACTACTGGTTAAAAAATAGATTTAGGCTTTGACTGGTTCTTGAATAATTCCGCTTGGAACTTCAGTAAACATAATTGATGATAAATACCTCTCTGCTAAATCAGGTAGAACAACTACAATTGTTTTCCCAGCATATTCATCTTGTTCAGCTAATCTAACAGCAGCAGCAGCAGCAGCGCCACAAGATATTCCTACTAATAGACCTTCCTCTTTAGCTAATCTAAGAGCCATCTCTATTGATTCGTCATTTGTTACTTGTTCAACCTTGTCAACAATTGATAAGTCAAGGTTCTTAGGAATAAATCCTGCTCCAATCCCTTGGATTTTATGTGGTCCGGATTTAACCTCTTCACCATTCAATGTCTGCGTAATAACAGGACTATGTGAGGGTTCTACAGCTACAGAAGTAATATTTTTGCCTTTCTCTTGCTTGATGTATCTTGAAACCCCAGTAATTGTGCCGCCAGTCCCAACCCCTGCGACTAGGACATCAATTTCACCATCGCAATCATCCCAGATTTCTGGTCCAGTAGTTTTGAAATGAATTTCAGGGTTTGCTGGATTATCAAACTGACCTGGCATGAAATATTGAGAAGGATTACTTTCTGCAATTTCTTTAGCCTTAGCTATTGCTCCAGGCATACCTTTAGATGCCTCTGTTAAAACAATTTCAGCCCCCAACACTGCCATAACCCTTCTTCTTTCAATTGACATGGATTCTGGCATTGTAAGGATCAGTTTATAACCTCTTGCTGAAGCAGTAAAAGCTAGAGCAATTCCTGTATTTCCAGAAGTTGGCTCAACAATAGTTTTGTCTTTTGTAAGTTTCCCACTTTTCTCTGCATCCCAGATCATGTTTGCGCCAATCCTGCATTTGACACTATAAGCGGGGTTTCTACCTTCAATTTTTGCAAGTACTGTAGCTTTCGCATTTTTAGTAACTGATTTTAATTTTACTAATGGAGTGTTTCCAATAGCAAAACTGTTGTCCTCATAAATTTTTGCCATTTAGATATTGAGAAAATATATATTAATACTAACTATTATTCAGAAAAAGAGTATATAAGTTTCTATACGGTAAATACTAGGAATTTAGAAATTATTTAGTGCTTCAGAAAAGCTTTTCCATAATTGATCTTGGTCTTCTAATCCAACTGATACTCTAATGAGGTGCGAGGGTATACCAAAACTTTCAGCCCAATCCAACTCGTCATAATGAGCTAGTAAAACATAAGGACAAACCAGAGTAAATTTTGTACCTAAACTTGGTCCTTTAGATACTTGTAGAGAATCATAAAATTTCTTAGCTTTGTTCAATCCTCCATTTAATTCAAATGATAATAAGCAACCGTATCCTCCATCAGAAGTAAGTAAAGAATTAAAATTTGGACAATTTTCAGGATGGAAAATATTTTTAATCTCGCTATGGGTCTCTAATCTTTTTTTTAATTCTAAACATGCTCTATTTTGTTCAAAAACTCTTTGATTTACATCTCTACTAACTTTCTCTAGATAAACTGTATCTCCATCGGAAAGTATTGGAAGATTAATCTCGTTTAATGCATTTCTAAATTGATCAATCCATTTGCTTTTTGGATTTAGTATTAATGATCCGGCAAGAATATCACCACTACCTGAAAAAATTTTTGTAAGTGAAGTAAAAGCTATATCTGCATACTCTAGGGAATTTATATTTAAATTTGAACCAATTGTATCGTCAACAATTAAGGGAATATTTAACTTTTTTGCTATTTTTGAAATTTTTTTAATATTTACACATTTGAGCATTGGATTACTCGGTAGTTCAATAATTAATGCTGAGGGATTTATGCTTTTGATTTCTAATTCAATATCCTCGCAATTTTCTTCTGTAATTAACTTTGCTCCATGAAAGATATTCATTGGTAATTTAAGTACATCTACATATGGAAAACCAATTTGGAGTGTTGGTTTAGCTGGAAATAATTTATATATGATTTCTAATGATGTATGCAATGCAGACATTCCAGATGAAGTTAAGTGAATATCATTAGAGTTAATTTTTGTAGATTTAGAAATTCTATTTTTTATTCTTTGAGAACATTCAGTTACGTAAAATTTTGGAGGGCAATCTTCAAGACCTAGTTCTATAGCAGCAGCCCTTGAAGATATGCCAAGACCAGTGTGTTGCCAGAAAGATTTTGCATATATACTTCCTTCTTTTTCAGTTATTAAGAGAGCTAAATTATCTCTTTTTTCAATTAATGAGTATTGTTCAGAAGTATTTCTATCAATGTATTTTTTGGCTTTAAAAGCTATGCTTTCATTCGGATATG
The DNA here is from genome assembly GCA_017644325.1 of Prochlorococcus marinus CUG1438. Taxonomy (NCBI): domain Bacteria; kingdom Bacillati; phylum Cyanobacteriota; class Cyanophyceae; order Synechococcales; family Prochlorococcaceae; genus Prochlorococcus; species Prochlorococcus marinus. The sequence goes on along the minus strand of JAEPLS010000001.1, from coordinate 42,192 downwards.
GCCAGATACTTTTATTGTTGTAGTAATTTTCCTTTTTTACTTTTTCGCATAATCTTTTCACTATGGGGTTGAGCCCGAATCTTGGGTAAATGGACTTCAATAAATTCATGCATTCTTGATTTTTTTCCTCGTAATTTATTACATCATTCCAAGTTGGTAATGCTACAGAAACAGCATGAATACTATCAGGAATAGAATATCCCAACTCTGAATTTTTCCATATAGGGTTTTTAAGTAAATCTCTCAATTTTCAGAATTTATTTAAAGCAAATAATATGTCTGAGATTAAATCGTTTGTATCTTCACATCCAATCGATAATCTGACAAGAGCATCATCTATCCCTAAAAGATTTTTTGTTTCATCATCAACAGAAGCATGAGTCATTGTTGCGGGGTGACAAATTAAACTTTCAACTCCTCCAAGGCTTTCTGCTAGCGAGAAATATTTGAGAGATTTGCAAAATTTAAAAGTATCCTCTTTTTTAAGATTTAATTTTATGGTGATCATCGAACCTCCAGATCTCATTTGCGATTTTGCTAAATTAAATTGCGGATGTTTTTGATTAAAAGGATAAATTACTTTACTAATTATTTTATGATTCTCTAATTCTTCAGAAATTAATTTTGCACTTTGCGTTTGTTGTTCGATTCTTAAAGGAAGAGTTTTTACTCCTCTCGTAATGAGCCAACTATCAAAAGGAGATGGTTGAAGCCCTAGAGCTTTTTGAGAGAAAAGCATCTTATTATTCCATACCTCATTATTTGTCAGTACTGCTCCACCAAGTGCATCACTATGTCCATTAATGAATTTTGTTGTGCTTAAGAGTGATAGTGTCGCACCAAGGTCCAATGGTTTTTGAATAAGTGCCGTTGAAAAAGTGTTGTCCACAACTACTGGGATTTGTAGTTTATTCGCTTCATCACAAATCGCCTTAATATCAAGTACCTTCAAAAGTGGATTAGTTGGACTTTCTAGCCATATCAAGGTTGGCTCGAAGTATGAAATCTTTTTGATATTATTTTCATTTGTAAAATCTGTGTATAAAACTTCTAATCCAAATTTCTTGAAAACTTTTTCGAACATCCTCACTGTACAACCATAGAGATTTGACTCGCAGAGTATCTTGTCACCTGATTTTAGGGTTGATGAAATTGCAGTTACCGCGCTAATGCCAGATCCAAAAACTGTACAGTATTTAGAATCTTCAATTGATTTAAGGACGCTTTCTAGAATTCTAAAGTTTGGATTGCCTGATCTTGTGTAGTCGAAATTATCTTTATTTCCATGTTTAAAAGTAGATGTAGAAAAAATAGGAGGCATAACGCATCCAGTGTCTTCTGCAAATGTTTCCCCATGGTGAATAGATAAGGTCTTAAAACCTGGCTTTTTTATATTATTTTCCTTATTTCCCATTATTTTTAAAAATAAGAATTAAATTAAATCTCTCATTTTTAAAAGAGATTTAATAATCCAAAGAAAAGTAGTATTAAACTTTTCTTGAATAATATTCAACAACTAGTAGTTCGTTTATTTCAAGAGCCACCCACTCTCTATCGCATTTACCATTTATTTTTCCCGTTAATTTAGGTTTGTCTAAATCAAGATGAGGTGGGACATTTGCTAAACCAGGGAATTCTATATTACCTTCTACAAGTTTTTTGCTTGCTTTGTTTTCTTTAATTCCGATTACATCTCCTGATTTGCATTGATAACCAGCAATATCGAGAACCTTACCATTAACGGTTACATGGCCATGATTTACTAATTGTCTTGAGCCTGGAATGGTACCTCCAAAACCTAATCTAAAACAAACATTATCAAGTCTGTTTTCTAAAAGTCTTAGTAGGTTAGTTCCTGTAGATCCTTCTTGAGCTCTAGCTTTTTTTACATAACGGACTAGTTGTTTTTCAGAAACTCCATAATTAAACCTAAGTTTCTGCTTTTCTTCTAGACGAATTGCATATTCTGATCGCTTGCGACGGGCTTGGCCGTGCTGACCTGGAGGATTAGACTTCTTTGAAGCTTTCCTGGTGAGACCTGGTAGTTCTCCCAAGCGACGCGTAACCCTTAATCTGGGGCCGCGGTATCTTGACATAATTTTAAATTAAATAGAAAATTGCAATAAATTGGTTAATTGATTAAATTCAATTAAACTAAATTACTACTGAGTTATTATTTTACATCATTAAAGTGTTCAAAACTATTAATAAATCAATTACTTCTGTACTTCTTTTGATGATTTCGTTTTATCAAAAGTGGTTTTCTCCTTTTTTTGGACCAAGATGCAGATTTATTCCAAGTTGCAGCTCTTATGGATATGAGGCAATTACTAGACATGGACCTTGGAAGGGAGGGTGGTTAACTTTAAGAAGATTAAGCAGATGTCATCCTTTAACTCCCTGTGGATGTGACCCTGTGCCTGACTAAATGAATGAAAATATTTATTTTTGTTAGGCAGGGATGTTGCCTATGTGATTCATTAAAAAACAAACTAGCAAAAATAAATCTTAATGAGTTATTCCCTAATCTTGAGGAGCTTAAGGAAATTGATATTGATAGGGTCGATTTATATAAAGATAAATATAAAAAATATGATTATGAAGTTCCTGTTATTGCTGTTGAAGGAATTAGGTCAGAGGAGATTATAGAATTGCCTCGCATTTCTCCAAGATTAAAAGATGATCAATTAAAGAATTGGTTTCAAAAAAATATTAGTACCATTCTGGAGAAATAATTTTTTATATGAGATCTATAAAATTACATAAACTTTTAAATTTGGTAGGAATTATTCCTTCATTAGATTTAATCGATCATGAAATCAATAATATTTCTTTTAACTCTAAAGAAGTTCAAAAAGGAACTTTATTTTTAGGTATGCCTGGTTTAAATGTTGATGGAGGAAAATACTGTATTGAGGCAATTGAAAATGGCGCAGAGGCTGCCATTATTGGGTCTGTGGCAAAAGAACAAATTGGATCTATTGATCGAGAGAGGATTTTGGTTATAGAGGATAATTTAAATTATATTTTTGGTCAAATAGTCGCTGAGTTTTGGAATAGGCCTTCAAGAAAACTTAAACTTATTGGTGTTACGGGTACAAATGGGAAAACGACAATTACTTTTTTATTGGAATATCTTTTAAAAAAATTAGGGAAAAAAACTGCATTATTTGGGACCTTGCTCAATAGATGGCCTGGCTTTTCAGAAGTGGCTTCTCATACAACTGATTTCGCCGATAAACTTCAAAAGAAATTAAATGCTGCTGTTGAGGCAGAATCTGAATTTGCGATATTAGAGGTAAGTTCTCATTCTATTGCTCAAAACAGGATATCAGGATGCGAATTTGAGGCGGCTATTTTTACTAATTTAACTCAAGATCATCTCGATTATCACTCAGATATGGAATCATATTTTCAAACAAAAAGAAAATTATTTTTCCCACCTTACTTAAAAGAAAAAGATGGAATTTGTGTATTAAATCATGATGACCCTTGGATATCTAAATTATCATCTGATCTTGAAAAAAGATCTTCATTAGTCTCCACAAAGATTACTGACAGTGAATTTGAAAATGATGATTGTTTTTTCGTAACAGATAAAAAATTTACTGAAAGTGGTTCCACCTGTATTTTTCATACACCTAGAGAAAAAATTCAACTTTTTGTTCCACTTGTCGGTGAATTTAATTTAATGAATGCAATTCAAGCAATAACAATTTTGTATAAACTAAATTTTTCTTTAAAAGATCTATCAAAGTTAATTCAATCTTTCCCTGGTGCTCCTGGGAGAATGGAGAAAATACAAATCGATAACAATGACGCTTCAAGATCTCTTCCAACTGTAATTGTTGATTATGCCCACACTCCTGATGGATTAAAAAAAGTTTTGCAATCAATTAAAAAACTTTGTAAAGGGAAACTAATAACTGTTTTTGGCTGTGGCGGAGATCGAGACCGTACTAAAAGGCCTTTAATGGGATCAATAGCTGAAGAGTTTTCTGATCAACTTTTTATAACTTCAGATAATCCAAGATCAGAAGAACCTCAAAAAATAGTAAATGATATTTTGATGGGTATAAAAAAAAGAGAAAAAATAATAATTGAAATTGATAGATTTAAAGCAATAAATGAATCTATTAAATTTGCCAATAAAGAAGATATTGTTTTAATTGCAGGGAAAGGACATGAAGACTACCAGATTCTCAATGATAAAGTTATTAATTTTGATGATAGAAAGATAGCTTATAAATTATTAAAAGAAAAAAGTAAATCTCAATAAAAATTCCTACTCAAATAAGAAAGATATTTACGCAAATCACAAGAAAAGTTTCTTAGAATCAAACAAGTTACTTTTAATAAAATGAAAGGCTTAGCCTTAGTTGTAGGCGCAGGTGGAATTGGAACACAACTAGCTAATGATCTGCATGAAAGTGAAAAAGATTTAGATGTTGTTTTGTGTGGAAGAAATAGTGAATTTAATTCTTTTTGGGAATTAGATATAGAGGATTCTGAATCCCTTTTGCAGTTGAAAAATAAAATATCAAATCACCCTTCAAAATTAAGGTTAGTTGTTAATGCTACAGGTAGACTTCATAGTGATTCTCTTCAGCCAGAAAAAAGATTACAACATCTTGATAAAAAAAATATGATGGAAAGTTTTTCAATAAATGCTTTTTCTCCTATTTTATTAGCTAAAACTATTGAAGAATTTATACCAAAAGATTCTTATTTTAATTTTGCAAGTATAAGTGCAAGAGTGGGCAGCATTGCAGATAATCAAACTGGAGGTTGGTATTCATATAGAGCTGCAAAATCTGCGCAAAATCAGTTTTTTAAGTCTTTAAGTATTGAATGGGCTAGACGTTTCCCAAAGGCTACTATTACATTGCTTCATCCAGGGACAGTAGATACTGATCTATCTAGACCTTTTCATAAATTTGTTCCAGAACATAAATTATTTAGTAAAGAAAAATCATCTCAATTTTTGATCAATATTATTAAAAATCAAAATCCAGCATCTAGTGGAAAATTTATTGCATGGGACAGCTCAGAGATTCCTTGGTAAAATAAATTTTTTTTATATGATTGTCTTCAATATTCAAGGCATAAAATAATGAAGACATACAAAATCTAAGATTATTGAGTTAAGAAGTTATTAAGAAAAAAATAAATTTATTATTTAAAGATAACTTTTTTTTAAATTATTTAGTTATTAAATTTCTAACTTCTCGGCCTTCCTCAATATTTGATTCTTTAAAAAAACAAGCGCATCTAATTTTTCTTCTTTTTCTTCAATATTTTTAAATTTCATTTCTGCAATTTCAATAATTGCTTTATTAACATTTTTAAGCTGTTTCTTAATAATTCTTTTGGGAGGTTTAATTGATTCCATTTAAATTATCATTTTCTTTATATTCTCTTTATTTTCTTGAAATGCAAGTGCTTTTCATCAAAAAAATTTCTAATTATTTAATTTATAATTTTTCTAATTTCCTTAGAAAGTAAATCAATCTCATCTTCTGTAGTAATTTGATGTACGCATGCTCTAAACCATTTTGGATCTTCTAAAACTCTAATCCAAATTTTCTTTTCTCCAAGTTTCTTCACAAATTTATCCTTATCTTTAATATTTTTGATATTAAAACTAACTATCCCATTTAAGTATTTTTTTTCTAAAACTAATTCAATTTCCTTTAATTGATTTAATTCATCCCAAAGTTTTCCACTTAATTTTTTTATGTTTTTGGTTTTATCTTTTTCACGGCAGTCTTTATCCAAAAGATCTAAAGAATTACGCAGCCCTGCAAGTAAAGGTATACAAGAGGTAGCTACTTCAAATTTCCTTGCATCATTATGAAAAAGATTATCTGAAGGCTCATAGATTCCTTGTTCTTTTTTTAATGATTTCCAACCAATTATTGTTGGATCTGTTTCATGAATAAATTTATCTGAGACATAAATTGCTCCAAGACCTTCTGGTCCACATGCCCACTTATGAGAGGTTATTGAATATAAATCAGAATAAAGAACTTCTTCTTCAATATTTATGTGCCCAAAGGTCTGAGCACCATCAACAAGTAGATAAGAGTTTTCTCGATTTTTTTTTAATTCGATAGAAATTTGTTTTAAAGGAATTTTATATCCAAAGTTCCATAAGATATGAGAAATAATTAGGATCTTAGTCTTACTATTTAGATTTTTCAAAATCTCTAAAATTATATTTTCGTCATTTAGATTTTTAATTTTTTGGATTGGCAAAATTTTGAATATTAATTTATTTCTTCTGCAAAATTCTCGACTTGCAGCCACTACTCCAGGATGTTCACAGTCACTTATTAACAACTCTTCTCCCTCTTCTACTTTTATTCCCCAAAAGGGCAAAATCATACCGGAAGAGATATTTTCGGTTAAAGCTATATTCTTTGAATTGACACCTAATTTTTGCGCAATGATTCTTTTTGTGGTCAATATTTCTTTGTAAATAAAAGGCCACATATCATTGGTAAATGGTCCTAAATCTTGGATGGTTTCCCAAGTTTTAACTATTGCTTCTAGAGAAGATTTTGGTAATGGTCCTTGACCACCATAGTTGAAATAATACTTATTTTTTAATGCGGGTATTTGATCTCTTAGATTATTTCTCATGGAAATTTATATTATATTTTCAACTCTTGAATTTGTTAGATATTGCCTACCAAAGTTACTGTTCTAAACTCTATATCCTCAATTACTTTCCAAGGTTCAGCACTCCTTTCTGCAAATTTTAAATTTTTAAATCCTAGTTCTTTAAAATCACTTATAAAGTCTGGCTCATACCATGCTCCACTAATACATCCTGTCCATAAATCATGATCATTTTGCAATCTTAAAGGAACTTTTTTGTTAGAGACGATATCGCTAATTGCAATTCTTCCATTATCGTTTAAAACTCTTTTTATGTTATTGAGAAGGTTATTTCTAGATTCTGGACTTACCAAGTTTAAAACGCAATTACTTAAAATAATATCAACTGATTTATCTGCGATTAATGGATTTAAATCTTTATCTAATTCATCAAGTTTTTCAATTGAACCTTCTAGAAATTCGGTATTGTTGAAACCTATATTTTTTGTAACTTCTTTAGAGGCTGATCTTGATAAAGAAAGCATGTCCGAATTCTGATCAACGCCAATAACTTTCCCTTCTTTTCCAACAATTTGGGCACAAATGAAAGCATTTTTGCCGCTACCACTTCCAAGGTCTAAGACTATATCATTTTTTTGAACATATTTTGTTGGATCACCACACCCATAGTCTCTTTCTATAACCTCTTGAGGAATTGCTTCAAGTAAAACGGGATTAAACCCAACTGGTGTACAAAGACAACTTTCTTTTTCTTGTGCGGCTGAGCCATATCTTTCTTGAATCGCATCTTTATGATCGAATTGATTAGGTGCTTTATTCGATGTGTTTGTATTAAAGCAACTTTCAGACATATTTTTTAAAGGACTCTTGATAAATATAGCCAAAAAAAAAGCCCCTGAAAAAGGGGCTTTTAATTTGTTTAATTAAATTATTTAGTGTAATTAACACCTCTGTAATTTAATTCTGCCTTTTCATTACTTGAAGAAGCGTCATCCATTCTGTTGGTGTATACGTTTCTTCTGTAGGTAAGTTCAACAAGTTGCTTTTTAGCAGCTTCTTTGTTTTGAACGTAGTTTTTACCTCTGTAAGTTAAAGTAGTCATGATTCGATGTGACAACACGGCCATCCCCCGTTCCATGGTATGACTCGAACTGCGCCCTCAAATGAGGGTGAACGAAAAAGTAGCAATTGCTACCAAATCATTATAAACTTATTTTTCTAGAGATGTCTAGCTTTTACAAATAGAAACGAAGATTTAATGTTTTTTTAATTATTATCTTAGGTAAATTTTTTTATAAATAGTCTCTAAAAAGGTTTATGTTTATATTTGGTTTAATCTTCATGTAACTATTTATTTATGACAGGTTTTTTATATTTCTTGGGAAATACTTTAAGGTGGCCAGTATTAAAGCCAAAAGAATTTTTTTCACTACATGCTTATTTTTCAATTATTTATTTGATAACTTTTACTTTGAGTAAATATGATGTAAGCCAATCAAATTTAGTTTTTACTTTAGGAATACTTGCACCTCTTTTAATCGCTATTGGTCAAGGGCTTCCAATTGATTGCCTTGATATGGAATCATCTTTGTTGAAGGAATTAAAAACTAAATAATATATACTTCAGTTAAAAATTTTTATAAAACCTGGACAACTTCGCTTATTTCAGGAATCATTTCTTTTAACTTTCTTTCAATACCCATTTTGAGAGTCATAGTGCTACTTGGGCAACTACCACATGCTCCTTGAAGTCTGACTTTGACAATTGGACCATCTATTTCTGCAATCTCTACATTACCTCCATCAGAAATTAAAAAAGGTCTTAGCTCGTCAAGGACTTTTTCAACATTTTCGTTTGTCAGCGAGAGTGTTTCAGTACTCATAATTTTGGATTAACTTTATAATAAGCCTAGAAAGAAATCTGATTAATTGCAAAAAAGATAATTTTCTGTTGTGACTTCATCTAAAAATCCCACTAATGACAATAGCTACTTTGATGCAGTCTTAGTAGGAGCAGGGATAATGAGTAGTACTTTAGCCCTCCTAATTTCTGAAGTTTTACCAGATATAAAATTTCTTATTATAGAAAAATTAAATGCTCCAGGAAGTGAAAGTACTGGCGCTTTTAATAATGCAGGTACAGGGCATGCAGCTAATTGCGAATTAAACTATACTCCTTTAGATGAAAAAGGAAATATAAAAATAGATAAAGCGCTCTCAATAAATCGTTCTTTTGAAACATCCATGTCTTTATGGGCCTCATTGTATGAAGCAGGGAAAATTGATATTAAGAAGTTTCTAGAATTTATTCCTCATATTAGCTTTGTGTCTGGTCAGGATAATATTTCTTTTTTAAAAAAAAGATTTCAAAAAATGACCGAAAACCCTGAATTTATCGATATGGAATTTTCTACATCTTTTGAAGAAATTTCATCATGGGCTCCTCTAATAACAAAAGATAGAAATCCATCTACTCAAATTGCGGCTACCAGAATAGGTAGAGGAACTGATATTAATTTTGAGGCTTTAACTAAAGAGTATTTGTCATTAGTTTCCTTAAACAAAAATGTTGAAATTAGGTATAAAACAGAATTAGTAGATTTAAAGAAAATTGATAAAAAACAATGGGAACTAGAAATCAGTTCTGAAGGTAGAAAAACTTCAATTAGAACGGGATACGTTTTTCTTGGTGCTGGTGGAAAAACAATTAATTATTTACAAAAATCAAAAATTCCAGAAGCAAAAAGTTATGGTGGATTTCCTGTTAGTGGGAAATGGCTTATTTGCGAGAAAAAAGATCTTACAGAAAAACATAACTCAAAAGTTTATGGTAAAGCTGATATTGGATCACCACCAATGTCTGTGCCTCATTTAGACACTAGATGGATTGATAATAAAAAACTTCTTTTATATGGACCTTTTGCTGGATTTACAACGAAATTTCTAAAACAAAGTTCATACTTTGACTTATTTAGTTCAATTAAAAAAAATAATATTTTTTCTATGTTAGAAGTTGGTCTCAAGAACAACGATTTAATTAATTATCTAATATCACAATCATTAAAGAACCATAATTCAAGAGTTGAGAATTTAAAGAATATGATGCCATCAGCTAATCCTTCTGATTGGTATTTAAAGAATGCTGGCCAAAGAGTCCAAATAATTAAAAAAACTGAAGGTGGTGGTTCTTTGAAATTTGGAACGGAGATTGTAAATTCATCTGATGGATCATTATCTGCTTTGCTGGGGGCTTCTCCTGGAGCAAGTACTGCGGTTTCAATTATGGTTGAGGTTCTAGAAAAATCTGTTTTATTTTTAAACGACAAGCATAATCTTCAGAAAAAAATAAATGACTTAATTTATCCAAAGCTATCCGCTTCTGAAAATGATAGTTCTTGCTTTATAAAAGACATCAAAAAAAGAAATAATTCGATTTTTGGTTTCCATCCATAATTCTAATTAGCTAATATTAGTCAAGATGTAATAAGAGGAGATTTTTTCTTACTAAATGACTAATATATCAGTTTCAAAAATAAGAAATTTCTGCATAATCGCTCATATTGATCATGGTAAATCTACACTCGCTGATAGATTGCTCCAAGATACTGGAACTGTGCAGCAAAGGGATATGCAGGAACAATTTTTGGATAGTATGGATCTTGAAAGAGAGAGAGGAATTACTATCAAGTTACAGGCCGCTAGGATGAAATATAAAGCTGATGATTCTCAAGAATATGTTTTGAACCTGATAGATACCCCAGGGCATGTTGATTTTTCTTATGAGGTTAGTAGATCTCTCCAGGCTTGTGAAGGCGCTTTACTCGTTGTTGATGCAAGTCAAGGAGTAGAAGCTCAAACCTTAGCTAATGTTTATCTTGCCTTAGAAAATAATCTTGAAATAATTCCTGTTTTAAATAAAGTTGATTTGCCTGGAGCTGATGCTGAAAAAATAAAACAAGAAATAGAGGAAATTATTGGACTTGATACATCTAATGCAATAAATTGTTCAGCAAAAACTGGAGTTGGTATTAAAGATATTTTGGAAGCAATTGTAAAAAGAGTCCCTCCTCCTCAAGATGAAATAAAATTACCTACGAAGGCATTAATTTTTGATTCTTATTATGATCCCTACAGGGGCGTTATTGTTTATTTCAGGGTGATATCTGGGTCTCTTAATAAGAGAGAAAAGATATTATTAATGGCTAGCAAAAAAAATTATGAATTGGATGAAATAGGAATAATGGCACCTGATCAGCAACAAGTTGATGAATTACATGCAGGAGAAGTTGGTTATTTAGCTGCTTCTATAAAATCAGTTGCTGATGCGAGAGTGGGAGATACGATTACTCTTTTAAATTCACCTGCAAATGATCCCTTGCCAGGTTACAAGACAGCAAACCCTATGGTTTTTTGTGGCTTATTCCCGACTGATGCTGATCAATTCCCAGATTTAAGAGTATCACTTGAAAAATTACAATTATCTGATGCGGCCTTAAAATATGAGCCCGAAACTAGTAGCGCAATGGGCTTCGGATTTAGGTGCGGATTCTTAGGACTTCTTCATATGGAGATTGTTCAAGAAAGATTAGAAAGAGAATATGATTTGGATTTAATTGTAACGGCACCATCAGTTATCTATAAGGTTAATTTAAATCATCATGAACATATCTTTATTGATAATCCTTCTACAATTCCTGATCCACAACTTAGGGAATCAATAGAAGAGCCTTATGTGAAAATGGAAATTTATGCTCCCAATGAATTTAATGGAACATTAATGGGTTTATGTCAGGAAAGAAGAGGAGTATTTATAGATATGAAATACATAACAACAGATCGGGTTACTTTGATTTATGAAATTCCATTAGCAGAAGTAGTTACAGATTTCTTTGATCAAATGAAAAGTAGGACTCAAGGTTATGCATCAATGGAATATCATTTAATTGGGTATAGAAAGAATGACCTTGTCAGATTGGATGTTCTAATAAATTCAGAAAGAGCAGATCCATTAACTTCTATTGTTCATAAAGATAAGGCTTATGGAATTGGAAGAAGTCTAGTTGAGAAATTAAAAGAACTTATTCCAAAACAACAATTTAAAATTCCTATCCAGGCATCAATCGGTAGTAGGATTATTGCAAGTGAAAGTATAAGTGCTTTGCGAAAAGATGTTTTATCAAAATGTTATGGAGGTGATATTTCTAGGAAAAAGAAACTTTTAAAGAAACAAGCTAAAGGTAAAAAGAGGATGAAGGCAATGGGTAAAGTTGAAGTACCTCAAGAAGCTTTTATGGCAGTCCTGAAATTAAACCAGTAATTTTTTAAAATTTAAAATTAATAACTATTTTTTTTTAAGAGTATTGGGTATATTTCATTCATATCTGTAAAAAAAAGATTTTGGATATTAACTCACTTAATCGTGTCGGCTCAAATATCAGAAAAGCTGGATTTCTAATTGTACTTTTTTATCTTCTTATTGTTTTAATAATGAAATTTTTAGAGGCCAATAATTTTTTCGGTTATTCATTTTCAATTTTAAGCAATGATATCTTTGCCCCTCCTTCGCTTAATCATTTCTGTGGCACAGATAGATTAGGAAGAGATGTTTGCTTAAGAACTTTGCAAGGATCATCCTTAGCGATAGAAGTTGTATTCTTAGCTATTCTTTTTTCATTAAGTTTAGGTTTGCCATTGGGATTATTAAGTGGGTATTTTGGTGGTTTGTTTGATAAGTGCTTATCACTAATAATGGATACTATTTTTTCAATACCTGTAATTTTGCTTTCAGTTGTTGTTGCTTTTGTCTTGGGTAAGGGTATTCTTAATGCGGCTTTGGCATTGTGCATTGTTTATTCGCCACAATATTTTAGATTAATCAGAAATCAAACAATTTTAGTTAAATCCGAAACTTACGTTGAGGCAGCTCAAGTCTCAGGGGCTGATGTTAAAACAATTATTTTTAAATATATTCTTCCAAATGTAATAACACCTTTACCTATTCTGCTTACCCTAAATGCTGCGGATGCTGTTTTGGTATTAGGAAGTTTAGGATTTTTAGGTCTTGGTGTTCCTGCAGATGTCCCAGAATGGGGAAGTGATTTAAATCTTGCTCTTGCCGCTTTACCTACAGGTATTTGGTGGACGGCTTTGTTCCCTGGTTTGGCAATGTTTTTTTTAGTTTTAGGTCTTTCTTTTATAGGAGAGGATCTTGAGGAAATTTTTGATAGACAAAAGTCTGATTGATTTTAGTTATCTACAATAGGATCAAAATCTCCTTGATCATTTAACTTTGGATACTCTTTTGCTGATTTTTTATATAAAGTAGCTAATTCTGGGTAACACCATTCAAAAAGTGTCTTTCGATATTCATCTATATTTAATCCTTCTCCATTAGTGGGCAATATATCTTTATTTTTTCTCTGGCGAATAGCTTCAAATAATAATATGGAAGCAGCAACTGAAACATTTAGGGATTGGACCATACCTCTCATAGGTATGAAAATTGATTGATCAACCAATGATATGAGTTCTTTACTTAATCCCCATTTTTCTGCTCCAAGAACAAAACACGTATTTTGAGAATAATCAAAATTTCTATAATCAACTGATTCTCTATTAAGAGTAGTTCCATATAATTTAAAACCCTTATTCTTTAAATCGGATATTGCAGTGATAGTGTTTTCATGATTATTTAGTTTGACCCATTTTTGACTTCCTTGCGCAGTACTATTAAAAGTCTTGACGACATTCCTTTTGCTAATAAAATTTGCTTCGAAAACTCCTGCTGCATCACAAGTCCTTAGTATCGCGGATAAATTATGTGGTTTATTGACATCCTCAACTAAAACAGTCAAGTTTTTCATTCTGCAATCTAAAACACTTTTGATTCGTTCAAATCTTCTTGGCAAAATTGACATTTATAATTTTTTCACACTTCTTAATTATATTCAAAAAATAATTATTACCTATTAAATCTCTTGGTTTATAATGTTTTGGTAGTTTGAATTAACTCAATGGCATACATAGAATGGGACTATACAGTAATCACAAGCATGGTGGAGAAACAAGGATGGGATTTACCTGAAAGAGAATCTGAAGATTGGAATAAATTTAGTGATGAATTAGGAGAAAAAATGAGAGGTGTTGGACTTGTTTTTGAAAAATATTGTAAGTTTACTCCTGATATAGGCGAAGGAGTTCATCTTTTAGATGATTAATAATTAATAGTTTTAAACCATCGATGTATCCCTTAATCAATGGTTTATTAATCTATAAGATAATGTAATTTTTTAAAATTTTGACCTAGTAATTATTAAGGCTTTATGAAGCTTGTACTTTTAAAACTTTCTTCGTACTGTATAAAAATATTTTTTTCTCACAAAAAAGTTATTTAAATTCTATATTTGTATAAAAATATGAAAATTAAATTAACCTTTTTATTTGATGGTGGTTGTCCACTTTGTTTGAGAGAAACAAATTTTTTAAAAAAAAGAGATATTTCAAATCAAATTATATTTGTAGATATTAATAGTAAAGATTATGATCAAAGTCTTTTTGGTGACATTTCATATTCAGAAGCAATGTCAAATCTTCATGGGATTAAGGAAAATGGAGAAATTATTAGGGGACTAGACGTACTGTCATATTCTTATGAATTAATTGGTTTGGGTTGGGTTTATTATCCTTTGAAAATACGATTCTTATCTCCCATATTAAGGCTGGCTTACAGATATTGGGCAAAATATAGACTTCTTATTACAGGTCGATCCAATATTGAAAAACTTTGTACCTCTCAATGTGAAAAGTAAATATGAAAAATATTGACATAGATAGAATAATAGAGATGTGTTGGGAAGATAGAACACCCTTTGAAGCCATTGAGTATCAATTTGGTTTAAAAGAGGAAGAAGCGATAAAAATTATGCGTCAAAATCTTAAACCTAAATCCTTCAAAGTTTGGAGAAAGAGAGTTTCGGGAAGAAATACAAAACATATGGCACTTAAAGATTCAACTAGATTTAAATCTACTCATAAAAGAAAATTGTAAATTTTGAAAAATCTTTCTACTAAAACTTGTCCTGTTTGCAATAGGCCGTTCGAGTGGCGTAAAAAATGGAAAAATTGTTGGGATGATGTTATCTACTGTTCAAAAAGGTGCAGTAACAGGAAGTCGCAAAAATGAAACAAGTATCAATTATTTTCCCTCATCAACTATTTAGAGAAAGCCCAATCTTAAAAATAAATTGTGAAATTTTAATTTTAGAAGACTCATTATTTTTTGGGAATGATAAATTTCATAAATTAACGAACCATAAAAACAAGTTGGTTTTTCATAGAGCATCTATGCTCGCTTATAAAAAATATTTAGAAATATCTGGCTTTAAAGTTATATATATAGAAAATAAAAATAATATTTCAACAGTTGAATATTTATTTGAATTTATTAAAGATAAATATCAGAAAATAAATCTCATTAATCCTCATGATTTTTTAATCATAAAGCGGATTAATAATTTTGTTGAAAGTAATAATTTAGTCTTAAATCTTTTGCCCTCTCCAATGTTTATGAGTAGTGAAGATCTAAAAAACTTATTTAAATCAAATACAAAAAAACCTCTTATGGGAAGATTTTATGAAAATCAAAGAAAGAGCCAAAAGATATTAGTTAATCCGGATGATACACCTGAAGGCGGTAAGTGGAGTTTTGATGAAATGAATAGAAAAAAATTACCAAAAAAAATAAGCATACCTAAATTACCTAAATTACCAAAAAATAAATTTGTAGCTCTTGCCGAAAAGTCATTAGCAAATATTGATATTGAGTTTATTGGAGAAAGTAATAATTTTTTATATCCAACTAATTTTGAAGAGGCAGATGAATGGTTAAATGATTTTTTTAAACATAGATTTTTCTTGTTTGGAGATTATGAAGATGCTATTTCTAAAGAAAATTCTTTTTTATGGCATAGTCTACTTTCTCCTCTTTTAAATAGCGGCTTATTAACCCCAGAAGAAGTAGTAAATAAAGCATTACTTTATGCTAAAAATAATAACGTTCCAATTAATTCATTAGAGGGTTTTATTCGTCAAATTATTGGATGGAGAGAATTTATTTGCCTTGTCTATGAGAAGTACGGAACAAAGATGCGTAATAGTAATTTCTGGAATTTTGAAAATAAACCAATTCCAGAATCTTTTTATAAAGGAAATACAGGAATTGAACCAGTAGACATTGTTATAAAAAATATTATTAAATTTGGTTATTGTCACCATATTGAGAGGCTAATGATTATTGGGAACTTTATGCTTCTATGTAGAATTCACCCCAATCAAGTTTATAAATGGTTTATGGAAATGTTTATTGATTCTTATGATTGGGTGATGGTTCCTAATGTTTATGGAATGAGTCAGTTTAGTGACGGAGGAATTTTCTCAACTAAACCATATATATCAAGTTCTAATTATGTAAAAAAAATGTCGAATTTTAAAAGTGGCCCCTGGTGTAAAATATGGGATGGGTTATTTTGGAAATTTATTAAAGATAATGAAAGCTTTTTTAGAAAGCAATATCGACTGGCTATGTTAACTAGAAATCTTGACAAAATGTCAGAGGAAAAATTAAATAATCATTTAAGAATGGCCGATACATTTTTAAGAGATATTCAATAATATAAGGTGGCTATTCTGCTATTCCTTTTGAAAAATTAAAAGAATATTATATTATTACGAAATATTACAGACCGATGTTAAATTTATGAAAAATTAAGTTTAACGATGAATATTGGAATTCTTTTTTTGAAAACTAATCTGACAGGGATCATTACTTTTTCTGAATTAGATTGGATAACAACTCATCAATCTAATTTCACAAGGTTGGAGGAATCTATAGCTATAAAGTTAGGAAGAATGCTTGATGCAGGTTCAATTAATGTAGGATGCCGTTTGAATTCTTGAATAAGTTTTTATTTTACTAATGAAGCAACAAAAAGAAAAAAATTTATTTTTTAGGGAAAGAATTCATTCTTTAAATATCTTTCTTTTTTTAGGATTTAATCTGACCCTGATATCGATTTTAGGTTTTATTTGGTTTAGTTCTTCAATAGAAAAAGTAGTTTAAATTTTTAAATCTTTTGTATATTAAAGTTATATTTAAAAATAAATTATATTTTGAGCATTGGGTATTTACAAAGAAAAGCAGCTTGGGAAATTTTATTAAAAGTTAGTAATGGTGATTTTTCTGATCATGCTCTTGAAAAGGTGCTAAGGAATTATCAGTTTAATCCTCTTGATATAGCTTTTATTACAGAATTATCTTTCGGATGTATACGGTATAGAAAATTTCTTGATCTCTGGACTGATCATACTTCAAAAATTACTCATAAAAAGCAACCTCCAAAATTAAGATGGCTTTTACATATAGGACTATATCAACTTTTAAAAATGGACAAAATTCCATTTCCTGCAGCTATTTCTACTACTGTAGAAGTAGCTAAAAAAACAGATTTAAATGGATTGGCAGGAACTGTAAATGCGATATTGAGGAATGCATCAAGAAAATTAGAAAAAGAAATTTTTCCAAAATTATCTTCTGATAGTAAAGAAAGAATTTCATATCTTGAATCATTGCCACTATGGCTTGTGAATGATCTTTATAAGTGGGTAGGTAATAGCGAGGGTGAAAATATCATAAAGGCATTTAATAAAAAACCTTCAATTGATTTGAGAATAAACCAACTTAAGACTGATTTAGATAACTTTTTGAAAGTACTCCATGAAAATAAAATTGATGCTGAAATTATCAATGATTTAAATAATGGAATAACTTTAAAATCTAATCCAAGATCTATTAAAAACTTACCAGGATATAGTGATGGGCTTTGGACAATTCAAGATAGATCTTCTCAGTGGGTAGCACCTCTTTTAAATCCAAAAGAGGGTGAAAAGATTTTAGATGCTTGTGCGGCTCCAGGAAGTAAGTCTACCCATCTAGCAGAATTATCGAATGATAGAGCTGAAATCCTAGCTGTAGATAGATCGTCAAAAAGATTGAAAATACTTCAATCAAATTTAGATAGGTTGAATTTAAAGTCTGTAAATACCCTCAAGGCTGATGCAACGAGTTTGATTTCATTAAAACCTAATTTTATATCTTATTTTGATAAGATTTTGATAGATGCGCCCTGTTCTGGGATCGGAACTCTGTCTAGAAATCCAGATTCTAGATGGTCTTTAACTAAAGAAAAAATAAAATCCTTAACTTTATTACAAGAAAAATTATTAGATAGTATTTTCCCTCTCTTAAAAAAAAATGGAATTTTAGTGTATTCAACTTGTACTA
This sequence comes from Prochlorococcus marinus CUG1438, assembly GCA_017644325.1. Lineage (NCBI taxonomy): Bacteria > Bacillati > Cyanobacteriota > Cyanophyceae > Synechococcales > Prochlorococcaceae > Prochlorococcus > Prochlorococcus marinus. Next base: position 24,230 of record JAEPLS010000001.1, on the reverse strand, counting down.
TATGTCCTGATGAAAATAATTTACTTATTGAAAGATTTATTGAAAAAAATCAAGGATTAAAATTGGATAGCCAAAAGCTAATTTTACCAAGCATTGATAATCCTGGAGATGGATTTTACGCTGCGATAATTACTTATAAATCTTAAAACTAAAATTTATTTTTTAATTGAGATTTTATAAATATCAGATATAAACTTCTTCCATAAATAAGCTGAATTTCCACTAGATAATTGAGATTCTTTATTGTCATCGAAACCTATCCATATACCTGTCGTAAGATTATCAAGTGAACCTATAAACCAAAGATCTTTATTAGAATCTGTTGTCCCAGTTTTTCCGTAAATTTTCTTTCCCTTTATAAAAGCTGCTCTAGAAGTGCCTTCTTTTACTGATTTTTCAAGAAGCTTTTTCATTTTTTTATTGACATTTAAATCTAGAATTTTTTTGGAAGTAAATTTGTTTTCCCAAATAGATTCATTATTAAATGATTCTATTTTTTCTAATATACTAGGGCTAAGAATCTTTCCATTATTATTTATTGCAGAATACGCATTAGTAATGCTTAAAAGACTATCTCCATAAGAGCCAATAGCTAATGATGGAAACTCCTCAAGTTTTTGACCGTATCCTAGACCGAATGAATTGGCTAGATTAATAATATTTTTTAAACCTATTTTTTTTGTTATTGATATTGGAACAATATTTGATGAATTCTTAAATGATTCAATTAAAGATATTGAACCCCTATATTCTTCTGAAAAATTTTTTGGGCAATAATTTTCCCAACATGTTGGTAAGTCATCAAATTTTGTTCTTAGTTTTGTCCCTTCAATTAACGCAGCAGCATAAGGAATTATTTTAAAAGTAGAACCTAAAGGTCTTACTGATGAAGTCACTCTATTATATTCATTTATTGATGGATTTTTACTAGTTATCATTGCCCTTATTAGTCCTGTGTTTGATTCGATTGATAACAAAGCAAATTCAATTTCTTTAGGCTCCACAAAACTTGAAATTTTTTGACCTTTTTCTTGCCAATCTTTATTTATAGAAGACTTAATTCTCAAAAACTTATAATCGTTTTTATTTCCAATTCTTTTATCTGTTTCATCAAGAATAAAATTTATCAGTAATTTATCATTTAAAAAATTATTAGGTGTTTGGTAATTTAAATTTATTTTTTCCTTGATAGCCTTATTCTTATTTTCAAGTGAAATATATCCATCAAGAAACATTGATTCCAGAATTTTATTTCTGTTTTTAACAGCTAATTCTATATTTTGATAAGGTGAATAAATTGATGGAGCTGGAGCTAATCCTGTAATTAATGCGATTTCAGATAAGGTCAACTCTTCAACAAATTTTCCAAAATATATTTGAGAAGCCTCGTTAACTCCGTATGCTCCTGATCCTAGGTAAATATTATTTAAATATAATTTAAGAATTTGATTTTTGTCATATTTAAATTCAATTAAGAGAGATATAAATAATTCTTTGATTTTTCTTTGGAAACTTAAATCATTATTTAAAAAAAGTAATCTGGCAACTTGTTGAGTTATTGTGCTTCCACCTTCCTTAACATAACCACTTTTGATATTTCGCAAAAAGGCTCTTGAAATACTTTTAAAATCTATTCCATTATGTTTATAAAATCTTTTATCTTCTGAAGATATAAAAGAATGTTTAAAAGATATTGGAACTTTTTGTTCACTATCATCTATTTCAAATTTGCGACTTAATTTACTAATTACTTTATTTTTAGAAGATAAAATTACATAAGAATATTTCCTGGTGGATAAAGCTTCATTTTTTGTTGGATCGAATTTTAGCGTAGTAATTATTAAATTAATAAAATAAAAAGATATTCCAGAGAAAATTAATATTGGAATTATTAAAAAAAAATATTTGCTTTTTATCCTTTGCACTTTAAACGACTAGAAAACTGTGTCCTATTGCTAAAGCAGTAACTAACATACCAGTGATAAGAAAAGGTTGGGCACTTGCTTGATATTTGACATCAAACTTCAGAGGATCTCTTAATAACCACATATCTTGAAAAGTGATTTGTGGAATTATCAATAAAACTAGAATTACAGAAGCTAAATGTTGACCAATAATTATTAATACTACAACCATTGCTAATTGAAAAATATCAATTAACCCAGCACTTATTCTACTAGCATTTTTAATTCCAAATATTACTGGTAATGAATTCAAGCCTAGTTTTGAGTCTCCTTCAACGCTTTTGAAATCGTTAATGACAGCAATACCAAGTCCAGAGAGACTATAAGCAAGTGTTAATAATGCAGTCAAAATGGTTAGTTTCCCAAATAAAGCTTGTCCTGCCCACCAAGGTAAAGCTATATAAGATGCTCCCAATGCATAATTACCAAGCCAACCATTTTGTTTTAATTTTAAAGGTGGAGCAGAATATATATAACTAACAAAAGATCCTCCTAATGCCAAAAGAAAGACTGAAGGGAAGTTATGCTTAGCATATAAATCTAATAGAAAAGCAACTATTAAGCCTGCAATAAGTAATACCCAGATTTGTATTTTTACATCTTTAATTGAAATCTTTCCAGAAGGAATCGGTCTATTTGGCTCATTGATTGCATCAATTTCTTTATCAAAGAAATCATTTATGGTTTGGGTATAACCAGCTAGAAGTGGTCCACTCATTAACATGCATGCTAATGAAGCGAAAAAATTACTAAATGTCCATTCAAAATTCCCACTGGCAGCCGCTCCACAAATAACTCCCCATATCAACGGGATCCATGTAATGGGTTTCATTAATTGTATACGGAGTTTCCATATACTTGATGTTTCAGAGGCACCCTTTATTCCTAAAAGTTGTTTTGGATCATTCACTTTACTCTTTAACCTTTCTCAATTTCTTCTGGGAAAAACCAGTTTTGCGCACCATTCTGAAATTTTGCGGTGATGCCAATACTTCTTCCGTCTGTCATTTTATAGCCTGTTATTACTGCTTTAGGATTAGAGGATATTTGATCAAATAATTTCACTGGTAATCTATCTTTTACTTTGTTAATGTTAATTTTGATTTTACTGCCGATTTTGGGTAATAATTTTGTTTCAGCCATAAGAGGTAAAATGGAATCTATTATGCAAGATTAACAGCATTTGGACAATTTTTACTAAAATGGTAGCGCTTCGTTTAATTCCTTGTTTAGATGTCGCCAATGGCAGAGTCGTCAAAGGTGTAAATTTTGTTAACTTGAGAGACTCAGGCGATCCTGTGGAATTGGCTTGTAGGTATTCTGATGAAGGAGCAGATGAATTAGTATTTTTAGATATTAGAGCAAGTATAGAGAATAGAAATACATTAGTTGACCTTGTCTCTAGGACAGCAAAGGCTGTAAAAATCCCTTTTACAGTAGGTGGAGGTATAGATTCAGTCTCATCTATTAATGATCTTTTAAGAGCAGGAGCAGATAAAGTTAGTTTGAATTCTTCTGCGGTTAGAAATCCTGATTTAATTTCTGTAAGTTCTAAAGAATTTGGTACTCAATGTATTGTGATAGCAATTGATGCTAGAAGAAAAGTTGATAAGGTTAATGAATGGGAAGTATATGTAAAAGGGGGGCGAGAAAATACTGGAATAGATGTTTTAAGTTGGGCAAAGAAAGTTCAGGAATTAGGCGCAGGTGAAATATTGCTAACTTCGATGGATGGCGATGGCACGCAGATGGGATATGATTTAAATCTGACTAAATCTGTTACCAATATTGTTAATATCCCAGTAATTGCATCTGGAGGAGCAGGCTGTCTTAGAGACATCTATGATGTTTTTACAGAAGGAAAGGCATCTGCAGCATTATTAGCATCGTTACTTCATGATAAAAAACTAACTCTACAAGAAATAAAAACTTTCCTCCAAGAAAAGAAACTTTTAATTAGACCTTATGAATGAAAATAAATTTATTCTAAAATATAGTTTTCTAAAATCTAAGAATGAAATTAACAAAAACTATTGAAGTCAAAAATATATTTAATAAAATTTCTTATAAATATGACTTCTTAAATAATCTATTAAGTTTTGGGTTGCATGCATTTTGGAAAAGGAAATTAGTTGATTTATTGGAACCTTTAAATGGTGAAGATTGGGCTGATTTATGCTGTGGAACTGGAGATTTAGCATTCTTAATTTCTGAAAGAGTAAGTCCAGGGGGCTCAATTACTGGGATTGACAGTGCCAAGGATATCCTTAATATTGCAAAGAAAAAAGCAGAGCAAAAAGAAAATAAATTTATTAAGTGGGAAATTAAAGATGTTTTAGAAATTAATGATTATTCAAAATTTTTTGATGGGATTTGCATGTCCTATGGACTAAGAAACTTGAATAATGTTGAAGAAGGAATTAAAAAAGTTTTCTATCTTTTGAAGGATGAAGGAAGGGCAGGTTTTCTGGATTTTAATCATTCAACAAAAAATTCTTTATCTAATATTTTTCAGAAATTATATTTGAGAATTATTGTAGTAAACATTTCGCGGATTTTTAATTTAAGTCCTGAGTATGCATATATTGAAAAAAGTATTAGAAATTTCCCAAAGAAAAATGAACTTATAAAAATTGCTAAGGATGTTGGATTTAAAAAAGCCGAATACAGAACTTTTTTCTGGGAGCAAATGGGAGTATTAATTTTAGCTAAATAAAAAATTTAGTGATTTATTTTTCTCCAACAAAAAGAACACTTTCCCCATCTTTTGATTTCCCCCTCAGGAGTTGGGGAATTACAGATAGTACAAAAGCTAATATTATCTGCATCAATTCTGCTTGGATGCTTAGCCCAAACTATCTTTGCATTAGTAATACTAATATTTTTATTTTTAAGTTCATAATTTTGTATTATTTTTATTTCATTCAAGGTTATTCCAAATTTCTCGATTCTCTCTTTTAATTTATGCTTGTTGTAGATTAAAGCTTGACGCCACTGAGGATGATTTACTGCAATAGTAAGTATTTTTTTTTCAATATTTAATGGTTTGCATTCTTGAAATAGTTCTAAACCTATTAAGTCCTTCCAGTTTTCGTTGATTTTAGAAAGTTTATCTAACTCCCCACATGATTTTTTGAAATTATCAAGACAAGTTTTTAATGTATGTGGATCTCTTCTTTTCATTATTGGCAAATACTTTTTGTCCAATTTGTAAAATTTACTCATTAAGACTAAAGTTAATCTAATCTTCTCAAAGATGCTCGTTGTTTAAATAAAGAATTTGTGAAAGTTAATGGATCTGCAGCTAAAACAGTTTTTTATTTGAAAAAAATTCAGAATCGACATCCAATCTGGAGACTTGAGTACAAATTAAAATGCAAAAGTACTGAAAATGAGCTAACCAATTGGCTTAGATATTCTGAAATAAAGAGAAATCAGCCAGTAGCAATAATAGCAAGAGAACAGTTCTCAAGTTTTGGCCAAAACTCAAAAACTTGGATTTCCCCCAAAGGAGGGATTTGGTTAAGTGCAGCTTACCCAATATTTTCAAAAGAATTTACTAGCCAAATATTTAATTTGTCTTTAGGAATTAAGATATGTGAAATGCTTAGAAAAGAAAATATAAATGTTTGTTTGAAATGGCCAAATGATATTTTCTTTGGTTCAAAAAAATTGATTGGATTTTTACCAAGGGTGATAACAAGAGGCAAGGAAATTACTTATGTAAGAATAGGACTTGGCATGAATCTTTTAAACTATACTCCCTTAGAAGGTATTTCATTATCAAAAGTACTTCAAACTAAGAATATTAATCAACATTATTGGACAGCAAAAGTTCTTAAAGCTTTTCATGATTCAGTTGAATGTAATAACAATAAAGAATATGTAATCAAATCGGCAAATAGGTTCCTTACTAAAAGATTTTTACCTAGTGGTTTTTGTCCTGATATATGGAAAATTAAAGATATCGATTCAAATGGTAGTTTAAGAATTGAAAATGAAACTAAACTGAAGGTTATTAGAAGGTTCTGAATTTAATTAACTTTTAATTCAACTATTTTTCCATCCTTAAATTTGGCTATTTTTTTTGCGCGATTTGCAACTTCATCTTCGTGAGTAACTAAAACTATCGTTATGCCAGATTCATGCAGTTTGTCAAAAAGATCTAGTACATCTTCAGTTGTTTTCGAATCTAGTGCTCCAGTTGGTTCGTCTGCCAATAATATTGCAGGATTGTTGATGATAGCCCTTGCAATAGCTACGCGTTGTTGTTGACCTCCTGATAATTGATTAGGTCGATTATTCATTCTTTCAGAAAGGCCAACTTTTTTTAAGGCATTCTTACCTCTCTCTAATCTTTGCTCTTTCTCAATACCAGCATAAATCATTGGTAAAATTACATTCTCAAGTGCTGTTGCATCTGAAAGAAGATGAAATTGTTGAAAAACGAAGCCTAATTTTTGGTTACGTATTTCCGCTAGCTCATCATCAGACAACTTCTCAACAGGGATACCATTTAATTTGTAAACGCCTTCCGATGGTCTATCAAGACATCCAATAATATTCATTGCTGTGCTTTTACCTGAGCCACTCGCTCCCATTACAGCTAAATAGTCACCTTTATAAATTTCTAAGTTAATGCTGTCTAAGGCTTTAACAGTTAGATCATCTTTCCCGTATGTTTTGGATATTTTCTCTAGACTTGCGACTTTCTTAGACATCTAATGAAAAATTCTTTTAAGAAATATTGTTTGTTATTGCAATAATATCTTGTAAAAATGGAGTTTCTGAAACTGCTGTGTTCGCTAATTTAAAAAGAGGGTTAGAGAGGATTCCTCCTAGGGCTGTAACTGCCACGCAAGTATAAAGTGCAATTCTCAAGGGGGGCAAACCCACAACGCCCCAATTAATTTCAGGATATGATTTGACTATTTCAGAAGCTTCCCGTGGTTCTTTAACTACCATCATTTTTATAACTGAAATGTAGTAATAAATAGAGATAACTGAAGTTACTAGTCCAACAATTACTAAAAGATATTGGTGATTAGCCCAACCAGCAAAGAATAAGTATATTTTTCCGAAAAATCCCAACATTGGAGGTAAACCTCCAAGAGAAAGAAGACAAAGGCTTAATCCTAGTGTAATGAGAGGATCTTTTTGGTAAAGTCCAGAATAATCAAGAATTCTGTCAGAACCTGTTCTTAGAGAAAAAAGTATTACACACGAAAAAGCACCTAAATTCATAAACAAATATGCAGCTAAATATAAAACAGCCGCCGATAATCCATCTTGAGTCCCAGAGACTATTCCAATCATTACAAATCCAGCTTGTCCAATAGAGCTGTAAGCTAACATCCTTTTCATTGAGGTTTGAGCAAGGGCTACAATATTTCCAAGGGCCATGCTCAATATGGCCAATATGGTAAATAAGAGTTTCCACTCTTCATCAAAAGAAGAGAAAGTAGTGCTTAATATTCTTATTGCGAACGCAAATCCTGCTGTTTTTGATCCAACAGATAAAAATGCCACTACAGGTGTAGGGGATCCCTCATACACATCAGGAGTCCATTGATGGAACGGAACTGCTGCAATTTTAAAAGCAACAGTTGATAAGACAAATACTAGAGCAAGCGAAGTAATGAATGAGGGTTTATTGATAATCTCTGCACCAATTATTGATAAGTTTGTTGAACCACTTAATCCATAAAGAAAAGAGGAGCCATACAAATACACCGCTGCAGCGGCTGACCCAACAAGCAAATATTTTAAGGCTGCTTCTGAACTTCGCGGATCTCTCTTTAGGTAACCAGAGAGTAAATAGCTCGCCACTGATAAAGTTTCAAGAGATATGAATACACTAATAAGGTCAGTAGATCCACACAAAAGCATTGCTCCAAGCGTGGCCGAGAGAACTATCGCCGCGAATTCTCCAATAGGGCTACCACTTTTTTCCGTATAACGCCAACTTATAAGTAAAGAAATTAAAGTTGATAAAGATATTATTGCTCTAAATGCGATTGCTAAATTGTCTGAATCAAAGGATCCAAGAAATGCACTTTCTACTGGATTACTCCATTGCAAGGCCAAACTTAAAAGAGAGCTCCCAATTGACAAATAGCAAATTATTGGTGCCCATTTTGAGGCAGTTTTTTCTCCTGCTAAATCTACAAGAAGTGTCCCAACAATACCTAGTAAAATAAAAGCCTCTGGAATAATGGCTTGAGCATTTAAGTTAATTGTAAAGATTTCGTTGGGCACTTTATTAAATTGGATTAAATTAGATGTTTGATTGTAAGGGTCTAAGAGTTAATCTTAACTTGATTATAATTTGTGGGTATGATTTTTGAAATTTTCAGAAGAAATACTTGAAAAAGCTTCAATTAATCATAATATGCCCTCACTGAATAAAAACACCAATTTTTGAAATAAACCTTGGATCACACACTCGTTATTGTTGAAAGTCCCACAAAAGCAAAAACTATAAGAAAGTATTTGCCTTCTAATTATGAAGTTCTTGCTTCTATGGGTCACGTAAGAGATCTTCCAAAAGGAGCTGCCGAAATTCCTGCTGCAGTTAAAAAGGAAAAATGGTCAAGGATAGGGGTTAATACGACGGAAGATTTTGAACCACTCTACATAGTTCCGAAAGATAAAAAAAAGGTTGTTAAAGAGCTGAAAGATGCATTAAAAAATGCGACCCAACTATTACTAGCAACTGATGAAGATAGAGAGGGGGAGAGTATTAGCTGGCATCTTCTGCAATTACTTAAGCCTAAAATACCAACTAAGAGAATGGTTTTTCATGAAATTACAAAAAAAGCAATCAACAAAGCTTTAGATCAAACAAGAGAAATTGATATGGAACTTGTTCAAGCTCAAGAAACAAGAAGAATCTTAGACAGGCTTTTTGGATATGAATTATCTCCATTACTTTGGAAGAAGGTAGCCCCCCGATTATCTGCTGGTCGTGTTCAATCAGTTTCTGTGAGGCTTCTTGTTAGAAGAGAGAGGGAAAGAAGATCGTTTAAAAAAGCTAGTTACTGGGGGATTAAAGCTTCCCTAGTTAAGGATAATATGACTTTCGAAACTAAATTATTTAGCTTGAATGGTCAAAGAATTTCTAATGGTTCAGATTTTGATGAACAGACCGGCAAACTAAAACAAGGAAATAAATCTTTAATAATTGGAGAAGAAAAAGTAAATGATTTATTGAATACTTTTTCTTCTGAAGATTGGTTAGTCTCAAAAATCGAAAAAAAACCATCTACTCGTAAGCCAGTTCCTCCATTTACAACTAGTACATTGCAGCAAGAAGCAAACAGAAAGCTTCGTTTGTCTGCAAGAGAAACTATGAGATGTGCGCAAGGTCTTTATGAGAGGGGCTTCATAACATATATGAGAACTGATTCAGTTCATCTTTCGGAACAAGCCACAAGAGCTGCTAGAGAATGCGTCAGTTCTATGTATGGAAAAGAATATTTATCCAACTCACCAAGACAATTTGATTCAACTGCAAGGAATGCTCAAGAAGCACACGAAGCTATTAGACCAGCAGGCGAGGTATTTAAAACTCCAAAGGAAACTAACCTAACTGGTAGAGACTTATCTCTTTACGATTTAATTTGGAAAAGAACTGTAGCAAGTCAAATGGCGGAAGCTAGGTTAACGATGATTAATGCTGAAATCAGTGTGGGAGATGGATTATTTAAATCTAGTGGGAAAAGTATTGATTTCCCTGGATTTTTTAGGGCCTATGTCGAGGGAAGTGATGAGCCAAGTTCATCTCTTGAACAACAAGAAATTATTCTCCCAAACTTAACAACTGGAATATGTCTTGAAGTCCTTAATAAGGAATCTACTTTTCATGAGACCAAGCCACCTGCAAGATATACAGAGGCTGCATTAGTTAAAGTTCTTGAAAAAGAAGGGATTGGAAGACCTTCTACCTATGCGAGCATTATTGGGACAATTGTTGATAGAGGTTATGCGAATATATCGTCCAATACTTTGGCTCCAACGTTTACAGCGTTTGCTGTTACCTCTCTATTAGAAGAACATTTTCCTGATCTAGTTGATACTACTTTTACTGCAAAAATGGAATCTTCATTGGATGAAATATCTTCAGGTAATCTTGAGTGGCTTCCATATCTCGAGACTTTCTACAAAGGTAAAAATGGTCTGGAGGTTAAGGTTCAGAAAACAGAGGGTGATATTGATGGTAAAGCTTATAGACAAGTTGATTTCGAAGACCTTCCTTGCGTAGTCAGAATAGGCTCTAACGGACCTTGGCTAGAGGGCACAAAAATTGATGAATCTGGCAATGAAATTCAGGCGAAAGGTAATCTTCCAATGGATATAACTCCTGGAGACTTAGACATAAAGAAAGTTGATCAAATTTTAAGTGGACCATCAGAGCTTGGAACTGATCCAAAAACTGGAGAGCAAGTCTTTTTAAGATTTGGTCCTTACGGCCCTTATGTACAATTGGGAAATAATGATCAAGATAAAGCCAAACCAAGAAGAGCTTCATTACCTAAAGAGTTGAAAACTGATGATCTAACTCTAGATGAAGCTCTAACACTTTTAAGTCTGCCTAGATTGTTAGGAGTTCATCCTGAAGGGGGTCTTGTTGAGGCGGATAGAGGAAGATTTGGCCCTTACATTAAATGGATTAAAAATGAAAATGAATCTGAAAACAGATCTTTGAAGAAAGAGGATGACGTTTTTAAAGTTGATATAAAACGAGCATTAGAAATTCTTGCGATGCCAAAAATGGGTAGAGGTGGTCAAGAGGTCCTTAAAGATTTTGGAAAACCGAAAGAATTTAAAGAGAAAATTCAAGTATTAAATGGAAGATATGGGGTCTATTTAAAATGTGGTAAAACTAATGTTTCCATTGCCAAAGATACTGACTTAGAGAAATTCACCATTGATGATGCTGTATCTCTTCTAGAAGAAAAACTAAAAGATAAAAAAGGATCTATTTCAAAAAAAACAAAAATAAGTGTTAAAAAAACTAAAAGTAAAAAGAAAAGTTAGGAAAAATATGATTTTAAAAAAAAAAGAATTTTTTTTATTAATTTTTTTAATTTTATTGCAATCATGCTCTGGGGGTAGGATTGGTAATTTTCTCGAAAGTAGTTTTTATGATTTAGAAAAAACAAGCCAAGATGAAAATTTAGAAAATAATCTAGAAAATAAAAAAGATATAAATTTAGAAAAAGAAAGCAAAGAAATTAATGTTATAAAAAATAAAAGAATAAAAAAAGTAGAAAACAAAAAAAATGTTCTAGAAAATAAAAAAGATATAAATTTAGAAAAAGAAAGCAAAGAAATTAATGTTATAAAAAATAAAAGAATAAAAAAAGTAGAAAACAAAAAAAATGTTTTAGAAAATAAAAAAGATATAAATTCTGAAAAAATAAAAATGCAAAGAAATAAAAAAATTAAGAATTCTTCAAAAAAAAAGAAAATTGAGCTTCAATCTTACAAAATAATATTTATCTTGAAAGATGTAGATCCTAAAGATCCAACTAAAGAGTTAAGTACCATATTAAGCAATTCTGAGGTAAATTTTGAAATAGAAAAGATTGAACGAATTTTAAATTCAGAAAATAAAAGTATGAATAAAAATTAATTAAAAATATTAAATAAAAAAATGAAAATAACAACTAAAAATGAAGCATTAAATATTGTCGAGACATCATATTTAGCATCTCTTTCGTCTTTATTATGGGTAGCACTATATTATCTGCCAGTTGGAGGGGCTTTATTGAGGTTGATTTTACCCCTTCCAATTATCCTATTGCAGATGAGAAGAGGAACTAAAACTGCATTGGAAGGAATCCTAATACAATTTCTACTTTTATTCATAATTATGGGTCCTGTTAGAGGAACTTTATTTTTATTTCCTTATGGGATTTTGGCTTTCTGGCTGGGCTGGTGTTGGTTTAAAGAAAAGAGTTGGAAACTAAGTTTTACCATTGGAGTCATTATTGGAACCCTCGGCTTCTTTCTACGAGTAATAGCATTATCAATTCTAGTTGGGGATAATCTTTGGGTCTTAATTACTAGAGCAAGTTATGGTCTAATTGAAAAGTTCATTGGATTATTAAATTTACCTTTTTCTCCATCAATTTTAAGTATTCAATTTGGTGCAATTTTATTAATAATTTTTCAAGAAATAGTTTATGTTTTAACGGTACATGTAGTTGCCTATTCTCTTTTCCCAAGATTTAAATTAACTATCCCAGATCCTCCAAGATTAATAAATGTCTTAGTAGATTTTAATAATTGAAAAAAAATAAGGATGAGTATTACAGAATTACAGATAAATTTTTTTGGAAGTAAATCCAATAAAAAAAAGAGAATTAATGCGATAAATATACTCAAAAAGAATATAAATAATTTAAAAATATTTCTAGTAATTGCGGGCACTAATACATCCCAAATTCCAGGAATTTCTGCAGCAGGTATTAATCCAAAGTCAAGGAGATTAACTGCACTAGCTGATGCCGAATTTTTGCTTAAGGGTGCTTCAAAAGATCATAAGTATAAATTGCCTCTACTTAATGCAGGAGTAACTCCAGCCCTAATAAGTCATGTTTGTTCAAAGCTTATAAATGTTTATCCAATAATTGTTCCTTTAGGAATAGGGGTAAAACCTTACTTTAATCATTTAGAAGTAGAAGATAGTGATTTGGGGCCATCAAATTGTCTTACTACTGGTAAATCGATGTCAAAAGAGAGGGTTATAAATCTTTATCAAAGAGGTCTTGCGATAGGGAAATCCTCAGAACAACCTATCTTAATTTCTGAATCTGTTCCTGGAGGAACCACAACTGCTCAGGCTGTAATGGAAGCTTTTGGGTTGCGGGTGTCTAATTTAGTAGGGAGTAGTTTATTTAAAGCTCCAAGAGATCTCAGAAGAAAAGTAGTTCAAAAAGGACTTTTAAATGCAAATCTTAATGCTGATTTTGACTCTTTTGATGTTGTCGCTGCAGTTGGTGATCCTTTCCAAGCTTTCTCAATGGGTTTATTAACTGGGGCTAGGTTGGCGAACCAAACTGTTATATTGTCTGGTGGAAGTCAAATGATAGCTATCATTTTGCTTGTATTAGAATTCTTAGATCCAAAGAATAAAGATGATTTTATTGAGGATGTTTTTGTTGCAACAACTGGCTGGCTTATGAAAGATAACTCTCTAAATGATTTATTGAATTTAATAAATGCGAAATATGATGTCAATTTATTAGGTTTAGCAAGCCCTTTAAATTTTAAATCGTCAATCTTCAAAGAATTAAAGGATTATGAAGTGGGTCATGTTAAAGAAGGAGTAGGTGCTGGTGGAATATCATTACTTGCTTTCTTAAATGGATTCAAAAATGACGCAATAGTTTCATTGTGTCAACAAAATCTGGAAATGATGAAGGGACTAGGTCAAATTTCTTTATAGAAGGATTACTGAATGGTTTCAAAATTTGCGACGAGACGAGAATTTTTAAATTGCGGAAAACTTTCGCTACTATTTCTCTTGAGCTCTTGCAGTAATCTTCAAAAAAAAGTAAAGATAGCACTACAAAGTTCTTTTTATCCACAATCTTTTAAAGAATCGATTCCAAAAGATTGGAAGCAGGAAAAAATTAATTTTGAAAGTATCCAGCCACAAAAAAATAGGAACACAATTTTAAATTCTGATTTTACATTAATAAATGATGGCTGGATTAGTAATATAAATTTTGCTGAATTCGAAAAAATCAATCAATTCCCTTTGACCGAAAATTTAGATAAGAGATCGATAGATTTTTTAGAAAGTTTTAATGAAAATCAAAGGAGTAAATTATTTCCTATTGGAGTTGTACCTTACACAATTATTATTAAAAATAATAAAGAATTAGTAAATTTAGCTAGAACTTCTTGGGATTTCCTCCTTTCTAAAAAATTAACGGGAAAAGTTATTTTTCCACAAAGTCCTAGAATATTATTGTCAATTGCTAAAAAAATTAATTCATCGAATTCTTTAAAAAAACTCAAAAGCCAAGCAATGTTATTTGATGATAAAAATATACTCAATTGGTTGATTAATTCTGATGCTTGTGTAGCAATAGTTCCTTATAGTCTCTGTTCAAAATATTTAAAAATAGATCCAAGGCTTTCTTTAGTTTTCCCGAGCCAAGGCGTACCTTTGATGTGGCATTTTCTTCTTAGTCGATCAAATCTAAATAATGCAATATTAATGAAATGGATTAAATCTTTAGAAAATAAATCAATAGTAGATAAATTAGTAAGCCAGGGTTGGTATCTTCCATTCAATAGTGATTATTTGCAAAGTAAATATAAAACTGAAATGCTTCCCACCTCAGGACCTTCTGAGAAATGTTGGGAAAATAGTTGGTCTTTCCCTGTCTTAACAAATAAACAAAAAATTAATCTTAAAAATATCTGGAATGAGTCCTTATCCCCATAATCTTTTTGTAGGATTTTCAATTAATAAGTTATGAGTTTCCTTTAATAAATTTGGTATATCTAATTTACTAGGACATCTAGGAACACATTCATTGCATTCTTTACAATATGAGGAATTTTTTTCTTCCCACCAGTGGCCAGCTTTTCCTATTAAATTGTATCTTTCTTTTGCAAATTCTAATTGCCCATAACCAAGAGATATATTTCTTAAACGAAGTATTTCTGGAATAGGCACTTCATTTGGACATGGAAGACAAGATCTACATTGTTCACATTTGGTTGAGTTTAATCTTTTATTAGAAACTTCCTCAATTTTATTAAGGGCGCTTTTTTCAAGTTTTGTAAGCTTCTCTAAGGAGTTTCTAAGTTTATGCGCAAATTCAAAATCTTTTTTGTTTGTCGCACCCAACGACAAAGTTGTAATGCCTTTAGCCAGCAGAAATCGATAAGCTAATTCTAATGGATGAAAAGGCTTAGAGGCCTCTATCAAAATATCGCTTGGAGAATACAATCTACCGCCTTTATCTGCAGGTGATATTGCTAAAACGCCCATACCTTTTTTTATAGCTTCCTCTGCTAAAGCAATCTTAGATTGATCTAAATAATGTAAATGAAGACTACAAAAAGTAAAAACTTCACAGTTAATTGCATCTTTAATTAGTGAATAACTTCCGTGAGAACTAAAACCGACTTGATCAACTAGTTCCTTCTCAAGTATCCAAGAAATGAATTTCTTACCCTCTCCAGAAAGAACCCAATCTAGATGTTGTTTTAAGTTGAGTCCGTGAATTGCAAGATTATTAATTCTCTCGCGATTTAAATTTTTAAGAGATTTTTTGAAATTATTTTTTAAAAAGTCAAAATCACCCTTTGGTAAAACTTTGGAAGTAATCACCCAATTATTTTCTTTTATATTCTCTTCTATTGCTAATTTTTTTATTGAATTTCCAATAAGTGATTCAGCATCACCATAAGAGGGAGCTGTTTCTATGTGGTTAATTCCTACATAATATGCACTTTTTATTATGCTATACATTTTTTCGAGACTTTCAGTTGCTCGCATTGTCCCCAAAGTGAATAAGCTCACTTTCGCCCCTCTACCAAATGATCTTTTTTGTGAATTAATAATCATCTAAATATGATCAATTTCTTTTTATTTACTCTTTAATTTATTTATAGTTGAAAATGATTTAAAGTAAATTAAAGTAAATACAAAATTTTGCAAAAATATTTTTTTTAAACTATGTTTACAGGAATAATTCAATCAGTTGGAAAACTAAGACAAGAAAAAAATATTTTAGAAATTGAAATTCTAGATAATTTATTTGATATGGCAATTGGTGACAGCATTGCTGTTGATGGAATTTGCTTGACAGTTAAAGAGATTTTTCAAAATAAATTTACTGTTGATGTTAGTGAGGAGACATTAAAAAAAACAACTTTAGGAGTAAAGTCGAACCTAAATCAGATTGTTAATTTGGAGCCTGCTCTTAGAGTCTCTGACCGTCTAGGAGGGCATATAGTCAGTGGACATGTTGATGGCCTTGGAACAGTTGAGAATATAGAAAAATTAGAGAAATCCTGGCTTTTATCTATAAAGTGGGAAAATAGCATTTTTTCGAAATATGTAGTTAACAAAGGTAGTATTTGTGTAAATGGTATAAGTCTTACAATTGCAAAATATGAACAGGAAGGGGAAATATTTACTATTGCGATAATTCCTCATACTTGGCATAACACAAATCTGAATAAATTGAATCTCGGCGACAGCGTAAACCTTGAAGCAGATGCACTAATTAAATATGTAGAGAAATTACTTTTATTTAATAAAAATAGTAATCAAGATTTGTCTTCAAATAATATTTCTTCGGAATGGCTTAAAGAAAACGGTTGGTAAAATATATTTTTAATTTAATGGAATTAAATAAATTGTTTTTGAATCTTTTTTAAGATCAATTTTAAATTCCTGACCAGGTTCTAGACCTAATTTTTTGGTGTAGGCATGACCAATTAATAGGTTCCCATTGCCATGAACTTTAGTTTTGAATTCTGTCTGTCTGCCTCTTGAAGCTCTATTAGCGTTTTTCCCCTGACGACCATTTCCTATTTTGTAACCCTTAGCTTCGATAAGCGCTTTATAAAAACTTTTTCTTAAGATTCTTCCGCTAGGACCTACGTACCCACAACCTTTTGCTATCTCATCTTCTGATTTTTTACTTAATAATTTTGCTTTTTCAAGAAGTTCTTTTCCTTCAAGCATTATCTGATAAATTTCTAACTATATATTCTTACTAAAAAGGAGAACTGTGGCAATATAAATTAATAAAAGATATATTTATTTTTTTTAAATTAAGTTTTTATAAAAGATACAAAATAATAAATAAAATAACCCATATTCCATCTACAAAATGCCAGTACAACTCAACAGCTTCCAATGGGAACATATTTTGACTAGTTAATCTTCCACCATTGATTCTCGATTGCCAAGCAATAATTAAAATCATTAAAGTGCCCAAAGTGACATGTAATCCATGAAAACCAGTAAGAGCATAAAAAGTACTTGCAAATAAATTATCGGTTAATCCAAAGGGTAAATGAAAATATTCAAATAATTGACATATTAAAAATATAATTCCAAGAAAAGCAGTAAAAAACAACCATTTTTGGGAATCAGAGTTTTTATCTTTTAAAAGTGCTTTACCTGCTTTATGGAAAGTTGCACTACTAACAAGTAATAAAATTGTATTGAGTGTAGGTATTGGAAGTTCTAATTCATAAATAGCACCATCAGGTAATGGATTTACTGCTTTATAAGTTAGATAAGCAGCAAAGAATCCTGCAAAAGTCATTCCGTCCGCAATTAGGAATGTTATAAGACCAAACATTCTGAAGTCTGCATGTGTTTCATTGACTTCAGAATTATTTTTTTGAATTTCTTTTGAGCTATCTAGAGTTGTCATATGTTTTTATTTTTGTTCAGAAATTTCTTTACCATAACCATAAGGTTCTTCAACTAATGGTGCTTCTCCTTCCCAATTTTCAACTGGAGGTGGAGAAGATGTTAACCATTCAGGTGTAAGAGCATTCCAAGGGTTATCTCCAGCATCTTTTCCATTTCTAAAACTAAGGAAAACATTAATTAAAAAAGGAATTGTGCTTATAGCCATTAAAAGAGCCCCAAGGCTACTAATTTGATTAACGAACTGGAATTGAGGATCATATTCTGCAACTCTTCTTGGCATTCCATTTAAACCAAGCCAATGTTGAGGAGCAAAGCACAAGTTAAATCCAATAAAGGTAATGATAAAATGTAAAATCCCTAATTTTTCATTGAGCATTTTCCCAGTTACTTTTGGGAACCAATGATAAATTGAAGAGAAAATAATAAAAACAGTCCCTCCATAAACTATGTAATGAAAATGGGCTACAACGAAATAGGTATCATGTACGTGAATATCGAAAGGTACCTGTGCCAAAGCAACTCCTGTGATACCTCCAAAAACAAAATTTATAATAAATCCGCAAGAGAATAACATTGCACTATTGATGGAAATTTTACCTCCCCATAATGTTGCAACCCAATTGAAAAATTTTATACCAGTTGGAACAGCAATGAATGCCGTGGCAATAGTAAAGAACAATCTCATCCAAGGGGGCGTTCCACTCGTAAACATGTGATGAGCCCAAACAACTAAACCTAAAACTACTATCCCCATTATTGAAAAAACCATTGTTGTATATCCAAAAAGTGGTTTTCTAGCATGTACAGGAAGTATTTCACTAACTAAACCAAAGGCAGGAAGGACCATAATGTATACAGCTGGATGAGAATAAAACCAAAATAAATGCTGATAAACTACGACATTGCCACCCAAGACAGGATTGAAAAACCCTGTATTAGCAATAATGTCGAAGCTAAGTAGAATTAAAGTGCCAGCTAATACAGGAGTTGACAAAACAACTAATAGACTTGTTCCAAGCATTGCCCAACAATACATTGGCAATTGCATAAGTTTTAATCCTGGCCTTCTTAATTTGATAATGGTCGCTATAAAGTTGATTCCACCAAATATAGAACTGCCTCCAAGTAATAGAACACTCAGAATCCAAATAATTTGTCCCGATTGAGGAGTAGTTATGCTCAAAGGTGGATAAGCAGTCCATCCAGCTTGAGCAGCACCATCAACAAAATAGCTAGCTACCAGCATCAAACCTGAAGGAGGAATTAACCAAAAAGCTACTGCATTTAATCTTGGGAATGCCATATCTCTCGCACCTACATAAAATGGAATTAAATAATTTCCAAAAGCACCGTTAACTACAGGAACTATCCAAAGGAATATCATTATTGTTCCGTGTAAAGTTAAAACTTGGTTATAAACATCCCTTGGCATAAAATCAGACATTGGGCTGGCCAGTTCAATTCTTATAGCGCTCGCTAAAGTTCCTCCTATTAAATAGAAGAGAAAACCGCAAACCAAGTATTGAATCCCAATTACTTTATGATCAAGGCTAAAACTAAAGTATCTAAGCCAGCCTTTGGGTTGAAGACTTTCATTATTAGTTTTTTGTGGATCAATTGATATTGTCATAAATTTACCTCGGGTTTTTTATTTTTGTTAAACCATTCGTTGTAATCAGATTCTTCTTCAACAACTATCGAGGCTCTCATTCCTCCATGATATGGGCCACATAATTCTGCACAAATTATCGGATATTTTCCTACTTTTGTAGGAGTGAAATTTAGGATAGTTGGTTGTCCAGGAATAATATCCTGCTTAATTCTGAACTCTGGTACCCAAAAAGCATGAATTACATCTTTGGATTCCATTTTCATTGATACTTTTTGATCAACAGGAACGTGTAGTTCTCCTGATATGAAATTGCCCTTGGGATAATTGAATAGAAATGCAAATTGCATAGCCGAAACTTCAATTGATAAATTATTTATAGCTATTTCATTATCAGAAGTTTGACTTATTCCAGCCCATATTTTTTCAGTATTAGAACTCATCATTTCATGGTTATGATTTAGTTCTTTCATCCCTCCCATTCGATCGTAGATGTTGTAGCTATATAGACCTATTAATAAAACAATTATTGAAGGGATAATTGTCCACACAATTTCTAAGCTTAAATTTCCCTCTAAAGCTATACCATCGCCTATCTGATCATTTCTTTTCCTAAATTTAAATAAGCTATAAATAACTGCTATTGTCATTCCTATAAAAATAATTAATCCAATAATGAAAAGAATTTTAAAAAGTTCATCGTAAATTGGTGCATTAATACTTGCTTCCGCTGGGAGCAAATTTACATTAAAACCAATCCAAAAAGATATAGCAAAAACGAGAGAAATAATTAGTATTAAATAAATGTTTTTATTTAACAATTGATTCCTTAAAATTTGTATTTATATCCTCAAGATATTCAATTTTTTTAATCCTGCATCCTTTGTTAAAAGAAAAACATTTAAATTCACAACTTCTTAAGATTTATGAAATAAAAGGCGTATTATTAATAACTTTTTAGAGTTAATTGTCAGGGAAAAAAGATTAAATTAGTCAATTATTTTTTAAATTAAAGATATTAATTTTTAATTAATGTTTGGTTTTTGAATCTAATTTATTATGCAAAATAATAGGTTTTATCCATTTGATTAATAACCAATTATATAAATCAAAATATCTGACAATTTTTAAAAGGTTGGGAAGTCATAGTGTACTCGCACTCATCGCACTAATCGTAATTGGAGGTGCTACCAGAGTAATGGAGGCGGGACTTGCCTGCCCAGACTGGCCATTGTGTTATGGATCTTTTTTGCCTTTTAATCATATGAACTTAAGAGTATTTCTAGAGTGGTTTCATCGTCTAGATGCTTTTCTGGTTGGTATATTAATTCTTTTTAAATTTACCCTTTCAATAATATGGAAAAATGAAATTCCAAATTGGTTACCTAAAACTTATTCATTATTACTTTTTCTCGTTATTGTCCAAGGATCTTTTGGAGCTTTAACAGTAATAAACCTGCTTGATTCATATACTGTCACTGGCCATCTTTTAATAGCTTTTCTACTTCTCATCACAACAATTTCAATAAATCAAAATTTAGAAAATGACGACATAGAAGAGCCATTAATTTGGTGGAGATTATTATTGTTTGTTCCTCTTTTACTTACCCTGATTCAATCTTTTATTGGTGTAAGGCTTTCATCTACTTGGTCAGCACATATTTGCTTATCTTTTAATAAACAATGTCTAATTCTAAATACTCATAAATTATTTGCTTTTCCAATTGCTTTTTCAATTCTATTAATTATTGCTACTGCAATTTATAAGAGAAATTTACTTAATGAAAATTGGAAATATCTCTCAGCACTTATTTTTCTCTTGTTTTTCCAAATTGCTTTGGGTGTTTTAAGTCTTAAAACAAACTTAAATGAACCTATTTTTATTATCGGTCATCAACTTAATGCCTCTTTATTTATTGCGATATTAACAACATTAATTTTTAGAAATCCTTTTACCAAAAAAGGTCTAAACCACTCCCTAAATTCTCAAATGGTTGGTGTCAATTCATGAACAGTAGTAACTTAGAAAACTTGAAATATAAATCTTCAATTAGGGATGAAGTTGTACCTTCAAGAAAAAGATTAACTTTGCCACCTTGGCTTGAAGTAGCAAAACCTAGATTAATCCCACTTTTACTGGCAACAACTTTAGGAGGAATGGCTTTAACAGAGGAATGGCCTTTGTCTTCACCGAAGCTTATCTGCACTTTAGGAGGCGGCGCTTTGGCAGCAGCAGCAGCAGGAGCTCTTAATTGCTTGTGGGAAATGGAATTAGATAAAAGGATGACAAGAACTAGCAAAAGAGCCTTGCCAGCAGGAAAATTGTCATCTGAGACTGTATTTTTAGCCGCCGTATCATGTACTTTGGCAGCTTCGATGCTTTTAGTAAGTGGTGTAAATTATTTGGCTGCTGGATTAACTCTTCTAGGTCTATTTAGCTATGTAATTTTATATACAGTTATTTTGAAACCTCGTACAACCAAAAATATTGTTTTCGGAGGAGTTGCTGGCGCGATACCACCTTTAGTTGGTGCATCTGCTGCCACAGGGCATGTAGGCCTAAGTGGTTGGTGGTTGTTTGGTTTAGTAATGTTATGGACTCCAGCTCATTTTTGGGCACTTGCAATTTTATTGAAGGACGATTACGCATCTGTTGGTATTCCTATGCTTCCTTCTGTTAAGGGATCTGTTTTTACTGCTAAAGCGATTTCTCGTTACGGATGGGCAACAGTTTTGATGAGTATTATGGGAATCTTCGCTTTACCTGAAGGGGGTCTCTTATACGGAATTATGTTATTGCCATTTAATGGAAGACTTTTGCAATTAATAAATGAATTAAAGAAATCTCCTGATGATCTTTCAAGAGCAAAGTCTCTTTTTAGGTGGTCTATTCTCTATATGTTTGGTATTTGTCTTTTGTTATTAATTTCCAGAACCCAACTATCCGTAGAATTTGAGCAGCAATCTATGCAAATATTTTTATCTATAGTATCCCTGCTTAGTAATTAAATTAGATGTAAAATGTTTTATAAGAAATAGTAAGTTTGATGAATTATATAAAAGTTAAAGGGCTCTCAAAATCTTATTCAGAAATCAAGGCTTTAAAAAATTTATCAATGGAAATTGAAGCTGGAACATTATTCGGAATACTAGGTCCAAATGGTGCTGGCAAATCAACACTTATAAAAATACTCGCTACTTTAATAGAGCCTGATAGTGGAGAAGTTTTAATAAATAATATTAATCTGATAAAAAATTCAAGGAAAATTAGAGAATTAATTGGTTATGTTGCCCAGGACATTGCACTTGATAAAATATTAACTGGAAGAGAGCTTTTGGATTTTCAAGCAGATCTATATCACATCAACAAAAACAAAAAATTTGAAAGAATAAATAAATTAATAGATCAATTAGAAATGAATGATTGGATTGATCGTAAGTGCGGAAATTATTCAGGGGGAATGAAAAGAAGAATAGATCTTGCAGCTGGATTATTACATTTACCCCAAGTATTAATATTGGATGAACCTACAGTTGGTTTAGATATTGAAAGTAGAAATATCATATGGCAACTTTTGAAAGATTTGAGAAATAATGGAATGACTATTATTTTGAGCAGTCACTATCTTGATGAAATAGATAAATTGGCAGATAAATTAGTGATAATTGATGATGGAAGAGTTATAGCACAAGGGGCTCCTACGGAACTGAAAAATAAATTAGGAGGAGATAGAGTAACTTTGAAAGTAAGAGAATTTAGTAATCAGGAAGAAGCAAAAAATATATGCCAAATTTTATCTTCAATAGATGGAATTAGTCAGATTATCATAAATGAAGCTCAAGGTTTCTCGATAAATTTTGTAGCAGATAAGGAAAAAGATTTACTTACGAAGCTCAAAGTGGAATTGGCCTTTTCAAAGTTTGAAATTTTTTCTCTTACCCAAAGTCAGCCCAGCTTAGATGATGTATATCTTCAGGCAACGGGGAAAACATTATTGGATGCCGAAATTTCTATGGCAGGGAAAAGAGACCTTAAAAAAGAATCAAAGCAATCAATGCGATAAAAAAAATTTTGGTTAACTAACTATAATGAGAATTAATTACTGCTAATTATGGAATTACAAAAATATAATTTATTTTTTTTATATCAAGAAACATTTGCCTTAACAAAGAGATTATTTATTCAATTAAAAAGAAGACCATCAACTCTTTTAGCTGGAATCTTACAACCTATAATTTGGCTTTTTTTATTTGGGGCATTATTCTCTAAAGCTCCTGAAGGTTTTTTACCAGGAGTTGATTCTTATGGGAATTTTTTAGGAGCAGGGCTTATTGTTTTTACTGCTTTTAGCGGAGCCCTAAATTCTGGTCTTCCTTTAATGTTTGATAGAGAGTTTGGATTCCTTAATAGATTACTTGTGGCTCCTTTAACCAGTAGATTATCTATAGTTTTATCTTCTTTTTTTTACATAACAATCCTGAGCTTTGTTCAGAGTATTGTCATAATGGTTGTTTCATACACTTTGGGATATGGATGGCCCAACTTATATGGTTTAGGAATTGTGTTTACAACACTAATTCTATTAGTTCTTTTTGTGACATCAATAAGTTTATGTTTAGCGTTTGTTTTGCCCGGACATATTGAATTAATCGCTCTTATATTTGTGATAAATTTACCTCTTCTTTTTGCAAGCACCGCCTTAGCTCCAATCTCTTTCATGCCAAATTGGCTTGGATGGTTAGCTTCATTAAATCCATTAACTTTTGCGATTGAACCTATTAGGACTGCTTATACACAAACTATGAATTTAGAATTAGTGGCTTTACATGCCCCATATGGTGATTTAACTTGTAAGAGTTGTATATCAATTTTATTTTCTTTAACAGTTTTTTCCTTGATTATCATAAGGCCTCTGTTAAATAGAAAGTTAAATTAATAAATTTATGCTCTTAAAAAATCATCTAATAGAAGTTTTTAAAAAAGCCTCCTCAGAAAATAATATTTTGCTTAAAGAAAATATTGTTCTTAAGTGGGTGCATAGATTTGGTATTGATTCTTTAAATGATTTATTAATCCATAGCCCAGCACAAAGGGAAAATCATGAAGAAGAAAATCAAGAACAAATAACTTTAATTGATGAAAATCATGAAGAAGAAAATCAAGAACAAATAACTTTAATTGATGAAAGTCATGAAGAAGAAAATCAAGAACAAATAACTTTAATTGATG